>NZ_JCAFSD010000003.1:0-375953 GCF_059368915.1 Stenotrophomonas sp. YJH_SMC_105-26 | reverse complement strand
TGCGGGAGACGCCGTAAACCCCCAGGCCGGCCCAGCCGCTGGCGGCTGTGCGTTCGGGCGCTTGCGAAGCAGTGCTTCGCAAGCAAAGCGCCCTCACCCATGGGGGCTTGGCCGCGGCATCCATGCCGCGGACACTCCCGCAACCGGACCCACCCCGCCTTCGACAGTTTTCCGCGATCTGTCGGAACGGCGTACTGCTCTGGTAGGTGTCGACCTTGGTCGACACGGTAGATCCACGTCATGCGTGGATGAATTCACTCGATATCTGACAGATGTGTCGACCAAGGTCGACACCTACCAACAGCCGCGTGAACCTGTCGAAGGTGGGGCGGTGTCGGAGTGCGGGGTGTCAGCCGCATGGGCCCGAGGCATGCCTCGGGCGGGTTGGGCAGGACGCCCAACCCCGGTCTTGCCGTGTGCGCAGGAAAGCGCACACGAGCAAGCGGCTGCCAAGCCTTATCTGATCGGAATCTGGCAGCGTAGGTGTCGAGAGCCGGCGTGGGCCGCCGTGTAAGCCTGGATCTCGACGATCGCCATGTAGCAACTGTGTTGATGGAGGGGCCAAGCCCCTCCATCAACACAGTTGCTACATGGACGTACTTGCGGCGTCCCCGCAATCCGACACCGCCCCGCCAACCCACGGAATGCCAGCTTCTGCTGTTGCCGTTGAGGTTGCCGGCCAGCGGCCGGCACTACCAGGGGTGCAGGGCGCAGCCCTGCCGAAAAACACGCATAAAAAAAACAGCAGGCCGAGGCCTGCTGTTTCGGTGTAATGGTGCGCCCGGAGAGATTCGAACTCCCGACCGCCTGGTTCGTAGCCAGGTACTCTATCCAACTGAGCTACGGGCGCCAATTACATAAACTTGTTGTGCTGACTGTGTATGGTGCGCCCGGAGAGATTCGAACTCCCGACCGCCTGGTTCGTAGCCAGGTACTCTATCCAACTGAGCTACGGGCGCGCGGTACACAATCAAATTTTACTGCATTTCCAGCGGCGGATGCTGAAAACCTGTCGAGTGGTGCGCCCGGAGAGATTCGAACTCCCGACCGCCTGGTTCGTAGCCAGGTACTCTATCCAACTGAGCTACGGGCGCCCTGCGACAGGAGCGGAATTATGCGGATGTCGGCGCGTACCGTCAACAGTTTTGTGAAAATTTTCATCCAACTGAATGAAAAAGCGGTCTGCCACAGCGTCAGGGGCCTTCAACCAGGCGAAATGATCCGCACGCGTGCCCAGTTCCTGCGCCGACAGCACGCGCAGCTGCGCGTCCACATTCGGCAGCTTGGCCAGCAATGTCTGCATCGATCCGGTCGGTGCCAACCAGTCGTGTTCCATCAACACCGCCTGCGCGCTGCCATGCACGCGCGCCATCTGTGCGTCGAGGTCTTCGTCCATGCCGGCCGCGGCATAGTGGTTGTTCAGGCCGACGCGCGCCCAGTCGGCGATCAGTCCGCGCGCTTCGGTGCCGCCGAAGCCGAGGCGCCGGCCATGCAGCACGCCCTGGCGCTGTGCGATCCACGGCAGGAAGCGGTAGACCAGTGGCAGCAGCCAGCCGCGCGGTGGCGGGAAGCCGCGCCAGAACGGTGAGCCACTGGCCGCCAACCACAAGCGGTTGAAGTGCTGCGGATTGCGGCCGGCATGCACGCAGGCCAGCTGACCGCCGAGGCTGTGGCCACCGATGATCCAGGGCAGCGCGCCGGCCTCGTCATCCGCCGCGACAAGGACCGCCTGCCTGGTGGGCAGATCCTGTTCGAGTACCTCGCGATAGCCCCAGTCCTGCGTGCGCGACGGCCGCAGTGAGCTGCTGCCATTGCCGCGCCACTCGTGCAGGTACACCGCCACGCCCTTCGCCGCCAGCGCCTGCGCCAGCGGCAGGTAGTGGCGCGCGGCCACGCCCAGTGCAGGCAGCCACAGCAGGCGCGCGATGGGCTGTGCAGGCACGCAGGCAATCACTTCATAGCGATGGCCATCAGCGCACTGCACGGCGAGGACGTCCGGTGTGAGGCTCATGCGTGTGGTGCCGCGCCGAAGTGATCGAGCACCAGCACCTCGCTGCGGCCGGGGGCATAGCCCTGCTGCAGGCCGCGTGCAACGTAGTCGATACCGGCTTCGCAGGCATTGGCCAGGCTCAAGCCGTTGCACAGTTGCGCGGCGATGGCCGAGGCCAGCGTGCAGCCGGTGCCATGTGCGTCCAGCGGCAGGCGGGCATGGATGAATTCTTCGCTGCTGACGCCGTCGAAGTAGCGGTCGATCACGCGGTTGCCTTCCTGCAGATGGCCACCTTTGAGCAGCACCGCACCGGCGCCCAGGTCGAGCAGGGCGGAAGCGGCGCGCTCCGCGTCATCGCCGTTGCCGATCTTCCGTCCGACCAGCAGCTCTGCTTCCGGCGTGTTCGGGGTGATCAGCGTGGCCAGCGGGATCAGCCGCTCGCGCATCGCCTGCAGGGCGCTGTCTTCCAGCAGGCGCGCGCCGCTGGTGGCGACCATCACCGGGTCCAGCACCACGTGTGGCGGGCGATGGCGCTCCAATGCATCGGCGACGGCATTGATCACCTCGGCGTTGGCCAGCATGCCGAGCTTCACCGCGTGGATGTCGAAGTCGTCGAAGCAGGCGTCCAGTTGCGCGCGCAGGAAATCGATCGGCGGCACATGCACGGCGATGACGCCGCGGGTGTTCTGCGCGGTCAGTGCAGCAATCGCGGAAAGGCCATGCACGCGGTGTGCGGCGAAGGCCTTCAGGTCGGCCTGGATGCCGGCGCCACCACCGGAGTCGGAGCCGGCGATGGTGAGGGCGGAAACGGGAGTGGTCGGGCTCATCCAGCGATTGTGCCGTGGTCACCGTAAAGGAGGTAGCGTCGCCGCTGATAGATGGGGTCAGATCCCTTTTCCGCAGGAAAAGGGATCTGACCCCCCGGAGCGCCGCCCTCAATGCCGCCAACGCGCCCACTGCTGGTACAGCACATAACCCAGTCCGGTCAGGCCGGTCAGCAGGGCGGGGGCAAGCAGGGCGTCGTACTGCCAGCGCACGAACAGCCAGGCGCCGAGGATGCCGCCGGCGAGGAAGCCGCTGATGATCAGGCCGCTGAGGGTCAGTCGCCGTACCTGCAGTGGCAACCCGCGCAGCAGGTGGCCCAAGCCGATGCCGAGGTCGGTGAACATGCCGCTGAGGTGGGTGGTGCGCACCACCGCGCCGCTGAAGGTGGTGGCCATCGCATTCTGCAGGCCGCAGGCCATGGCAGCGGCCAGTGCACCCCATATCTGGTGCCGTTCGAACAGCGGAATGGCTACCAGCAACAGTGCTGACTCCAGCGCCAGCGCCACGCCGTAGCGTCGGCCCAGCTGCAGGGTGCTGTCCTGGATCAGCAGGCCGCTGAGCATTGCGCCCAGCGAGAACGCGATCAGCAGTCCCCACAGGTGTCCGACCGCGCGCCAGTCACCCTGGGCCAGTGCCATGCCGAGCTGGCTGGTACTGCCGGTCATGTGGCTGACCGCCTGGTGCTCGAAACCGAGGAAGCCGACCACGTTGACCATGCCGGCCACGCACGAGAGCGCGACCGCGCCGATCCAGACCCAGGTGGGCAGGCGTATTCCCATCGGCGGGGCCCCTCAGGGCCCGCCGAAGCCGCCGTTGAACTGCAGCTCGCTGAAGGTGTTGCTGGCCGGGTCGAACACCGCGCCCCAGAACTGCGCGCCGCCATCGCAGACGCGGATCGCTTCGCGGGCCGGATTGATGCCGCTGTCGTCGGGCAGGTGGAAGGCATTGATGTAGATCAGGCGTCGGCCTGCGCTTTCGATGCCGACGTACTGCCGGTCAAAGTCGAGCACCTTCGGCACCTGGGCCTCCAGCGAAGACAGATTCGCTTCCAGCTGGTCGATCTGCTGCCGGCTGGGTGCCCAGTAGCCGCTGACCCGCCCGGCCTCGCGGCCGGGGCTGGGCCGCGAGCAGGTGTCGAGCACCTGCGCGGCGATGATCGGGCGGGTGACCACCCAGGACTGGCCGGTGCGCTCGGCGGTGGGCACACTGGCCGGGCCGCGCGTAGTGGTGCAGGCGCCCAGCACGGCTGCGAGGGTGATTGCAGCCGTGGGCAGCAGCAGGCGGGTGCGGCGGTTCACAACACCTCCGAAGCGTAATCGGCCAGGCGCGAACGCTCGCCACGGCGCAGGGTGATGTGTGCACTATGCGGCCAGTTCTTGAAGCGATCCACCGCGTAGGTCAGGCCCGAGGTGGTCTCGGTCAGGTACGGGGTGTCGATCTGCTCGACGTTGCCCAGGCAGACGATCTTGGTGCCGGGGCCGGCGCGGGTGATCAGCGTCTTCATCTGCTTCGGGGTGAGGTTCTGCGCCTCGTCCAGGATCAGGTAGCGCGACAGGAACGTGCGGCCGCGCATGAAGTTCATCGAGCGGATCTTGATGCGGCTGGCCAGCAGGTCGTTGGTCGCCTGGCGCCCCCACGTGCCGCCTTCCTGGTTGTGCGTGAGCACTTCCAGGTTGTCGGTCAGCGCGCCCATCCACGGCGTCATCTTCTCTTCTTCGGTGCCGGGCAGGAAACCGATGTCCTCGCCGACGCTGACCGTGGCGCGGGTCATGATGATCTCGCGGTAGCGCTGCTGGTCCATCGTCTGCGCCAGGCCGGCGGCCAGCGCCAGCAGGGTCTTGCCGGTGCCGGCGGTACCCAGCAGCGTGACGAAGTCGATCTCCGGATCCATCAGTGCGTTGAGGGCGAAGTTCTGCTCGCGGTTGCGTGCGCTGATGCCCCACACGGCGTGGCTGCCGTGGCGGAAATCATCGACCAGCGACAGCACCACCTTGCCGTCACCGACCACGCGGCTGACGCGCAGCTCGACTTCATCTTCGCCGGGCAGGTAGACGTACTGGTTCGGGTACCACTCCTCGCCGTCCTGCGCCTGGATTTCGTAATGGGTACGGCCCTTGTCGCTCCAGCTGCGCAGGTCGTCGCCGTGGCGCTTCCAGAAGTCTTCCGGCAGCTCGGTAGCGCCGGTGTAGAGCAGGCTGAAATCGTCCAGCGCGCGGTCGTTCTCGTAGTCCTCGGACACGATGCCGGCGATGGCGGCCTTGATCCGCAGGTTGATGTCCTTGGAGACGAACACCACCGGCAGGTCGGGGGTTTCTTCCTTCAGGGCCAGGATCGCGCCGAGGATGGCGTTGTCCGGGATCACCTTGCCGAAGCTCTTGCCAGCGTCGAAATGGCTGGTCTGGAAGCGCAGCTTGCCGGCGCTCTGCTTGCCGCGCAGCTGCAGCCCATTCGGGCGCTGCAGCGGAATGCCGTCGGCCAGGTTGTCCAGGCCGGAGGCCTGCACCAGCTCGTTGAGGAAGCGGCTCACCTGGCGGGCGTTGCGGCTCGCTTCGGAGGTGCCCTTCTTGCCGTTGTCCAGCTCCTCGATCACCTGCATGGGCAGGTAAACGTCGTGCTCCTCGAATTTGAACAGCGCGGTCGGATCGTGCATCAGCACGTTGGTATCCAGCACGTAGATGCGCTTGCCTCGGGTCATCGTCGATTCCTGGTTACGGACAGGGAAAAACCACCACGGCCTGCTGCCTGGCAGGGTGATGGCAGACACAGTAGGCAGTGGGACTCACTTGGACTGGGAGGCCTTCAGTTCGGCGAGAACGGCATCGGCATGGCCGGCGACCTTGACCTTGCGCCAGGACTGCACGATGCGGCTGTCGGGGGAAATCAGGAAGGTGCTGCGTTCGATGCCACGTACCTGCTTGCCGTACATGTTCTTCATCTTGATCACGTCGAAGGCGCTGCACAGCGCTTCGTCGCCATCGCTGACCAGGGGGAAGCCGAAGCCCTGCCTGGCACAGAAATTGTCGTGCGACTTCACCGAATCGCGCGAGACGCCCAGCACGACCGCGCCGGCCTTCTTGAACTTCGGCAGCAGCGCGTTGAAGTCGATGCCTTCGGTGGTGCAGCCGGGAGTGCTGTCCTTGGGGTAGAAGTACAGCACCAGCCACTGGCCGGCATAGTCGCCGAGGGTGGCCTGGTCGCCACCGGACAGCGCCAGCGGCAGGGAGAGGGTGGTGCTGTCCAGGGTATCGCCGTTGTTCATGAGGTCCTTCTGTCGAGCCTGGGTTCTTTCCAAGACAATTGCATGAAACGCCACGCGCCCGTGAGAGGCGCGCGAAAAATCAGGAATTCATTCAGAACTTCATCGGGTCCATGATCGCGTCCAGGTTCAGGTGGTCGCAGAACTCAAGGAAATCGTCGCGCAGCGCGGCAATGTGCATGTTGGCCGGCACGCCGATGGTGACCTGTGCACTGAACATTTCCGCACCGGTCTGCATGGCGCGGTAGCGCGTGCTCTGCAGGTTCTCGATGGTGATGCCCTGGCGGTCGAAGAAGTCGGCCAGCTGGAACAGGATGCCCGGCTTGTCGGCGGCGATCACTTCGACGATGTACGGCAGCAGGTTGGACTGCGCCTGCTTGGCGGCGGTGCGGTACCAGACCAGCTTCAGGCCCTCCTCGCGCTCCAGCCGGGTCAGCATCGCCTCGAGCTTGGCCACCGAGTCCCAGGAGCCGGTGGCCAGGGCGGTGACCGAGACATCGCGGCCGACCGTGGCCAGGCGTGCGTCCACCAGGTTGCAGCCGCTGTCGGCGATGCGGCGGGTGACGGACAGCAGGGGGGACTCCGGATGCGTCGTATAGGCGTTGATCAGGAGGTGGTTTTCGCTCGGCGCGGGGCGCGGGGTGGTGTCGGTCAAGGCGATTCCGGGTAATGCATGCGTGAGTCTGAATGCCCGCCAGAGGCGGGGATCCACCGGTGTCCAGCATACTTGCCCGTGCTTTCGCGCCGCAAGTAACATTCAGGCCGCCCCCAGCCTTTCGTGGCGGGCGTTTCCCTTCCCAGCCAAGAGCAGCACGTCCTTGTCCCTTTCCGGCCTCATCACCGCGCTGGCGACCCCGTTCCGGGCCGACGGCGCCCTCGATCCCGATGGTTGGCAGCGCCTGCTGCACCTGCAACTGGAGGGTGGCGTCCATGGCGTTGTCGTGGCTGGCTCGACCGGCGAAGCGGCGACCCTGACCGATGCCGAGTACGACCAGCTGCTGGCCAGCGCCGTCGAACGCATCGGCGGCCGCATCCCGGTCATGGCCGGCACCGGCCTGTCGGGCACCGCCAAGACCATCGAACAGACCCGCCGTGCCGCCGCCCTTGGCGCCAGCCACGCACTGGTGGTCACCCCGCCGTACGTGCGGCCGACCCAGGCTGGCCTGATCGCGCACTATCGCGCGGTGGCCGACCAGGGCGGGCTGCCGGTCGTGCTGTACAACGTGCCCGGCCGTACCGGCTGCGACATGCAGCCGGAGACCGTGGCCGAGCTGGCCAGCCACCCCAATATCGTCGGCATCAAGGAAGCGGTGGGTGACACCGGCCGGGTGCAGGCGCTGCTGGCGCTGCGCAGCCCGAAGTTCGCCGTGCTCAGTGGCGACGACGGCACCGCCGCGCGTTCGATCCGGGCCGGCATCGATGGCCTGATCTCGGTCGGTTCCAACGTGCTTCCGGGCGCGTATCGCCGGATGTGCGAGCTGGCTGCCGCGCACGACCACGAAGCCACCGAGTCGTGGGACGCGCGCCTGCATCCATTCCATGATTTCTGTGGCGTCGAACCCAACCCGATCCCGGTCAAGGCGCTGCTGCGCCGCATCGGCATCGGCCATGACCTGCGCCTGCCGCTGCTGCCGCTGTCGGCAGCACATCATCCCGCGGCCGACCACCTTGCCGGCGACATCGCCGCCCTCGAAGCCCTTTCCAGCCACTGACCTTCCGTCTTGGTCTGACCCAGGAGATTCACATGCGTCAATCCGTTTCCACTGTCCGCGTGCTGTCCTACGCCCTGCTTGCTGTAGCGGTTGCGGCCGGCACCACCGGCTGCTTCAAGCGTGGCGTCAAGGGCGACTACGCCCTGGCCCCGGAAATGCGCCCGCTGGAAGTACCGCCGGACCTGAACCTGCCCAACGCCACCACCGACAACAAGGTGCCGACACTGGCCTCGGCCACCAAGCCGGCGGCGCCGGTCGCCGCAGCCCCGGCGGTGGGCAACACCGGTTTCACCATTGCCGGTGGCAAGGATGAAGCCTTCGCCAAGGTCGGTACCGCGCTGGAAGGCGTGGAAGGCGTGACCATCGCCAGCCGCGCGCAGCTGCTGGGCTCGTACGACGTGGCCTACGAAGGCAGCAACTTCCTGGTCCGCGTGGTGGCGGTTGATGCAGGTGCCTACATCTCCGCGGTCGACCCGCGTGGCCTGCCGGCCACCGCCGAAGCGCCGGTGAAGCTGATCGCCGCGCTGAAGGCGAAGCTGGCTCAGTAAGGGCCGCCCTGGTAGAGGCCGACCTTGGTCGGCGCTTCCGTGCCAACCAAGGTTGGCACCTACCGGAAGACGTGCCTTGGTAGAGGCCGACCTTGGTCGGCGCTTTTGTGCCAACCAAGGTTGGCACCTACCGAGAACAGAAAAGGGCGCCATGGGCGCCCTTTTCCGTTGCCGCCGCGGGCGCTTCTCAGCGCTCCAGCAGCTTCAGCTTGTCCGGCTTGCCGTCCCATTCGCCGGCGTCGGCGGGCGGGTCCTTGCGCACGGTCAGCACCGGCCATTCCTTCGCCAGCTCGGCATTGAGGGCAACGAAGCCTTCCTGGCCGGCGGGGACGTCGTCCTCGGGGAAAATCGCGTTGACCGGGCACTCCGGCTCGCAGAGGGTGCAGTCGATGCACTCATCCGGGTCGATCACCAGGAAGTTCGGGCCTTCGTGGAAGCAATCCACGGGGCACACTTCCACGCAATCGGTGTGTTTGCACTTGATGCAGTTTTCGGTGACGACAAAGGGCATGGGCTGGGGGTGGATCGATTCCTGAACCCGCCAATTCTAGAACAGGTTGGCCCCCGGTGTCGGGATGGGACGGAAAACGGGCGTCTGGCAGGCGCGGCCATTGGCGGCACGGCAGGGCGTGTGCGAGGCTGCGCGACAACCGGTCCTGGTGGCCGGGCTCCCTTCCCAGCAGGATCGTCCATGTCCCAGGCCCCGTCCCGCACCGCCTCCCACGGTGGTGAAAACACGGCGTTCATCGTCCTGATCAGTTGCGTGGCCACGCTTGGTGGCTTCCTGTTCGGCTTCGACAGTGGTGTCATCAACGGCACGGTCGATGGCCTGCGCCAGGCCTTCAACTCCAGCGAGGCGGCGCTGGGTTTCGAAGTTGCCTCGATGCTGCTGGGCTGCGCGATCGGTGCATTCCTGGCCGGTTGGTTGGGCGACCGCCTGGGGCGCCGTGGTGTCCTGATCGTGTCCGCGCTGATGTTCCTGGTCTCGGCGCTGGGCGCCGGGGCGGCTCACGCGTCCTGGCTGTTCATCGCGGCCCGCGTGCTGGGCGGCTTTGCGGTGGGGGCGGCCAGCGTGATGTCACCGGCCTACATCGCCGAAGTCGCCTCGGCGCGCTATCGCGGCCGGCTGGCCACGGTGCAGCAGATGGCCATCATCTGCGGTTTGTTCGCGGCCTTCCTCAGCAATTACCTGCTGGCCCGCGCCGCCGGCGCCTCGACCGAGCCGCTGTGGCTGGGCCATGAGGCGTGGCGCTGGATGTTCTGGATGCAGGCGCTGCCCTCCGCGCTGTTCCTGCTGTTGCTGCTGGTGATTCCGGAAAGCCCGCGCTTCCTGGTGCTGAAGGGCCGCCAGGGGCAGGCGAGGGCGGTGTTGTCGCGACTGTACGGCGAGGCCGCTGCCCGGGCCAAGCAGGCCGAGATCGAAGCCAGCCTGGCACAGGACCAGCACAAGCCGCGCTTCGGCGACCTGCGCAGCAGGGCTACCGGCAGGCTGCGCCCGATCCTCTGGGTGGGCATCGGCCTGGCCATGTTCCAGCAGCTGGTCGGCATCAACGTGGTGTTCTACTACGGCGCGGTGCTGTGGCAGGCGGTGGGTTTCTCTGAAAGCGACGCACTGCTGATCAATGTGCTGTCCGGCGCGCTGAGCATCGGCGCCTGCCTGCTCACCGTGCTGCTGATCGACCGCATCGGGCGCAAGCCGCTGCTGTGGGTCGGCTCGGTCGGCATGTCGGTGGCGCTGGTGCTGATGGTGGTGGCGTTTGCCAGCGGCAGCCTGGCCGGCGGGCGCCTGCAGCTGTCCGATGGCATGGGACGGCTGGCGCTGGTCGCCGCCAACGTCTACGTGGTGTTCTTCAACATGTCCTGGGGCCCGGTGATGTGGGTGATGCTGGGCGAGATGTTCCCCAACCAGATCCGCGGCCCGGCGCTGGCGGTGGCGGGTGCGGCGCAATGGACCTCGAACTTCGCG
Source organism: Stenotrophomonas sp. YJH_SMC_105-26 (assembly GCF_059368915.1). Taxonomy (NCBI): domain Bacteria; kingdom Pseudomonadati; phylum Pseudomonadota; class Gammaproteobacteria; order Lysobacterales; family Lysobacteraceae; genus Stenotrophomonas; species Stenotrophomonas sp. YJH_SMC_105-26. The sequence goes on along the minus strand of NZ_JCAFSD010000003.1, from coordinate 365,656 downwards.
ATCACCGTGACCTTCCCGATGCTGCTGGCCGGCATCGGCCTGGCCGGCGCCTATGGCATCTACGCGGTCGCGGCGATCCTCTCGATCGTCTTCGTGGTCCGCTACGTGCGCGAGACCAAGGGCAAGGAGCTGGAGCAGATGGAAGGCTGACGGCGACTGGCTTCGGTTGCGTTCCGTTGGCGCCTGCTTGTCCAGAGTGTGAGGGGGCAGGCCGCCCTCTCCAGGACACGCAAGAGCCCATCCATGGTGCTCGATGGCGCCTTGCTCGCGTGCGCTGTCCTGCGCACTCGGCAAGACCAGGCTTGGGCTCCTGCCCAACCCGTCGGGCGCATGCGCCCAACCCATCGCGCCAACGGTCCTGGAGAGGGCGGCCTGCCCCCTCCTGACAGTTTCATGGTGCGTGCGGATGCGGCGAAGCGCTGGTCGGTTGTTGCCGCAGCTGGCGGGAAACCGTCCAGAGTCGGTGGGGTCACCCAGGGCAGGACCGTTGGCGCCAAGGATGGCGCCATCGAGCCCCCATGGATGGGTTCACGGCGTGTCCTGCCCTGGGTGACCCCACCGGCTCGAGCCGATTGCAGGGAGGCGCCAAAGCGACCAACCCGACCGCAATCACTGCAATCCCGGAAAACAGAAAAGCCCGCACAAGGCGGGCTTTTTCGGTTCCTGCTGCGGCGACTGGCGCTCCCTAGGGGACTCGAACCCCTGTTTTAGCCTTGAGAGGGCCACGTCCTAACCACTAGACGAAGGGAGCGTAACTGTGTCGCTGCCGAGGCAGGAGCGCTAGTATATGCACCTCGATGCCATTGGGCAATCCCGAAACTTCAACCGGAAGCGCCAACATCATTTCCTCTGCTACATCACCGTTCAGCCTGCGCGTCATCCCGCGCGACCAGCACACGATCTCCCGCAAGGACATCAGCCCGAACGCCCTGCGCGTGCTTTACCGCCTGCGCGATGCCGGCTTCGGCGCCTACCTTGTCGGCGGCGCGGTGCGCGATCTGCTGGTCAATGGCCAACCCAAGGATTTCGACGTGGCCACCGACGCCACGCCCGAGCAGGTCAAGCAGCTGTTCCGCAACTGCCGCCTGATCGGCCGCCGGTTCCGCCTCGCCCACGTAGTGTTCGGTCGCGAAATCATCGAAGTCGCCACCTTCCGTGCCAACAGCGATGACGGCAGCGGCGACCGCGAGATGGAAAACGGCATGCTCGTGCGCGACAACGTGTACGGCACCATCGAAGACGACGCCATCCGCCGCGACTTCACCTGCAACGCCCTGTACTACGCCATCGAGGACTTCTCGGTGCGCGACTACACCGGTGGTTTCGAGGACGTGCAGGCGCGCCTGATGAAGCTGATCGGCGACCCGGTGCAGCGCTACCAGGAAGACCCGGTACGCATGCTGCGAGCGGTGCGCCTGGCGGCCAAGCTCGGCTTCCAGATCGAAGAGGGTACTGCCGCGCCGATCCCGCACCTGGCCGGCCTGCTCAACGAAGCCGCGCCAGCGCGCCTGTTCGAGGAAGTGCTCAAGCTGTTCCTGTCCGGACACGGCGTGGCCAGCTTCGAAGGCCTTGAGCGTTACGGCCTGCTCGACGTGCTGTTCCCGGAAAGCGCCAAGGCGCTGAAAGCCAACCGCACCGGCGCGCTGCGCCGCATGCTGGTCGAGGGCCTGGCCAATACCGATGCGCGGGTGGCCAACGACGAACCGGTCTCGCCGGCGTTCCTGTTCGCGCTGCTGCTGTGGCCGGCGTTCTGCCGTGCACAGGCGACCCTGCTCAAGCAGGGCGTGGCACCGGAAGAGGCGCAGCGCCGCGCCGCCGACCGCGTCACCGTGCAGCAGTTGAGCACCATCGCGCTGCCGCGCCGCTTCTCGCTGCCGATGCAGGAAATCTGGCTGCTGCAGTCGCGCTTCAGCTCGCGCCAGCGCAAGCGCGTGTTCCGCACCCTGACCCATCCGCGCTTCCGTGCCGCGTTCGATTTCCTCAGCCTGCGCCAGGTGGCGTCGTCCGAGCACGCCGCCGATGTCGAGTTCTGGCGCGAAGCGCAGGCGCAGTCCGGTCGTGAGCTGGAGTCGTCGCTGGATGCGATGCACAGCGAAGATGGCGATGACGAGAGCGGAGCGCCGCGCAAGCGCCGCCGTCGCCGCCGTCGTCCGGGTGCCCCGGCCGGTGCAGCGGGCGAGTAGGCGATGACCCTTGCCTGGATCGGCCTCGGCGCCAACCTCGGCGACGCGGCCGCCACCGTCGGCGCGGCGATTGCCGCGCTGGACGGCCTGCCCGGGACCCGGCTGCGCCAGGCCTCGCGGCTTTACGCAACGCCGGCCTGGGGCAATGAAGACCAGCCGCCGTTCGTCAATGCGGTGGCCTCGGTCGAAACCACCTTGCCGGCCGATGAGCTGCTGCAGGCCATGCTGGCGCTGGAGCAGCGCTTCGGTCGCACGCGTGATCCGGCAGTGCACTGGGGCCCGCGCGCGCTGGACCTGGACCTGCTGCTGTATGGCGCGCAGGCGCTCGACCAGCCTGGGCTGAAGGTGCCGCATCCGTACCTGCACGAGCGTGCCTTCGTGCTGGTGCCGCTGGCCGAAATCGCGCCGGAACTTACAATTCCTGGCCATGGACGCGTGCAGGATGCAGTGATGCAGGTCGATGCCTGCGGGATCGCGCCGATAGGGTGATAATGCCCGGGTTATCTCCCCCGGTTATCAGCACATGAGCACCCACGCAGACAGCAAGCCCTGGACCGTTCCCGCCCTGGCCGAGGCCAAGCGCAATGGCCAGAAGCTGGTCATGTTGACCGCCTACGACGCCGGCTTCGCCCGCACCTTCGATGCCAACGGCGTCGATCTGATCCTGATCGGCGATTCGCTGGGCATGGTCGTGCAGGGTCATGATTCGACCCTGCCGGTGACCGTGGCCGACATGGTCTACCACACCCGGGCCGTGGCCCGCGTGCTGCAGCGTGCGCTGCTGGTGGCCGACCTGCCGTTCGGCGCCGATGCCACCCCGGAACGCGCGCTGGATGCCTCGCTGCAGCTGCTGCAGGCCGGTGCCGAGATGGTCAAGATCGAAGGTGCCGGCTTCAAGGTCGACATCATCCGCTACCTGGTCGAGCGCGAGATTCCGGTCTGCGCGCACCTCGGCCTGACCCCGCAGTCGGTGCTGCGACTGGGCGGCTTCAAGATCCAGGGCCGCGGCGATGCTGCGCGCCAGCTGGTGGAGGACGCCAGGGCCGTGGCCGCCGCAGGCGCCAGCATCATGGTGCTCGAATGCGTGCCGACCCCGGTCGCTGCCGAAGTGACCGCTGCGGTGGATGTGCCGACCATCGGCATTGGTGCTGGCCCGCAGTGCGATGGCCAGGTGCTGGTGCTGCACGATTTCCTCGGCCTGGACAGTGGCCATCGCCGTCCCAAGTTCGTCAAGGATTTCCTTGCCGAAGGTGGCTCGGTGGCCGGTGCCACCCGCGCCTTTGCCGACGCGGTGCGCGACGGCAGCTTCCCCGACGAACAGCACGCCTACGCCCAATGATCCAGACCTTCAACGAGCTCGGCGCGTTGCGCGAGCAGATCGCCCAGTGGAAGCGTGAGGGCCTGCGCGTGGCGCTGGTGCCGACCATGGGCAACCTGCATGGGGGGCACCATTCGCTGGTGACCCTGGCCCGCCAGTACGCCGACAAGGTGGTGGCGAGCATCTTCGTCAATCCGACCCAGTTCGGCCCCAACGAGGATTTCAGTCGCTACCCGCGCACGCCCGAGGCCGACGTGGCCGGGCTGGAGCAGGTCGGCTGCGATGCCGTGTGGCTGCCCAGCGTGGAGACGATGTATCCGCTGGGCGTGGACAGGACCACGCGCATGCACGCGCCGGGTGTCAGTGAAGTGCTGGAAGGCGCCAGCCGCCCGGGGCACTTCGATGGCGTCTGCACGGTGGTGGCGCGCCTGTTCCTGCAGGTGCAGCCGGACGTGGCCGTGTTCGGCCGCAAGGACTACCAGCAGCTTGCCGTGATCAGGCAGATGGTGGCCGAGCTGTCGTTCCCGATCCAGATCGTCGGTGCTGAGATCGTGCGCGACGAGGATGGCCTGGCCAAGAGTTCGCGCAACCAGTACCTGAGCGACGAACAGCGCCCGGTCGCGACCACCATCCACCGCACCCTGCTGGGCATGCGCGAGGGCTACGTGGCGGGGCAGGCACGTGATCGCATCGAAGCCGACGCCACGGCCGCATTGCAGGCAGCCGGGTTCCAGGTCGACTACGCGGTGCTGCGCACCCCGGAGCTGGCCGAGCCGACCTTCGACGGCGGTGGCCGCGTGGCGCTGATTGCCGCGCGCCTGGGAACCACCCGGTTGATCGACAACCTGGAGTTCTGAGTTCCGGCGGCGCCGCGCGATGCATGGGGTCAGATCCCTTTTCCAGGGGAAAAGGGTTCTGACCCCGGTTTCACCGCCTACCTGAACAGGTTGCCGGCCGTGATGCCCCGCGCTGCGCGGGTGCTAGAATCCGCTCTTTCCTTTGCCGTTGCAGCGCCCCCATGCACCTGTCCCTGCTCAAGACCAAGATCCATCGCGCCACCGTCACCCATTCCGAGCTGAACTACGAAGGCTCGATCGCCATCGATGACAACCTGCTGGCTGCCACCGGCATCCGCGAGTTCGAGCAGGTGCACATCTGGGACGTGACCAATGGTGCGCGTTTCTCGACCTATGCCATCCGCGCCGAAGCCGGCAGCGGCGTTGTCTCGCTCAACGGTGGCGCTGCGCGCCACGTGCAGGTCGGTGACATCATCATCATCGCCGCGTTCGCCAGCATGACCGAGCAGGAAGCTGACAGCTTCAGGCCGAAGCTGGTGTACGTTGATGGCAACAACCAGATCACCCACACCAACGACACGATCCCGACCCAGGCCGCATGACAACGAACAACGGATTCGACTCGCTGCATTCCCACGCCCAGCGCCTGAAGGGCGCAAGCATTCCCAGCCTGCTCGCCGCCGAACCCGGCCGTGTACAGGAGCTGGCGCTGCGGGTCGGTCCGTTGTACGTCAATTTCGCCCGGCAGAAATACGATGCCGCGGCGTTGCAGGCGCTGTTGGCGCTGGCTGCCGAGCGTGATGTCGGCGGTGCCATCACGCGCCTGTTCCGCGGCGAACAGGTCAACCTGACCGAAGGGCGCGCCGCGCTGCATACCGCGCTGCGCGGCGATGTGGTCGATGCGCCGGTGGCGGCCGAGGCCTATGCCACCGCGCGCGGGATCCGCCAGCGCATGGGCGTGCTGGTGCGCGCGCTGGAAGACAGTGGCGTGACCGATGTGGTCAGCGTCGGCATCGGTGGTTCCGACCTTGGCCCGCGCCTGGTCGCCGACGCGCTGCGTCCGGTCAGCGGTGCGCGCCTGCGCGTGCATTTCGTCTCGAACGTGGACGGCGCCGCCATGCAGCGCACGCTGGCCACGCTGGATCCGGCCAAGACCGCCGGCATCCTCATCTCCAAGACCTTCGGTACGCAGGAAACGCTGCTCAACGGCCAGATCCTGCACGACTGGCTGGGCGGCAGCGAGCGCCTGTATGCAGTCAGCGCCAATTCGGATCGCGCCGCCAAGGCCTTCGCGATCGCCGCCGATCGCGTACTGCCGATGTGGGACTGGGTGGGTGGCCGCTATTCGCTGTGGTCGGCGGTCGGTTTCCCGATCGCGTTGGCGATCGGCTTCGAGCGCTTTGAGCAGCTGCTGGAAGGCGCCGCACAGATGGATGCGCATGCGCTGGATGCACCGCTGGAGCGCAACCTGCCGGTGCTGCATGGCCTGACCGACATCTGGAACCGCAACCTGCTGGGCCATGCCACGCATGCGGTGATGACCTACGACCAGCGTCTGGCGCTGCTGCCGGCCTACCTGCAGCAGCTGGTGATGGAAAGCCTGGGCAAGCGCGTGCAGCGTGATGGTGCGCCGGTCACCACCGACACCGTGCCGGTGTGGTGGGGTGGGGCAGGCACCGATGTGCAGCACAGCTTCTTCCAGGCGCTGCACCAGGGCACCAGCGTCGTTCCGGCCGACTTCATCGGCTGTGTGCACAACGATGATCCCTACACGATCAATCACCAGGCCCTGCTGGCCAACCTGTTGGCACAGACCGAGGCGCTGGCCAATGGCCAGAGCAGCGACGATCCGCACCGTGATTACCCGGGCGGGCGGCCGAGCACGCTGATCCTGCTCGACGCGCTGACCCCGCAGGCACTGGGTGCGCTGATCGCCATGTACGAACACGCCGTGTACGTGCAGTCGGTGATCTGGAACATCAACGCGTTCGACCAGTTCGGTGTCGAGCTCGGCAAGCAACTGGCCAGTGGCCTGCTGCCGGCGCTGCAGGGCGAGGATGTGGCGGTTGCCGATCCGATGACCCGCGAGATCCTGGCGCAGCTGAAGCGCTGATGCTCTGGTAGTGCCGGCCGCTGGCCGGCATCCAGGTGATGCTTCAATCGTTCATGAGGTTGCCGGCCAGCGGCCGGCACTACCGCAGCAGATGGGTTGCCGGCCAGCGGCCGGCACTACCGCGTCACCGGCTCGGGTCGCGCTCCGGGCTTGGCCGCTTGGCCAGTTTGCGCTGCAGCGAGCGCCGGTGCATGCCGAGCAGGCGCGCGGCCGCTGACACGTTGCCGCCGGTCTCGTGCATCGCCTGCTGGATGTGTTCCCACTGCAGGCGGCTGATCGGCGTCATCGCATCGGGCACTTCCATTTCGCCATCGTCGGCCGGGCCGTCGTCTTCCTCGCCGAGGGCGCGCAGGATCATCGGCACCGTGGCCGGCTTGGGCAGATAATCGTCTGCACCGAGCTTGATCGCCTCCACCGCGGTGGCGATGCTGGCGTAGCCAGTTACCAGCAGGATCCGCATGTCCGCGCGCAGCGCGCGCAGCGGCTGGATCAGTGCCAGGCCGGAATCGCTGCCCAGCTTCAGGTCGATCAGCGCGAACGCCGGTGGATGCTGCCGGGCCAGCGCCAGCGCACTGGCGGCATCCTGTGCGGTCTGCGTTTCAAGCCCCTTGCGGGCCAGGCTGCGTTGCAGGGTACGCAGGTACAGCTCGTCGTCGTCGACCAGCAGGCCCAGGGTGGAATGGTTAAGGCTCATGGGGTGTCCTCGCGTGGGGCCAGCGGCAGGCGGAAGCCGACGCGGCTGCCGGCCCCCTGGGCCGGCCGCATCCACATCTCGCCGTCGAGGCGTTCGATGGTGGCATGGGACAGGGCCAGGCCGACGCCCATGCCCTCGCTCTTGCTGCTGCCGAACAGCTTGCCCGGCAGCACGGCGGCACGGGCGTCGAAGCCATGGCCGTAGTCGCGGACTTCGCCGATCAGGTCGTCGCCTTCGATGCGCAGGTCCAGGTCCACGCGTGGCCGGCCGGCTTTCTCGCCGGCATCGGCGGCGTTGTTGAGCAGGACCATCAGCAGATGGCCAACGCCCGGGTCCAGCGGTAGCCGCAGCGGCGCATCATCGTTGCGGTGCAGGTCGATGGTCGGCCGCACCAGGCGCCATTGCTCCAGCACCTGCTGTGCGCTGGAATGGCTGCGGCCCGGTGCGTCGGCCGAGGCCGGAGCAGCCAGCGCCAGCACGCGCTCCCGGCACTGCACCAGCAGCTCGCGCAGGGTTTCCATGTCCTCGCGCACTTCCGGCTCTTCGCTGCGCTCGGCCACATCGTCGGCGAGCAGGGTCATGGTCGCCAGCGGCGTGTTCAGTTCATGCGCCACCGAGGCGGCATGGGTGGCCAGCGCGACGATGCCCTCGTTGCGGGCGAAGCGCTCGCGCAGTGCCGACAGTTCCAGTTCGCGCTGCCGCAGGGCCAGCGCCAGCCGGGTGGAGAAGGCCAGTACCACCGCGGCGGAAATCAGGAAGTTGGCGACCACGCCCCAGCGATTCAGGTCCTGCGCGCGGAAATAACCGTCCGGCAATGGCTGGCCGAAGATGCCGCTGGCGGCGTAGCCGAGCAGGCAGGCCAGTGCGACCGCCAGTGCCCAGCGCAGGGGCAGGGCGAACGCGGCCAGCGCGATCAGGATCAGGAACAGCGAGCTGAACGGGTTGGCCATGCCGCCGCTCCAGCCGACCATCCAGGTCAGGATGATCACGTCCACCAGGATGTGGCCGAACGCGGTCAGCGGTGCGGTGTCAGCCGCGTCCGGACGCAACTGGGTATAGATGTTGAACAGGGCCAGCACCGCCACGCCGGCCCATAGCGGCAGCTGCGGCAACGGCAGGCCCAGCACCCAGGTGGCAACCAGGATGGTGGCGGCCTGGCCGCCTACGGCAAGCCAGCGCAGGCTGCACAGGGTACGGAGAAACGGGGCGTCGGGACCGGTCATTCACGCTCATCGTATGCGTTCACGGGCGGCTGTGCCTGCGACAATCGGCCGCAGCCGTGCCACCGGCTGAATGCGAGTCACCCGGAATGCGGGGGCGGGCGGTAGAATGCGCCCATGCACGACGCCGTCACCCGCCCGACTCCTCCCTCCGATGCCACCTCCTGGCCCCGCCGCCAGACCCATGCCGTGCAGATCGGCGGGGTCACCGTAGGCGGAGGCAAGCCGGTCGTGGTGCAGTCGATGACCAACACCGACACGTCCGACGTGGCCTCCAGCGTGAAGCAGGTGGCCGAGCTGTGGCGGGCCGGTTCGGAAATGGTGCGTTTGACCGTCAATACCGTGGAAGCCGCTGCGGCGATCCCGCGCATCGTCGACAAGCTGGCGATGATGGGCATCGACGTGCCGCTGATCGGTGATTTCCACTACAACGGCCACCAGCTGCTGACCGCCGAGCCGGCATGTGCCGAAGCGCTGGCCAAGTACCGCATCAACCCGGGCAACGTCGGCTTCGGCAAGAAGAAGGACCTGCAGTTCGCCCAGTTGATCGAGTTCGCGATCCGCTACAACAAGCCGGTGCGCATCGGTGCCAACTGGGGCTCGCTGGACCAGGCCCTGGCGGCGAAGTTGATGGACGAGAACAACCTGCGCGAGCAGCCCTGGGATGCCGGTCGCGTGCTGCGCGAGGCGCTGATCCGTTCGGCGCTGGATTCGGCCGAGCAGGCGGTGGAGCTCGGCCTGCCGCGCGATCGCATCGTGCTGTCGGCCAAGGTCAGTGGCGTGCAGGAGCTGATCGCGGTGTACCGCGACCTGGCCCAGCGCTCCGATTTTGCCCTGCACCTGGGCCTGACCGAGGCCGGTATCGGCAGCAAGGGCATCGTCGCCTCGTCGGCGGCGCTGGGCGTGCTGCTGCAGGAAGGCATCGGTGACACCATCCGCATCTCGCTGACCCCGGAACCGGGCCAGTCGCGCACACAGGAGGTGATCGTCGCCCAGGAACTGCTGCAGACCACCGGCCAGCGTGCCTTCACGCCGCTGGTCACGGCTTGTCCGGGCTGCGGCCGCACCACCTCCGAGTTCTTCCAGGAACTGGCCAAGGTGGTGCAGAACCACGTGCGCGAGAAGATGCCGCTGTGGAAGATCCACCATCCGGGTGCGGAGAACATGACCCTGGCGGTGATGGGCTGCATCGTCAATGGGCCGGGTGAGTCGCGGCACGCCAACATCGGTATTTCCCTGCCGGGCACCGGCGAAACCCCGGCCGCGCCCGTGTTCGTCGATGGCGAGAAGAAGGTGACCCTGCGTGGCGAGAACATCGCCCAGGAGTTCGTCGCCCTGATCGACGATTACGTCGAACACAAATATGTCCGAAGCGCCGGATAAGCCTGCGATCCTCGCTGCGCCGGAGTCCGCCTCCGGTTTCCGCCACTGGATGGCGCACAATGCCTGGCGCCTGGTGCTGCTGTTCGGTGGCGTGCTGCTGCCGTTGGCGGGTTTCGTCGCCCTGGCCGACGAAGTGCACGAGTTTGAATCGTTCCATTTCGATGCGCCGCTGCTGTGGCAGATGCATGGCCTGCACTCACCGCTGCTGGACCGCTTCTTCGTGCTCATTTCCAGGCTGGGCTACGAATGGTTCCTGATTCCCGCCGACGTGCTGATCATCGGCGTGCTGCTGGGCTACCGGCGTTGGCGTGAGGCCACCTTCGTGGCGGTCAGCTTCGTCGGCTCGGCGCTGCTGAACATGGGCAGCAAGCATTTCTTCCAGCGCCAGCGCCCCAGCCTGTGGGAATCGATCGCGCCGGAATCGACGTTCAGCTTTCCCAGCGGCCACGCGATGGGCTCGATGACCCTGGCCGTGACCCTGGTGCTGCTGGCCTGGAACACCCGCTGGCGCTGGCCGGTGCTGCTGCTGGCGCCCGCGTTCAGCCTGCTGGTCAGCGTCTCCCGGGTCTATCTGGGCGTGCATTACCCCTCCGATATCCTGGCCGGATGGTGTGCCGCGCTGGTTTGGGTGGTAGGGTGCTATCTGGTCATGTTCAGTCGCCGGCATCCTTGGCGACGTCAGGATTCGCCGCCAGCGACGGCCAGCGAAGCATCATCACAGGGGGATTGACGTGGATGGCCCCTCCGGGGCGTCTACGTAATAGATCAGTTGTTTCGTTGCAGCAGGTTCTGCAAGACAGGGGGCAAGCACAACGCGCGGTACTGTGATGCGCAAGGCAGAATGCCCGGGTCGCATCTCGAACGCGCTTGCAGGGGTATCGGCGCCCTGCCTAGCTTGACCTGCAATGGCCGCATTCGAAGAGGTACGTGAATGACGATTCGAGTCTACCTGGTGGATGACCACGCACTGGTCCGCACCGGGATGAAGATGATCCTGTCGGGGGAGACCGACATCGAGGTGGTGGGCGAAGCCGAGACCGGCGAAGATGCGCTGCGCGACGTCCGCCAGTTGCTGCCGGACGTGGTGCTGTGCGACCTGCACCTGCCCGGCGTGAGTGGCATGGAGGTGACCGAGCGCATCGTCCGCAGCCATCGCAACACCCGCGTGGTGATCGTGTCGGTGCTGGAAGACGGGCCGCTGCCGAAGCGCTTGCTGGAAGCCGGGGCTGCGGGCTACATCGGCAAGGGCTGCGATGCACAGGAGCTGCTGCGTGCGGTGCGCGATGTGGCCATGGGCCGTCGCTACCTGGGCACCAGCATCGCGCAGAACCTGGCCTTGTCGACCGTTGAAGGCAACGGCTCTCCATTCGACAGCCTGTCGCCGCGCGAGCTGGAAGTGGCGTTGCTGCTGACCCAGGGCCTGCGCCAGGAAGACATCGCGCGGCGCCTGAGCCTGAGCGCGAAGACAGTGAACACGCACAAGGCGCGGCTGTTCGAGAAGATGGGGATCCACGACAACATCGCGCTGGCGCGCATGGCCAGCCAGTACGGGCTGGTGGATCCGGCACGGCCGCTGTAAGGGATTCGGCCAACGGCTGAGCCCTCCGCAGGGCCACCGACAGGTTCCGTGCGCCGTCACTGCCGATAGAGGAAATGTAGAGCCGAGCCTATGCTCGGCTGCTTTCCGGCCTGCGGGCGCGGAGCCGAGCGTGGGCTCGGCTCTACAGCTGTGTCGGGCTCAGTGGCCGCGTACGCGCTTGATGATCTTCGCGGCGTCGGCGGCGCTGGCGCGCACCTTGTCCCACTGACCGTCGGCGATCCAGCTGCCCGGCACCATCCACGAACCGCCGATGCAGACCACGTTCTTCTGCTCGAGGTACTCGGCGGCGGTGTTTTCGGTGATGCCGCCGGTCGGGCACAGCTTGAGGTCGGCAACCGGGCCGGCCAGACCCTTGATCATCGCCAGCCCCCCCACGGCGGTGGCAGGGAACAGCTTGCACACGCGGAAGCCGCGCGCATACAGCGACAGCAGTTCGGTCGGCGTGGCCGCACCCGGCACTACCGGCAGCGGTGCCGCCGCCAGCGCATCGGCCAGCGCCGGTGGCGTACCCGGGGTCACCAGGAAGTCCGCGCCCGCATCGATCGACTGCTGCATCTGCTCCACGGTCAGCACCGTGCCGGCGCCCACCACCACGTCCGGCAGCTCGCGCTTGAGCATCGCCAATGCTTCCATCGCCACTGGCGTACGCAGCGTCAACTCGATCGCCGGCAGGCCACCTTCCAGCAACGCCGCACTGACCGCACGCGCCTGGTCCAGCGTATGAATCGTCACCACCGGCAGGATGCCCGCCGCACGCAACAGCTCCGCCGCCTTCACCTGATGTTGTTCGATACCCATGCTTTTGCCCTTGCCTTTGCTCTTCTTGATTCAGTGGCCGCAGCGCAAATGACGCGCCGGGAATTGTCCAGGGCGCTCTACTGCCCAGGCCGGGAAGCCTGCCGCGGCTTTTCGCTTCAGGCGTCTTTTGCCTCATGCGGCGCCGCCGCCGCTGCGGCATCGTGCCCCAGCTCGTACTCCGCGTCGTATTCCCACGGCCCGCCATCGGCCGCCGCCGGCCCGCACGAAATCGAAATCGCACCCTGATCGGCCGGCCCCACCACGCGTCGGTTGATCGCGAACAGGTTGCGGCCCAGGTCATGCGCGGCAGGCGCCGTGTTCGGGGCCAGCGGACGCGCGGCCCACTCGGCCGCGTCCACCAGCACTTCCAGCGTGCCGGCCTCACCATCGAGGCGGATCATGTCGCCTTCGCGGACCTTGGCCAGCGGACCACCGCGTGCCGCTTCCGGCGTCACATGGATCGCCGCCGGAATCTTGCCCGAGGCGCCGGACAGGCGGCCGTCGGTGACCAGTGCCACGCGCCGGCCCTGGTTCTGCAGCAGCCCCAGCAGCGGCGCCAGCGAATGCAGTTCCGGCATGCCGTTGGCACGCGGGCCCTGGTAACGCACCACCGCCACGAAGTGCTCGGGCAGCAGGCCGCCGGCATGCAGCTTGTTCAGCACCTGCGGCGCATCGACAACCACGGCCGGTGCTTCGATCGTGCGGTACTGCGGCTTCACCGCCGACAGCTTGATCAGCGACTTGCCCAGGTTGCCGCGCAGCAGGCGCAGGCCGCCCTGGTGCTCGAACGGATTGTCGACGCCACGCACCACTTCGTCATCGGCGCTGTGTTGCAGGCCCGGCAGGTAGACCAGCTGGCCGTCGCGCAGCTGCGGCTCGCGCGCGTAGTCGGCCATGCCGCCGCGCGCCACGCTGACCAGGTCACCGTGCATCAGGCCCGCCCTGATCAGCTCGCCGAACACGAAGGCCGGTCCGCCAGCGGCCGCGAAACGGTTCACGTCGGCCTCGCCGTTCGGATAGACGCGGGCCAGCAGCGGAATCAGCTGCGACAGTTCGTCGAAGTCGTCCCAGGTCAGCACGATGCCGGCGGCACGCGCCACTGCGATCCAGTGGATGGTGTGGTTGGTCGAACCGCCGGTGGCCATCAGCGCGATGACCGCGTTGATGATCGCGCGCTCATCGATGATCCGGCCCAGCGGACGGAAGTCGTCGCCGAGCGCGGTGATGTCCAGTGCACGTTCGGTGGCTTCGCGGGTGAGGGCGTCGCGCAGCGGCGTGCCCGGATTGACGAACGATGCGCCCGGCAGCTGCACGCCCATCGCTTCCAGCAGCACCTGGTTGGAATTGGCGGTGCCGTAGAAGGTGCAGGTGCCGGCGCCGTGGTACGAGGCGGACTCGGCTTCCAGCAGCTCTTCGCGGGTGGCTTCGCCGGCGGCATAGCGCTCGCGCACTTCCGCCTTCTGCTTGTTCGGGATGCCCGGGGTCATCGGGCCAGCCGGCACGAACACCGCCGGCAGGTGGCCGAAGGCCAGCGCGCCGATCAGCAGGCCCGGCACGATCTTGTCGCACACGCCGAGGTAGACGGTGGTATCGAACATGTCATGGCTGAGGCCGATCGCAGTGGCCTGGGCGATCACATCGCGCGAGAACAGCGACAGTTCCATGCCGCCGCGGCCCTGGGTGACGCCGTCGCACATCGCCGGCACGCCGCCGGCCACCTGTGCCGTAGCACCCAGCTCGCGGGCGATCTCGCGGATCTGCTCGGGATAGGTCTCGAACGGCTGGTGCGCCGACAACATGTCGTTGTAGGCGGTGATGATGCCCAGGTTCGGCGTCACGCCGCCCCGCAGGCGGCTCTTGTCGGTACCGCCACAGGCGGCGAATCCATGGGCGAGGTTGCCGCAGCTCAGGCGGCTGCGGAACGGGCCTTCGCGCAGGGAGGCGTCGATCGCGGCCAGGTAGGCGGCACGCGAGGCGGCGCTGCGGCGGATGACACGCTCAGTGATGGCTTGCAATTGCGGATGGAGGCTCATTGGCTACCGGCGTTCAAGGTGGCGAGAGGCAAGCGGCGGCAGGGCACCGCCGCCGACATCAATCAGCCCAGTGGACGCGCAGGCGCGCGCCTTCCAGGTTGATCGCGTTGAGGATCGGATACTGCTGGGCGTCGTTGCTGTCCAACGCTTGGCGCAGCACCTGCAGCTTCTGCTTGCCGCGCAGCAGCAGCAGGCGCTGTCGGCACTGGCGCAGCCCATGCGGGGTCAGCGTGATGCGCAGCGGCCACTGGTTCGCACCCGGGCAGCCGGTGGCATCCAGCGCGGCATAGGGCAGGGTGCTTTCCAGTGCGCGGGCGAGGTCCTTCGAGCCCGGGAACAGCGAGGCGGTGTGGCCGTCGTTGCCCATGCCCAGTGCCACCAGGCTCGGCGGCTGGCTGTGCTGTGCCTGCAGGTTGGCGGTGTACACGCATTCGGGCAGGGGCTTGCCGATCCGCACCAGTGGATCGAAATGCGCACCCTCGGCGCGTTTCAGCAGGTGCTCGCGCACCAGCCAGGCATTGCTGTCGCGATCCTGCGGCGACAGCCAGCGCTCGTCGGCCAGGCTCACTTCCACCCGGTCCCAGTGCACGTCCAACTCGGCCAGCGCCTGGTAGACCGGCGCCGGTGTAGTGCCGCCAGACAGCAGGATGCGGGCGCGGCCCACTTCGTTGATGTCGTGGTTGAGGGTGTGCGCCATCTCGGCGGCAACGGCTTCGATCCAGCCATCGGCATCGCCATGGTTGATGAACTCGATGCGGTCGTCGTGGAAGGTGGTGGGGCTCATGCGGCAACTCCAGGTGCGTCACGTTCGGCGTCGGCGGCATAGGCGGCGGCGCCCAGCAGTCCGGCGTGGGGATGCATCACCGCCAACGAGGGCACGCGCGCCATGATGGAAGAGAACCGGCCCTTGTGCTCGAAGCGCTGGCGGAAACCGGAGTGCTGCAGCGAATCGAGCATCTTCGGGGTCAGCCCGCCGGTCAGGAACACGCCGTCCCAGGCGCCCTGGGTCAGCACCAGATCGCCAGCAATGGCGCCGAACACGGCGCAGAACACATCCACGGTGCGCATCGCCTGCGGATCGCCGTGCAGGGCGCGGGCGGTCACGTCCACCGGCTGCAGCTGGCCCGGATCGATGCCGGCCATCTCGCACACGGCGCGATGGATGTTGACCAGGCCGGGGCCGCAGATCAGGCGCTCGTTGGAGACGCGGCCGAACTGCTCGGACAGGATCTCCAGGATGCGGATCTCTTCCGGGGTTCCCGGCGGGAAGCTGACATGGCCGCCTTCGGTTTCCAGCGGATAGCAACGGCCGTGGCGCATGATCAGGCCGCCGACGCCGAGACCGGTACCGGGCCCGATCACCGCGTAGTTGCGTGGCTGGCCGGGCTTGCCCGGTACCCAGGCAGCCCCGCCGACCTGGACCACGTCATCGGGCTGAAGCAGCGAAATCGCCATCGCCTGCGCGGCGAAGTCGTTGATCAGGTGCAGTTCGTCGAACCCGAGCATGGCAGCGGTGCGGCTGCGCGAGATCACCCACGGATGGTTGGTGATGCGTGCTTCGTCACCATCCACGCGACCGGCCACGGCGAACACGCCGCGGCTTGCCGTGGCGCCGATCTGTTCCAGATGGTGGCGCGCGGCATCACCCAGCGACGGGAACTCCGCCACCGCGTACTCGCGGATGCTGTCCTTCTGCAGCGGTGCGTCCAGCGAGGTGTCGGCCAGGGCGAAGCGCGCGTTGGTGCCACCGATGTCGGCGACCAGCACTGGCTGCGAGCTGGCACTCATGCCGACGCTCCGCTGTCGGGCGCGTCCAGGTCCTGCGGCAGGAACCCGCCCGCATTGCCCGGGCCCCATTGGCCGGCGGGGTAGGGCTCCAGCGGCAGCTTGGCGTCCTTCCAGGCGTCGGCGACGCTGTCGATCCAGGCCCAGGCCGCACGCACTTCGTCATCGCGCACGAACAGCGTGTGGTTGCCGTTGAAGGCATCCAGGAACAAGCGTTCGTAAGCGATACGGCGGTGCAGGCCGGTCGGCACCGACAGTTCCAGCTCCAGCGGATGCAGCTCCAGCGCGCCCCATTCCGGGCCTGCCAGGCTGCTCATCAGGCCCAGTTCGATGTTTTCCTGCGGCTGCAGCTGGAACACCAGGCGGTTCGGTGCGGCCTGCGCGCGCTGCGGGCGCTCGAACAGCCAGTGGGTGACCGGCTTCAGCGTGACCACCACGCGGGTGGTGCGCTCGGGCAGGCGCTTGCCGGTGACCAGGTGGAACGGCACGCCGCTCCAGCGCCAGTTGTCGATATGCGCGGTGACACCGGCGAAGGTTTCCACGTCGCTGCCTTCCGGCGGCTGGTAGGCCTGTGCCGGCTGGCCATTGATGGTGCCGGCGGTGTAGCGGCCACGGATGCTGTCACGCGCGGCGTGCCGGGCATCGAGCGGGCGCAGGGCGCGCAGCACCTTGACCTTCTCGTCGCGGATGCGATCGGCTTCCAGCGATGCCGGCGGTTCCATCGCCACCATGCACAGCAGCTGCAGGATGTGGCTCTGCACCATGTCGCGCAGCGCGCCGGAGCGGGCGTAATAGGCATCGCGGCCATCCACGCCTTCGCTTTCGGCCACCAGGATGTGCACCGATTCGATGTAGTTGCGGTTCCACACCGCTTCCAGCAGCGTGTTGCCGAAGCGCAGTGCGATCAGGTTCTGCACCGCGGCCTTGCCCAGGTAGTGGTCGAGGCGGAACACGCGGTCCTCGTCGATCCACTGGCCGATGGTGCTGATGATTTCCTCGGCGCTCTCGCTGTCGCTGCCGATCGGCTTTTCCAGCATCAGGCGTGCCGGCGCGGCGAGGGCGCCGCCCTTGGCCAGGCCTTCGCAGGTGGAGATGTACAGGCCCGGCGGGATGGCGAGGTAGCTGACGCACTTGCGGTGCACGAGGTCGGCGACCGCGGCGGCAACCGAGTCGACGTCGCGCAGGTCCACAGAGCGGTAGTCGATGCGACGCAGCAGGGCGCTGATGTCGTCCTGCGTGGCCATCGGCATGGCCTGCTGCAGGCGCGGCCGCAGGATGTCATGGAAGGCTTCGGTGTCATGCCCGGACAGGGCCAGCGCACGGATGCGGAAGTCCTCCGGCAGCAGGCCGTCGCCAAGCAGGCGAAGCAGCGAAGGGAACAGGTAGCGCTGGGCCAGATCACCTGTGGCACCGAACAGGAAGAGGGTGTCGTGCATCGCTCGAGTTTCAGATCCGGGTGACATCGTTGTCAATCGCTTCATGGCTGGGTTCGGGGGACATCCGCGCAACTGCCTGTCCGAGGTTCGTCAGGGGCGTTCTCCGGGGTGCCGGAAGACCGTTCCATTCGAAACCACTGCCTCGGCGGAACCTTCGTTCAACCGCCGACGCAGATCGGTGCGCACCGATCATCGGATAGTGCCACGTGAAAACGTTTACATGGCAGAATGGGCAACTGTATTCGATTGCAGTGCTCGCCGTCATGCGGCAAGCGCGCAATCATCACTGCCATCGGGAGGGCCGAGGCAGTCCCAAAAGACAGCCCGGCTTCGGGCGGACCGGATAGGTGATATGGCAAAAGTGCAGTTGCAGGGTGTGCGCAAGGTCTATGACAACGGCCAGGTCGCGGTGAAGGACGCCAGCTTCGAGGTCGCCGATGGCGAGCTGATGGTGCTGGTCGGCCCGTCCGGCTGTGGCAAGTCGACCCTGCTGCGGATGGTGGCTGGCCTGGAGGAGATCAGCGGCGGCACGCTGACCATCGGTGATCGCGTGGTCAACGACGTGGCGCCGAAGGATCGCGACATCGCGATGGTGTTCCAGAGTTATGCGCTGTACCCGCACATGACCGTGGCCGAGAACCTGGCCTTTGGCCTGAAGCTGCGCGGTCACGACAAGGCGACCATCGACAAGCGCATCGCCGAGGCGGCGCAGACGCTGGGCCTGACCGAGATGATGGACAAGCTGCCCAAGGCGATGTCCGGTGGCCAGCGCCAGCGTGTCGCGCTGGGCCGTGCGCTGGTGCGCGAGCCGGCGGTGTTCCTGCTCGACGAACCGCTGTCCAACCTGGATGCCAAGCTGCGCCACAGCGTGCGTACCGAGATCGCGCAGCTGCACCGCAAGCTGGGTACCACCATGATCTACGTGACGCACGACCAGGTCGAAGCGATGACCCTGGGCCAGCGCATCGTGGTGCTGAAGGATGGCGTCATCCAGCAGATCGATACGCCGATGGCGCTGTACGATCGCCCCGCCAACCTGTTCGTGGCCGGCTTCCTCGGCAGCCCGGCGATGAACGTGCTGCGCGGTACGCTGCAGGGCGATGCCGGTGGCGTGACCGTGGTCGATGGTGAGTGGCGTGCACCGCTGGGCCAGGCCACCATCGATCCGGCCTGGCTGCAGAAGCCGATCGCGGTGGGCGTGCGTCCGGAGCACCTGCAGCCGGCGGCCGCCGACGATGCGCATGCGTTCGTCGCACGCATTGAAGGCATCGAACCGGTCGGTAACGAGATCTTCGTCAACCTGAGCAGTGGCCAGCACGCGCTGACCATGCGCGTGGCGCCGCAGGCGCTGCCCGAGGTGGGCGAGCAGATCCGCGTGGCGATCCATCCGCAGGGCCTGCATTTCTTCAACCCGGAAACCGGCGCGCGCCTGTAAGGGGTAGTGCCGGGCGCTGGCCGGCAACCTCAACCCTGCATGGTTGCCGGCCAGCGGCCGGCACTACCATTCCTGCACCCACCCGTGCAGGTCCCCGCCTGCTTCAGCGGGCCAGGCCATCCAGCAACGGCACGCGCTGCGCAATGGCATCGCCCACCTGCAGATCAGCGTCGCTGGCCTCCAGTGGCAGTACCGCCAGTGCCAGGTCGCCGGCCACGCTGGCAATCGTGCCCAGCCCCGCGCCATCCTGCTGCACGCCATCGCCGGCCTGTGCCGGTGCTGCGGTATGCAGCAACTGCACCGCACGCTTGGCCTTGCCGAGGAAGTGGGTGCGGGCGACGATTTCCTGGCCGGGATAGCAGCCCTTCTTCACGCTGTAGCCGTTCAGGCGGTCCAGGCCCAGCTGTTGGGGGGTCCACACTTCGCGCTGGCCTTCTTCCAGCCGCGGCAGGCCGTAGCGCAGGTCGGCCTGGCGCCAGGCCAGGGCGAAAGCGGCCTCATCGGCTTCATTGCCGGCCGCGAACGCGTCGGCGCTGCCAACGCGCAGGGTGCGCGGCAGGGCATCGCTGCCCAGGTCCAGCTCCCAGCCGTCGCCTGCGGTCTGCGCAATCGCCGCGCCGCTGGCGGCCTCGGGCGCGGTGAACGCGCCAGCCGCCGCCAGATCGCTGCGCACCTGCACCTTCACCTTGCGGCGGAACACGAAGCGCTGCAGTTGCGACGCAATCGCATCGGCATCGCCGTCAGCCAGCACCAGCATCACGTGGTCTTCGGCCAGCCGAAGCAGCTGGAACACCGCCAGGGTGCGGCCCTTGGCGCTCAGCCAGGCACTCCACTGCCAGTGCTGCAGGGGCAGGGCGGTGACATCGCTGCTGAACTGGGCGTGGGCAAAGACAGCCGCATCCGGGCCCTGCAGGCTCAGCAGCTGGTGGCCGGGCAGGCGAGGATATCCGACGAAAGCAGGGGGCAGGTTGTCAGGCACGTGAACGAGGTCTAAAATTTGTGCGTTGCGAGACCGAACATGATAGGCCAAACAACCCCCACTCCCGACGACGAATCTGAAGCCCCGCTGGTCCCCGTGGCACCCGTGCCCGTGGAACAGGAAAAAGCGGAAGAATTCGGCGGCCGCGGCGGACTTGATCCGGTGCGGTATGGCGATTGGGAGAAAAACGGACGCTGCATCGATTTCTGATCAGCATTGAGCCAACGCGGCCGTGTGCCGCCCAGCCGAGACAACGAGCCCAGCGAATGGCGACCAGACAACGCCCACTTTCCCCGCACCTTCAGGTGTATCGCTGGCAGATTCAGATGGCCACCTCGATCCTGCATCGAGCCACTGGCGTCTTTCTGTCTGTTGGTGCCCTCATCATCGCCGCCGGCCTGCTGGCCCTGATGATGGGGCCCGAGTCCTGGAACTGCTTCACCGGCCATGCCGGGGCCTGGTATGGCCGCGTGTTCCTGTTCGCGTGGACATGGTCGTTCGCCTATCACCTGTGCAATGGCATCCGCCACGTCGTGCAGGACTTCGCCATCGGCTTCAGCATCCCCGCCTTCATCCGCAGCAGCTGGCTGTCGGTCATCGGCAGCTTGGTGATCACCCTGCTGGTGTGGGCCTATGTGATGTTCGGAGGTGCCGCGTGAGCAAGTTCCGTACCCCGTTGAAGAACGTGCGCGGCCTTGGCTCGGCCAAGACCGGCACCGAGCACTTCGTGCACCAGCGCCTGACCGCCGCCGCACTGGTGGTGCTGGGCATCTGGTTCCTGGTCTTCGTGCTGGGCCTGCTGGGCTCGGACTACGCCACCGCCGCCGCCGCCGTGGCCAAGCCGTGGAACGCGGTGCCGCTGATCGGCCTGCTGATCGCCATGTTCTGGCACGCGCAGCTCGGCATGCAGGTCGTGCTGGAAGACTACATCCACGAATCGCTGCTGGCCCTGGTGCTGCAGACCGCGGTGAAGTTCGTCGCCGTGCTCGGCATGATCGTCAGTGTGTTTGCGGTGGGCCGCATCGCCCTCGGCGTTGCCTGAGCCCAGGCACCTACACAGGAATCCAGATTAGATGTCCGCTTACAAGATCACCGAACACAAGTACGACATGGTCGTGGTCGGCGCCGGCGGTGCCGGCCTGCGCGCCACGTTCGGCCTGGCCGCCAAGGGCCTGCAGACCGTGTGCCTGACCAAGGTCTTCCCGACCCGTTCTCACACCGTTGCCGCCCAGGGCGGTATCTCGGCCGCGCTCGGCAACATGGGCGAGGACGACTGGCGCTACCACTTCTTCGACACCATCAAGGGGTCGGACTGGCTGGGCGACCAGGACGCCATCGAGTACATGTGCCGTGAGGCCATCCCGGCCATCATCGAGCTCGAACATTACGGCGTGCCGTTCTCGCGCACCGCCGAAGGCAAGATCTACCAGCGTCCGTTCGGTGGCATGACCACCAAGTATGGCGAAGGCCCGGCGGCGCAGCGTACCTGCGCGGCGGCCGACCGTACCGGCCACGCGATGCTGCACACGCTGTACCAGCAGTCGCTGAAGCACGACGCGCGCTTCATGATCGAGTACTTCGCGCTCGACCTGATCTTCGACGAGGAAGGCGCCTGCCGCGGCGTGCTGGCCCTGGACATGTCCGACGGCACCCTGCACCTGTTCCGCGCCCAGGGCGTGGTACTGGCCACCGGCGGCTACGGCCGTGCCTACTTCAGCGCCACCTCGGCGCACACCTGCACCGGCGACGGTGGCGGCCTGGCCATGCGTGCCGGCATCGCCATGCAGGACATGGAGTTCGTGCAGTTCCACCCGACCGGCATCTACGGCGCCGGCTGCCTGATCACCGAGGGTGTCCGCGGTGAAGGTGGCATCCTGCGCAACAGCAGCGGCGAGCGCTTCATGGAGCGTTACGCGCCGCACTACAAGGACCTGGCCTCGCGCGACGTGGTCAGCCGTTCGATGACCATCGAGATCCGCGAAGGCCGCGGCGTCGGCGAGCACAAGGACCACATCCTGCTCGACCTGACCCACCTCGGCCCGGGCGTGATCGACGAGAAGCTGCCGGGCATCGCCGAGAGCGCCCGCATCTTCGCCGGCGTCGACGTGCACAAGCAGCCGATTCCGGTCATCCCGACCGTGCACTACAACATGGGCGGCATCCCGACCAATTACCACGGCGAAGTGGTGCAGAAGGTCGGCGACAACGACAACGCGGTAGTGCCGGGCCTGTACGCCATCGGCGAAGCGGCCTGCGTGTCCGTGCACGGCGCCAACCGCCTGGGCTCGAACTCGCTGCTGGACCTGGTGGTGTTCGGCCGTGCCGTGGCCAACCGCTGTGCCGAGACCATCAAGCCGGGCGCTGCGCACAAGCCGCTGCCGGCCGATGCCTGCGACAAGGCGCTGGGCCTGCTGGACAAGCTGCGCCACGCCAACGGCGATACCCCGACCTCGGTCATCCGCGATCGCATGCAGCGCACCATGCAGGCCGACGCGGCGGTCTTCCGCACCAGCCAGACGCTGAAGGAAGGCTGCGAGAAGATGGACAAGATCTTCGACTCGTTCCAGGACGTGAAGGTCTCCGACCGTTCGCTGGTGTGGAACTCGGACCTGATCGAGACCTACGAGCTGAACAACCTGCTGCTCAATGCGGTGGCGACGATCAACTCGGCCGAACAGCGCAAGGAAAGCCGCGGCGCGCATGCGCACGAGGACTTCCCGGACCGCGACGACGTCAACTGGCAGAAGCACACCCTGGTCAGCGTCGACGAGAAGGGCAAGTGCAGCTTCGACTACCGTCCGGTGCACATGTACACGTTGACCGACGACGTGTCCGTGGTGCCGCCGAAGCCGCGCGTGTACTGATCCGACCCCGCCTACCATGCAATCCGCGCCCACGGGCGCGGGCCGCCTGAGCCAACGAGAGCAGCCATGGCCGAGTTTTCACTCCCCAAGAATTCCAAGATCACGAAGGGCAAGCACTTCCCCGTCAAGAACGGCGGCAAGAACGTGCGCACCTTCAAGATCTACCGCTGGAGTCCTGACGACGACAGCAACCCGCGCACCGATACCTATGAAGTCGATCTGGACGCCTGTGGCCCGATGGTCCTGGACGCCCTGATCAAGATCAAGAACGAGATCGACCCGACCCTGACCTTCCGCCGCTCGTGCCGCGAAGGTATCTGTGGTTCGTGCGCCATGAACATCGACGGCACCAACACCCTGGCCTGCACCCGAGCCATCTCGGACTGCGGCAAGAAGGAAGTGCCGATCTACCCGCTGCCGCACATGAACGTGGTCAAGGACCTGGTTCCGGACCTGACCCACTTCTACGCGCAGTACGCGTCGATCAAGCCGTGGATCCGCACCCAGACCCCGGCACCGCCGGACCGCGAGCGCCTGCAGTCGCCGGAAGACCGCAAGAAGCTGGACGGCCTGTACGAGTGCATCCTGTGCGCCTGCTGCTCGACCAGCTGCCCGAGCTACTGGTGGAACGGCGAGCGTTACCTGGGCCCGGCGATCCTGCTGCAGGCCTACCGCTGGATCATCGACTCGCGCGATGAGGACACCGGTGCGCGCCTGGACGATCTGGAAGATCCGTTCAAGCTGTACCGCTGCCACACCATCATGAACTGCGCCCGGACCTGCCCGAAGGGCCTGAACCCGGCACTGGCGATCGCCGAGATCAAGAAGCTGATGATGGAACGCCGCGCCTGATACACGGCGCAGGGTAGTTGCATGACCCCAGTAGAGCCACGCCATGCGTGGCTTTGCTGTATCTGGAGAAACACGATGGAAGAAGATGTTCTGCTGAAGAAGCTGCGCTGGCGCTGCCGCCGCGGCATGCGTGAGCTGGACCAGCTGTTCGGCCGCTACCTGGACCACGAGTGGAGCACTGCGCCGACCGAAGAGCGCGAGGTTTTCCTGTTCCTGCTCGACTGCGAGGACGATAAGTTGTGGCGCTGGTTCATGGGCTACGAGGCCTGCCCGCATGCGCACGCGATCCCCCTCATGCAGAAGATCCTCGCCCTCAAGCCTTGAGTGGCGCCCCTCGCGGCTGCAGGCCGCCGCCCAGTTGGCGGTGCTGCTGGCTGCGCCGTGGCTGCTGCGCGCATCGGATCTGCCTTCACGGCTGCTGATGCCCGCAGTGGTGCTGGCCTGGTGCACGGGCCTGGCCGAACTGGCCTGGCGCCAGCGCAGGCCGCGCGTGCAGGTGCTTCTGCCGCCGCTTCCCGAGCCACTGCAGGTGGCCGGGCAGGACGTTGATACGCCACGGCTGGTGGTGCGTGGCCCATGGCTGTTGTTGCTGTGGCGTGAGGATCGGCGCCGCCAGCGCCTGCTGTTCTGGCCGGATGTGCTCGATTCCGGGCAGCGACGTGAACTGCGACTGGCCGTAGCCGCACGCGCCGTTTCCCGTCAGCCCCGGACGATGGCACCATAAGCTGAATTGACCGGCGTGCCTGCATGTTCAAACCCATTCCCGTGGCCATTGGCCTGCGCTACCTGCGCGCCAAGCGCCGCAACGGCTTCATCTCCTTCATCTCGATGGCATCGATCCTGGGCATCGCGCTCGGCGTTACGGTGCTGATCACCACGTTGGCGGTGATGAGCGGATTCCAGAAGGAAATCCGCAGCCGCCTGCTGCAGATGACCGCGCACACCACCATCAGCCGCGACGGCGAGCCGATGCCGGACTGGATGCGCGTGGTC
This sequence comes from Stenotrophomonas sp. YJH_SMC_105-26, assembly GCF_059368915.1. Classification (NCBI taxonomy): domain Bacteria; kingdom Pseudomonadati; phylum Pseudomonadota; class Gammaproteobacteria; order Lysobacterales; family Lysobacteraceae; genus Stenotrophomonas; species Stenotrophomonas sp. YJH_SMC_105-26. The sequence goes on along the minus strand of NZ_JCAFSD010000003.1, from coordinate 341,173 downwards.
GACGTGGCCCGCAAGGATCCGCGCGTGGCCGGTGCCGCGCCGTACATCGAGATCCAGTCGATGATCAGCGGCCCGCGCGTGCAGGGTGCGATCATCCAGGGCATCGATCCGGCGCTGGAGCCGAAGGTATCGGTGATCGACAAGAAGGTCACCAAGGGCAGCTATGCCAGCCTGACGCCGGGCAGCTTCAACCTGCTGCTGGGCAAGGAACTGGCGATCTGGCTCGGCGTCGACGTCGGTGACCAGGTGCTGGTGACCTTCGCCGAAGTGCAGGGCACGCCTGCCGGTGCCGTGCCGCGGATGAAACGCTTCACCGTCAGCGGCATCTTCGAGGCCGGCTACAACGAGGTCGACCGGGGCGTCGGCTTCGCCAACATGCAGGACCTGGAGCGCGTGCTGCGCAGCGACGGCGCCACCGGCGTGCGGCTGAAACTGCACGACATGGACCGCTCGCTGGAAGTGGGCGTGGACCTGGCGCAGAGCCTGGGTGGTGCGTACCGGGTAAGTGACTGGACCCAGCAGAACGCCAACCTCTACCACTCGCTGCGCATGGAGAAGGTGGTGATGGGCATCCTGCTGTCGCTGATCATCGCCATGGGTGCGTTCAACCTGGTGTCCTCGCAGGTGATGTTGGTGACCGACAAGCAGGCCGACATCGCCATCCTGCGCACCCTCGGCCTGACCCCGGGCGGGGTGATGCAGGTGTTCATGGTGCAGGGTTCGCTGATCGGCATCTTCGGCACGCTGGCCGGCCTGATCGGCGGCATCACCCTGACCCTCAACCTGGAACGCATCCTCGGTGCCATCGAGAGCGTGTTCAACGTCAAGCTGCTGCCGGAGGATGTGTACTACATCACCGGCCTGCCGACCGACATGCAGACCGGCGACGTGGTGGCGATCACCGTGGTCGCGCTGCTGATGAGCTTCCTGGCCACCCTGTATCCCGCCTGGCGGGCAGCACGCACCCAGCCGGCGGAGGCCCTGCGTTATGAATAAGGTCTTCAACCGCGGCGATGAGGTGATCCGCGCCGAAGCACTGGGCAAGACCTACGCCGAAGGGCGCATGCAGACCCCGGTGTTCGATGGACTGGACCTGACCGTGACCGCCGGCGAGACGGTGGCGATCATCGGTGCCTCCGGTGCCGGCAAGAGCACGCTGCTGCACCTGCTGGGCGGGCTGGATGTTCCGACCGCAGGCGAGGTGTACGTCACGGGCCAGCGCATGTCGGCGCTGTCGGATACCGCGCGCGGCCTGCTGCGCAACCAGGCGCTGGGCTTCGTCTACCAGTTCCACCACCTGTTGCCGGAATTCACCGCGCTGGAAAACGTGATGATGCCGGTGCTGCTGGCCGGCACTGCCGTGGCCGAAGCGAGCAGCCGGGCCACCACGCTGCTGGAAGCGGTCGGCCTCGGACATCGCCTGGACCACAAGCCGGGCGAGCTGTCCGGCGGCGAACGCCAACGTGCCGCGGTGGCACGTGCGCTGGTCAATCATCCGGCCTGCGTGCTCGGTGACGAGCCGACCGGCAACCTGGATGACCGCACCGCGGGCACCGTGTTCGAGCTGATGCTGGAACTCAACCGTGCGCGTCATACCAGCCTGGTGCTGGTTACCCACGACCGCAGCCTGGCGCGGCGCCTGGACCGGGTGCTGGAGCTGCGCGAAGGGCGCCTGCACGCACTGGCCCACGCCGACGTCTGAGCGGCCGGCAACGGCCGCCTCCCGGCGCCTGAACGGGTTTACCTGCCATCGCGCCGGCCGCACATCGGCCGGCGCATGATCGCAGCAGGTTCCCCGAGGAGATCGCCATGAAGACCCCGATCCTGATCGCCGGACTCTGCCTGGCGCTGGCCGCCTGCGCGACCACCGGCCGGCTCAGCAGTACCGAGAAACTGGATCTGTACCGCGCCCACGCCGGCGCGCCGCAGAACGACATGCAGTTCTTCGGCAGCCTCAATGGCTGGACCGAACTGGGTGACAGCGCGCTGGCGGTGTGGACCCGGCCGAGCGAGGCTTACCTGCTGGAACTGAGTGGTCCGTGCCCGGACCTGTCGTACGCCACCGCCATCGGGTTGACCAGCAGCATGGGCCGCGTGTCATCGCGTTTCGACAAGGTGCTGGTGCGCGACCCGACCGGTGGCCCGCGCATGCCGTGCTTCATCAACAGCATCCGCAAGCTGGACGTGAAGGCACTGCGTGCCTCCGAGCAGGAGCTGCGCCAGGCGCAGGTGCAGGAGCGCGAGGAAAATACGAAATAGCGCGGTAGTGCCGGCCGCTGGCCGGCAACCTGGCATCTGCGCGATGCCGGCCAGCGGCCGGCACTACCTGTGGGTCAGGCTTCCGGGGTGAAGCCGGCAGGCTTTTCCGCGTCCTTCTCGAACAGGAACTTGACCAGTTCGCCCTCAAGGAATGCGCGATGCTCCGGGGTGCGCGGCGACAGGCGGTTTTCGTTGATCAGCATGGTCTGGTGCGCAAGCCACGCGGCCCAGGCCTGCTTGCCGATGTTGCTGAAGATGCGCTGGCCCAGTTCGCCGGGGTAGGGCACGAAGTCCAGGCCCTCGGCATCGCGTTGTTCGTACTGGCAGAAGACGGTTCGGGACATGGTACTCACTCGTGGTTGCGGGGTTTCTTGGGCGTTCGTTTCGGCGCCTTGACCGTGGCGCCATCGAGCAGCTTGCGGATGGGGGCCGGCAGGCCCAGCGCGGGCAGTTCGTCGGTGGCGACCCAGCGCAGCGTGGGTTCTTCCACGCGCAGGCCGTGCACCTGCCGCGACAGTACCTGCAGGTGCAGCTTGTAATGGCTGAAGGTGTGCTGCAGCACGGGCAGCTCCTCGGCGTCTTCCAGCGAACCTTCGACGTGCGCGTCGAACCAGTCCTGCAGTACGCTGCCGGCATCGGCCTGCGGCAGCGTCCACAGCTGCGCCCAGATGCCGGTGTCCGGCCGCTTCTGCAGCAGCACGCGCTGCTGGGCATCGCGCAGCAGCAGGGCCACGGCTTCGCGCTCGGGCAGGGTCTTGCTGGGCTTGGGCGTGGGCAGTTCGGCGGTACGGCCTTCGCGGCGCGCCACGCACGCGTCCTGCAGCGGGCAGATCACGCAGGCTGGCTTGGCGCGGCTGCACACCGTCGCACCCAGGTCCATCTGCGCCTGGGTGTAATCAGCCATTCGCCCGGCCGGCACCTGCGCCACGTGCGCCTCGGCAATCGACCACAACTGTTTCTCGATGGCCGGCAGGCCGGGAAAGCCGTCGATGCCGTGGTAACGGCTGAGCACGCGCTTGACGTTGCCATCGAGGATCGCGAACGGACCGTTCCAGGCCTGGCTGAGGATCGCACCTGCGGTGCTGCGGCCGATGCCGGGCAGGGCATGCAAGGCATCGAAATCGCGCGGCAGGTCGCCGTCGTGCAGTTCCACGCAGCGCTTCGCGGCGGCATGCAGGTTGCGTGCGCGGGCGTAGTAGCCGAGCCCGGCCCACTGCGCCATCACCGCGTCATTGCTGGCGGCGGCGAGGTCGGGCAGCGTCGGGAAATGCTGCAGGAACCGCTGGAAGTACGGGATCACCGTGGCTACCTGGGTCTGCTGCAGCATGATTTCCGACAGCCAGACCCGATAGGGGCTGCGTGGGTGCTGCCAGGGCAGGTCGTGGCGACCATGGTCGTCGAACCAGTGCAGCAGGCGGGCGACGAAACCGTCCCGTTCTGCAGTTTCGGCGCTGGCGTGCGGCTGGCGGGGCATTGGAGTTCCAGAGAGGCAGCCACCCGTGGGGTGGCTCTACCAGGCTGCGGTAGAGCCACGCCATGCGTGGCTGCGCGGTGTATCAGGCGCCCAGCGCTTCGGGCAGCAGGGCGTCGACGAACGCTTCCGGATCGAACACGCGCAGGTCTTCCGGGCGCTCACCGATACCGGCAAAGCGGATCGGGATGCCGAACTCGCGGGCCAGCGCGAACACCACGCCGCCCTTGGCAGTGCCGTCCAGCTTGGTCACCACCAGGCCGGTCACGTTCACTGCGGCATTGAACTGGCGCAACTGCGACAGCGCGTTCTGGCCGGTGGTGCCGTCGATCACCATCAGCACTTCGTGCGGGGCGGTGGGGTCGATCTTGCCGAGCACGCGGCGGATCTTGCCCAGCTCGTTCATCAGGCCGGACTGGGTATGCAGGCGGCCGGCGGTATCGGCGATCAGCACCGAGGTGCCGCGGGCCTTGCCGGCCTGCAGCGCGTCGAACGCCACCGAAGCGGCATCGGCGTTCTGCCCCTGCGCGACCACGGCTACGCCGTTGCGCTCGCCCCAGGCCTGCAGCTGGGCCACGGCGGCGGCGCGGAAGGTATCGCCGGCAGCCAGCATCAGGCTGTGGCCGTCGTCCTTGAAGCGCTTGGCCAGCTTGCCGATGGTGGTGGTCTTGCCGACGCCGTTGACGCCGACGGTGAGCACCACGAAGGGCTTGGCGTTGCGATCGATCACCAGCGGCTTGGCCACCGGCTGCAGGATCGCGATCAGCTCGGCGCGCAACGCGGCCAGCAGCGCATTGGCGTCGGCGAACTCGCGCGACTTCATGCGCTTGCGCAGGCCCTCGACCAGATCGGTGGTGGCGCCCACGCCGACGTCGGCGGTGATCAGTGCGGTTTCCAGTTCGTCCAGCAGATCGTCGTCGAGCTTGGGGTTGCGCGAGAACAGTCCACCGAAGCTGCGCGCGATGACGCTGTTGCGCAGGCGTTCGCGCCAGCCGGGCTTGCCGGCAGGCGCCGGAACGCCATCGATCGAGGCGGCGGCAGGCAGGTCGTCGGTGACCGGTGCCGGGGTGGGCTGAGGCAGTGGTGCGGGTGCCGGTTCGATGGCCGGGGCCGCCACCGGGGCGACGTCGATCCGGGCGGCCGATTGCGGAGCGCTCGGAGCGGGAACGACCGGAGCCGGAACCACCGGAGCCGGAACCACCGGGGTGGGCTCGAAAGCGACCGGAACGACGGCTGCCGGCGGCGGCTCGGCCGGCGCAGGCGCGGCCGGTACGGCTACCGGTGCTGGCTCTTTGTCCTCGACCGGCGCGGCCGACGGGAACGCCGCCGCCAGCTCTTCAGCCGAGTAGTGCTGGGTCTTGGGTGCCTCCGCTGCGGGGGCATCCTGGGGCTTCTTGCGGCGGAAAAAACTGAGCATTGGCAAAAGGCGCTGAAATCAGGGGGATATGCTACCACTCGGGCCTGTCGGGCCGATGTGGACTCAAGGTCGCGGCCCGCCGGCCGTTAACCGGTCCGGAGGGCTGCGTCGTGCGGCTCGGAGACCGCCATGGACAACGTGATGGGAATTGCCCTCGGCGGGATGCGTGCGTCCCAGCAGGGCGTGCAGGTGGCTGCGCACAACGTGGCCAACCTGGCGACCCCGGATGCCCAGCGCCTGCAGCTGCAGCGCAGTGCTGCCGGGCAGGGTGGGGTGCAGGCCGCTGTGATTCCCGTCGGCGCCGATGCCGGCGCGCCGCTGGGTGACCTGCTGGCCGCGAAAGCCGAGGTGGTGGCCTTCGCCGCCAATGCCGCGGTGATCCGCCGCCAGGACCAGATGCTGGGTTCGCTGCTGGATCGCGACGCCTGAACCCCTTCGGCAGGCGCCAACCGCCGCCCCTGGTGGGTGCCAACCTTGGTTGGCACTCTCCACCCGCGCCGGTAGCTGCCAACCTTGGTTGGCACGCTCGATCCGCCCCGGTAGGTGCCAACCTTGGTTGGCACGCTTTTGGGGCGCCAACCAAGGTCGGCCTCTACCAGAGCACCGCCGGGTAAGCCGGGCCATGCCCGGCGACCACCCTGTCGATCAGGCCGACAGCTCCAGCAGCAGCTTGTTCAGCCGCGCCACGTAGGCACCCGGGTCCTTCAGGCTGTCACCGGCGGCCAGCGCGGCCTGGTCGAACAGCACCCGGCCGAGGTCGTCGAAACGCGCGCCATCGGCTTCGGCATCCAGCTTGGCAATCAGTGGGTGGCCCGGGTTGATTTCCAGCACCGGCTTGCTGTCCGGCACCTTCTGCCCGCTGGCTTCCAGGATCTGGCGCATCTGCAGGCCCAGGTCCTGTTCGCCGATGGCCAGCACCGCCGGCGAATCGGTCAGGCGGTGTGACACGCGCACTTCGGCCACGTCATCGCCCAGCACGGTCTTCAGGCGCTCGACCAGGCCCTGCTTGTCCTTCGCCGCGGCTTCCTGTTCCTGCTTGTCCGCTTCGGTTTCCAGCGCGCCCAGGTCGAGATCGCCACGAGCGATGTCGACGAAGCCCTTGCCGTCGAAATCGGTCAGGTAGCCCATCAGCCACTCGTCGATGCGGTCGGTCAGCAGCAGCACTTCCACGCCCTTCTTGCGGAACACTTCCAGGTGGGGGCTGTTGCGCACCTGGCTGTAGCTCTCGCCGGTCAGGTAGTAGATCTTGTCCTGGCCTTCGGTCATGCGGCCGAGGTAATCGGCCAGCGACACCGTCTGCGCATCGCTGTCGCCGCGGGTGGAGGCGAAGCGCAGCAGCCCGGCCACCTTCTCGCGGTTGTTGTAGTCCTCGGCCGGGCCTTCCTTCAGCACCTGGCCGAATTCCTTCCAGAACGTGGCGTATTGTTCCGGCTTGTCGGCGGCCAGCTTGTCCAGCATGTCCAGCGAGCGTTTGGTCAGCGCTGCCTTCATCGAATCGATGACCGGGCCGGACTGCAGGATCTCGCGCGAGACGTTCAGCGACAGGTCGTTGGAGTCGACCACGCCCTTGATGAAGCGCAGGTACAGCGGCAGGAACTGCTCGGCCTGGTCCATCACGAACACGCGCTGCACATAGAGCTTCAGGCCCTTGGGCGCATCGCGGTGGTACAGGTCGAACGGCGCGCGGCCGGGCACGTAAAGCAGCGAGGTGTACTCCAGCTTGCCTTCGACCTTGTTGTGGCTCCACGCCAGCGGATCGCTGTGGTCGTGCGCCACGTGCTTGTAGAACTCGGTGTACTCGGCGTCGCCGATCTCGGTGCGCGGACGGGTCCACAGCGCGCTGGCGCGGTTGACGGTCTCCCACTCGACGGTGGCGCCTTCCTCGCCTTCCTTCGGCATCTGGATCGGCAGGCCGATGTGGTCCGAGTACTTCTTGAGGATGCTGCGCAGGCGCCAGCCGTCGGCGAAGTCGTGCTCGCCATCCTTCAGATGCAGGACGATGCGGGTGCCGCGCTCGGCCTTGTCGACAGTGGCGACGTTGAAATCGCCTTCGCCGCGCGAGGTCCAGCGCACGCCTTCACCTGCGGCCAGGCCGGCGCGGCGCGAGGTCACTTCGACCTCGTCGGCAACGATGAAGGCGCTGTAGAAGCCGACGCCGAACTGGCCGATCAGCTGCGAATCCTTCTTCTGGTCGCCGGACAGCTGGCGCAGGAAATCGCCGGTGCCGGACTTGGCGATCGTGCCGAGATGGGCAATCGCCTCGGCGCGACTCATGCCGATGCCGTTGTCTTCGATGGTGATGGTGTGGGCGGCGGGGTCGAAGCTGACGCGCACGCGCAGTTCGCTGTCGCCTTCCAGCAGGGCCGGCTGGGTCAGGGCCTCGAAGCGCAGCTTGTCGGCGGCGTCGGCGGCGTTGGAGACCAGCTCGCGCAGGAAGATCTCCTTGTTGGAGTACAGCGAGTGGATCATCAGCTGCAGCAGCTGCTTGACTTCGGTCTGGAAGCCAAGGGTTTCGGTCTGGGTGGTCTCGGTCATCGATAGGGCTCCATGTGCAATGCCGCGCCAGCGCGTGCGGCCTCGCCAAGGGGTATGGCTGATTGTCCCGAAATCAAGGGGTTGGTCGGCCGGGCGGCGCCCGGCACCTGCAGAGGCCGAAGCAACAGCAACAGCAACAGCAACAGCAACAGCGGGCTATCCGTGGGATGGCGGGGCGGTGTGGGTTGGCAGGACACGCCGTAACCCCCCCTCCGGGGGCCGGCCCAGCCGCTGGCGGCTGTGCGTTCGGGCGCTTGCGAAGCAGTGCTTCGCAAGCAAAGCGCCCTCACCCATGGGGGCTCGATGGCGCCATCCATGGCGCCAACGGTCCTGCCACCCCACACCGCCCCGCCTCTGACAGGTTCACTCGGCTGTTGGTGGGTGTCGACCTTGGTCGACACATCTGTCAGACATCGAAACAAATCTGGGGTCAGATCCGTTTTCCGCAGGAAAACGGATCTGACCCCAAGAGCCGTTCCGACAGATCGCAGGAAACTGTCGAAGGCGGGGTGGGTCCGGTTGAGGGGGCGTGAGCCGCATGGATGCGGCGACCGAGCTTACATGGACGTACTTGCAGCGTCCCCCTCGACCGGACCCACCCCGCCAACCCACGGATAGCCGGCTTTTGCCGTTGCTTCGGCCGTTGCCGTGGCTTCGACGGGTGCCGGGCAAAGCCCGGCCGAACTACAATCCCGCTCATGCTGAATTTCTCGAATTCCTCCCGCCGGGGGCGCCGATGAGCGGCCGCGGTGGCAATGACGGCCAGGTCCGCATCATCGGCGGGCGCTGGCGCAATACCCGGCTGTCGGTGCCGACCCTGCCGGGCCTTCGCCCCAGCAGCGACCGCGTGCGCGAGACCCTGTTCAACTGGCTGATGCCCAAGCTCGGCGGGGCCCGCGTGCTGGACCTGTTCGCTGGCAGTGGCGCGCTGGGCCTGGAGGCGGTCTCGCGTGGCGCTGCCCACGCCACCCTGGTCGAGCGCGATGCGCAGCTGGGACGCAACCTGACCGCCGCCGTCGCCAGGCTGCAGGCCAGCGACCAGATCACCGTCGTGCAGGCCGATGCCCTGCGCTGGCTGCAAGGGGCGCAGGCGCAGCAGGCCGACCTGGTCTTCATCGACCCGCCGTTTGCCGATGGCCTGTGGCAGGACGTGCTGGCCCAGCTGCCGCGGCACCTGGCCGCCGACGCCTGGCTGTACCTGGAATCGCCGGCCGGCCACGTGCCGGTGCTGCCGCCGGACTGGCTGCTGCACCGCGAGGGTGGCACCCGCGAGGTGCGCTTTGCCCTGTACCGCCGTGCCACTGCTACACTTTGACCTCATCTGAACATCTGCATCCGCCCATGACCGTGGCCAATCGCCGCATTGCCGTCTACCCCGGCACGTTCGACCCCATCACCAACGGTCATATCGACCTTGTGAGCCGGGCCGCGCCGCTGTTCGAAAAGGTCGTGGTCGGCGTGGCGCAGAGCCCGTCCAAGGGCCCGGCGCTGCCGCTGGAGCAGCGCGTGCAGCTGGCGCGTGGCGCGCTGGCCCACCACGGCAACGTCGAGGTCATCGGCTTCGATACCCTGCTGGCCCATTTCGTACGTTCGGTGCAGGGCGGGGTGCTGCTGCGCGGCCTGCGCGCGGTGTCCGACTTCGAGTACGAATTCCAGATGGCCAGCATGAACCGCCACCTGATCCCCGAGGTCGAGACCCTGTTCCTGACCCCGGCCGAGCAGCACAGCTTCATTTCGTCCTCGCTGGTCCGCGAGATCGCGCGCCTGGGCGGCGACGTGTCCGGTTTCGTGCCGGCCGCGGTGCTCGAAGCCCTGCGCAAGGTCCGCGAAGCGAAGTCGGCACAGTCGTAAGCCCCGCTGTACCCGCACCCCATTACGTACACCACCACGCACCATTCCGGGAGGAAACCCATGAACACCACCATGCGCGCGATGCTGATCGCTTCGTTGGCCCTGGCCTTCACCGCCTGCAAGAAGGAAGAGGCCGCTCCGGTCGACGAGGCCAAGCCGGCCCTGGTCGCCCCGGCCAAGGACGACGATGCAGGCTGGAAGAAGTACCTGCAGGAAGTGGCGATCCAGAACATGGGCAACATCACCAACAGCCCGTTCCTGTACTACCTCTCGCCGGAATCGGACCCGGACTTCCAGGCCAAGTACGAGCGCCAGACCGAAAGCGCGACCCAGGCCGTGGCCCGTGGCGTGCAGCCGGGCAACATGCTGGCCTTCGGTTCGTCGGCCTCGGGCAAGATGGCGGACATGATCCAGGCCGTGTTCAAGGACGTGTCGCCGGATTCGATGAAGGGCGTGCGCGTCGTCTTCATCGGCCAGTCGGCCGACAACGCCCGCGTGCAGGCTGCGATCCAGCCGACCGGTGCCGAGTACATTTTCGTCGAAGCCAAGTAATACCGAGCCATGGCGGCCATGCTCCGGCATGGCCCGGGCGGCATCCTGCAAGGGGCGCCGCTGATGACCTGACCGGCCCGCGCGCCCGCGCTGGCCGGTCCTTTGTCCCAGGGCGCGGGCGAGGAGTATCGCCGTGTCGCTGAAAATCAACGAGCTCTGCGTCAACTGCGACGTGTGCGAGCCGGCCTGCCCCAACCAGGCCATTGCGATGGGTGAAACCATCTACGTGATCGACCCTGCGCGCTGCACCGAATGCGTGGGTCATTTCGACGAGCCACAGTGCGTGGTCGTCTGCCCGGTCGAGTGCATCGACCCGGACCCGGAGATCGTGGAAACGGAAGACCAGCTGCTGGCCAAGCTGCGCCAGCTGCAGCACGATCACCCCGAACTCTACGCGGAGCCCCCATCCGAATGAAGACGCTGATCGTCCGCCCCCTGTTGCTGCTCGGCCTGCTGCTGAGCCCCATGGCCTGGGCTGACAGCCCGGCCCGTGCCGATCGCCCTGATGGCGCGGCCATTGCCAGCGGCCACGCACTGGCCACCCAGGCCGGCATCGATATCCTGGCGCAGGGCGGCAACGCCTTCGACGCTGCAGTGGCGGTGTCGTCCACGCTGGCGGTGGTCGAGCCGATCAGTTCCGGGTTGGGCGGCGGCGGCTTCTTCCTGCTGCACGACGCGGCCACCGGCAAGGATGTGATGCTGGATGCGCGCGAGACCGCCCCGGCCGCGGCGACCCCGCAGGCCTTCCTCGACAAGCAGGGCAACCTGGACCGTGATCGTTCGGTCAACGGTGCCTGGTCGGCGGGTATTCCCGGCCTGCCCGCAGCGCTGGTCGAGCTGTCGGCCAAGCATGGCAAGCTGCCGTTGTCGGCCTCGCTGCAGCCGGCGATCCGCATCGCGCGCGAAGGTTTCCCGGTGTACGACCGCATGGCCAAGGGCTACGCGTCGCGGCGTGAAGTGATGGAGCGCTATCCCGGCACGCGCGAGGTCTACCTGCGCAATGGCAAGCCGATCGCCAGCGGTGACCTGTTCAAGCAGCCGGAACTGGCGCAGACGCTGGAGCGCCTGGCCGCGGGTGGCTTTGATGGCTTCTACAAGGGCCAGACCGGAAAGCTGTTGCTGGCGGGCGTGAAGCAGGCTGGCGGCAAGTGGACCGCTGAAGAACTGGCCGGTTACCGCGTCAAGCAGCGCGAGCCGATCGTGTTCAACTACAACGGCTGGAAGATCACCACCGCGCCGCCGCCGTCGTCCGGTGGCATCGCGCTGGCCAGCATGCTGCAGATCCTGGAAGGCTGGGACATCAGGAAGATGGACCCGGCCCACCGCACCCACCTGGTGGTGGAGTCGATGCGCCGCGCCTACCGCGACCGCACCTTCTTCCTCGGCGATCCGGACTTCGTGCAGATCCCACAGAAAGTGCTGACCAGCAAGGACTACGCACAGGGCCTGCGGGCGACCATCCATCCGGAGAAGGCCACGCCCAGCGACCTGCTGTCGGGCAACCCGACGCCGCTGGAAGATGACGAGACCACGCACTTCTCGATCATCGACCGCGACGGCAACCGCGTCGGCGCCACCCAGACCGTCAACCTGCTGTATGGCTCGGGGCTGATTCCCAAGGGCACCGGCGTGCTGCTGAACAACGAGATGGACGACTTCGCGCTGAAGCCGGGCACGCCCAATGCGTTCGGCGTGATGGGCTATGAGGCCAATGCGCCGAAGGCCGGCAAGCGCATGCTCAGCTCGATGACGCCGACCTTCATGGAGAACGCCGACAAGGTCGTGGTGCTGGGCACCCCGGGTGGCAGCCGCATCATCACCATGGTGCTGCTGGGCATCCTCGGCTACGACGACGGCCTGGATGCACAGCAGGTTGCCGCGCTGCCGCGCTACCACCACCAGTGGCTGCCGGACCTGATCGAAGCCGAGGACGATGCGTTCGACGCGGCGACGGTGAAGCAGTTGCAGGCGATGGGCCACAAGATCGACCTGCCGGGTGACGTCGCCGCAGGCGGCCGCGGTTCCAGTCACGTGTGGGGCAACCTGCAGACCGTGGAATGGGACCGCAAGGCGAACAAGCTGTTCGGCGGCAGCGACCCCCGCAACCCGGTGGGCAGCGCCCAGGTCGTGCCGGCACGCTGATCCGGTAGCGCCGGCTGCTGGCCGGCAATCCGGCAGATTACCGAAACCCCGCCTTTGCCGGTGGGGTTTTCTGTTTCCTTTCTAGCGATTATTTAACGGGCCGGCGCCGATAATCGACGCATGAAACTCTGGTCTATTCGTGGAAACTCGCAGCGCCTCGATGGCGGCGCGATGTTCGGCAACGCACCGCGTGCGTTGTGGGAAAAATGGGCGGCGCCGGACGAGCTCAATCGCATCGAGCTGGCCTGCCGCGCACTGCTTGCCAGTCCGCTGGAAGGCAAGACCGTGCTGTTTGAAACGGGTATCGGGGCGTTCTTCGATCCGCGCATGCGCGAGCGCTACGGCGTGCAGGAAAGCCAGCACGTACTGATCGATTCGTTGCGCGAAGCCGGCTTCGAGCACGAGGATATCGACGTGGTGGTGCTCAGCCACCTGCACTTCGATCATGCTGGCGGCCTGCTGGCGGCATGGAGCGAAGGGCGAGAGCCGGAACTGCTGTTCCCCAATGCGACTTATGTGGTCGGTGCGCAGCATTGGCAGCGCGCCGTGCAGCCGCATCCGCGCGACCGTGCCAGCTTCATTCCGGAACTGCCGGGCCTGCTGCAGGCCAGTGGCCGGCTGGAAGTGGTGGACGGGGAATACTCGAAGGCACTTGGCCGCAGCGTGCGCTTCAGCTACAGCGACGGGCATACGCCGGGACTGATGCTGGCCGAGATCGTCGGTCACGCGCATGCCGGCGAAAGTGCGCATGGTGGCGTGGTGTTCTGTGCCGACCTGATCCCGGGGCGCTCATGGGTACACGTGCCGATCACCATGGGCTACGACCGCAACGCCGAGCTGCTGATCGACGAGAAGCGGCAGTTCCTTGAAGACAAGCTGGCGCGCAACGTGCGGCTGTTCTTCACCCACGACCCGCAGGTGGCGCTGGCGCAGCTGGGCCGTGATGACAAGGGACGTTTCGTGACCCTGCACGAACAGGGCGAGCTGAAGGCGCGCGCCCTGGGGTAATGAAAAGGCCGGGCAATGCCCGGCCTTTCACTGATGGTGGCAGATCCACGCCATGCGTGGATGGCGTTCGATCCGGACGCGACGATTATGACGACTTCAGGCAGCTGCTCATGAAGGTCTTGCGCGCATCACCGGCCAGCTTCTTCGCGCCCGCGTCAGCGTTGCACTTGCGCATCCGTTCCTGCTGCGGATTGACCGCCTTGGTCTCGGCGGCGTGGCCGCTGAGGCAGGAGCTCTGCGCGGTCTTGTAGGCATCACCCTTCAAGCCCTTGTTCTTGGCCGAGCATTCGGCCATGCGCTGCTGCTGCGGGGTGGCGGCGTTGGCAGCCAGGGGCAGGCCGACCAGCAGGACGGCGGCCAACAGGAAAGAGGCTTTCATCGGGAGCTCCAAGGGTGGCGGGTGCGCGGAGCATTTGCTTCGGGCCGGCAAGGCCACGTGAAGAATCACGCCAGTGCCGCGCCTGCTTGCGGCAACGTTCAGACCGGCGTATTACTTAGCCATATGGGTAAGTATTATCCTGCCATTGAAGACGTCTTCCAGGCACTGGCCGACCCGACCCGTTGCGCGATCGTAGCGGCGCTGGGGCAGGGGCCGCGCACGGTGTCGATGCTGGCCGAACCCTTCGGGATGGCCTTGCCCTCGCTGATGAAACACCTGGCCGTGCTGGAGCGCAGCGGCGTGGTGCGCAGCCACAAGCAGGGGCGCACACGCACCTGCGAACTGGTGCCGGCGCGGCTGGGCCAGGCCGAACAATGGCTCGCAGAACAGCGTGCGGCTTGGGAAGCGCGTTCCGACCGCATGGTCGATTTCGTCGAAACCCTTCACCGACAGGAGCAGGCCCATGGCCGTAGACGCAGGTAACAACCCCGACACCGATCTGGTGATCTGCCGTGTGCTGAACGCACCGCGCGCCGCCTTGTGGCGGGCGTGGACCGACCCGGAACTGCTGCGCCAGTGGTGGTGCCCGAAGCCGTGGACCACCGAGGTACGCGCATTCGACCTGCGCCCCGGCGGGGCCTTCCACACCTTCATGCAGGGTCCCGATGGCGGCAGCAGTGACAATCCGGGCAGTTTCCTGGAGATCGTGCCGCAGCAGCGCCTGGTGTTCACCTCGATGCTGGGTGCGGGCTGGCGACCGCAGTCACCCTGGCTGGGCTTTACCGCCGTGATCACGATGGAGGACGAGGGGCAGGGCTGCCGCTACACCGCGCGGGTGATGCACCCGGACAAGGCGCTGCGTGACCAGCATGAGCAGCTGGGCTTCTTCGACGGCTGGAACACCGCCATCGACCAGCTGGAAGCCTTCGCCGCCGGGCTGTAGGCCGGAATGCGGGGTGGTGGGGTCAGGGCCCTTTCTGCGAAAGGGGTCCGACCCCCGCGATGTTGGGGTCGGATCCCTTTCGCTGTGAAAGGGCTCTGACCCCGGTTCACCGGATCAACCGACGCGGGTACCGAAGATGCGGTCGCCGGCGTCGCCCAGGCCCGGCAGGATGTAGCCCTTGTCGTTGAGCTGGGCATCGATGGCTGCGGTGTAGATCTCCACGTCCGGGTGCACGGCCTTGACCGCTTCGATGCCTTCCGGCGCGGCCACCAGGAAGATGCCCTTGATGCGGCGGGCACCGGCACGCTTGAGCATGTCGATGGTGGCGATCAGGGTGCCGCCGGTGGCCAGCATCGGGTCCAGGATCAGCGCGTCGCGCTCTTCCAGGCGGCCGGTCAGGCGCTCGAAGTAGGGCACCGGCTGCAGGGTTTCCTCGTCGCGCTGCAGGCCGACCACGCTGACACGGGCCGCCGGGATCAGCGACAGCACGCCGCTGAGCATGCCCAGGCCGGCACGCAGGATCGGCACCACGGTGATCTTGGCGCCGGCAATACGCTGCACCGTCACCGGGCCGGCCCAGCCGGGCAGGGTGTGCGGCTCGGTGTCCAGGTCGGCGGTGGCCTCGTAGGCCAGCAGCGTACCCAGCTCGTTGGCCAGTTCGCGGAAATCCTTGGTGCTGAGCGCAGCGTTGCGCATCAGGCCGATCTTGTGCTGCACCAGCGGGTGGCGCACTTCGACGATCTTCATGGTCGGGAAGGGGGAAAAGGAGAGAGGAGGCCATTTTGCCGGATTGGCGTGTCGAACCCCAAACCGGGCCTGGATCTGATCTACATGAAATGTGCAGGCGCATGTCACGGCCATGCAACCTTGCGGACATACCGTGCAGACCCATTCTTAACAGGAATGGGGATTCCCAGTGCATATCAAGACTCCGTTGGCCGTTGCCATCACCCTGACCCTGGCGATGGGGGCCGCGGCACCGCTGCAGGCTGCCGGGCAACAGGCGGTAGCCGCTACCGGCGCCGTGGCGGCCGACGCGGTCGACCTGGACCGTATCGAAGTGCGCGCCCAGCTCGAATCGCAGATCCGCGCGGTCGACCTCAAGCGCAGCAGCGACGCCATCGAGGACGCGGTGTCCTCCGATGCCCTGGGCCAGTATCCGGACAAGAACGTGGCCGAATCACTGCAGCGCCTGCCGGGCGTCAGCGTGACCCGCGACCAGGGCGAAGGCCGCTTCGTGGTCATTCGCGGCCTGGATGCCAATCTCAACAGCGTCAGCGTGGATGGCATCGCCATCGGTACGCCGGAAGATTCCAGCCGCGCCGCGCCGCTGGACGTGATCCCATCGGACTCCACCGAGCGCCTGCGCGTGGTCAAGTCGCCGACCCCGGACATGCCCGGTGATGCCATCGGCGGCGCCGTGCTGGTGGAATCGGCGTCGGCCTTCGACCGCGACGGCCGCAGCCTGCGCGGCAAGATCGAGGGCAGCCACCAGCAGCTGTCCGGCGAGACCAGCCCCAAGGCCGCCTTCAACTACAGCGAAGTGTTCAACGACACGTTCGGCGTGGCGCTGCACGTGAACTACCAGAAGCGGAAGTTCGAGTCGGACAACACCGAAGTGGAATATGACGGCGAGGACGATGCCGCCCCCGGTGACGTGACCGCGATCAACCTGCAGCACCGCAAGTACGAGATCGAGCGCAAGCGCATCGGTGCCAACCTCAACCTCGACTGGCGCCCCAACGAAGACAGCACGTACTACCTGCGCACGCTGTACAGCCAGTTCGACGATGCGGAGACCCGCCAGCGCGTGATCTTCAACTTCGACGACGCGAAGATGGTCAAGACCGGCACCGACCAGTACCGGCTCGATGGCATGCCGAAGGACTCGATCGACAAGCGCATGCGCTACCGCACCAAGAAGGAGAACACCTTTGCGGCCAGTCTTGGTGGCGAGAACAAGCTGACCAACGCCGTGGTCGATTACCGGATCGGCTACACCCGTACCGAAGAGCGCGTGAACGACGAGATGGAGGCGCGCTTCAAGCTCAACGGCAAGGCCTTCAATGGCACCCTGGACCAGAGCAGCCGCCTGCCCAGCTACAGCTTCGATAACCCGCAGTGGCTGGACAACGGCAACTACGCGTTCGACCGCGTCGTGCTTTCGC
This sequence comes from Stenotrophomonas sp. YJH_SMC_105-26, assembly GCF_059368915.1. Lineage (NCBI taxonomy): Bacteria > Pseudomonadati > Pseudomonadota > Gammaproteobacteria > Lysobacterales > Lysobacteraceae > Stenotrophomonas > Stenotrophomonas sp. YJH_SMC_105-26. The sequence continues at coordinate 324,448 of NZ_JCAFSD010000003.1, read as the reverse complement.
CCAAGCAGGTGAACGACAAGGAACACAGCGCGCAGGTCAACGTGCGCTTCGACGGCGACAGCAGCAGCATCAAGTTCGGCCTGCTCGGCCGCTGGCGCGACCGCGACGTGAATGTCGATGAGCGCGAACTGCGCGTCGGCCCGAAGGTGGTGCTGTCGAGCTGGACCACCTCTTCGCCGGAGCATCGCCACGGCAACATGGGGGATGGCATGGACTCGGCTGCGATGCGCGCGTTCTGGGCCGCCAATGGTGGCCAGTACAGCGCCCGCCCGCAGGATGTCGGCGGCAATGCGATGACGTCGCTGGAAGAGGATTACGTGGCCAGCGAGGACATCTTCGCCAGCTATGCCATGGGTACTTGGGATGTGGGCGCGCTGCGCATCATCGGCGGCGTGCGCGTGGAGAACACCCGCTTCAAGGCAGTCGGCAACCAGGTGGACGTGGCCGCCAACGGCCGCAGCTTCACCGTCACCCCGCGCGTGGCCAACAGCAGCTACACCAACGTGCTGCCGGGCCTGCATCTGCGCTATGACGCGGCCGATGACTGGGTGCTGCGCGCCTCGGCCAACAAGACCGTATCGCGCCCGTCCTTCGGCGACGTCTCGCCGCGCGTGGGTTACAGCCGCGGTGACGAGGAAGTGCGCCTGGGCAACCCGGAACTGGATCCGTACGAGTCGAAGAACATCGACCTGTCGGTGGAGAAGTACATCGGCAGCAGCGGCATCGTTTCGCTGGGACTGTTCCACAAGTCGATCGATGGCTACATCGTGGAGACCGTGCGGACCAATGATCCGGCCTACGGCGGATTCGACGTGACCCAGCCGATCAATGGTCGCAAGGCCACCGTGCGTGGCGCGGAATTCAACTGGCAGCAGCAGCTGGCCTTCCTGCCGGAGGGCCTGGATGGCCTGCTGGTCGGTGCCAGTGGCACCTGGCTGGACACCACGTTCGATGCCGGCATCAAGGGACGTGAGGGCGAGGACTTCACCCTGCCGCGCGCTTCCAAGCATGTCTACAGCGCACACATCGGCTATGAAAAGTACGGTGTAAGCACGCGTCTGGCGGCCGTGTACCGCAGCGAGTATCTGGACAGCATCGGCAAGGGGCGTGCATTCGACATCTACGTGGCACCCAACACCCAGCTCGATTTCTCGCTGGACTACAAGTTCACCCCGCGCGTGAGCATGTACTTCGAAGCGCAGAACCTGCTGGACAAGCCGCTGGAGCTGTACCAGGGCACCCGCTCGCGCACCCTGCAGATGGAAGAGTACGGCCGCACCTATGCGCTGGGCCTGAAGGTGGCGCTGTGATGGGGCGTGGCGTCACTGTCCTGGCCGCCGCGCTGGCGGCTACGCTGGTCGCCGGCTGCACGCCGGCCACCGGCAACGATCCGGTTGCGGGAGCGGCCGCGCCGGCCGCCAATGGCGAGCGCGTGGTGAGCACCATCGCCGAAGCGTTCCTGTCACCGATGACCCCGGCGGACAACATCGACTCGCCGGCGGCCTGGCGCGCGCCGGACGGCGCGCTGTGGCTGATCGCCACCGCCAAGGCCACCGACAAGCTGGTGGTCTACGACGGCAGCACCGGCCAGCACCTGCGTGACGTCGGCAGCAGCGGCACCGCACCGGGGCAGTTCGACCGCCCAAACGGTATCGCGGTGACCGACGACCTGCTGTGGATCGTCGAGCGCGACAATCACCGCGTGCAGGTGCTGAGCCTGCCGGACTTCGCGCCGCTGGCGACCTTCGCTGCGGACGACCTGCGCAAGCCGTACGGTCTGTGGGTCGACCGCCGTGCCGATGGCTACAGCGTCTACGTCACCGATTCCTGGGACAACGGCGAGGATGCGCAGGGGCGTGACATCCTGCCGCCGCTGGCCGAGCTGGACAAGCGGGTGCGCCAGTACCATGTGACCCGCGACGGCGCGAAGGTCGAGGCGAAGCTGGTGGCCAGCATCGGCGATACCACCGAGGCCGGTGCACTGCGCGTGGTCGAGTCGATCTGGGGCGACCCCGAGAACGACCGGCTGCTGATTGCCGAAGAGGACGAGCGCTACGCCAGCGAGTTCAAGGTCTACACCCTGGCGGGCCGCTTCACTGGCACCACCTTTGGCCGCGACGTGTTCAAGGCCCAGGCCGAAGGCGTGACCCTGCGCACCTGCGGCAAGGACGGCTGGTGGATCACCACCGAACAGGGCAAGCGGCGCAGCGTGTTCCACCTGTTCGACCGGCACACGCTGAAGCCGGTCGGCGCGTTCCAGGGCAATACCGTGGCCAACACCGATGGCATCTGGATGATGCAGCAGCCCAGCGCGCGCTTCCCACACGGTGCGCTGTATGCAGTACATGACGACCAGGGCGTGGTGGCCTTCGACTGGGAGAGCATCGCCAAGCAGCTGGCGTTGCCGCTGGAGTGTGGCGCATGAGCGGGCAGTGCGTAATGCGCGCGCTGGCGCTGGGCCTGCTGCTGGCGCTGCCGTCGCTGTCGTTCGCGGCGGGCGAACCGAATACCCAGGTGCCGGCAGGTAGCCGCCACTACGCGGCGACGACGGTGCCGGACCGCATCGTCGCCTCGCCGGCGGTTGATTCCAGCCATGGGTTCGCCGTGGCCTGGCGTACCGACGACAGCGTGCAGGCGCCGCTGCTGGAAATCGCGCTGGCCGCAGATTCGCCGGCCATTGAAGGCATCCGCCAGGTGCGTGCGACGACCCGCGCGCTGCAGACCGAGAACGGTCTGTCGCACCACCATCGGGCAGATATCGATGGCCTGCAGCCGGATACCCAGTACGTCTACCGTGTGCAGGGCAATGGCAGCTGGAGCGCCTGGAACCAGCTGCGCACGCTGGCCAGCGCCGATCAGCCGCTGACCCTGCTGTACTTCGGCGATACCCAGAACAAGAACGTCAGCCATGTCAGCCGCGTGGTGCGTGCCGCGCAGAAGGCTGCGCCGCAGGCGCGCATGAGTCTGTTTGGCGGTGACCTGGTCAGCGGAGGCGACAACATGGATGACAGCGAGTGGGGTGAGTGGTTCGCTGCGACCAGTTGGCTGGCGCAGGAAACGCTGGTGGCGCCGGCCATCGGCAACCACGAGTACTTCGAGGAATTCGAGGACACCCCGCAGGAGCGCCGCGTGCTGGGCCGCCACTGGCCGGTGACGTTCGCGCTGCCGGGCAATGGTGCCACCGCCGCGCAGCAGACCAGCTACTGGTTCGATGCGCAGGGCGTGCGCGTGGCCGTGGTCGATGGCACATCGGCACTCGACCTCGGCACCGCCAAGGCGCAGGCACAGTGGCTGGACAAGGTGCTGACCGGCAATCGGCAGGCGTGGACCATCGTGCTGCTGCACCAGCCGTTCTACTCGCCGCGCGAAGGGCGCGAGAACGCCGCGTTGCGTGACGTGCTGCTGCCGGTGGTACGCCGCCACAACGTAGATCTGGTGCTGCAGGGCCATGACCACACCTATGGCCGCCGTGGCGAAGGGCAGGCCGCGACGCCGCAGTATGTGGTGACCGTGGCCGGACCGAAGCAGTACCGCCTTTCCGACGAAGCGCGCAGGACGATGGACCCGGTGGCCGAGGACACCCAGCTGTTCCAGGTGCTGAACATCGACCCGCAGCACCTGCGCTATGAAGCACGCACCGTGACCGGCCGTCTTTACGATGCCTTCGACTTGCGTCGTGATGCCAAGGGTGGAAAGCAGCGCACGGAGCTGACCGAAGGCCGCATTGCTCCGCGCGACTGCCCGCGCGCGCAGACCGCCAAGGGTCGCGCCGACCGCTGCTGGGAATGAGGAGACGCCGATGACCACACCCCGCCGCATCATTCCATTGGCTGCCATCGGCGCGTCCCTGCTGTTGCTGGCCAGTGCGGTAACCGCCGCCGATACCGTGCTGCATCCCTTCCTGGTCGCCCAGCCGGCGCAGGCCCCGCAGGAAGTGAACCTGGCGGTGGAGATCCCGGCCGGCAGCTTCACCAAGTACGAGATCAAGGAAGACGGCCTGGTGCACGTGGACCGCTTCCAGTCGATGCCGGTCGCCTATCCGGCCAACTACGGCTCGATGCCGCGCACCCTGGCCGGCGACAACGATCCGCTGGATGCGCTGGTGTTGACCCGCGAACCGCTGCATCCGGGCGTGATCGTGCGTTTCCGGCCGATCGGTTACCTGAAGATGATCGATGGCGGCGAGCACGACGAGAAGATCATCGGGGTGCCGACCGACAAGGTCGACCCGACCTACGCCAACATCCGCGACCTGGCGGACTTGCCGGAGGCCGAACGGCAGCGGATCGAAGCGTTCTTCCGCGTCTACAAGGACCTGCCGGCCGGGCGCAACCCGGTGCAGCTAAATGGCTGGGGCAACGCCGCCGAGGCACGGTCAGTGATCCGCGAGGCCATGCAGCGGTTCAAGCGCTAGAACCCCGCCGTGGGTGGGTGGCCGGACGCGCGCATCACCTTCACCGCCCCTGGCTATCATGTCCGCCTTCCACATCGAAGGCGGTGCATGTGTCGGTAGCGTTGGTATGGTTCCGCCGTGATCTGCGGCTGCAGGACAATCCGGCCCTGCAGGCCGCGCTGGATGCGGGTCACGACGTGGTGCCGGTCTATCTCCACGCGCCGCACGAGGAAGGCGAGTGGGTGCCTGGCGCGGCCTCCGATGCGTGGCGCCACCGTTCACTGGGTGCCTTGGACGCCGACCTGCGCACGCGCGGTTCGTCGCTGGTGCTGCGTAGTGGTGACAGCCTGCCGGCCCTGCAGTTGCTGATCGGGCAGACCGGCGCCGAGGCGGTGTACTGGAACCGCAAGTACGAGCCGGCTACGCAGGCACGCGACGCCACCATCAAACGCACGCTGCGCGAGCAGGGCATCGACGCACAGAGCTGCAATGGCAGCCTGTTGTTCGAGCCCTGGGACATCGCGACACAGCAGGGTCAGCCGTACAAGGTGTTCACTCCGTACTGGCGCAACGTACTCAGTCATTGGCGCCTGCCGACGCTGAGTGCCGCGCCGAAGGCACTGACCGCGCACTCGGTCGACGGCCTCGCATTGGACGAGCTGCGGCTGGCGCCCACGCTGGACTGGGATTCCGGCTTCTGGGAGCACTGGCAGCCGGGCGAGGCCGGCGCGCTGGAGGCGTTGTCCGTGTTCGAGGACGGCGCGTTGCGCGGTTACCGCGAGCAGCGTGACCTGCCGGACCGGGTCGGCACCTCGCGGCTGTCGCCGCATCTGCATTTCGGCGAGATTGCACCGTGGCGCATCGCGCATGCGCTGGAGAGATTGCGCAGTGCCGGCACTGACGCCGACATCGACGGCTATCTGCGGCAACTGGGCTGGCGCGATTTCGCCTACCACCTGTTGCATCACTTCCCGAAGACGCCGACCGACAACCTCAATCCGCGTTTCGACCGCTTCCCTTGGGCCACGCCCACTGCAGCGCAACTGCATGACTGGCAGCGCGGCAACACCGGCGTGCCGATCGTCGATGCGGGCCTGCGCGAGCTGTGGCACACCGGTTACATGCACAACCGGGTACGGATGATTGTTGCCAGCTACCTGTGCAAGCACCTGCGTGCGCACTGGCTGCAGGGCGCGCGCTGGTTCTGGGACACCCTGGTCGATGCCGACCTGGCCAACAACACGATGGGCTGGCAGTGGGTGGCAGGCACCGGCGCCGACGCGGCCCCGTACTTCCGGGTGTTCAACCCGGTCACCCAGGCGGAGAAGTTCGACCCGCAGGCGCGCTACATCAGCCGCTGGGTGCCCGAACTGGCGGCGCTGCCGGTGAAGGCGCGCTTCGCGCCGTGGCAGCATCCGCTGCTGCTGGCGGCGCATGCCCCGGGCTATCCGCGTACGCCGCTGGTGGATCTGGCCGCCGGCCGCGATGCTGCGCTGGCCGCCTACCGGCAGACGGGGGCTGGGTAAAGCGCGGGCTGAGCGTTCCAGTCAGTTAGCTGAACGCGGCCCTGTTGCCGCGACCGATCATCATCCCGACATCGCATCGGGCTGTTTATTCTCTCTGCGCCCGTAAGCCGCCGACCCGACCGGAAAACAAGGAGAACCACATGATCCGCAACACCACCCGCAACGTCGCACTGGCCCTGATGAGTGCGGCCGTCCTGTCGGCCTGCGCCACCGGCGGCTCCTATGTGCAGAGCGACCAGTACGGCAACCCGACCGAACAGCAGAACCGTACCGGCCGCAACGCGCTGATCGGTACCGCCATCGGTGTGGCTGCCGGCCTTCTGACCGGTGACAGCGCCACCGAGCGTCGTCAGCACGCACTGATCGGTGCCGGTATCGGTGCGCTCAGCGGCGCCGCCGTCGGCCAGTACCAGGATCGCCAGGAACGCGCGCTGCGCGAGCGCACTGCCAACACCGGCATCGATGTGCAGCGCCAGGGCGACAACATCATGCTGAACCTGCCGGACGGCATCACCTTCGACTTCGGCAAGGCCACCCTGAAGCCGCAGTTCTACGGCTCGCTCAACGGTGTGGCCGGTACGCTGCGCGAGTACAACCAGACCATGATCGAAGTGGTGGGCCACACCGACAGCATCGGCAGCGACGCGGTCAACAACCGCCTGTCGAAGGAACGCGCCGATTCGGTGGCGCAGTACCTGATCGGCCAAGGCGTGCAGAGCGTGCGCATCGAAACGCTGGGGGCCGGCAAGTCGTATCCGATTGCCGACAACAGCACCGATGCCGGCCGTGCCAAGAACCGCCGCGTCGAGATCCGCGTGATTCCGCTCAAGCAATAACGCGTAGCGTTGTTGCTGTTCCGGCCTGGCCGGAACGAAAATGCCGCCCTTGCAGGCGGCATTTTCTGTAGGTGCCGAGCTTGCTCGGCACGCCGATAGCGCTTCCGGTTGCGGCTTCTCCGAACGGCGCCGACCAAGGTCGGCATCTACCGAAAGCCACGCAGCCGGAACGAAAATGCCGCCCTTGCAGGCGGCATTTTTGTGGGTGCCGAGCTTGCTCGGCACACCGACAGCGTTCCCGTTCGCGGCTTCTCCGAACGGCCCCGACCAAGGTCGGCATCTACCGGACGCGGCGCAGCCGGAAGGAAATGCCGCAACTCATCTCCTGGTAGATGCCGACCTTGGTCGGCGCCGTTCCAACCGCAGTCGAGCATGGCTCGACTCTACAGAAGCCGGTTACACCGCCGAGGCGGCGACCTTCTCCAGGATGCGCTTGCCGCTGCTCTCCAACGCCGCGTCTTCCTGGGCCTTCTGCTGCTGTGCCAGCTTCGCACCCGGGCACTGCGCCAGCATGTAGTTGGCGTCGAAGTTGAGCTTTTCCACCAGGAAATCGACGAACGCCCGCACCTTCGGCGAGACCAGGCGGCCACCGGCGAACACGGCGTTGAAGTCCACTTCCGGGCCGGTCCAGCCGGCCAGCACGCGCCGTACCATGCCGGACTCGACGAACGGCTTGGCCATCACATCACCGGTCAGCAGCAGGCCTTCGCCACACACCAGTGCACCATTAAGCGCAGACATGTCGTTGGCGGTCATCAGCGGGGTGACCGGGAAGTCACGCAGCTCGCCGCCGTTCTCGCCCAGCTGCCAGGTGAAGCGCGGTGAATTGCCAGTGTGATACGGCTTGCGCATCGCCAGGATGCGATGGAACTGCAGTTCTTCCGGATGCAGCGGCTCACCATAGCGCTCGATGTAGGCCGGGCTGGCGAACACCTGCGTGCGCAGGCTGCCCAGCTTGCGCGCGACCAGGTTGGAATCGGGCAGGGCGCCCACACGCAGCGCCAGATCCGCTTCGCCGGCAATCAGGTCCAGCTTCTCGTTGCCCATGTGCATGTCCAGGCGGATTTCCGGATACTGCGCATGGAACTGGCCCAGCAGCGGGGCGATCCAGGTGATGCCGATCGAATAGGGCACGGTGAAGCGCAGCCAGCCGCGCGGGCCGGACTGCAACTGGCTCACCGCGCTTTCGGCTTCTTCCAGCTCGCGCGCGATGCGCTGGCAATGCTCGTGGTAGATCGAGCCGGCTTCGGTCAGGCCGAGGCGGCGGGTGGTCCGGTGCAGCAGCCGCGCGCCCAGGCGCGTTTCCAGCTCCTGCACTTTGCGGCTGACCGTGGTCTTGGGCAGGCCGAGCGATTTGGCAGCGGCAATGAAACTGCCTTGCTCGACCACCTTGACGAAGATCAGCGTCTCGTTGAGATCGTGGGACATGGTCGGGGATCCTGGACGTCGGGGATGGGCCAATCGTGACAGAACGATTGGACCGGGAGCGGGATGATTATTCCCCTTAATCAGGACTAATCAAGTAAAGGTTTGAGGTCTATCGTGGCGCCATTCGTGAAATGGAGCCCCCTCGCCATGAGCCTGCGCAACATTCTTGCCCGCTTCCGGCATGTCGGCCAGAACGCCCTGGACCTGGCGATGACCGTCGAAGCCCGTCCGAGTTCCTTGGTACACAAGGACTTTCGTGAGTTTACCGCGCCCATGCGTCAGCAGCGTGGCGGTGCCATCCGCCTGGCCCCGCACAAGGGTGACCGGCTGCGCCGGATCGGGACTATCCCGGATTTGGGAGGAAATGTCCCGTGAATGGGATACTGACGCCCGAAGTCCTGGTCCTCGGCGGCACCGGTGCCGTCGGCCAGGGCGTGGTCGGCGCATTGCTGGAAGCCGGCAGCCCTGTGCTGGTGGTTGGCCGCGACCCGGGTCGGCTGGCGGCGCTGCATGAGCAGTTCGCCGATGAGCCTGGCCTGGAGACGCTGCTGGGCTCGCTCAGCGATGACGGCTCGGCACGTGCCTTGGCCGAACGCATCGCGCAGCGCCCGCGTCCGCTGGCGGCGGTCATCGCCGCAATGGGTGGCCCCTACCGTCGCGGCCGGGTGACCGACCGCAATGGCGATGAGCTGTTGGGGGCGATGCAGGCCGACCTGATGCCGCACGTGCACGCGGTGCGTCACCTGCTGCCACTGCTGCAGGACAACGTGCATGCGCGCCGCTACGTGATGATCGGCAGCCCCGCCAACGCCAAGCCCTGGGCGGGCTACGGCGAGACCTCGATCACCACCGCCGCGCTGCGCATGTACGCGCAGGTGGTGCACCAGGAAGCGCAGGCACTGGGTGTGCGCGCGCAGATGCTGGAAGTCTGCAGTCCGGTGTGCACCCCGGCCAACGCGGCCAATGCGTGCATCGAGTGGCCAAGCTCGTTGCTGGTCGGTCGTCGTGTGGTCTCCCTGCTGGACGGCTGCCGCGACAACCGCGCCATCGTCCGCTGCGACAGCAGCGATGCCGAACTGCCGCGCGGCCTGCTGCACCTGGATGTCCCTCCACTGTGGCGCGATACCGCGGGCATCGCTTGACCTCGACCATGGTTGAGGTCGCAGTATGCGCCGCCGATTTTTGCAACACGTTCTCATATAGCTGTACCACCCCTCCGTACGGATGCATGCCATGACTTCCCCCAATACCACCCCACATCGTTTCGGCCATCGCATCGCGATGGTCGGCGTGTCGATCCTCGCCGCGGCCGTGCTTGCGGCCTGCAGCGGCGGCCATGCCGAAGAGGCCGGTGCTCCGCCGCCGCCGCAGGTCAGCGCCGCGCCGGTGCTGGTCAAGCAGGTCAGCCAGTGGGACGAGTTCAGCGGCCGCGTCGAAGCGGTGCAGAGCGTTGAACTGCGCCCGCGCGTGTCCGGTTACATCGACAAGGTCAACTATGTCGAAGGCCAGGAAGTGAAGAAGGGCGAAGTGCTCTTCACCATCGACGCGCGCAGCTACCAGGCCGAGTACGATCGCGCCGCCGCCGAGCTGGCCCGCGCCCGCACCCAGGCCACGCTGGCCCGCAGCGAATCCGAGCGCGCCAAGCGGTTGTCCGAGCAGCAGGCGATCTCCACCGAGACCGCCGAACAGCGTCGTGCCGCGGCCGACCAGTCCGGAGCCGCCGTGCAGGCCGCGCAGGCGGCGCTGGATGCCGCCCGCCTCAACCTGGAGTTCACCAAGGTGCGTGCACCGATCGACGGCCGCGCCGGCCGCGCGATGGTCACCGCCGGCAACCTGGTCACCGCCGGCGACAGTGCCAGCGTGCTGACCACGCTGGTCTCGCTGGATACCGTGTTCGTCTACTTCGATGCCGACGAAAGCACCTTCCTGCGCTATGCACAGATGGCACGCAAGGGCGAGCGCCCCAGCGAGCGTGACAGCGCGCTGCCGGTGAAGGTCGGCCTGTCCGGCGAAGAGGGCTACCCGCATGCGGGCAAGGTCGACTTCCTCGACAACCAGGTGGCCCGCAGCACCGGCACCATCCGCGTCCGTGCGCTGCTGGACAACGCCGACCGGCAGTTCACGCCGGGCCTGTTCGCCCGCGTGCAGCTGCTTGGCAGCGGCCAGTTCCAGGCCATGCTGATCGATGACAAGGCCGTGCTGACCGACCAGGACCGCAAGTACGTCTACGTGGTAGACAAGGATGGCAAGGCCCAGCGCCGCGACATCCAGCTCGGCCGCACCGCCGACGGCCTGCGCATTGTCGAGCACGGCCTTGCCGCCGGCGACAAGGTGATCATCGACGGCGTGCAGAAGGTCTTCATGCCGGGCATGCCGGTGCAGGCCAAGGCCGTGGCGATGCAGCCGCAGGCTGCGCCGGCACCGGGCCGCGATGCCACCGCCGCCCTGAACCACTGATCCGCCGGCTCCTGATCCGCGTCCCCGCTTAGCTGCCGGCGCCAGCGGCAGCCTTCCCTGCCTTCGTCATCCCGGCGAGGGGCAGGGTGGCTGTTGCCCGCCGGACGCCTTTCCCAGGAATTCCTCCATGGACTTTTCCCGTTTCTTCATCGACAGGCCGATCTTCGCGGCGGTGCTGTCGATCGTGATCTTCGCCGCAGGCCTGATCACGATTCCAATCCTGCCGATCAGCGAGTACCCCGAAGTGGTGCCGCCGTCGGTGGTCGTGCGCACGGTGTATCCGGGCGCCAACCCCAAGGTCATTGCCGAGACCGTCGCCACGCCGCTTGAAGAAGCGATCAACGGCGTCGAAGGCATGATGTACCTGAAGTCGGTTGCCGGCTCGGACGGCGTGCTGCAGATGACCGTCACCTTCCGCCCGGGTACCGATCCGGACGCGGCGGCGGTGAAGGTGCAGAACCGCGTGGCGCAGGCGCAGGCGCGCCTGCCCGAGGACGTGCGCCGGCAGGGCGTGACTACGCAGAAGCAGTCGCCAACCTTCCTGATGGTGGTGCACCTGACCTCGCCGCAAGGCAAGTACGACACCCTGTACCTGCGCAACTACGCCCGCCTGCACGTCAAGGATGCGCTGGCGCGTATTCCGGGCGTGGGTGACGCGCAGATCTTCGGTGGCGGCGACTACGCCATGCGTGCCTGGCTGGACCCGGACAAGGTGGCTTCGCGTGGCCTGACCGCCAGCGACGTGGTGCGTGCCATGCGCGAGCAGAACGTGCAAGTTTCGGCGGGCCAGCTCGGCGCCGAACCGTTGCCGAACAGCCAGTTCCTGACCCTGATCAACGCCCAGGGCCGCCTGAAGAGCGAAAAGGAATTCGGCGACATCGTGCTCAAGAGCGGCACCGATGGCGAGATCGTGCGCCTGGCCGACGTGGCCCGCCTTGAACTGGGTGCCGGTGACTACACCCTGCGCTCGCAGCTGGATGGCAAGAACGCGGTCGGTATCGGTATCTTCCAGTCGCCCGGTGCGAATGCGCTGGAGATTCGTGACCAGGTCATCTCGACGATGGACGAGATGCAGAAGACCATGCCGGCCGACGTGAAGTACGAAGCGGTGTATGACACCACCATCTTCGTGCGCGACTCGATCAAGGCCGTGGTCTCCACGCTGCTGGAAGCCATCGCCCTGGTGGTGCTGGTGGTGATCCTGTTCCTGCAGACCTGGCGTGCCTCGATCATCCCGTTGATCGCGGTGCCGGTGTCGGTGGTGGGTACCTTCGCCGCGCTGTACCTGCTGGGCTTCTCGATCAACACGCTGAGCCTGTTCGGCCTGGTGCTGGCGATCGGCATCGTGGTCGACGACGCGATCGTGGTGGTGGAGAACGTCGAGCGCAACATCGAGGAAGGCCTGTCACCCACCGCTGCGGCCCACCAGGCCATGCGTGAAGTGTCCGGCCCGATCGTGGCGATCGCGCTGGTGCTGTGTGCCGTGTTTGTGCCGATGGCCTTCCTGTCCGGCGTCACCGGCCAGTTCTACAAGCAGTTCGCAGTCACCATCGCCATCTCCACGGTGATCTCGGCGATCAACTCGCTGACCCTGTCGCCGGCCCTGGCCGCGCGTCTGCTGAAAGCCCATGGTGCTCCGAAGGATGCGCCGAGCCGCCTGATCGACCGCCTGTTCGGCTGGGTGTTCCGTCCGTTCAACCGCTTCTTCAAGTCCAGCTCGGAGAAGTACGAGCGTGGCGTGGCCCGCATCCTCGGCCGTCGTGGCGCGGTGTTCGTGGTCTACGCGATCCTGCTGGTCGGTACCGGCGTGATCTTCAAGCTGGTGCCGCCGGGCTTCATCCCGACCCAGGACAAGCTGTACCTGATCGCCGGTGTAAAGCTGCCGGAAGGTTCGTCGATCGCGCGCACCGATGAAATGCTGCGCAAGGTCGCCAAGATCGCCCAGGAAACCGATGGCGTGGCCCACACCATCTCGTTCCCGGGTCTGAACGCGCTGCAGTTCACCAACACGCCGAACACCGGTGTGGCGTTCATCCCGCTCAAGCCGTTCGCCGAGCGCCATGGCCGCACCGCCGCACAGATCAATGCCGAGATCAACCAGAAGATCGCCGGCCTGCAGGAAGGCTTCGCGTTCGCGATGATGCCGCCGCCGATCCTCGGCCTGGGCAACGGCAACGGCTACCAGATGTTCATCGAGGACCGTGGCAACCTGGGTTACGGCGCGCTGCAGAATGCGGTGCAGGCAATGCAGGGCACCGTTGCGCAGACGCCGGGCATGGCCTTCCCGATCAGCAGCTACCAGGCCAACGTGCCGCAGCTGGATGCCGAAGTGGACCGCGTCAAGGGCAAGGCGCAGGGCGTGCAGCTCACCGAGCTGTTCGACACCCTGCAGACCTACCTCGGTTCGGCCTACGTCAACGACTTCAACCAGTTCGGCCGTACCTGGCAGGTGATCGCCCAGGCCGACGGTCCGTTCCGCGAGACGGTCGAGGACATCGGCAAGCTGCGTACCCGCAACGACCGCGGCGAAATGGTGCCGATCGGTTCGATGGTCACCATCAAGCAGACCTTCGGCCCGGACCCGGTGCTGCGCTTCAATGGCTATCCGGCAGCAGACCTGGCCGGTGAGGCTGACCCGCGCCTGCTGTCCTCGGCCGAGGCGATGAACAAGCTGACCGAGATCGCCGGCAAGGTGCTGCCGGTGGGCATGACCACCGAATGGACCGACCTGAGCTACCAGCAGGCGACCCAGGGCAAGGCGGCCTTCATCGTGTTCCCGGTGGCGATCATGCTGGCCTTCCTGGTGTTGGCCGCGCTGTACGAGAGCTGGTCGCTGCCGCTGGCGGTGATCCTGATCGTGCCGATGACCCTGCTGTCCGCGCTGTTCGGCGTGTGGCTGACCGGTGGCGACAACAACGTGTTCGTGCAGGTCGGCCTGGTGGTGCTGATGGGCCTGGCGTGCAAGAACGCGATCCTGATCGTCGAATTCGCCAGAGAGCTGGAGATGGGCGGCAAGGGCATCGTTGAAGCCGCGCTGGAAGCCTGCCGCCTGCGTCTGCGCCCGATCGTGATGACCTCCATCGCCTTCATCGCCGGTACCGTGCCGCTGGTGCTGTCGCACGGCGCGGGTGCCGAGGTGCGCTCGGTGACCGGTATCACCGTGTTCGCCGGCATGCTGGGCGTGACCCTGTTCGGCCTGTTCCTCACCCCGGTGTTCTACGTGGCCCTGCGCAAGTTCGTCACCCGCAACGGCGGTGGCCAGCTGGTGCAGCACGGCGAGCCGACCATCCACCACTGACATGGAACCCCGTCGCCGCCGGTCACTGGCCGGCGGCGGCTTTCCACCCACAAGGCATGCATCCATGAATACCCATCAGAACAAGATCGCGCTGGTCACCGGCGCCACCCGTGGCATCGGCCTGGAAACCGTGCGCCAGCTGGCCCAGGCAGGTGTGCATACGCTGCTGGCCGGTCGCAAGCGCGATACGGCGGTGGAGCTGGCACTGAAGCTGCAGGCTGAAGGCCTGCCGGTCGAAGCCCTGCAACTGGACGTGACCGACGCGGCCAGCATCGCCGAAGCGGTCGAGCAGGTGCGCCAGCGTCACGGCCGCCTCGACATCCTGGTCAACAATGCCGGCATCATGATCGAGAACCCGGCGCAGGCGCCGTCGGAGCAGTCGCTCGACACCTGGAAGCGTACCTTCGACACCAACGTGTATGCGCTGGTCGCAGTAACCCAGGCATTCCTGCCGCTGGTCAAGCAGGCCAAGTCCGGGCGCATCGTCAACGTGTCGAGCATGCTCGGCTCGCAGACCCTGCACGCGGATCCCTCATCGGGCATCTACCACTTCAAGATTCCCGCCTACAACGCGTCCAAGGCCGCGGTGAACAGTTGGACCCTGAGCCTGGCCTACGAGCTGCGCAACACCCCGATCAAGGTCAATACCGTGCATCCCGGTTACGTGAAGACCGACATGAACGGCGGCAACGGCGAAATCGAAATCGCCGAAGGCGCGCGCTCCAGCGTGCAGATGGCGCTGATCGGCGAATCCGGTGCCAGCGGCAGCTTCACCTACCTGGGCGAGGTGCTGCCATGGTGATCCGCACGTTGGCGATGGCCGTCTCCAGCCTGGTGCTGGCAGGCTGTGTCAGCGTCGGCCCGAACTACAAGGCACCGGTGCAGGAACCGGTGGTCCTGCAGAGCGCACAGCAGCCGGTCTTCAGCAGCGTTTCGCCGGTGGCCAGCTGGTGGGCGCAGTTCGATGATCCGGTGCTGGAACAGCTGGTGCATGGCGCCCTGTCGGACAACCTGGACCTGCGCGTGGCCGTGGCCCGCGTCAGCCAGGCCCGCGCAGTGTTCGTCGAAAGCCGTTTCGACCAGGCGCCGCACATCACCGCTGGCGGCAGCTACGACCGCCGCAAGCAACCCGATCCGCAGCTGGGTGGGCAGCGGATATTCAGTGAAAGCTACCAGCTCGGCTTCGACGCCGGCTGGGAGCTGGATCTGTTCGGCCGCAAGCGCCGTGCCGCTGAGGCCGCACGCGCCGACCTCGGTGCCGAGCAGGCCAACCTGGCCGATGCGCAGGTACTGGTCGCCGCCGAAGTGGCACGCAATTACTTCGAGCTGCGCGGAACGCAGAAGCGCATCGCGGTGGCCCAGCACACGCTGGAAAACCTGCGCGATACGCAGAAGCTGACCGAGGCGCGCTGGGAACTGGGCGCGGGAAGCGAGCTGGATGTGCAGAGCAGCCGCGCCCGCCTGAAGGCGATCGAGGCCGACATCCCGTTGCTGGAAGTGGCCGAGGCGCAGTCGCGCAACCGGCTGGCCGTGCTGCTCGGCCAGCGCCCGGAAGTGCTGACCGACATGCTCGCGCCGCACGACGTGCCGGCCTTCGCCAAGGCGCTGCCGCTGGGCGATACCCGCGAACTGCTGCGCCAGCGCGCCGACGTGCGCGTGGCCGAGCGTCGCCTGGCCGCTGCGACCGCACGCGTGGGCGTGGCCACCGCGGACCTGTTCCCGCGGTTGTCGCTGTCCGGCTTCGTCGGGTTCCTCGGCGGCGATGCCAGTGGCCTGGTCAATGGCAACAACAAGGCCTGGTCGCTGACCCCGTCGCTGAGCTGGGCAGCATTCGACTTCGGTACCGTGCGTGCACGCCTGCGTGCCAGCAAGGCTGAAGCCGAAGGCGTGGCCGCGCAGTACGAGCAGGCCGTGCTGCTGGCGCTGGAAGATACCGAGAACGCGCTGACCCGCTATTCCAAGCAGCAGGCACGGCTGGCGATCGTGGTCGAGCAGGCACAGGCCGCACGGCGTGCCGAATCACTGGCACAGATCCGCTATCGCGAAGGCTCGGAAGACTTCCTGACCCTGCTGGATGCGCAGCGCACGCAGTTGGCGGCCGATGACGCCCTGGCGGCGGCCGAGTCCGAAGTCAATGTCAGCGTGGTGGGCGTGTACAAGGCGCTGGGCGGCTGGGGGCAATCACCGCAGCAACCGAGCGTGGCGCAGGTGCAGTAACCGCAGGGGACGGAGGCAGTGGCTTCCGTCCCCTCCTGCTTTCAAGGCCACTGATTGGCCGGCACCTCGCGCTCGCGCATGCGCACGATGCAGAAGCGATGGCCGGTCGGTGCTTCCATCACCCACCAGCGTTTGACGAAGCCTATCCGGCGCGCGCCGAGCTTCTCCAGGCGGTCGGCCTCGGCATCGATGTCGTCGCTCTCGATGTCCAGGTGCACCCGTGACGGGTGATCGACCCGCTGGACTTCCACGTTCAAGCCCGCCGGTGCACCCAGCAGGTCGGCATACTCGGCGCCCCCTTCGACACGCGCCGCCTGTGCCTGCAGGCCGAGCGCGGCGGCCCAGAAGCCGGCACCTGCGTCGGCGGGAAGGTCCTGGCAGTCGATGATGAATCCAGCCAGCCGGCTCTGGTGGGCCATGTCCTGCTCCGCAGTTCGGGGGAGGAGGCAGGGTAACGCGATGCGTTCCGCGTACATCTTCACCTTCGTGACGTTTCTGACTCTGCCGGAATGCCGGCCCGACGTGTAACAAGTGGGTCAGGCACTCGGGAGGACAGGCGATGGCGGATGGAAGGCGGGATACCCAACGGATGTTGTTCGGCGATCCGGGTCCACCCGGTGCGGGTCTGTCAGTGGCGGTCGTGGTGCTGCTGGTGCTGGCGACGATGGCGGCGGCGGTCGGTTTCCTGCGCCTGCAGGATTCGATGTTGGGGCTGGGCCTGATTGGCGTGGCCGTGTTCCTGGCGATCGGGGCCCGCATCTGCCAGGCGCGCGACCAGCATCAGGCGCTGTATCGCCTGCTGTCGCGGCAGCCACCGCCGTAGCGGCGGCTGCCGTGGCTGCTCAGTGCCTGGGCCAGTCCAGTTCGACCACCAGCGGGAAATGATCCGATGGCAGCACGCCACCGATGCGGCGGTCATCAGTCAGGAAGCTGCGCGCATGGAAGCCGCGCACCAGGACCCAGTCCAGCTGCACGGTGGCCTTGCCGGTGAAATCGTGGAAGGTCAGCCGCGGGCCCTGCGGAGCCTTCACCTGGGTACGGGTGTCCTGCAGCACGCGGGTGAATGCCTTGTAGGTGTCGCCGCCGGGTTCGCTGTTGAAGTCGCCGGTCAGCACGACGGGCAGATCGGCCGGCAGGTTGGCCACGCGCTTGCCGATCAGTTCGGCACCCTTGACCCGCCGCGGCTCGTCTTCGTCGCGGTAGGGCAGGTGGGTGTTCATGAAGTAGAAGCGGCGGCCGTCGTCGATGCGGCGGAACAGCGCCCAGGTGACCATGCGTGGATACAGGTTGCCCCAGGTGATGCTGCCGGGCACATCGGGCGTATCGGACAACCAGAAGTTGCCTGATTCCTCGATCGCCAGCACCTTGCTGTCGTAGAACACGCCCATGTGCTCGTCGCCGCTGCCGCCGCGGCGGCCCTCGCCGAACCAACGGTAGCCGGGGAGGTGCCCTGCCAGGTACTCGGCCTGCTCCTGCACCAGTTCCTGGGTGCCGATCACCGCCGGGTGCGCATCGAGGATGACTTTCACCATCGCGTCGCGACGGTCGGGCCAGCGCTTGCCCGGCTCGGTATCGGCCGGGGTGCGCACATTGAACGACATCACCTTCAACGGCGCGGGGGCTGCGGCCCAGGCGCTGGTCGCAGGCAGGGCAAGCGCCAGCAGCGCAGACAGTACAGGGCGACGGAAACGCGACAACATCGTGGAATCCCTCCATTCCATGAAAACGGTTTCATAGAGCATCGCACGGATTGTCTGTTCATGGCTGTGCGCGCGCTGGCGGTATCCGCCGGTCGCCGCGGTGTATTCAGCAGGGCCTTTGACAGCGCATTGACCCGCCCGCGCGGGCCTGCGTGCTAGAACGGCGCTGCCGGCCACTGAACCCGGCACCGCAGCAACCATCAACGGAACCACAAGGAGCTGTGCCATGACACGATTGATTCGCGCCCTGCAGGTGTCGCTGAACCTGCGTTCGGACAATTCCACGCAGTGCATCCGT
Organism: Stenotrophomonas sp. YJH_SMC_105-26; assembly: GCF_059368915.1. Taxonomy (NCBI): domain Bacteria; kingdom Pseudomonadati; phylum Pseudomonadota; class Gammaproteobacteria; order Lysobacterales; family Lysobacteraceae; genus Stenotrophomonas; species Stenotrophomonas sp. YJH_SMC_105-26. Next base: position 306,295 of record NZ_JCAFSD010000003.1, on the reverse strand, counting down.
TCCAAGTATCGCTACTGGAATATCTTCTGACCGGAAGGACTCCACGTATTCGATGACATCGCCAGGGAGGGTCGATGATCTTCCCTGGCATTGGAGGCAGGGCATGGATGAGCGTGCAGCGGATGCGGAAGTGGTTTCCATCGACGACCTGCTCGAACGCGTGCGTCGCGAAGGGCCGGTACTGCGCTTCAACAATGATGTCGTCGGCATCTTTGATCCGGCCCTGGCGGTCAGGATCGACAAGGCCAACACCGACCGGCACACCGTACCGGATTCACTGATTGATTTTCTTGGGCTGCGCAGTGGCAGGGACCCCGTTGCGTGGCGCGAGGTGCGGGCGTTGCTGAGCGAGCAGGCCGGGCGGCTGGCCAGTCCCGGCCACATGCGCGACCTCTACACGCGCATGCACGGCTTCCTTGCCCAGCGCGCGGACAGGCCGCATGACCTCAGCGAACTGAGCTGGTGGACGATCTCGCAGTCGCTGTTGCCGATGCTGATCGACGGCCTCAGTCGATCCGACGTCGATGCGCTCATCGGTGAGCAGAAGACCCGATACAACGCCATCGTGCTGCAGAACTTCTCGTTCTGGCGGCGGATCATCGACTTCCATCTTTCCCGCCGCGCGGCCCGCACGGTGTCGCGGCACATCCGGCGTCGTGCGCGCCAGACCGTGCCGCGCGAGGACTTCCTGCAATCCCTGCTGCCGCTGGTGCAGCGGGTCGGGGTGGATCGCGTGGCCTATTTGGTGTCGATGGTGCTGGCCGGCATGTCGGGCCTGCCGGGCATCACGGCGGCCAGCCTGCTGTACGCGATGCATCGATTTCCGCACTGGCAGGCGCGCATCCGCGAGGAAACCTCGGCGCTGAGCCTGGAGCAGTTGTATGCGCTGCCGATCAAGTCGCTGCCGTGCACGTCGCGTTTCGTCAAGGAAACCCTGCGGCTGTGGCCGGGACTGTTCGCCCTGCATCGTCCGGCCTCGCACGATATCGACATCGAGGGCGTGTGCATCCGCAAGGGCGGGGCATACGAGTTGTCGTCCTACTTCCAGCATCATTCGCCGGAGTACTGGCAGAACCCGGACAGCTTCGATCCTGATCGCTGGTTGCCGGAGCGACGCCAGGCCAACAAGGGCGCCTACGTGCCCTTCGGATTTTCCTCGCGGGCCTGCATCGGCAGTGCGGTCGGCCACGCGCAGCTGCTGCTGTTCTGCGCATTGGTGACCCGCGATTTCGAGTTGACGGTGCAGGATGAGCCCACGCCGTGGATGCAGCTGGAAGGCTTTGCGATTCCGGTCGATTTCATCGGTACGCTGACGCCGCGGCACGCCTGACAGCATCTGTACTGCCTGGCTCAGTCTTCAATCTCGCCACGGCGGCCTGCCGCGCGCACCGCCTGCGCGGTGGTGGCCACGCCGAGCCGTTGTCGCGCTCGCCGCAGGTGGTTCTCCACCGTGCGGGGAGACAGCCCCAGCGTGGCCGCGATCTCCGCCTGGCGCCGTCCAGCGGCGACCCAGCGCAGCACCTCGCGTTCGCGTGCGCTCAACGCGCCTGCGCGAACATCCGCGGGCGCCTCGGCGAGCTGGCGCGCCGCACGGAAGGCTGACCTTCCGACCATTTCCAGCAGCAGGCGCGCGCTGGCGGATGCATCAATCGAGGTGCCGGCGAAACTGACCGCACCCTCCAGGCCGGTCGGGCCGAACACCGGAACCTGTAATCCATGCAGGCCATCGCCGCGCGGCTGCTTCACCACCTGATAGCGTTCGCCGCGCACGCCCTGGCGCTTGCTCCAGAAGAACGGCGCATTGCTGTCCAGTACATGGCGGTTGACCGGGCAGGCATGCAGGTAGCGGGCAAGTCCGGTATCGCTGCCGTCGCCGAACCAGTCACCCTCGATCCAGTACACGCGCTGCGCGTCGCGTTCCAGCCCGGTCCCGGTGGCAAACACCAGCAGTCGATCGTAGCCCAGGGGTGAGGCGGCGGCGCGCAGCACGCCGCCCACCGCGGGCAGTGACCGCGCCTGTTCCAGTTCCAGCAGCGCGGGCACCAGCGCAGGCATTAGCTCAGCGCCCCGCCAGTGCATCGAGCAGCGTACGCGCGGCCAGCTTGCCCAACGCGTTGCCGGCCAGCGGGCTATCGCCGGTCAGCAGCAGGCGATCCTGCAGCACGCTGCCATCGATGCCCTCATTGACGATCTGCACGCCCTGCTGGGCCAGTCGTTCACCGAAGAACCAACGCAGCTGCCCCGGCATGTAGCCGATCTCCGGTGTCTGCCGGTCCATTGCGTCGGGGAAGGCGCAGATGCGGTAACCACGGAACAGCGAGCCACCGTCGGCTTCGTCGACGCCCGCCGCCAGCAGCGCCGCCGGGCCATGGCAGAGCGTGATGATGTGGCGCTGCCCGGCCATGGCCCACTGCAGCGTGGCCTTCACCGCCGCGCTCTCCGGCAGGCCGATCAGTGCGCCGTGGCCACCGGGAATGAAGATGGCGGCATAGTCCGAATCGGCTCCCAGGCCGGCCACCACCTCATCCAGCTGCAACGGCTGGCGGAAGCGCGACTCATAGCGTTCGTACAGGGCGCCGATCTCGCGGTCCTCGCGCGGGAAGGCCCACCATTCGAACTTGACGGCGTTGCCGGACAGCGTCGCCACGTCGATGTCGAAGCCGGCCTTGTCCAGGTGGTACATCGGCAGCAGGGTTTCCACCGGATGGTTGCCGGTGGAGAACAGGTGGCCATTGGCGGTCGGTAGATAACGCTCGTCGGCGGCGATCATCAGCACCTTCCAGCGGCCGTCGCGGCGCGCATCCGGATAGTCGGCCCCGGACAGGTCGCTCTGGGGCGAGGTGAACTGCGACAGCGAGTACGGCGACGGGAAGAAGGCATCGCGCTCGGCCGGATCGGGGCTGGGCTGGCGGCTGGGCTCTTGCGTGTTCATGCGGACCTCCGTTGGGGGAAAGTGAGCCCAGCATAGGAGGCCGCGTGCGCAGGCGCGATGAGGGATTCCCCTCAATGGACCACCACCCGGATGCTGCATCGCGCCACCGGCCCGGTTGGACAGCGGGATTATGTCGTGTTATCTAGCCGGTGCCGGGATAATCCCGGCATAACCACACAGCAAGCAAAGGAATGAAAATGAAAAGATTCGCCCGAGCATTGCGCGTCACTCTGAATATCCATCCGAACGAGAAGAGCAGTGTGTGGAATACCTGGCCGCTCTGGGTCGAGTTCTGATCCTGCGGGGCAACCCCGCGATTGAGCGGTAGCAAGACGAAGGGACTCGTCTTTCGAGTCCCTTCCTGCCGGAGACGCACTGCATGCAAGGGATGTCGAATGAAGGCAGCGCCATTGCTGCCGAGCGCCTGGCTGCGCGGGTGGAGCGCGAAGGACCGGTGCTGAAACTGGAAACCGGCGGTATCGGGGTGTTCTGCCCAGAGCTGGCCGGCAAGGTCGACAAGGAGAATTCCGAGCACCTGTTCGTGGTCGAGTCGCTGGCCGACCTGTTCCGCCGGCACGAACGCGTGCGCTGGACCGAAGTGCGCAGCCTGATCGCCACGCGCAGTGCTGAGCTTACCGGAGCGCAGACCCTGGAGGCGCTGCAGTCGCGCATGCGGCAGGCGTTGGACGCACTGTGCGGGCGCGAGCTGGATGCCACGCCAGCCGTGTGGAAGGTGATGGCGCATCCGCTGGTGCCACTGGTGATCGACGGGCTCGACGCGCGCGGTACCGAGGCCATCGAACGCGCCCTGCATCTGCGCTACACCACCCAGGTCGAGCAGGTCATCCATCGGCGTCATCTGCTGCGCAACTTCCTCATCGGTCGTGGCGAATCGCGGGCGATCGCCGCCGAACTCAGGCGCCGGGTCCGCAGCGGACGTTCGCCGCTGGACTACGCGCAGTCATTGTTGACCCTTCGCGAGCGCATCGGCCTGGACAAGGTCACCTACCTGGTCACCGTGCAACTGATCGCCATTTCCGGGGTGCCCGGCATGATGGCCGCCTGCCTGCTGCTGGCGATGCAGATGCATCCACACTGGCGCCAGCGCATCGAGGAGGAATTCGCGCCGCTCTCGGATGCGGAGATCCATGCGCTGCCGATGGCCAGGATTCCCTGCACGATGCGCTTCCTGAAGGAAGTGATGCGGCTGTATTCCACGCCCTTCAACAACCGTCGGGTGGCCGCCTGCGATCTGCAGGTGGAAGGGCAGGCCATCGCCGAGGGCACGGTGTTCGAGCTGAGCTCGTTCATCCAGCATCGCTCGGCGAAATACTGGGATGACCCGCTGCAGTTCGATCCCGATCGCTGGCTGCCCGAGCGGCGCAAGCGCACCGCCGGCATCTATGTGCCTTACGGCTTCCCCACGCGTTCCTGCGTGGGATCGGCGGTCGGCAATGCACAGCTGGTATTGCTGTGCGCGCTGCTGGCGCGCGAATTCCGTTTCACCCCCAGCGCCGACTACCGGCCCGAGGTGCGCATGGAAGGCTTCGTGATTCCCGCGGCGCTGCACGGCACGTTCTCGCGCCATACGGCCGGTGCCTGATCTGCAGGGGCGGGCGGCTTACTTTGCCGTACGCCCGTGTTCCTGCATGTCCTCATGCAGGATCCGCCGCAGCTCGACGATGGCCGGCGTGGCTTCCTGCACGCTGTGACCGGACACGATCACCTTCTCCGAAACGGCGTGTGGCAGGTGCGAGCTCCAGTAGGGCACCAGCCCGTCATCGGTTTTTTCCAGTGGGCCATCGGCCTTGGCGCGGGCGATGATCGAGTGGTAGTGCACCTTCGGTGACATCGGCAGGTCGGCCACGGCGCGGACGAACGGGTCGTCCTTGTCCAGGTTCTGGATGCTGTTCATCTGGTAGCCGTGCTTGCCATCGTTGTGATCGATCTGGCCGTCGTTGGCCAGCGTCGCCACGTCCTCCAGCACGGTCAGCGGCAGCCGTACCAGGCGGCCGATCCAGCGGCCGAGGCGGGTACCGGCCACGTCGGTGCCGCGATGCGGTGTGGCGATGAACACCACCCGCGATACTTCCGGTTCCGGCAGGAAGGTCAGTACTGGCGCGCCCTTGGTGCGCAGCAGCTCGCGCTGGGCGGGCGTCATCTGCGCGGTGGCCAGCAGGGTGTCGACCAGGTGGTCGCCGGAGGAAGAGACCATCAACCGCGCGATCACCCCGCCCATGCTGTGCCCGACCAGCACCATGTCATGCGAGGCCTGCGCCTTGCCGCTGGGGTCGAAGTGCTTGAGCACTTCGGCCAGCGTGTGGCGCATCGCATCGTGGCTCATCGCGATGGGCATGTTGGTCGGGTAGTAGAACTGCCAGACCTGGAAGTCCTGGCGGATCTCGTCGTCGCGCATCAGTTCGTTGGCCACGTTCACCCAGGCCTCGGGACTGCTGGCCAGGCCATGGATCATCAACAGCACGCGGCGGTTCGGGTCGTAGGGCTGCATCATGTACAGATGCGGCGCGTCGATGCCGCCCTTGCCACCAAACAACGAGCGCAGCGACTGCTGGCTGAAGTTGGAGCGCGCCAGCCACAGTGCGTAGCCCGCAGTGAAGTTGGCCGCCAACGGCACCTGCTGGCCGTGCAGGGTTACTTCCGAGACCTGGTAGGGATCGTGGATCTCCAGTTCCGGCTCGTCGTCGTGCAGCACTTCCCACAGGTTCTTTCCCGAGAAGCGCAGCAGCACCGTCATCGAAGGCGAGGGCATCTCGCTCCAGCTCTGCGCGGCCGGGGTGCTTGCCTGCGCGGCGGGCGTCGCTGCCGAAGGCGGGGTGGCCGTGCTGCCAGCCGGATCGTCCATCACCGCCACCAGCTCGGCACCGAAGCCATCGCGGCGATGCACGCTGCGCAGCGTACCGGTGAACGACAGCGAGGCCGCCGGTACCAGCTCGGTGGGGGTGCGCGTGTCCAGCGGCGATGCTTCGCCTGAAGGGGCCAGCACGAAGGTCCAGCGGCCCAGCTGGAAATGGCTGGCCTGGCTGTGCACGCGCCCGGTGGCGTACGCGTTGTACAGCTGCACCGAGGCTTCCTGCACAGCCAGGTTGTAGTAGTCGCGCACCTGGGTCTGGCGGTCCTCGAAACCACGCTGATTGGCGGTGCGCTCGGTGAAGAACAGATAGGCATAGGCCTGGCGCGCGACCTGCATCCACGCATCGAGGCGCGGTTGGAAGTCGGCATCCAGTTCGGTGATCGCGGTCTTGGCGCGGCCGGATGCCGAGTACTCGCGCTTCGGTGCCGGCAGGGTCATCGCATGCTGCAGCCACAACTCGGCCAGGCTGGAGCGCTTGTCTTCCTCGCGCACCACGATGCTGCTTTCCATGGCCTCGATGCAGGGCAGGCCGGGCTTGGCACAGACGCCCTCATCGAGCCCGGCCACGCGCAGGGTCTCGGTGGTCGCCGCGCTGAGCTTGCCGGAGGTGAGGATGTCACCGCGCTTGAGCGCGATGTACTGGCCGGGCGTGACCGAGGCGACCTGCACCGACGGTCCGAACTGGCGCAGCGTCGCGCAGCCCCCCAGGGTGAGCAGCACGGTGATGATGAGGGTCGTGCGGCCGATGAAGCCCATGCCCGTGGTAGCCATACGATGCTCCTGCGCGGTGGCGTCACTCTAGCGGCCGGCCTGTCAAAGCGGAATAGACCGAACGGTTGGTTTGGGCCTGGCCGCCCTGGGCGATTCAGCCATTCCCGTGTGACACTGCGGCGAATGGAAGGGACACGGTGATCGCGATGGCCTGGCTGGAAACCCGCATTCCCCCGCCCGTGGTAATGCTGCTGTTCGCCGCTGCGGGCTTTGCAGCACGCTGGCTGTGGCCGGGTTTCCACCTTCGGGTGCCGGTGCCGGTTCTGCTCGCAGGCGTGACGGTGACGCTGGGTGTCGTGCTCAATCTGCTGCCCAAGCTGTCTTTCCAGCGCGCCGGTACCACCGTCAATCCTCTGCGACCTTCGGCGTCGAGCGCGCTGGTTACCAGCGGAATCTACCGCCGCACGCGCAATCCGATGTATCTGGGCCAGGCGTTGGTCCTGCTTGGCGCCATGGTGTACCTGCAGAACCTGATCGCGCTGCTGGTGGTGCCGCTGTTCCTGGTGTACATCACCCGGCTGCAGATCCTGCCGGAGGAGCGGGCACTGATGGCCCGCTTTCCCGAGGCGTACGCGCAATACCGTCATCGCGTGCCGCGCTGGCTGTAGCGTCGGCTACGCCATCAGCGGCTGATCTGGCACTTCACCGCAGCCGAATAACCCTCGTAGTCGTCGCCCGCGATCACGTGCAGGGTGTGGCGCTTGTCGATGCGCTTCACGTACGACGGCTCTTCGGTGTTGGCATGCTCGTTGACCTCGGTCACCGACCAGGCCTTGGCCAGGCGCTTGGAATCGACACCGTTCAAGTACACGAAGAGGCTCTTCTCGCCTTCGGCCACGTTTACGTCGGCACTGGTGACCGTGCCGCCAAACAGCGCGACCGGCTTGTCCTCCGGCTCGAAGGTGCCGCCCGGTTTCTTGGCCAGGCCGGCGGCCTGCAGCGCATCGATGGCGTCGGCCGCACTGAAGTTCGAGCCGGCCTTGCAGGCCAGCAGCGCTTCCAGCGTGGCGGTGCCGGGGGGCGCGATGGCCGGCGCCGCAGCGTGCGTGGCTGAGGCTGCGGCGAGGGTGGTGAGGAGCAGGACGAGCGTGGTTGTGGCGGTTTTCATTGCAGATCCTTCTGGCGGCAGCAGGCCGGGGCAATGCAGCGATGGAGCGAAAGCTCCATCCCGATTATGCCCCACGCTTCCCGCACGACGAGCAGGCACAAAAAAGCCAGAACCCCCTCGACGGGAGATCCGGCTTCTTGCGGCCTCGACAGGCCATACAGATGGTGGAGGTGGGCGGAATTGAACCGCCGTCCGAAGGCACTCCATCCCCAGCACTACATGCTTAGCTCACCGTTGGATCTCGTCCCCGAACAGCACGGTGCGCAAAGCGCATCCGGGAACCAGCCTGTTGTGTTCTAGTGCCGGACTGACAGGCAGCCATCCAGCGCGATTCCATGATAGTGACTCTACACCGCGAGCATGGACACAAGCGGTTTCGAGGCTTAGGCCTTAAGCGGCCAGAGCGTAGTTGTCGTCGTTGGCAACTAGAGTTTTGCAGCTGGATTTACGAGGAAAGCTACCCCCTCGGCATGCGCCAGGCGACTTCACAACCCCCGTCGAAACCAATGCACCCCCGGTTTCTTCAAGTTCTGCAAGGTACAAGGCCTGTTTCGTGTCGCCACGGCCAGTGCCTGCCCAACGCTGCCAATGCTACGCCAAAACAGCTGAACAGTCACCGTGGCAATCCACAACATGTTGTAGAGCCAGCGGCATAGCGGATTGGTAACGTCACTGGCACGAATTTGCGACACACTGGCGGCGACCATCCGGGCCAGGACAGACACGGAGACTGTGGGTGACCGATGCAAGCCAACAACGCAGCCTGCGGCAGCTGATCGGGCCGGTCGGTGCCGACTACCAGCGACGCGCCCTGCCGCCCGGCTGGGTCTGGGCGGTGCTGGCGGTGTTGCTTGCGGCCACCGCGCTGACCGAACTGCCGGCGACTGCGGCCGCGGCATTGGTGGCCAGTGCGGTGGTTGTGCACTGGTCGCAGCGCGGTCGCATCCATTGGCTGGGCTGGCGCCTGCCGGGCCTGGCCGTGTTGGCGGCCCTGCTGTGGGGGCCGGAAGTGCTGTCGCAATGGTTCGAGCACGGGCTGGCCGTGGTCCTGATGTCGCTGGCCAGCCTCAGCATCGGCGTGCATGTATGGCAGGCGCGACAGATGGCGCGGCAGCTCCAGGGCGCGGCCGATTCGCTGGATGACGCCCAGCTGCTGGCCCTGCTGCCGGCCGACGCGGCCCAGCTGGCGCAGCGGTGGCGCGCCGGCGATGACCGGCATGCGCCGGAACTGGCAGTGGTGATGCACCTGGCCGTGATGCACGCAGCGCTGGCACCGCGCATGCGCGGGCAGGGCGTGCTGGCAGGGTGACCGGTCGGCGGTTTCCGCGGCCGCGGTCAGGAACCTGACAATGGCTTGCGCAGGTAGATCCGCTCGTGCCCGGGCGGGCAATCGGGCAGCCGCCCATAGACGGTGTAGCCCTGCCGCAGGTAGAAAGCTTCGGCCTGCCAGTCGAAGGTATCCAGCATCACGTTGCGGGCGCCAAGCTGGCGCGCGGCGGCTTCTGCTTCCGCCAGCAGGCGCTGGCCGATGCCTTGCCCGCGCAGTTCCGGATCCACCCACAGCACATGTACCTGCAGCCAGCCGGCACAGACGTCGGCCAGCACACCACCGCGCAGCGCGCCGTGCTCGTCATGCCAGGCCAGGCGGACTGGAGTCTCATCGAGTGAATCGCCGCCGTGGGCCTGATTGAAGGCCAGCAGGCGCGCGCACAACGTGCGCGTTTCATCGGCGCTGGCAGTCACCATGGCGCCGATGGGGGCGGTCATGCGTCGCGGTTGCCGCGACGCATCACACGCTGCTTCTCGATCGCCCAGTCGCGGTCCTTGGCGGCATCGCGCTTGTCGTGGGTCTGCTTGCCCTTGGCCAGCGCGACTTCGAGCTTGATCTTGTTCTTGCTCCAGTACATCGCAGTGGGCACGATCGTGTAGCCATCGCGCTCGACCTTGCCGACCAGCTTGTCGATCTCGCTCCGGTGCAGCAGCAGCTTGCGCTCGCGCCGGTCATTGGCCACCACGTGGGTGGAGGCCTGGATCAACGGGGTGATCTGCGCGCCGATCAGGAAGATCTCGCCGTGCTTCACATAGGCGTAGGCGTCGATGATGTTGCCGCGGCCAGCGCGGATCGACTTCACCTCCCAGCCCTGCAGGGCCAGGCCGGCCTCGAAGCGCTCTTCGATGTGGTACTCGTGGCGGGCACGCTTGTTCAACGCGATGGTTTTGTTGGCCGTCGCGCTCTTTGCTTTATCCTTGCCGCTGTTCTTGCTCATTTCCGTATTGTCTCCGATTCGGGCCCGCCCGGTCGATTGCCGAAACGTCCTGTATTCATGCCTACTATCCGCCGCAGCGCCTTGGTCGAACATTCGGCCGCGCGCATGTTCGACCTGGTCAACGACGTCCAGGCCTATCCGCGCCGTTTCCGCTGGTGCTCGGCTGCCCAGATCCTGGAGCAGGGCGAGGACCGCCTGGTGGCGCGCCTGGACCTGGGCCTGGGGTCGTTCAGTACCTGGTTCCAGACTGAAAACACCCTGCAGCGCCCGCACAGCATCGACATGCAGCTGCGCGATGGCCCGTTCAAGCAGCTGCACGGCCGCTGGGAATTCCATGCGCTGGCCGAGGATGCGTGCAAGGTCACCCTGACCCTGGAGTTCGAACCCAGCTCGCGCCTGCTCGGTCCGGCCCTGGCGATCGGCTTCCAGGGACTGGCCGATCGCATGGTCAATGATTTCGTCCGCGTCGCCGACGAGGGCTGAGCGATGATCGAGGTCGAGGTGGTGCTGGCTTGGCCGGAGCGCGTGCTGTCGCGCCACCTGCAGCTGGAAGAGGGAGCGACCGTGGCCGACGCCATCGCCGCCGCTGCGCTGGAAGGTAGTGCCGACTGTCCGGCCGCCGCGGTGCATGGCGTGCTGGCCCGTCCACAGCAGGCGCTGCTGGACGGGGACCGCATCGAGCTGCTGCGCCCGCTGCTGGCCGACCCCAAGGACAACCGCCGGCGTCGCGCGCTCGGCGGTTGATCCCGGCAACCCGTCCCTGCGGACGGGCAGGCCTCAGCGGCCCTTCTTCTTCTTGTCCTTCGGCAGGTTGCGGCCGAACTGGCGCACCGTCTGCTGGGCCAGGGCCTTGTCGTTGCCCGGGAAGTAGTCGCCTTCCCAGCGGGTAACGGCGTCATTCTCGAAGAACACCACGAAGTTCTTCACTTCGGTGCGGCCGAGGCGGTTCACGCGCTGGCTGGAGGTATAGTCCCAGCGCTGGGCGTGGAACGGGTCGGGGATGGACGGGGTGCCCAGCAGCGCGGTGACCTGCTGCTTGCTCTGCCCGACCTGCAGCTTGGCCACGGCATCTTCCCGGATCAGGTTGCCCTGATAGATGGGTTGCTTGTAGATGATGCCGCACCCGGTGGTGGACAGGGCGACGGCGGCGACCAACAGGAGATTGCGCATCGGGACTGGCGGTTGGGGAAATCAAACCGATGATACACTCCCGGCGTGCCACCGCGACCCAATCCGAGGCAGCTGGCGCTAAATCGCCAATGAACGGAGACCTATGGAAACCCACGACCTGCGTAAAGTCGGCCTGAAGGTGACCCATCCGCGGATGCGGATCCTGGCGCTGCTCGAACAGCGCAATGCCCAGCACCACCAGCACCACATGACCGCCGAGGACATCTACCGCCAGCTGCTCGAGCATGGCGACGAGATCGGCCTGGCGACGGTCTACCGGGTGCTGACCCAGTTCGAGGCCGCCGGCCTCGTGCTCAAGCACAATTTCGAGGGTGGCCAGGCCGTTTACGAGCTGGACCGTGGTGGCCACCACGACCATATGGTCGACGTGGACAGCGGCAAGATCATCGAATTCGAAAGCCATGAGATCGAGGAGCTGCAGCGCAAGATCGCGGCCGATCACGGCTATGAGCTGGAAGAACACTCGCTGGTGCTCTACGTGCGCAAGAAGCGCAAGTAGGCCGTTCCGGCCAGCCGCTAGCGACGAAACCCCGGGCTTGCCCGGGGTTTTTCGTTGCCGGGGTCAGGGCCCTTTCCCTCCAGGAAAGGGGGCCGGCCCCGGGCGCTCTGCGGGGTCGGATCCCTTTGCGCCAGCAAAGGGCTCTGACCCCTTGCAACCGAGCAGGATCTCCAGGTCCACCGCCTCGGCCATCGCCCGGTTGCCGGCATCCCCCGGGTGGAGGTGGTCGCCGGAGTCGTAGGCGGCGGCCATCCGTGACGGATCGGCCGGGTCGCGCAGCGCCGCGTCCAGGTCGATCACCGCGTCGAACGGGCTGTTGCTGCGCAGCCATGCATTGAGCTGTTGGCGCAGGGCCTCCTTGTCCGGGTGGTAGTAGTCGTCCAGCGGCGTGCCGGGCAGGGCGCCCGCGAACGGCATCAGGGTGGCGCCGAATATGCGTAGACCCCGCCGGTGGGCCTGTTCGGCCAGGGCACGATAGCCGGCCTGCAGCTCGGGCAGGCTGGGCCGGGGCTGCGCGCGGGCGAAGGCAGTACCGGGCCAGCTGATGTCGTTGATGCCGATCAGCACGATGACGCTGGCGACGCCGGGCTGATCCAGTGCGTCACGCCGCAGGCGGGCCAGAACCGACTCGCCCATGCCGTCGCTCAGCAGCCGATTGCCGGAAATGCCCGCGTTGACCACCGCGACGCCGCGCGGTGCCAGACGCGCGGCCAGATGGTCGGTCCAGCGCTGGTCCTGGTCGAGGCTGGCGGTGGCGCCGTCGGTGATCGAGTCGCCAATCACCACCACGCTACGCGCACTGGCGGCGGCCTCGACCTCGATCCCGGTGAGGAACAGGCGTGCGGTAGTGGAACTGGCACCCTGCAGGTCGCGCGCCCGGGCCTGATTGCCGCCGGCGATCCAGCTGGTCTGGCGGCCGTCCCAATGGAACGTCTGCACCGGCGTCGGCCCCGGCACGAAAACGCTGACCTGCAGCGCCTGGTGGTCTTCCGTGGCCACCGCCAGCGGATCGCTCAGCCGTTCCTGACCGGCACCGATCAACACCCCAGGCTGGCCGTCGAAGCTGAGCGGTTGCGGGGTGGCGCCCGCGCCCGCGGCCACGCTGGCCGCCCCGATCCGCAGCGGCTGGGTGCCGTAGGCATTGCTCAGCCGCACCCGCAGCCGGGGCCCGCCCAGGCTGATGCGCGCGGTCTGGCGGAAGGTCTGGTCCTGCAGCGTGGCCGGAACCAGGGTCGGGAACAGGAAATCCGCGTCCCAGACCGGTTGCGGGCTGGCCTGCCAGCTGGCGACCCAGTGCGGGGCGGATGCGGCACTGGCGACGCCGGACAGGGCGAGCAGGGCGGTGGCGGTGAGCTGGCTCAAGCGGTTCATCGGGCAATCCAGGTGGGAGGGAACGCCATGGTGATTCCGGGGTCATCTGTGAACTAGACTGCGTATGGACAATCATCTGTGAACTGGATTCATCGCCATGGCGCGACCCGACATCAACCGATCCGGCGAACTGGAAGTGTTCGTGCGGGTGATCGAGACCGGTGGCTTCTCCGCCGCCGCACGCACCCTGGACATGACGCCGTCAGCAGTGAGCAAGCTGGTGGCCCGGCTGGAGCAGCGGCTGGGTACGCGCCTGCTGCAACGCTCCACCCGCCAGCTGCAGCTGACCCCGGAAGGCTGCGCGTTCTACGAGCGCGGCCTGCGCGTGCTGGCCGACCTGGAGGAGGCCGAGCGCTGTGCCAGTGCCCATGCCGAGCCGCGTGGACGGTTGCGGGTCAACTCCAACGTGCCGTTCGGCCAGCATTTCCTGTTGCCGCTGCTGCCGGCATTCCTCGAACGCAACCCGCAGGTAGGCGTGGACCTGACCCTCAATGACGAGGTGATCGACCTGCTTGAGCAGCGCACCGACGTGGCGGTGCGGGCCGGTCCACTGAAGAGCTCCAGCCTGGTGGCGCGGCGGCTTGGTGCGACGCGGATGATGATCGTGGCTGCACCGGCCTACGCGCAGCGGCACGGGCTGCCACGCACTGCCGAGGAGCTGCAGTCGCACAACCGGCTGGATATCGGCCATGCGCGCGCGATGCAGGGCTGGCCGTTGCTGCAGGACGGGCGCGAACGCATGCTGCTGCCCAGTGGCAACGCGCGCGCCAGCAACGGCGATGCGCTGCGCCAGCTGGTGCTGGGTGGGCTGGGCATGGCGCGGCTGGCAGCATTCCAGGTGCAGCAGGACATTGCCGCCGGGCGCTTGCTGCCGGTGCTGGAGGACGCCAATCCCGGTGACCTGGAAGAGGTGCACGCGGTGTTCCTGGGGCAGGGCGGCTACCTGCCGCTGCGGGTGCGCGCGTTTCTTGATTTCCTGGTGGAGAACGTCGATCTGACGCAGCCACAGGGGTAGTGCCGGCCGCTGGCCGGCAACCTCATGATCTTCATCCACCCGCATCGGGGTGCCGGCCAGCGGCCGGCACTACCGTGCGGAAGCCGAGCCAATGCTCGGCTCGGCCGGCGTTACACCTGCAGCAGCTTGCGTGCGGCGGCGCGCGCTTCCTTGCTCACTTCCACGCCGCCGAGCATGCGCGCCAGTTCTTCCTCGCGCGCCTTGCTGTCCAGCTTTTCCACTGCGCTCTGGGTCATGCCTTCCACCGGGGCCTTGCTGACCCGGTAATGGGCATGGCCCTTCGAGGCGACCTGCGGCAGGTGGGTCACGCACAGCACCTGGCGCTTCTCGCCAAGGGCGCGCAGCTTCTGGCCGACGATGTCCGCCACCGCGCCACCGATGCCGGAGTCGACTTCGTCGAACACCATGGTCGGCACTGCATCCAGGTCCAGCGCGGCCACTTCGATGGCCAGCGAGATGCGCGACAGTTCGCCACCCGAGGCCACCTTGCGCAGGGCACGCGGTGGCTGCCCGGCATTGGCCGCCACCAGGAATTCCACGCGCTCGGCACCCTGCGGGTCGGGCTTGCCGGCGTCCTGCGGTTCCAGCTCGATCAGGAACTGGCCGCCGCCCATGCCCAGCTCGGCGATGATGCCGGTGGTGGTGGCCGACAGCTCGGCAGCGGCGGCGCGGCGGCTGGCGGTCAGCAGCCCGGCCTGCACGCGCCAGGCCGCAGCGGCCTTGTCGATCTCGCCGGCGAGGCGCTGCAGGCGTTCGTCAGCACCACGCAGCTGTTCCACTTCGGCGTGCATGCGCTCGCGCTGCGCGCCCAGCTCGTCCATCGGCACACGGTGCTTGCGGGCCAGGTCGTGCAGGCGGCCGAGGCGACGCTCGTTCTCCTCGAACTGTTCCGGGTCGGCGTCGAGGTCGTCATGCACGCGGTCCAGCAGCGACAGGGCTTCGTGCAGCTGGATCGAGGCGTTCTCGATCAGCCCGTCCACCTCGCCCAGGCGCGGGTCGTGCTCGATCAGGCGCGACAGCTCGTGGCGCACCTGCTGCAGCAGGTCCAGTGCGGAACTGCCGTCGTCGCCGTTGAGCTGGTTGCTGGCCGCCTGGCAGGCACTCAGCAGGGCGCTGGCGTGGGCCTGGCGACGGTGGCTGGCACCGAGTGCGGCAATCGATTCGGGTTCCAGATCCTCGCGGTCCAACTCGCGCAGCTGGTGCTCCAGGAAGCCGATCCGGTCACTGACGTCGCCCTGCTGCGACAGCGCCAGCGATTCATCGACCAGCGCCTGCCAGGCCGCAGCGGCGCGGCGCACCTGGCGGCGCTCGTCCTCGTTGCCGGCATAGGCATCCAGCAGGGCCAGCTGCGAAGGGCGCGTCAGCAGGGCCTGCTGCTCGTGCTGGCCGTGGATCTCCACCAGCAGCGAGGCCAGGTCGCCCAGCTGCGCCAGGGTCACCGGGCGGCCGTTGATCCAGGCCCGCGATCCGCCATCGGCACGGATCACGCGGCGCAGTTGGCATTGTTCTTCGTCGTCCAGCTCGTTGTCGGCCAGCCACTGGCGCGCGGCCTGCAGCTGGTCCAGCGCGAACTCGGCCGACAGCTCGGCGCGCGCGGCGCCGTGGCGGACCACGCCGCTGTCGGCGCGCAGGCCGGACAGGAAGCCCAGCGCGTCGACCATCAGTGACTTGCCGGCGCCGGTCTCGCCTGAAACCACGGTCATGCCTGGCCCGAACTCCAGTTCGGTGGCGCGGACGACGGCGAAATCCTTGATCGAAAGATGTCTGAGCATGGGTAAGGGGGTGTCAGCAGCCGCGCAACGCTAGCACGCGGGCGCGGGAGGTCCAATGACTTGCCAAGGTGATCCGCCGCCATTATCTAGTGTCCGTGTCTCACAGGTTGATTCCATGCACGGTTCTCCCGACCAGCTTGCCCCGCGTGCGCGCCATCTGCTGCGCACGCTGATCGCGCGTTACATCCAGGACGGTGAGCCGGTCGGCTCGCAGACGCTGGCGCGCGTGGCCGGGCTGGAGGTCAGTCCGGCCACCATCCGCAACATCCTGGGTGACCTGGAAGACCTGGGGCTGCTGGCTTCGCCGCACACCTCGGCCGGGCGCGTCCCGACCGCACATGGCTACCGGGTGTTCGTCGACAGCCTGCTGCAGATGCAGCCGCCGGGCGAAGGCGAGCTGGCCCGGCTGCGCCAGGAACTGGCCGGCGGCGGCAGCACCCAGGCCCTGCTTGGCAGCGCCTCGGAGCTGCTGTCGGCGATGAGCCACTTCGTCGGCGTGGTCAGCGCCCCGCGGCGCGAGCAGTTCGCGTTCCGCCAGATCGATTTCGTGGCGCTGGACGGGCGCCGGGTGCTGGCGATCCTGGTGTTCGCCGACAACGAGGTGCAGAACCGGGTCATCGAGACCCGCCAGGAGTTCGCGCCGGGCCAGCTGGAACAGGTCGCCAACTACCTCAACGCGCATTTCGCCGGCCTGCCGATGGCCGAGATCCGCACCCGCCTGCTGCTGGAACTGCGTGATGCCCGTTCGGAGCTGGAGCAGCTGCTGGCGCACAGCATCGAGCTGGCCGAGCAGGCCCTGCAGCCGGCGGCCGATGACATGCTGGTGGCCGGGCAGACCCGTCTGATGGGGGTGCAGGACCTGTCCGACCTGGAGCGGCTGCGCGAGCTGTTCGAGCTGTTCTCCAGCAAGCGGGAGATCCTGCAGCTGCTGGAGCGCACCATCCAGGCCCCGGGGGTGCGCATCTTCATTGGCGAAGAGACCGGGATGATGCCGTTGCAGGGGGTCTCGCTGGTCACCGCCCCCTATGCCGCCAATGGCCAGGTGCTGGGCGTGCTGGGCGTGATCGGCCCCAAGCGGATGGCCTACGACCGGATGATCCCGCTGGTCCAGGCTACTGCCGATGTACTCGGCGCGGCGTTTTCGCCAGCCGGGCGCACTCCTGGAACATCCGACGCTTGAAACGCAGCATCCCGCCCACACTAGGGTGGGTGGAGGCGGAGACTGACCGCCAGGGACCCAGACATGAACCACGAACATCCAGATATCGAATCCCAGCAGACTGCCGCCGATGCGGCCGCCGCCGCCGGCGTCAACGACGAAGTGGAGCGCCTGCGCGCCGAGGTCGAGCAGATCAAGGCCGATGCGCTGCGTGAGCGCGCCGACATCGAGAACCAGCGCAAGCGCGTTGCCCGTGACATCGAGCAGGCCCGCAAGTTCGCCAACGAGAAGCTGCTGGGCGAGCTGCTGCCGGTGTTCGACAGCCTGGATGCCGGCTTGAAGGCGGCCGGCGATGACCCGCATCCGCTGCGCGAGGGCCTGGAGCTGACCTACAAGCAGCTGCTGAAGGTTGCCGCCGACAACGGGCTGGTCCTGCTGGACCCGATCGGCCAGCCGTTCAACCCGGAACACCACCAGGCCATCAGCCAGGTGCCGGCCCCAGACGCCGCCCCGGGCAGCGTGGTGACCGTGTTCCAGAAGGGTTACCTGCTCAACGAGCGCCTGCTGCGGCCGGCGCTGGTGGTGGTGGCCGCCGACTGACCCCTCCAGGGCCGGAAGGCGGGAATGTCCCGTCACCCGGCCCGACGCTGAACGCGCCGGGCGACCGGAAACACAGCGTTCGGGAGATGGCTTGAATGTTCCACGAGCCTCCCCCACATCGTATTCATCCACCGGCCGAACGGCCGGACTGACCCCAACAAGCATCCTCAGGAGTCTCCCCCATGGGCAAGATCATTGGTATCGACCTCGGCACCACCAACTCGTGCGTGGCGATCATGGACGGCGGCAAGGCCCGCGTCATCGAGAATTCGGAAGGCGATCGCACCACCCCGTCGATCGTCGCCTACACCAAGGACGGCGAAGTCCTGGTGGGCGCCTCGGCCAAGCGCCAGGCCGTCACCAACCCGAAGAACACCTTCTACGCGGTGAAGCGCCTGATCGGCCGCAAGTTCACCGACGCCGAAGTGCAGAAGGACATCGCCCACGTCCCGTACAGCATCCTGGCCCATGACAACGGCGATGCCTGGGTGTCGACCAGCGATGGCAAGAAGATGGCCCCGCAGGAAATCTCGGCCAAGGTGCTGGAGAAGATGAAGAAGACCGCCGAGGACTTCCTCGGTGAGAAGGTCACCGAAGCGGTCATCACCGTGCCGGCCTACTTCAACGACAGCCAGCGCCAGGCGACCAAGGATGCCGGCCGCATCGCCGGCCTGGACGTCAAGCGCATCATCAACGAGCCGACCGCGGCCGCGCTGGCCTATGGCCTGGACAAGGGCGACAACAAGGATCGCAAGATCGTGGTGTACGACCTGGGCGGCGGCACCTTCGACGTCTCGGTGATCGAGATCGCCAACGTCGACGGCGAGAAGCAGTTCGAAGTGCTGGCCACCAACGGCGACACCTTCCTGGGCGGCGAAGACTTCGACAACCGCGTCATCGAGTACCTGGTTGAAGAATTCAACAAGGACCAGGGCATCGACCTGCGCAAGGATCCGCTGGCCCTGCAGCGCCTGAAGGACGCTGCCGAGCGCGCCAAGATCGAGCTGTCCAGCGCCCAGCAGACCGAAGTGAACCTGCCGTACGTCACCGCTGACGCCTCGGGTCCGAAGCACCTGAACATCAAGCTGACCCGCGCCAAGCTGGAAGCACTGGTGGAAGACCTGATCAAGAAGTCGATCGAGCCGTGCCGCGTCGCCCTGAACGATGCCGGCCTGCGTTCGAGCGACATCAGCGAAGTGATCCTGGTCGGTGGCCAGACCCGCATGCCGAAGGTGCAGCAGGCGGTGACCGAATTCTTCGGCAAGGAACCGCGCAAGGACGTCAACCCGGACGAAGCCGTGGCACTGGGCGCTGCGATCCAGGGCGGCGTGCTGGGCGGCGACGTCAAGGACGTGCTGCTGCTGGACGTGACCCCGCTGTCGCTGGGTATCGAAACCATGGGCGGCGTGTTCACCAAGATCATCGAGAAGAACACCACCATCCCGACCAAGGCCTCGCAGGTGTTCTCCACCGCCGAGGACAACCAGTCGGCCGTGACCGTGCACGTGCTGCAGGGTGAGCGCGAGCAGGCCCGCTTCAACAAGTCGCTGGCCAAGTTCGACCTGTCCGGCATCGAGCCGGCTCCGCGTGGCCTGCCGCAGGTGGAAGTGTCCTTCGACATCGACGCCAACGGCATCCTGCACGTGTCGGCCAAGGACAAGAAGACCAACAAGGAACAGAAGGTCGAGATCAAGGCCGGTTCGGGCCTGTCCGAGGAAGAGATCGCACGCATGGTCGCCGACGCGGAAGCCAACCGCGAAGAAGACAAGAAGTTCCAGGAGCTGGTGCAGGCCCGCAATCAGGCCGATGCCCTGATCCACGGCACCCGCAGTGCCATCACCGAGCACGGCAGCAAGGTCGGCGGCGATGTCATCGGCAAGGTCGAGGCGGCCCTGGCCGACCTGGAAACCGCGATGAAGGGTGACGACAAGGCACAGATCGAAGCCAAGTCGAAGGTGCTGGAGGAAGCCGGCCAGTCGCTGTTCGCCGCTGCTTCGGCCGACCAGGGCGGTGCCCCGGGCGCCGACGCCGGCAACGCCGGCAAGGCGCAGGACGACGTGGTCGACGCCGAGTTCACCGAAGTCAAGGACGACAAGAAGTCCTGATCCGGACCGACACGGGACGCTGGCCATCAGCGTCCCGTTGTCGCATCAGGGTCCTGACCGCCCACCGGCGTGTCGGGGCGCCCGACGCAAGAGCGGACCTGGTTCCGCTCTTCCGCTTTGACGAATCCCGACTTTCCGGAACCAGATTCACCATATGAGCAAGCGCGATTACTACGAAGTGCTGGGCGTTGCCCGCACCGCCACCGACGACGAGCTGAAGAAGGCCTACCGTCGCTGTGCGATGAAGTTCCACCCGGACCGCAACCCGGGTGATGCGGCGGCCGAAGCCTCCTTCAAGGAGTGCAAGGAAGCCTACGAAGTGCTGTCCGATGGCAACAAGCGCCGCATGTACGACAGCCACGGCCACGCCGCGTTCGAGCACGGCATGGGCGGTGGTGGTCCGGGCGGCCCGGACATGAACGATATCTTCGGCGATATCTTCGGCAACATTTTTGGCGGTGGCGGCGGTGGGCCGCGCCAGGCCCGTCGCGGCGCCGACATCGGCTACGTGATGGAGCTGGACCTGGAAGAAGCGGTACGCGGCGTCGAGCGCCGCATCGAGATCCCGACCCTGGCCGAGTGCGGCGACTGCGATGGCAGTGGCTCCGAAGACGGCAAGGTCGAAACCTGCAATGTGTGCCATGGCCGCGGCCAGGTGCGCATCCAGCGCGGCATCTTCGCCATGCAGCAGGCCTGCCACAACTGCGGCGGCCGTGGCCAGATCATCGCCAAGCCCTGCAAGACCTGCCACGGCAACGGCCGTGTCGAGGAAGACAAGGTGCTGTCGGTGAAGGTGCCGGCGGGCGTCGATACCGGCGACCGCATCCGCCTGCAGGGTGAAGGTGAGGCCGGTCCGGCCGGTACGCCGCCGGGTGACCTGTACGTGGAAGTGCGCGTGCGCGAGCATGCGATCTTCCAGCGCGATGGCGACGACCTGCACTGCGAAGTGCCGATCCGCATCTCGCAGGCAGCGCTGGGCGACACCGTACGCGTGGCGACCCTCGGCGGCGAAGCGGAAATCCGCATCCCGGCCGAGACCCAGACCGGCAAGCTGTTCCGCCTGCGTGGCAAGGGCGTGCGTTCGGTGCGCAGCCGCAGCGAGGGCGACCTTTACTGCCGCGTGGTGGTGGAGACCCCGGTCAACCTCACCAACGAACAGCGCAAGCTGCTGGAGCAGTTCGAAGCCACCTTTGTCGGCGAGGAAGCACGCAAGCATTCGCCGAAGTCGGCGACGTTCATGGATGGCGTGAAGGGCTTCTGGGACCGGATGACGTCCTGAGTTTTTCAACCGAAGCGTTGAGCGGTAGCGCCGGGCCATGCCCGGCGTTTTCGTTTGCGATCAGCGGAAAAACGCCGCGGGCGTCTGCCCCAGTTGGCGCTTGAACATGCTGGTGAACGCGCTGGGGCTGTCGTAGCCCATCGCCAGCGCCACATCGATGACCTTGTCGCCGACTGCCAGCCGCTCCAGGGCGGCCAGCAGGCGCGCCTGCTGCCGCCACTGCCCGAAGGTCATGCCCAGTTCGCCGGCGAAATGGCGCTGGATGGTCTTCACGTCCACCTGCAGGGCCTGGGCCCAGTCCTGCAGCGTGGCGTCGTCGGCGGGATGCTTCTGGATGTGCTGGCAGATCCTCTGCAGGCGCGGGTCGGTGGGCGAGGGCAGGTGCAGCGGCAGCACGTCCATGCGGTGCAGCTCGTCCAGCAGCAGGCGCACCACGCGACCGTCGCGGCTGTCGTCCACGTGCGCGGACTCGATCAGGCTGGCCGCCAGCAGTAGTTCGCGCAGCAGCGGCGCCACCTGTACTGCGAACGCCCCATCCGGCAGTTGCGGTGCAAAGTCCGGTTCCACGTACAGGCTGCGCATGTGCACCTCGGCGATGCAGTCCACCGCATGCACCATGCCGGCCGGAACCCAGATCGCGCGGGTGGAGGGCACGACCCAGCGGCCACCGTCCGCGCGCACCACCATCAGGCCGGACATGGCGAAGACCAGTTGGTGACGGCGATGCCGGTGTGGCGCGATGTGGGTACCGGGCGGGTAGTGCCGGGCGCGGCTGGTCACCGGGCGGTGTACCGGCACTTCGTTCCACGGCGCGGTCTCGCGGATCGGGCACGGAGTGTCCTTTTTGCGATAGGCCATGACCCGAACGCGGCAGAAGGGAGTGGGGGCCCACCGTAGCATGCGTGGCTCGCCCCCAACCTGACTGTGTCCATGTCGACCCTGGCTTCTCCCGCAACGACCTCACGCCCGGTGGCTCCCGGCGTGCTGGCCGCCATCTCCACCTCGCATGTCGTCAACGACATGATGCAGTCCCTGATCCTGGCCATCTATCCGGTGATCAAGGGCGGCTTCAACCTCAGCTTCACCCAGATCGGCCTGATCACGCTGACCTACCAGCTCACCGCGTCGATCTTCCAGCCGTTGATCGGCATGGCCACCGACCGCCACCCGGCACCGTACTCGCTGCCGATCGGCATGGCCTCGACCCTGTGCGGCATGCTGCTGCTCGGCTTTGCGCCGAACTACGCGGTGGTGCTGATGGCTGCGGCGATGGTCGGCATTGGTTCGGCCATCTTCCACCCGGAGGCCTCGCGCATCGCCCGGCTGGCCTCGGGCGGTCGCCATGGCTTCGCGCAGTCGGTGTTCCAGGTGGGTGGCAACTTCGGTACCGCGCTGGGGCCGTTGATCGCTGCGGCCGTGATCGTGCCGTATGGCCAGCGTGCCGCATCATGGTTTGCCGGCGCCGCGCTGATCGGCATCGCGCTGCTGACCTATGTTGGCCGCTGGTATGCACTGCACCTGGGCACACCGCGTCCGGCCAGCACCGCGTCTATGGCCCCGCGGCATTCGTCGCGCACCGTGGCCAAGGTGCTGGCGATCCTGCTGGTGCTGATCTTCAGCAAGTACTTCTACATGGCCAGCATCGGCAGCTACTTCACCTTCTACCTGATCCACCACTTCGGCATTCCGGTGGCACAGGCGCAACTGCATCTGTTCGCGTTCCTGGTGGCGTCTGCCGCCGGTGGTTTCCTCGGCGGCCCGCTGGGTGACCGCATCGGCCGCAAGCCGATCATCTGGACCTCGATCCTCGGCGTGGCCCCGTTCGCGCTGATGCTGCCGCACGCCGATCTGCTATGGACCACAGTGCTGGCAGTGCTGATCGGCTTCGTGCTCTCCTCGGCGTTCTCGGCCATCGTGGTGTACGCGCAGGAGATGATGCCGCACCGCATCGGCATGGTGTCCGGCCTGTTCTTCGGCTTTGCATTCGGCATGGGCGGGCTTGGCGCGGCCGTGCTGGGCATGCTGGCAGACAGGACCAGCATTGAATTCGTCTATCAGCTGACCGCGTTCCTGCCGCTGCTCGGTATCGTCGCAGCGTGGCTGCCACCGTCGCGGCCTGCTGCTCACTGAGGGGTTTGGGTTTGCAGGGCTTGCAGCCCTGCACCTGCAGAGGCAACGTCAACAGCAGAAGCGGGCTATCCGTGGGTTGGCGGGGTGGGGCCGGTTGCAGGGGACGCCGTAAACCCATCCCTGGGGGCTTGGCCGCGGCATCCATGCCGCGGACACCCCTGCAACCGGACCCACCCCGCCTTCGACAGTTTTCCGTGATCTGCCGGAACAGCTCGTGGGGTCAGATCCGTTTTCCGAAGGAAAACGGATCTGACCCCGATTTATTTCGGTATCCCACAGATGTGCCGACCAACGGTCGGCACCCACCAACAGTCGCGGGAATCTGTCAGAGGCGGGGCGGTGTGGGTGGGCAGAACCGTTGGCGCCATGGATGGCGCCATCGAGCCCCCATGGGTGAGGGCGCTTCGCTTGCGAAGCACTGCTTCGCAAGCGCCCGAACGCACAGCCGCCAGCGGCTGGGCCGGACCCCGGAGGGGGGTTTACGGCGTGTCCTGACCACCCACACCGCCCCGCCATCCCACGGAATGCGGCTCTTGATCTTGCTTCGGCTTCGCCTTCGGCTTCGCCTTCGGCAGGTGCAGGGCTGCAAGCCCTGCCGAAAACTCCCTTGGGCGTAGAATGCGGCCATGAGCGAATCCCTTGATAACCACCTGGTCCACGGCCGCCGCCAGCGGCCGGATGGGCCGTCGCCGATCGATGTCATCTCGGTCCAGTCGCAACTTGTGTACGGCCACGCCGGCAACAGTGCCGCCGTCCCGCCGATGCGCGCACTGGGCGTGCGCGTCGCCGAAATCCCGACCGTGCTGCTGAGCAATGCGCCGTTCTACGACACTACGCGGGGCCGCGTGCTGCCCGCCGACTGGTTTGCCGACCTGCTGCTGGGTACCCACGAGCGTGGCCTGCCGCAGCGGGCGAAGATGCTGGTGTCCGGTTACTTCGGCAGCACCGCCAACGGTGCGGCCTTCGCCGACTGGCTGGACAACATCCTGCCGGCCTGCCCACAGCTGCGTTACTGCCTGGACCCGGTGATCGGTGATACCCATACCGGACCCTACGTGGAACCGGGCCTGGAAGCGATCTTCGCCGAGCGCCTGCTGCCCCACGCCTGGCTGGTGACGCCCAATGCCTTCGAACTGAATCGCCTGACCGGCATGCCGGCACTGGCCGAGGCCGATGCCATCGCCGCCGCGCGCACGCTGCTGGATCGTGGCCCGCACTGGGTGATCGCGCACAGCGTAGGCGGCAACCCGGGTGAGCTGGTCACCCTGGCGGTCGGGCACGAGGAAACCTGGCGCTGGACCTCACCGCTGCTGCCGGTGGACGTGGCCGGTACCGGTGACGTGCTGATGTCGCTGGTGGTGTCGTTCCTGCTGCGCGGTGAGTCGATGCAGCAGGCGATTTCGCGCGCGATTGCCGGCACCCATGCGGCGCTGGAGGCGACCCTGGACAACGGCTTCGAGGAGTTCGACGTGATCGCTGCCGCGCCGGCGGCGCTGGCCGAAGGAACGCGCTTCCGCGCTGAACGCGTGGCATGAGCGGCCTGGATCCACGCACGCCGCGCACGGTCGGCATCGTCGGCAGTGCTGGTGCCTATGGGCGCTGGCTGTGCCGCTTCTTCCAGCAGCACCTGCAGCTGCAGGTGATCGGCCATGACCCGGCCGACCCGGACTCGCACACGCCGGAACACCTGCTGGCGCAGGCCGATGTACTGGTGTTCTCGGCACCGATCCGGCACACGCCGGCGTTGATCGCCGAGTACGTGCGGCAATCGGCGGGCCGCGAGCAGGGCAGGCTGTGGCTGGATGTGACCTCGGTAAAGGAGGCACCGGTGCAGGCGATGCTGGCCTCGCAGGCCGAAGTGGTCGGACTGCACCCGATGACCGCGCCACCCAAGGCGCCGACCCTGAAAGGGCGGGTGATGGTGGTCTGCGAAGCGCGGCTGCAGCACTGGCGGGCATGGGTCGATACGCTGTGCACCGCGCTGCAGGCCGAGTGCGTGCGCGCGACGCCGCAGCACCACGACCAGATGATGGCGCTGGTGCAGGCGATGGTGCATGCCACCCACCTGGCGCAGGCAGGCGTGCTGCGCCAGTACCAGCCGCAGCTGGGCGATCTGGCCGCGATGATGCCGTACCGTTCGGCGTCGTTCGAGCTGGACACGGCGATCATCTCGCGCATCCTGTCGCTGAATCCGGCGATCTACGAAGACATCCAGTTCGGCAACCCGTACGTGGCGCCGATGCTGGAGCGGCTGGTGGGGCAGCTGCAGGCCCTGCAGGTGCAGGTCGGACAGGGCGACGACGGCGCACGGGCTGCATTCCGTGAGCAGCTGCTGTCAGCCAATCGCAGTGCCTTCGGCGAGCAGGCCCTGGCGGATGGCAACTACACGTTCGAACGCGTGGGGTATCTGCTGGCCGATCTGACCGAGCGCAACGCGCTGTCGGTGCACCTGCCGGAGGACCGGCCTGGCTCGCTGCGCGAGCTGTTGAACGTGTTCGAGCAGCATGGCATCAGCCTGGCTTCGATCCATTCCTCGCGCACGCCCGGCGGTGAAGTGCACTTCCGCATCGGATTCGTGGCCGGCAGCGATCCGGCGGCGATCACCCGGGCCGCGGCCGACGTGGACGCCAGCGGCATCGGACGGGTGCTGGGCTGAATTCATCCACAGGCGGTGTGGATGGTTTCTGAGCAAACGTGTGGATAACCCTGCGCAGCCCTTGTCAGGCAAGGCTGTCAAGATGCTTGGTGAAAAATTGATCACGCCTTCTTGTGGAGTCGAGCCGTGCTCGACTGCCCTTGGCAAAGCGCGTGTCGACCGAGGTCGACACCTACCAGAGCAGGGCGACACGGCCAGTGACCACCAAGGTGGGCAGCGCTAGATCATCAACCGCAGTTCGCCGCCGCTGGTGGTGAATTCGCGGCCATTGCGAACCAGATGACGCCCGTCATCCAGCTCGTAACGCGGCGTGGATTCAGAGTGATGCCCGCTGCCATTCGCCTCGGGCTTGAACTCGATGATGATGTGGCTTTCGCCATTGCTGTCGACTGCAGGGAACTGACGGAACGACATCGCGTACCTCCTTCAGCGGATGCTGCTGATGCGAGGCCAGCTTGGTCCGGCCGATGTTAGCCGGCCGTCATCAATCGATGAACTGCAGTCGTGCCAGTTCAGCGTACAGTCCGCCTTCGGCCAGAAGCTGGGCATGGGTACCTTCGGCCACGATGCGGCCCTGGTCCATCACCACGATGCGGTCGGCCTTGAGCACGGTGGCCAGGCGGTGGGCGATGACCAGCGTGGTGCGACCGGCCATCAGCCGCTCCAGCGCCTGCTGCACGCTGTGCTCGCTCTGTGCGTCCAGCGCGCTGGTGGCTTCATCGAGCAGCAGGATCGGCGCGTCCTTCAGCAGTGCGCGGGCAATCGCCACGCGCTGCTGCTGGCCACCGGACAGGCGCGCACCGCGTTCGCCCAGCTCACTGTCGTAGCCCTGCGGCAACGCGCGCAGGAAGCCGTCGGCCTCGGCCGCACGCGCGGCAGCTTCGACCTCGGCGTCACTGGCCTGCAGGCGGCCATAGCGGATGTTGTCGCGCGCACTGGCCGCGAACAGCGTCGGCTGCTGCGGCACCAGCGCCAGCTGCGCGCGCAGCTCGGCCGGATCGACCTGGCGAACGTCGATGCCATCCACGCAGATGCGGCCGCTGGCCGGATCGTGGAAGCGCAGCAGCATCGACAGCACCGTGCTCTTGCCCGCGCCCGACGGGCCGACCAGGGCCACCGTCTCGCCCGGGCGGACATGCAGGTTGAAGTGGTCCAGCGCGGCCTGGTCCGGACGTTGCGGATAGTGGAACACCACGTCGTCGAACTGGATTTCGCCGCGCAATGGTTGCGGCAGAACGTGCGGCTGCGCCGGCGCACGGATCTCGATGTCTTCCTGCAGCAGCTCGCCAATGCGGCCCATGCCACCGGCTGCACGCTGCAGTTCGTTCCACACTTCGGCCAGCGCGCCCACCGAGCCGCCGCCGATCAGCGCGTACAGCACGAACTGCCCCAGCGTGCCGGCACTGAGGCGCCCGTCGATGACATCGTGCGCGCCCAGCCACAGCACGCCAACGATGGCGCCGAACACCAGCAGGATGGCGCTGGCGGTGACCAGCGACTGCGCACCGATGCGTCGGCGCGCGGCGCCGATGGCATCGCCCAGTGCCTTGTCGAAGCGTCCGCGCTCGTAAGGCTCGCGTGCATGTGCCTGCACCGTGCGCACGGCGCCCAGCGTCTCGCTGGCCAGGCTGTTGGCATCGGCGATGCGGTCCTGGCTGCTGCGTGCAACCGTGCGCAGCTTCCGCGCGCCGATGATGATCGGCAGTACCGCCAGTGGGATGCCGAGCAGCGACCATGCCGCCAGCCTGGGGCTGGTGACGAACAGCATGGCCAGGCTGCCGACCACGGTGACGCTGCTGCGCAGGGCGACCGACATGGTCGAGCCGACCACGCTGCGCAGCAGTTCGCTGTCAGCGGTCAGGCGCGAGACCAGTTCGCCGCTGCGGCTGCGGTCATGGAAACCGGCACCGAGTTGGATCAGGTGTGCGTACAGGCGGCTGCGCAGGTCGGCCACGACTTTTTCGCCCAGCAGCGACACGAAGAAGAACCGTGCGGCCGTTGCCAGTGCCAGCACCACCGCCACCAGCATCAGCAGGGCGAAGGCACGGTTGATCTGGCCACCGCTGGTGAAGCCGTGGTCGATCATCTGCTTCACGGCGGGGGGCAGGCTCAGCGTGGCGGCCGAAGAGACCGCCAGCGCCAGCAGCCAGGCGGTGAACAGCCCGCTGTGGCGGCGCACGAACGGCCACAGCGTCCGCAGGCTGCCGAGGCGGCGCAGCGGTGGGGCCGAGGCGGGGGCGTCGTCCTTGTCAGTCATCCTGGTCGTCGTCTTGTATGCGGATACGGTCACGGGTGGCGTCGCGCAGGCGGATTTTCAATGCATCGACCTGATCGGCCGGCAATTCGACCCGCAGGCACACGCCGTTGGCATCGAACTGTTCATCGCGCTTCACGGCGCCGAAGCTGGGAAGGGTGGCATGCAGGGTGCCCAGATCCTCGAAGCCGGCCAACAGCTGCAGCCGGGCCATCGCCACCAGCGGCAAGCGCGGGGCGGTACGCAGGCATTCGGCGGCGGCGCCACCGTAGGCGCGCACCAGTCCACCGGCGCCCAGCTTGATACCGCCGAACCAGCGCGTCACGACCACCATCACCCGGTCGAAGCCCTGGCCGTCGATCGCAGCCAGGATCGGCCGCCCAGCGGTGCCGGCGGGCTCGCCATCGTCACTGGAGCGGTAGTCCTGGCCGTGCCGGTAGGCCCAGCAGTTGTGGGTTGCGTCGGCTACGGCCACCTGTTGCAGGAACGCCAATGCTGCCGCGGCGCCATCGATCGGCGCGGCATGGGCAATGAAGCGGCTGTGTTTGACTTCCAGCGTGTGGCTTACCGGCTGGGCGAGGGTATCGGGCATTCCCGCCATTCTACGGGGTCGCCGGAGGTCACTGCCCGCTTCAGTCGTCCAGCAGCGGGCGCAGGTCGCGCGGCAGGCGTGCTTCCGGATACTGCTGCACATAGCGCTCCAGGCTGGCGCGAGCCAGGTCGCGCTGGCCGTCATCGCGGCGCGCGCGGATCTTCTGCAGCCACTGCCGTCGCGGCAGCTGTGCATCGGCGTCCACCTCGGCCTGCACGGCATCCGCACTGAGCCGCGCGTCGGCGCCGCGGCGCATGACGCCGGGCGCGGAGCGGCTCGGGGCCGGCCGCTTCATCGAGGTGATCTCTACCCGATCCAGTGCCTGCGCCCGTTCCGCATCGGCAGCGTTGGCCACTGGCGCCTCGGCGGTGCGCGCTTTCAGCTCCCCTGCCGGGGCCGGCGCCAATGCCGGTGCAGGTGCCGAATAGGCAGCCGGTGCGGGAGGCGCGGGCGGTGCCGCTGCCGGTGCGGCGGCCGGACCAGGCGGGAGCGCCGCAAAGGACGTATCGGCGGCCGCATCCGCCGCCATCGATCGTGCAGCCTGGGCCGGAGCTTCAGCAGTCTCGGTCGGCGCAGGCTTGGCTACCCGCGCGACGGACGGTGCCGGGGGAGCAGCAACAGGGGCCGCCTCGGGTGCTGCAGGTTCGGTGGCCGTTTCCGATGCGGCAACCGCGCTGTCGGCTGGACTGCTCCCAGCGGCCTGATCGGCGGCCGCGACGTCTGCCGCAGCGGGCGCCGCAGCAACAGCGGCCTCGCCTGCCGGAACCGGCGGCGGTTCCGGGCGCAGCTGCCAGGCGATGCCGATGGCGAACACCATCGAGGCGGCGATGCCGAACACCGCCGGCCAACGCGGACGTGTGCGCTGCCTGCGCGGCGCCTCGGCGGAGACAGCAGCATCGGCCGCCGGTGCGTGCACGGCAGCGCGCGCCGCGGCCAGGATGGTGGCGTCCAGCGCGGCCGGCGGGGCCTGTTCGACGCGACGGCCGAGCAGGCGCGCCAGCTCGCGTTCTTCCGGCGTCAGCGGTTCGTCTCGGTTCATGCGTTCAATCCCGCACGCAGCTTGTCCATCGCATAGCGCAGCCGCGATTTCACGGTTTCCCGGCCTACGCCGGTGATCTGGCCGATCTCCTCCAGGCTCAGTTCCTGATCCAGCCGCAGCTGCAGCACTTCGCGCTGCTCGGGCGGCAGTTGCTCCATCGCCAGCTGGATGCGGCGACGTTGTTCGAATTCGGAAAGCTCGGCTTCCGGGGTCTGCCCGTCCTCGATCGCGGCCAGGCGCAGGTCGGCGTCGGCCGGTGCGGCAGGGCGATGGCGAGCGGCCCGCCAGTGGTCGTTCAGGCGGTTGTGGGCGATGCGGAACAGCCAGGTGCTGAATGCAGCGTCAGGCTGCCAGCCCGCGCGCGCGCTGATCACCCGCTGCCAGACATCCTGGAAGATCTCCTCGGCCAACGCGTTGTCGCGCAGTTGCCGCAGCAGGAAGCCGAACAGGCGCTTGCGATGGCGTGCATACAGGCTTTCGAACGCGCGCAGGTCGCCACCGGCCCAGGCCAGCATCAAGGCTTCATCGGTTGGCAGTGCGCTGGCTTCCACGGCGTACAGGGTAAGGCCTGCAGGCGGTGGCGCATAGCCGGTGACGGGGGCGGGCAGGGCGAGGTTCATGGCGTGGAAGCGGCTACGGGCAGGAGGAAAAACGTACGGGCGCACGATTCGGGGTTTACGGGCTTCCATTGCCCCCCGGGTGGCGCGCTATGCTCGGCGGCTAAGGGGAGGCGACGCACAGACGGCGCCGAGAGATTGTCATTTGTCCACGCACGTTGAACCGGCGGAAGAGCCACCACACGAGGCCGTGCTGAGCACGGCGCTGGTGCGCGCATTGCATGCGCTGCTGCCGGACTCGGCCGTGGTCCGCGTTGGCTGGGATGACCCGCAGCTGGGCCGCGGACAGGGCGGCTGGCCGGCTGTCGCGGCGGCCGACGCGTTGACGGTGCCCGGCGTGGGCAACGGTTGCCATGGCTGGGAATATGACGGTGCCCGCCTGCAGTTGTCAGTCGAAGGCGCCGTGCCTTCAGCGGCGTGGTGGGGGCTGGCCCGGCAGGCCATGGAGCTGGCGTTGCAGCGCGGTCGCCAGGCCGGGCAGATCAAGGCGCTGGAAGAAGCTGAACGGCTGCAGCAGGCGCTGTTCCAGATCGCCGATCTGGCTGGCGCCGACCTGGAGATGTCGGAGATGCTGCGTCACGTGCACGGCGTGCTTGGCACGCTGATGTACGCGGAAAACTGCTACATCGTCGAGTACGACGATGTCCGCGACCAGATCCGCTTCCTGTACTTCGCCGACCAGGTCGATGACTTCGTCGCCGATCCGTCGCAGAGCCATGACGCCGACGAGATGCCGCGCAGCCTGACCGTGGCGTTGCTGCGCCACGGCAAGCCGCTCAGCGGCCCCTCGCGCGAGTTGCTGGCGCGCGTGGTCGAGCAGGAGCACGACCCGCAGCGTGGACCGGAGAGCCTCGACTGGCTGGGCGTGCCGATGCTGCGCGATGGCCGGGTATGCGGCGCCATCGTGGTGCAGAGCTATGAGCTGGCGGCCCGTTATGGCGAGGCCGAGCGGGCGCTGCTGGGTTTTGTCGCGCAGCACGTGCAGACCGCGATGGACCGGCGCCAGGCGCAGGTCCGGCTGGAACAGCAGGTGGAGCGGCGCACGCTGGAGCTGCAGCGTGCCAACCACAGCCTGCAGGATGAAGTGGCCGAGCGCCGCCGCGCAGAGCAGCTGCAGACCGCGCTGTACAACATCGCCGAGATGGCGATGTCGGCCGACAGCCTGGCCCAGTTCTACGGGCAGGTGCATGGCGTGGTCGGGCGCCTGCTTGACGCGCGCAATTTCTACATCGCGCTGGTGAACGGGGCCGGCAGCGGCCTGGACTTCGTCTACTCGGTGGACGAGCACAACGCCAGCCGTGCGCCACGCCCGTTCAGCCGCGGCCTGACCGAGTACGTAGTGCGCAACCGGCGTCCGTTGCTGGCTTCGCGGCAGCAG
Source organism: Stenotrophomonas sp. YJH_SMC_105-26 (assembly GCF_059368915.1). Lineage (NCBI taxonomy): Bacteria > Pseudomonadati > Pseudomonadota > Gammaproteobacteria > Lysobacterales > Lysobacteraceae > Stenotrophomonas > Stenotrophomonas sp. YJH_SMC_105-26. The sequence continues at coordinate 274,688 of NZ_JCAFSD010000003.1, read as the reverse complement.
ATCGACGCACTGCTGGCCAGCGGTGAAGTGCGCGAATCGGGCGCACGTTCGCATTGCTGGCTGGGTGTGCCGCTGCTTCGCGATGACGAGGTGGTCGGCGCGATCGTGGTGCAGAGCTACAGCGAGAACAGCACGTTCAGCGTGCACGATCAGCGCTTGTTGACCTTCGTTGCACAGAACATCGGAACCGGGCTGGCGCGCCAGCGCGACCAGCAGCAGCTGCGTTCGGCGCATGCCGAGCTGGAAAAGCGCGTGGAGGAACGTACCCGCGAGCTGGCCGAGGTCAACGAGAAGCTGCTCGGGCAGATCGGCGAGCGCCTGCGTGCCGAGCAGCGCCTGACCCATCAGGCCATGCACGATGCGCTGACCGGCCTGCCCAACCGCCTGCACCTGCTCGATCGCCTGCAGGATGCGCTGGCGCTGGCCAAGCGCGAGGGTGGGCCGGTGTTCGCCGTGCTGTTCCTCGACCTGGACCGCTTCAAGCTGGTCAACGACAGCATCGGCCACGCTGCCGGCGATCGCATGCTGGTGGAGGTGGCCAAGCGCATCGTATCGATGGCCGGCACCGATGACGTGGTGGCGCGGCTGGGCGGCGATGAGTTCGCGGTGCTGCTGCAGTGTCCGCAGGGGCTGGCACAGGCGCTGGAGTTCGGCCAGCGGCTGTTGCTGGCACTGCAGGAATCGATGTGGATCGCCGGGCGCGAACTGTTCCCGTCCGGCAGCCTGGGCATCGCCTTGTGGAACCCGCGCTACCGGACCGGTGAAGAACTGCTGCGCGACGCAGACGCGGCGATGTACCGGGCCAAGGCGCAGGGTCATGACCGCTACGCGATCTTCGACGAAGACATGCGCGAAGAAGCGATGCGCAGCCTGGACCTGGAAGCGGATCTGCGGCGTGCGATCAACAACCGCGACTTCGTGCCGTTCTACCAGCCGATCGTGCGCCTGTCCGATGGCGAAGTGGTGGGGCACGAGGCCTTGCTGCGCTGGCGCCACGAGCGTCGTGGCCTGTTGCTGCCCGGGGCGTTCCTGGAGCTGGGCGAGGAAAGCGGCCTGATCGAGCAGGTCGACTGGCTGATCTACGAACAGGTCATCGCGGGACTGGCCGAAGGCGGCCACGGCTATGTCTCGGTGAACGTATCGCCACGCCATTTCCGCTCGGCCGAGTTCAGTGGCCGCCTGTTCGGTCTGCTCGATGCATGCGGTGCCGACCCGCGCCGGCTGCGCCTGGAGATTACCGAGGTGGCGCTGCTGGATGATGGCCCGCACACGCTGCGCATCCTGCAGGGCCTGCGCGAGCGTGGCATCCAGGTGCAGCTGGACGATTTCGGTACCGGCTTCTCGGCGCTGTCCTACCTGCACCGCTTCCCGATCAGCACGTTGAAGATCGACCAGAGCTTCATCGCCGGCCTGCATGGGCCGGAAGTGCAGAGCACGCGCGCGCTGGTCGAGGGCGTGTTGTCACTGGCCCGCACCTTGGGCATCGAAACCATCGGCGAAGGCATCGAGACCGAAGCGCAGCGGCAGACGCTGCGCGAACTTGGTTGCGACTACGGCCAGGGCTACCTGCTGGGCCGTCCGGCGCCGTGGGAGGGCGCGGTGGCCTGAGCCACCGCGCCGGGTCGCCTCAGCGCAGGGTGGAGCGACGCTTCTCGTCGATCCACTTGGAAGCCTGGGCCGGCTGATAGTTCTGCATCCACTCCAGCATTTCCTCGATGTCCGAGCCGTACCACAGGTCCTGGCGCTGGTCCGGATGCAGGAAGCGCTCTTCCACCATGCGATCGATCATGCCGATCAGCGGGGCGTAGAAGCCTTCCACGTCGAGGAAGGCGCATGGCTTGTTGCCGATGCCCAGCTGGCGCCAGGTCAGCATCTCGAAGATCTCTTCCATGGTGCCGAAGCCGCCGGGCAGGGCGACGAAGCCATCGGCGAGGTCGAACATGCGCGACTTGCGCTCATGCATCGAACCGACGATCTCCAGTTCGGTCAGGCCGCGGTGGGCCACTTCCCAGTCGGCCAGCTGGCGCGGGATCACGCCGGTCACCTCCCCGCCGGCGGCGAGCACGGCATTGGCCACGGTTCCCATCAGGCCGACGTTGCCGCCGCCATACACCAGGCGCAGGCCGTCACGGGCGATGCGATCACCCAGGGCAATGGCGCGTTCGGTGTAGGCCGGCTTGCTGCCAGCGTTGGAACCACAGTACACACAGATCGATTTCATGGATCTTCCTGTCTCTTGGCCGGAAACGAAAACGCCCCGTCGCCAACCGCAGGGCGGTCAGGGACGGGGTGTCGGTGGATTATGAGGCCTTGACAGGCCTTCTGTAGAGCCGAGCCACGCTCGGCTGCGCTTCGTTCAGATCGCGGCAAAGGCTGAGTCGAGCATGGCTCGACTCTACAAACGCCAAGCAGGCTTACGCGGCAGCCGCCTGTTCGCGACGCGGGCCTTCACGCAGGGCGCGGCCCACCATGCCGACCAGCAGGTCCAGCTCATCGCTGTCCATGCCGAAGTGCGGGGTGAAGCGCAGCGAATTCTCGCCGCCGTGGATCACGTTGATGCCGTGCTGGCGCAGCCATTCCTCGGTGGAATTGGCGCCGTAGCACTTGAACTGCGGGGCCAGCTCGCAGGAGAACAGCAGGCCGGTGCCCTGCACCTTGGTGATCAGGCCACCCAGTTCGCTCTTGAGCTGTTCCAGCTTGCGCACGGCCTCGGCACCGCGTTCGGCGATGTTGGCACGCACCTGCGGGGTCAGCTGCGCCAGGGTGGCACAGGCCACGTCCAGCGCGCGTGGGTTGCTGGTCATGGTGTTGCCGTAGATGCCCTTGCGGTACAGCTGCGCGGCGTGCTCGGTCACCGCCAGCACCGACAGCGGGTACTGCGCGGCGTTGAGCGCCTTGGAGTAGGTCTCCATGTCCGGCGGATCCAGGCCTTCGAAGCCCGGGTAATCGACCACCGACAGCACGCCATGCGCGCGCAGACCAGCCTGGATCGAGTCCAGCAGCAGCAGGCTGCCGTGCGCACGGGTCAGCTCACGGGCCACGGCATAGAACGCCGGCGGCACCGAACGGCCCGGGTCGCCTTCGCCCATTACCGGTTCCAGGAACACCGCCTCGATGAACCACTGGTTGCGTGCGGCGTCCTCGAACACCTTGCGCAGGCCGGTCTCGTCGTACGGCGCCACGGTGATCACCGAATCCTCGCCGCGGTAGCTGGCCAGGTGCTGCATGTAGCTCTTGCGGCTGGAATCGGAATACAGGGCAGGGCGGTCGGTACGGCCATGGAAGCTGCCCTTGACCACCACGCGCTTGATCGTGGCGCCGGCGTGGCGCGCGCCCGGGTCGGTCTGCAGCTTGGCGTTGACGTCGGCGATGCGCGCGGCCAGGCCAACCGCCTCGGAGCCGGAATTCAGGCACATGAAGCGCGCGAACGGGCAGCCGCCACGGCGGTGGCCGATCTCGGTGCGCAGGGCCGCGATGAAGCGCTGCTGCGACAGGCTGGGGGTCATGATGTTGGCCATCACCTGTGGGCGTGCCATCGCCTCCAGCACGGCATCCGGGGTGTGCCCGAAGCCGAGCATGCCGTAGCCGCCGGCGTCGTACAGCACCGCGCCCTTCAGGGTGACCACCCAGGGGCCACGCGCGGCCAGCGCCACGTACGGGGTCACTGCATCATCGGCGTAGAAATTGACGAAGCCGTCCTGCATCGCGTCGATCTGCGCCTGTTCGTCCTGCGCCAGCAGCGGCCCCAGGTCGGCCTGCACGCGCGCGAACTCCTCGGCGGCGGCATCCACTGCGGCGATCAGCTGCGGGTGGCGGACGGACAGGGCGGTCAGGGTGGCGTCGTCCAGGCCGGTGGTGAGGCGGGTGCCGGGCTGGGTGCGCAGGGGGGCGAGGCGTTCGATGAAGCTCATTGCAGATCTCCTGAAACGATGGGTCGCACGGGCCTTCAAAAGCAAAACGCGCGTCAACGCGCGCTTGGGGGCAGGCTCGTGCAGCGGACTTCCGACTCGATGCTAGCACTTGTTTTTTTGCGCGATAACCCCGCAAAAACCTGCTGCATAGCAGCATTTTGCGCGACGTTCGCCGCGAAGCACGCCGGCTCGCAGACGCTGGACGTACAATGCGCGCCATTGTCGACCTGTTGCCGCCCACTGCCTTGAAGAAGTCCGATTTCAACTACGACCTGCCGGCCGAACTGATCGCGCAGGCGCCCCTGGCCGAGCGTTCCGCCAGCCGCCTGCTGCTGGTGCCGCAAGCCCCCGCCGCGTTCACCGACCTGCAGGTGCGTGACCTTCCGTCGCTGCTGCAGCCGGGCGACCTGCTGGTGTTCAACGACACCCGGGTGATCCCGGCGCGCCTGTTCGGGCAGAAGGCCAGCGGCGGCCGCGTGGAGATCCTGATCGAGCGCTTGCTCGGCGGCCAGCAGGCCCGTGCCCAGGTGGGCGCCAGCAAGTCGCCGAAGGCCGGCAGCCGCATCGCGCTGGATGCCGGTGGCGAAGCCGAGGTGCTGGGCCGCGATGGCGAGTTCTACGTGCTGCAGTTCCACGTGCCCGAGTCGCTGGAGCAGTGGCTGCTGCATGCCGGCCGCCTGCCGCTGCCGCCGTACATCCAGCGCGAGCCGGGCGTGGACGACCGCGAGCGCTACCAGACCGTGTTCGCGCGTGAAGTGGGCGCGGTGGCGGCACCGACCGCGGGCCTGCATTTCGACGAACCGTTGCTGGCCGCACTGAAGGAAAAGGGCGTGGAGTTCGGCCACGTCACCCTGCACGTGGGCGCGGGCACCTTCCAGCCGGTGCGTGCCGAAGACCTGAAGGACCACGTGATGCACCGCGAGTGGCTGAATGTCGGTGCCGAACTGGTGCAGCAGGTGCGGCGCACGCGCGCCGCCGGCGGCCGCGTGATCGGCGTCGGCACCACCGTGGTGCGCGCGCTGGAAAGCGCGATGCGCGATGGCGAGCTGCTGCCGTTCGCCGGCGAGACGCAGATCTTCATCACCCCGGGCTACCGCATCCGCAGCGTCGACGCGATGGTGACCAACTTCCACCTGCCGGAAAGCACGCTGCTGATGATGATCTCCGCGTTTGCCGGCAAGGAGCGCGTGTTCGAGGCCTACCAGCACGCGATCGAGCAGCGCTACCGCTTCTTCAGCTACGGCGACGCGATGCTGCTGTTCCCGCAGGCGGGGTAGCGCGCCCCGGGAGGGCAGGAGCCCCCTGTGGGTGCGCACCTTGGTGCGCACGCCTTCTTGGGAGACAATAGGCAACTATTTGCCCCAATGACCGCTCCATGTCCCGACTGCAGTTCCAGCTCCAGACCCGCGACGGCCGTGCCCGCCGTGGCCGCCTGACCTTCCCGCGTGGCACGGTGGAAACGCCGGCCTTCATGCCGGTGGGGACCTATGGCTCGGTCAAGGGCATCCTGCCGGACCAGGTGCGCGCGCTGGGCGCCGAGATCATCCTCGGCAATACCTTCCACCTGTACCTGCGCCCGGGCCTGGACATCATCGCCGACCACGGCGGCCTGCACGGCTTCTGCCGCTGGGATGGCCCGATCCTGACCGACTCCGGCGGCTTCCAGGTGTTCTCGCTGGCGCACCGCCGCAAGATCACCGAGCAGGGCGTGACCTTCGCCTCGCCGACCGACGGCGCACGGGTCTTCCTCGGTCCCGAGGAGAGCATGAAGATCCAGAAGGTGCTCGATTCGGACATCGTGATGATCTTCGACGAATGCACCCCGTACCCGGCCACCGAGGACGTTGCCCGCCGTTCGATGGAGTTGAGCCTGCGCTGGGCGCAGCGCAGCCGCAACGCGCATGACGAACTGGGCAACGACGCGGCCCTGTTCGGCATCGTCCAGGGCGGCGTGCATACCGACCTGCGCAGCCGCTCGGCCGATGCCCTGCAGGCGATCGGCTTCGACGGCTACGCCATCGGCGGCCTGGCCGTGGGCGAGCCGGAGCACGAGCGCAACGCCATGCTCGACCACCTGGACCCGGAGCTGCCGGGCGACCGCCCGCGCTACCTGATGGGCGTGGGCCGGCCGGAGGACCTGGTCGAGGGTGTCGCACGTGGCGTGGACATGTTCGATTGCGTGATGCCGACCCGCAACGCCCGCAACGGACACTATTTCACCTCGTTCGGCACCGTCCGCATCCGCAACTCCCAGTACGCGCGCGACATGGACCCGATCGAGCCGGGTTGTGGCTGCGTGGCCTGCACCGGCGGCTACACCCGTTCCTACCTGCGCCACCTGGACCGCTGCAACGAGATGCTGGCGCCGATGCTGGGCACCCTGCACAACCTGTTCTACTACGAAAAGCTGATGGCCGACATCCGCGCGGCGATCGAGGCGGGAACCTTCCTGGCCTTCCGTGAGTCCTTCTACGCGGCACGCGGGGCGGTGGCCCCGCCGCTGTAACCCGAACGCCCCCTGCCAAACGGCCCAAGGACGAACGCCCGGGGCCGTGGCATACTTCAAGGCTGACCCAGATCCGCGGTCGACACCCCCGTCCCTGAAGGGACGGGAGCGCCGCCCAACCAAAGGACCAACGATGAACCTGCTTGCTTTCCTGATTCCCGCCGCCCACGCCCAGGCCGCCGGCGGCCAACCGCAGGGCATGGGCCTGACCACGCTGCTGTTCCCGATCATCCTGATCGCCATCATGTACTTCCTGATGATCCGCCCGCAGATGAAGCGGCAGAAGGAACACAAGTCCATGCTGGAGAAGATCAAGCGTGGCGACGAAGTGCTGACCAACGGTGGCATCGCCGGCAAGGTCACCGACATCGGCGACAACTTCATCACCATCGAAGTGGCCGAGAACGTGCGCATCCGCGTGCAGAAGGGCGCTGTCGGCAGCGTGCTGCCGACCGGCACCCTGGATTCGGCCAAGTAAGCCACTCCCTTTCCGAAGCACAACCGCGGCGCCGGGGATGGCGCCGCGCGGGACCCAAGCAATGCTCGAATTTCCACGCTGGAAGTACGTCGTCATCCTGATCGTACTGGCGCTCAGTGCGCTGTACGCGCTGCCCAACATCTACCAGAAGGACCCGGCCCTCCAGATCACCGCCAACCGTGGCGGGCAGATCGACGATGCGCTGCGCGACCGTGTGCTGGCCGACCTGAAGAAGGCCGGGGTCACTGCCATCGGTGCCGAAAAGGAAGGGGAAAGCCTGATCGTCCGTCTGCCGGACCTGAAGTCGCAGTCTGCGGCCAGCGATGCCCTGCGCGACACCGTCGGCGAGAAGTACACGGTGGCCCTGAACCTGGCCTCGACCGTGCCGGACTGGCTGGCCCGGCTGGGCGGTCGCCCGATGGTGCTCGGCCTGGACCTTCAGGGTGGCGTGCACTTCGTGCTGCAGGTCGACCAGAAGGCCGCCCTCGACAAGCGCCTGGATGCCTACACCGAAGACGTGCGCAGCACCCTGCGTGACGCACGCATCGCCTACCAGTCGGTGGAGCGCCGTGCGGACAACAGCATCGTGGCCAACCTGAGCCCGTCCGCCGGTGACGACGCCGCGCAGCGTGCCCGTGCCGCCCTGGTCAAGGCACAGCCGACGCTCGGCTATGACGTCAGCGGCAACCGCATCACGGTCACCGTGCCGGAGACCGAGATCACGCAGATCGCCAACGGCGCCATCGAGCAGAACATCAACACCCTGCGCAACCGCGTGAACCAGCTCGGCGTGGCCGAGCCGATCATCCAGCGCCAGGGTGCCGACCGTGTGGTCGTGCAGCTGCCGGGCGTGCAGGACACCGCCGAAGCCAAGCGCATGATCGGTGCCACCGCCACCCTGGAGTACCGCGCGGTGGTCGAGGGCAATGCGCAGGACGCCATCAATTCCGGCCGCATCCCGCCGGAAGCGAAGGTCTACCAGCAGCGTGATGGCCGCGGCCCGATCCTGCTGAACAAGCGCGTGATCGTCACCGGTGACCAGATGGTCGGCGCGCAGGCGGTGACCGATTCGAACAGTGGCTCCCCGGCCGTCAGCGTGACGCTGAACAATGTCGGCGGTCAGCGCATGTTCGACTTCACCAGCGCCAACGTGAACAAGCCGATGGCGGTGGTCTACACCGAACGCGTGCCGACCGTGACCGTCGTCGACGGCCAGGAAGTGCGTGGCTTCAAGGTCAACGAGGAAGTGATCTCGGTGGCCAACATCAACGGCGTGTTCGGCAAGAACTTCCAGACCACCGGCCTGCAGAAGAAGGAAGCCGAGGACCTGGCCAAGCTGCTGAAGTCCGGCTCGCTGGCCGCGCCGATGGACTTCGTCGAAGAGCGCGTGGTCGGCCCGAGCCTGGGCGCCGAGAACGTCAAGAACGGCATGCGCGCGGTGGTGTTCGCGTTCCTGTTCACCCTGGTGTTCTTCAGCATCTACTACCGCATGTTCGGTGTGATCACCTCGGCGGCGATGCTGTTCAACCTGCTGATCGTGGTGGCGGTGATGTCGCTGTTCGGCGCCACCATGACCCTGCCGGGCTTCGCCGGCCTGGCGTTGTCGGTGGGCCTGTCGGTGGACGCCAACGTGCTGATCAACGAGCGTATCCGTGAAGAACTGCGCGCCGGCGTGCCGGGCAAGACCGCGATCGTGACCGGTTACGAGCGTGCCTCGGGCACCATCCTCGACGCCAACCTGACCGGCCTGATCGTCGGCGTGGCGCTGTTCGCATTCGGTACCGGTCCGCTGAAGGGCTTCGCGCTGACCATGATCATCGGTATTTTCGCCTCCATGTTCACTGCGATCACCGTGTCGCGTGCGCTGGCGACGCTGATCTACGGCCGTCGCAAGAAGCTCCAGAACGTGGCCATCTGACGGGACGACACGCACAATGAAACTGTTTCCGCTGCACATCCTCCCGAACGACACCAAGATCGACTTCATGCGCTGGCGCCATGTCGCCATGGCAGTCACCATCGTGGTGTTCCTGGCCTCGGTCGCCATCATCGGCATCAAGGGCTTCAACTACGCACTGGACTTCACCGGCGGCACCCTGATCGAAACGCGTTTCGAGAAGGCCGTGGACGTCGAGCAGGTCCGCGCCAAGCTGGAGCAGAACGGCTTCGACGGTGCCCAGGTGCAGAGCGTCGGTGGCAATACCGACCTGCTGATCCGCCTGGCGCCGCACGGCGAGCATGCGCCGGGCACCGGTGATGCCGCTGCCGAGGACAAGGCCACCGCCGCGGCCGTGGTGAAGGTGCTGTCCAGCGCCGACAACCAGGCCACGGTGATGAGTACCGCATTCGTCGGCCCGCAGATCGGCAAGGACCTGGCGAAGAACGGCCTGTACGCCACCATCTTCATGCTGGCCGGCTTCCTGATCTACATCGCGGTGCGCTTCGAATGGAAGTTCGCGGTCACCGCCAGCATCGTGGCGATGTTCGACCTGATCGTGACGGTCGCCTACGTGTCCCTGCTGGGCCGTGAGTTCGACCTGACCGTGCTGGCCGGCCTGCTGTCGGTGATGGGCTTTGCGATCAACGACATCATCGTGGTGTTCGACCGCGTCCGCGAGAACTTCCGCAGCCTGCGCGTGGACTCGATGGAGGTGCTGAACCGTTCGATCAACCAGACGCTGTCGCGTACGGTGATCACCGCGGTGATGTTCTTCCTGTCGGCGCTTGCCCTGTACCTGTACGGCGGTGCGTCGATGGAAGGCCTGGCCGAGACGCACATGATCGGTGCGGTGATCGTGGTGCTGTCCTCGATCCTGGTCGCGGTGCCGATGCTGACGATCGGCTTCCTGCGCGTCAGCAAGCAGGACCTGCTGCCGAAGGCGAAGGACGTCGAGGCCCTGGCCCGTCGCCCGTAAGCATCTGCTGCATGCGGCACACAGAGAACCCCGCGCAAGCGGGGTTTTTTGTGTGCAGGGCTTGCAGCCCTGCACCCACGGTAGTGCCGGCCGCTGGCCGGCAACAGCAACAGCAACAGCAACAGAGTGCATTCCGTGGTTGGGCGGGACGGTGTCGGAGTGCGGGGACGCCGCAAGTACGTCCGTCTAGGCTTGGCAGCCGCATCCATGCGGCTGACACCCCGCACTCCGACACCGCCCCGCCTCTGACAGATTCCTGCGGCTGTTGGTAGGTGTCGACCTTGGTCGACACATCTATCAGATATCGATAATCAGACTGGAATCAGATCTACCATGTCGACCAAGGGCGACACCCACCAGAGCAGAAAGCCGTCCTGGCAGATCGCGGAGAACTGTCGAGGGCGGGGTGGGTCCGGTTGAGGGGGCGTGAGCCGCATGGATGCGGCGACCGAGCTTACATGGACGTACTTGCAGCGTCCCCCGCAACCGGATCCACCCCGCCAACCCACAGGAACCCCGCTTTTGATGCTGCTGTTGAGGTTGCCGGCCAGCGGCCGGCACTACCGCGTGTGCAGGGTGCAGCCCTGCAAAGAGAAACCCCACCCTACGCCAGCGTCGGTTGTGCAATCGTCCCCCGCGCACTACGATCCTGCGGTTCGCGCGCGCAGGCGCGCGCCCGTATTCCTGCTGAGCGCCCCGTGCGCCGCATCTGCCAACCCGAGGTATCCATGGTCATCAAACCGCGCGTCCGCGGCTTCATCTGCGTCACCACCCACCCGACCGGCTGCGAGGCCGCGGTCAAGCAGCAGATCGACTACATCCGCGCGCGCCCACCGATCCAGAACGGTCCCAAGCGGGTGCTGGTGATCGGTGCCTCGACCGGCTACGGCCTGGCCGCGCGCATCACCGCTGCCTTTGGCAGTGGCGCCGCCACCCTCGGCATCTTCTTCGAACGGCCGGGCAGCGAGACCAAGCCGGGCACGGCGGGCTGGTACAACTCGGCTGCGTTCCACAAGTACGCCGACGAAGCCGGCCTGTATGCCAAGAGCATCAACGGCGATGCCTTCTCCGATGAAGTGAAGGCGAAGACCATCGAAATGATCAAGGCCGATCTCGGCCAGGTCGACCAGGTTGTCTACAGCCTGGCGGCGCCGCGCCGCAAGCATCCGAAGACCGGCGAGATCATCAGCTCCTCGCTGAAGCCGATCGGCGAGCCGATCACCCTGCGTGGCCTGGATACCGACAAGGAAGTGCTGACCGAGACCCACCTGCAGCCGGCTACCCCGGAAGAGATCGCCGGTACCGTCGCGGTGATGGGCGGCGAAGACTGGCAGATGTGGATCGACGCGCTCGCCGATGCCGGCGTGCTGGCCAACGGCTGCACCACCACCGCCTTCACCTACGTGGGCGAAGAGATCACCCAGGCGATCTACTGGAATGGCTCGATCGGTGCGGCCAAGAAGGACCTGGACACCAAGGTGCTGGGCCTGCGCGAGAAGCTGGCCAAGATCGGTGGCGATGCACGCGTATCGGTGCTGAAGGCGGTGGTGACCCAGGCCAGCTCGGCCATTCCGACCATGCCGCTGTACCTGTCGCTGCTGTTCAAGGTGATGAAGGAAAAGGGCACCCACGAAGGCTGCATCGAACAGCTGGACGTGCTGTACGACATCCTCTACGGCGGCAAGGCCGACGGCGTGGCGATCGATCGCCTGCGCCACGAACTGGTCGGTGGCGATGGCCGCACCGTTGCGCTGATCGATGAGGAAGGCCGCCTGCGCGCCGATTACAAGGAAATGGCCGCAGATGTGCAGGGCAGGGTGGTCGCGCTGTGGCCGCAGGTGACCAACGAGAACCTGTACGAGATCAGCGACCTGGCCGGCTACAAGGCCGACTTCCTGCGCCTGTTCGGCTTCGGCGTGGAGGGCGTGGACTACGAGGCCGACGTCAATCCGGACGTGAAGATCGAAAATCTGGTCGACATGACCTGATCAACGAAAAGGCCGGCGAACGCCGGCCTTCTCGTTTGTGTAGAGCCGAGCCATGCTCGGCTGCTCTTCGCTTGAGTCCCGCAGCCGAGCGTGGCTCGGCTCTACAGAGAGGCGTCACCCGAACTCGAAGCCCATCTCCGGCAGCGCCGGGCCGACGAAGTCGCCCTGCACGTAATCCACGCCGGCACTGAACAGCAGCGTCATCGAGTTGGCATCGCTGACGAACTCGGCAATGGTGCGGATACCCGCTTCCTGTGCGCGCGCGGTGATCTGGCTGATGCGGTCGATGTTCTCGCGCGTGGCGGCCAGGTCGCTGGTGAAGCCCCGGTCCAGCTTGAGGAACTGCGGCTGGAAGTGGGCCAGCAGCTGGAATGAATCCAGCCCCGAACCGAACTGCTCCAGGCCGATGCGGCAGCCCAGCGGCGCCACTTCGGCTAGGAACTGCTGCGCACTGCGCAGGTGGGTGAAAACCTTCGCTTCCGGCGCATGCAGCCACAGCCGTTCGCCGGGCACGCCCTGTGCCTGCAGTTCGCGGCGCAGCGTGGCGATCATCTGCGGGTCGTCGAACGATTCCGGCGTCACCTTCACCAGCACCTGGGTGGCGTTGCCCTCGCGTGCCCGCTGGCCGAGCACCGCGATGGCCTGCGAGACCACCCAGCGGTTGATGTCGGCCAACAGGCCGTGTTCCTCGGCGATGCCCAGGAACGCGGTCGGGCTCAGCAGCTCGCCATTGTTCTCCAGGCGCAGGTAGGCCTCGTACAGCTCCAGTGGCTCGCCCTGCAGGTTCAGCACCGGCTGGTAGTGCAGCTGGAAGCCGTCGCCGGCCAGCGCCTCGCGGATGCGCGCAACCCAGCGCTGTACGCGTTCTTCCTCGACACGGTCGGCGGCAGCCGGGTCGAAGATGCGGCAGGTGTTGCCCAGTTCGGCGGCGGCCTGGGTGCAGTCGCTGGCGCGCGCCAGCACCTGGCCGATGCTGGCGATCTTCTCGCCCACCTGCACGCCACCGATGCTGACCGTCACCGTGGCCGAGCGTGCGCCGATGCTGAAGACATGTGCGGCATAGGCTTCGCGGATGCGCTCGGCCAGCGCCACGGTCTGCGCGTAGGGCCCGGCCTGCAGCACGGCGAAATTGTGTTCGCCGAAGCGGGCCAGTTGCGCGTCCTCGCCGACCACCTCGGCCAGCAGGGCGGCGAGAGCGCCGATCAGGATGTCGGCCGACGCCAGGCCGATATCCGGCAGCAGGCGCGCGTAGTGGTCAGGCTCGATCAGCAGCAGGCCGAACTGACCCTCGCTGCGCCCGGCCTGGGCCACCGCGCTTTCCAGCTGCAGCATGAAGGTCGGGCGATTGAGCAGGCCGGTGACCTGGTCGCGCTGGCGCAGGTCCTCGACCTCGCGTGCCAGCTCGGGGTCGAACTCCATGCGGCGGCGGAGCACCACCTGCAGGCAGGACTCGCCCTCGTAGGTGGCCGCGGCAAATTCCATCGTCGCCGGGAAGGAACTGCCGTCCTCGTGGCGCGCGTCGAGCTGGTACTGCGGCGGCGGCGCCTCGCCACGGCTGAGGCCTTTGAGCAGCTGTTTGAAGCCCTCCACGTGCTGGGCGGCGACCATGTCCAGCAGCGAAATGCCTTCGATGTCCTCGAAATGCTCGTAGCCGAACATCTCCAGATAGGCGTCGTTGGCGCGGATGTGCATGCCTTCATGCACATAGGCGATGGGGTCGCGCGAGGAGGCGATCAGCGCGTCGCAGCGGCGCTCGGTCTCGCGCATCTGCGCCTCGATCCGGCGCAGGCCGCGACGCGCCTGCAGGTCGACCCACTGGTCGCGGACCACGGCGAGCAGATGCTCGGGGCGCTGGCGCAGGGCGAGGGCGCGGATGCCATGGCTGCTGGCCTGCACCAGTTCGTCCTCGTCGATGCGCTCGGCCAGCAGCACCAGCGGGATGTCCTTGCCGCTGGCGGCGATGTGCTGGGCCGCCAGCTGCAGCGGGATGCCCTGCGAAGGCGAGGCCAGCACCAGGTCGATGGCCTGGCTGGTCAGCACCTGGGCCAGCTCGGCCGCATCCTGCGGGCGCCACGGGCGTACCGCGATGCCGCTGTTGCGCAGGGTGCTGACGATGGCTTCGGCATTCTCGCCGCTGTCATCGACGATCAGCAGGCGGATGGTGATGTCGTTCGCGTTCTGCATGCACTGCTCCCCAATCTGCGAATCTAGATACACGATGCGCGGCGAACCGTCCATGCGCGCACCCCTGGCGCGTGTCGAACGGCGAAGTGGTTCACACCACGCCGCCCGCTGCGTGGCCGCTGGCCCAGGCCCATTGGAAGTTGTAGCCGCCCAGCCAGCCGGTCACGTCCAGCACCTCGCCAACGAAGTGCAGGCCGGGCACGCGCTTGGATTCCATCGTCGAGGATGACACTTCGGCGGTGTCCACGCCGCCCAGGGTGACCTCGGCGGTGCGGTAGCCTTCGGTGCCGCTGGCCACCAGCGGGAATGCGCCCAGCAGCTGCGCGGCCTGGCGCAGCACCGGCTCGTCCAGCTGGCGCACGGGCCGGTCGGGCAGCCAGTGCTCGCACAGGCGTTGCGCCAGCCGCTTCGGCAGTACCTCGCCCAGCACCGTGCGCAGCTCGGCGGCCGGGCGGTCGCGCTTCATCTGGCGCAACCACTCGCCGGCATCCTGGCCCGGCAACAGGTCCAGCTCCAGCGCATCGCCGGGCTGCCAGAACGACGAAATCTGCAGGATGGCCGGGCCGCTTACGCCACGGTGGGTCAGCAGCATGAAGTTCTGGAAACTCTTTCCGTTGCAGCGCGCCTCGATCGGCAGTGCGACGCCGCTGAGGTCGGCCAGCCGCTCCTGGTGCTTGCCGCTGAGGGTCAACGGCACCAGCCCGGCGCGGGTCGGCAGTACCTGGTGGCCGAACTGGCGGGCCACCTCATAGCCAAAACCGCTGGCCCCCATGCTGGGAATCGACAGGCCACCGGTGGCAACCACCAGCGAGGCGCAATGGAACAGGCCCTGGGTGGTGTGCACGCGGAAACCATCGCTGCCGTGCTCGATGCGCTGCACGCTGCAGTCGGTACGGATCTGTACGCCGGCCGCCTGGCACTCGTCCACCAGCATCTTCACGATCTGCTTGGACGAGATATCGCAGAACAGCTGCCCCAGTTCCTTTTCGTGATAGGCGATGCCGTGCTTGTGCACCAGCTCGATGAAATGCCAGGGCGTGTAGCGGGCCAGCGCCGACTTGCAGAAGTGCGGGTTGGCCGACAGGAAGTTGGCCGGGGTGGTGCCGGTGTTGGTGAAGTTGCAGCGGCCACCGCCGGACATCAGGATCTTCTTGCCGACCTTGTTGGCATGGTCGATCACCTGCACCTGGCGGCCGCGCTGGCCGGCAGTGATCGCGGTCATCAGCCCGGCTGCGCCGGCACCGATGACCACCACATCGCAACGGATGGTGCTCATGCCTTGGCGCGCTTGCGCCAGTCCGGGATCACGTCGAGCTGGATCTGGTCGTTGAGCAGCTGCACTTCGCCGTCCTGGATCAGCACGCTCCAACGCATGGCACGCTGGATCTGCTGGCCCCAGCGCTCGACGAATTCGCCGTCCAGAGCGACCACCGAAAGATTGTCGAAGCGCGCCAGACCCTTGCCTTGCTTGCCCCACCAGATCTCCGAGGCGTTGCCGCCGTAGTTGACCACCTGCACCTGGCGGCTGCGATTGCTGGCCTTGCGGATGCGCGATTCGTCCGGATGGCCCAGGTCGATCCACTGCAGGATGTCGCCGGTGTAGTCGTGTTCCCACAGATCGGGCTCGTCATCGGTACTCAGGCCGCGGCCGAACTCCAGGCGATCGCCGGCGTTCAGCGCGAAGGCGAGCAGGCGCACCATCAGGCGCTCGTCGGTCTCGGACGGATGCTGGGCCAGGGTCAGGTTGTGGGTCGCGTAGTAGCCGCGATCCATGTCGCTGATCTGCAGTTCGGCCTTGCGGATGGTGGCGGTAAGAGCCATGGGGGATCCGTGGACTAAAGAGGACAATGATAGAGGTTTGCTCCGGGGGTGTCCGTGGCCGGACTGTCTGCGCACCGTCAACGGTGGCACTCTTGCGCTCTTTCCCGTGGCCGGAGTGGACGCCATGAGCTTGCCCAGCCGGTTGCAGCTGCCGCCCGGCCCCTGGGCCACCCTGCTGGATGGCCTGTGTGCACGTTTTCCGCGCATCGCGCGCGCGCAATGGCAGGATCGCTTCGCGCGCGGCCGCGTGCTGGACGCACAGGGCAGGGCGCTCACTGCGGACATGCCCTGGCAGGTCGGGCTGGACATCCAGTACTTCCGCGAGGTGGCCGACGAACCGGTGATCCCCTTCACCGAAACCATCGTCCATCTGGATGCGCACCTGCTGGTGGCCGACAAGCCGCATTTCCTGCCGGTGACACCGGCGGGCGGGCATGTACGCGAGACGCTGCTGGCGCGGCTGGTCGCCCGCACCGGCAATGCCGATCTGGTGCCGCTGCACCGGCTGGATCGGCTGACGGCCGGGTTGGTGCTGTTCTCGACCCAGCGTGCGTCGCGCGATGCTTACCAGCGCCTGTTCCGTGAGCGGCGCATCGAAAAGACCTATGAGGCCTTGGCACCGGCGCTGCCGGGGCGGGAGTTTCCGCTGCAGCGGTACAGCCGCCTGGTGCCGGGCGAGCCGTTCTTCCGCATGGCCGAAGTGCCCGGCGAAGCCAATGCGCGCAGCCGGATCGAGCTGATCGAGGCCGAAGGGCCGATCTGGCGCTACCGGCTGCTGCCGGAAACCGGCCGCAAGCATCAGCTGCGCGTGCACATGGCCATGCTGGGGGCGCCGATCATGGGTGACGACCTGTACCCGCAGCTTCGGCAACGGGCACCGGACGTAGCCGAGGCGCCGCTGCAGCTGCTGGCGCGGGCCCTGGCTTTCGATGACCCGTTGAGTGGTGCACGACGGATGTTCAGCAGCGGCCGCAGCCTGAGCCTTCCGGCTTAGGGCGGCCAGGCGCTCAGCGGGCCGGGCGTCGCGCCAGCCAGCGGTCCAGCTCGGCGGCGAACAGCTGCCGGTCGCGGGGGCCCAGGGGCGGCGGTCCGCCGGTCTGGACCCCGGCGCCGCGCAGTTCCTCCATGAAATTGCGCATCGACAGTCGCTCGGCCATGTTGTTCGGTGTGTACAACTGGCCGCGCGGGTTCAGCGCGACGGCCTGCTTCTCCAGCACCAGCGCGGCCAGCGGGATGTCCTGGGTGACCACCAGGTCCCCCGCGGCGACCCGCTCGACGATGGCGCTGTCGGCCACGTCCAGCCCCTGCGGCACCTGGATCGAGCGCAGCCAGCGCGAGGGCGGGGTGCGGATCCACTGGTTGGCGACCAGGGTCAGTTCGATCCCGACCCGTTCAGCCGCACGGAACAGGATGTCGCGGATGACGGTGGGACAGGCGTCCGCATCCACCCAGATGCGGGGAGAGGCGTGTTCAGCGGGGGTTTCAGCTTCAGTCATTTACCCAGTGTAGGGTAGGAAAAACCTGAATGGGGACTCGGAGTTAGCCGCGAGAGGCTGCCAACCCTTGTCACGCCTAGCGGGTGACGTATTCCCATGAACGTCGGGGCTATCGCTTTTTGCAGAAAACACGCGTATCGTGCGACCCACTGTGTTTGCTAGGGTCACCGTGAATCGTGGCCTGGTGCAGTTGATCTCACGATCCGCTCATCGATCCGCTTTACCAACGCCTGCAACTCAGTCTCGGCCCCGATACCCGGTGGCTGCGATTTTTTTCAACATGTGTTTCAGGAGTTAGTAAAAATGTCTGAACGTCAGACCGGTACCGTCAAGTGGTTCAACGACGCCAAGGGCTTCGGCTTCATCACCCCGGAAAGCGGCCCGGACCTGTTCGTGCACTTCCGCGCGATCCAGGGCACCGGCTTCAAGACCCTGCAGGAAGGCCAGAAGGTTACCTTCATCGCCGTCCAGGGTCAGAAGGGCATGCAGGCTGACCAGGTGCAGGCGGTCTAATCCGTCTGCTACCGTTGGGTAGCCAGAACGCCGGAAGCGAAAGCTTCCGGCGTTTTTTATTGCCCGCCGTTTTTTTTGTAGAGTCGAGCCATGCTGGACTGCGCCCAAAGACAGTCGAGCATGGCTCGACTCTACAAAGGACATGCAGCCGGCGCGGTACGATGCGCGTCTCCCCAAGGGATCACCCCCATGCGCATCGTCCACCATCTGGAAAACTCCCGTTCGCTGCGCGTGCTGTGGATGCTGGAGGAGCTGGGGTTGGACTACGAACTGCGCCGCTATCCGCGCGATCCGAAGACGCTGCTGGCGCCGCCGGAACTGCGCAACGTGCATCCGCTCGGCAAGTCGCCGGTACTGCAGGATGGTGAGCTGGTACTGGCCGAGTCCGGCGCGATCCTCGACTACCTCGCTGACCGTTACGACACGCAACGCCAGCTGTCGCCGTCACCGATGCCGGCAGACGGGGCCGAACGCATCGCTTACCGCTACTGGCTGCACTACGCCGAAGGCTCGGCGATGCCACCGTTGCTGCTGACCCTGGTGATGGGCCGCATACGCAACGCGCCGATGCCGTTCTTCGCGCGCCCGATCGCACGCAGCATTGCCGACAAGGCCGAGCGCGGCTTCATCGGCCCGCAGCGGCGCCTGCACCTGGACTGGATGGAGCGCCGCCTGGCCGAAAGCCCGTGGTTTGCCGGCGAGCGTTTCAGTGCGGCCGACATCCAGATGAGCTTCCCGATCCAGGCCGCTGCCGCGCGCGGTGGTGGCCTGGACGACAAACCGGCACTGCGTGGCTTCCTCAAGCGTATCGGTGAACGCCCGGCCTACCAGCGTGCCGAGGCCCACGGCGGCCACCTGCAGGCGCTCGGCGGCAATTGAGGAGGGCGGCCGTCGCCCTCATCTCCAGCACCATGGATACCGACACTCCCCGTTTCGACAACCGCCTGCTGCACACCCTGCCGGGCGACCCCGAATCCGGCCCGCGCAGGCGCGAAGTGCTGGGCGCCGCCTGGTCGCCCGTGATGCCGACCCCGGTGACGGCGCCCACGCTGTTGGCCTGGGCGCCGGACGTCGCCGAAATGCTTGGCTTCGATACCGCTGAAGTCGAAAGCGAAGGTTTCGCGCAGGTATTCGGCGGCAATGCGCTGTACGCCGGCATGCAACCGTGGGCAGCCAACTACGGTGGCCATCAGTTTGGCCACTGGGCCGGCCAGCTCGGCGACGGGCGTGCGATTTCGCTGGGTGAGCTGGTTGCGCCGGATGGCCAGCACTGGGAGCTGCAGTTGAAGGGGGCCGGCCCAACGCCGTACTCGCGGGGGGCCGATGGACGGGCAGTGCTGCGCTCATCGATCCGCGAATTCCTGTGCAGCGAGGCGATGCATCACCTTGGCGTGCCGACTACGCGCGCGTTGTCACTGGTCGGCACCGGTGAGGACGTGGTGCGCGACATGTTCTATGACGGCCATCCGCGTGCCGAGCCAGGCGCCATCGTATGCCGGGTCTCGCCGTCGTTCCTGCGCTTCGGTTCGTTCGAACTGCCGGCCTCGCGCGGTGAAACCGCCCTGCTGCAGCAGCTGGTGGATGCCTGCATCGCCCGCGACTTCCCCGAACTGCAGGGGCAGGGCGAGGCGCTGTACGGCGACTGGTTCGCGCAGATCGCGGTGCGCACCGCCGAGATGATCGCGCACTGGATGCGTGTCGGCTTCGTGCACGGCGTGATGAACACCGACAACCTGTCCGTGCTCGGTGTGACGCTGGATTACGGCCCCTATGGCTGGGTCGAGGACTTCGATCCGGACTGGACGCCGAACACCACCGACGCCCAGGGGCGCCGCTACCGCTTCGGCACCCAGCCGCAGGTGGCGTACTGGAACCTGAGCCGATTGGCGCAGGCGCTGTCGCCGCTGTTCGCCGATGTCGAACCGCTGCAGGCAGGCCTGGCGGCTTACCAGTCCACGTTCGTGGCCTGCACGCGTCGCGATGCTGCAGCGAAGCTGGGGCTGGCTGCTGCCGACGATGATGACCTGCAGCTCTACCAGCGCTGGCAACAGCTGATGCAGGAGGGCGCAATGGACATGACCCTGGCTTGGCGCGCACTGATGCGCATCGACCCGGCGGCAGCAGATGCGACGGTTCTGGACGCGGCGTACTACGACGAGGCGCGGCGACAGGCAGTGCAGGCACCGCTGCAGCACTGGCTGCAGGACTACGCAGCGCGCCTGCGCCGCGATCCGCTGGCGGCCAGCGAACGCCAGGCGAAGATGGCAGCGGCCAACCCGCTGTACGTGCTGCGCAACTGGCTGGCCCAGGAAGCGATCGACCGCGCAGAGCAGGGGGATCTCGGCGGCGTCCATGCACTGCAGGACGTGCTGCGCGACCCGTACACCGAGCGTGCCGGCCTGGAACACTTCGCTGGCAAGCGCCCGGCGTGGGCCGACAATCGCGCCGGTTGCTCGATGCTGTCCTGCAGTTCCTGAGGGTGGGTTTCGGCAGGGCTGCGCCCTGCACCTGCGGAGGCCAGATCAACAGCCAGAGCAAAAGCGGATTCCGTGGTTTGGCGGGGCGGTGTCGGAGTGCGGGGACGCTGCAAGTACGTCCCTGTAAGCTTGGCAGCCGCATCCATGCGGCTGACACCCCGCACTCCGACACCGCCCCACCTCCGACAGATTCCCGCGGCTGTGGGTAGGTGTCGACCTTGGTCGACACATCTGTCAGATATCGAATGAAATTCCGGGGTCAGATCCGTTTTCCTTCGTAAAACGGATCTGACCCCACGAGCTGCCCGACAGGTCGCAGGAAACTGTCGAAGGCGGGGTGGGTCCGGTTGCGGGGGCGTGAGCGCCATGGATGGCGCGACCGAGCCTACACGGACGTATTTACGGCGTCCCCCGCAACCGGACCCGCCCCGCCATCCCCCGGAATCCAGGCTGTTGCTGTTGCCGTTGCCGTTGCCGTTGCCGTTGCTGTTGAGGTTGCCGGCCAGCGGCCGGCACTACCGCAGATGCCGGGCGCAGCCCGGCCGGACACCACCAGCAGGCAGGCGGCGCCCGGAACAGGTACCCTATGCCGCCATCAGATAGCCAATGTGACATGACCGACGCCATCGTCGCTCCGCAGTGGGCCTCCCGCCTGCGCGACATCGCCGACTTCCCCAAGCCCGGCATCCTGTTCAAGGACATCATGCCGCTGCTCGCCCATGGCGAGGATTTCCGCGGCGCGATCACCGCGATGGCCGACCGTTGGCGCGACCAGAAGCTGGACGCAGTGGTCGGCATCGAATCGCGTGGGTTCATCCTCGGTGCCGCGATGGCGCTGGAGCTGGGCGTCGGCTTCGTGCCGGTGCGCAAGCCGGGCAAGCTGCCGGGCCAGGTCCTGCGCGAGGAATACACGCTGGAATACCGCAGCGACTGCATCGAAGTGCATGCCGATGCGCTGCCGGCCGGCGCCCGCGTGGTGATCATCGACGACGTGCTGGCCACCGGCGGCACGCTGGTCGCTGCGCTGTCGCTGGTGCGCCGCCTGGGCGTTGAAGTGGTCGGCGCCGGTGTACTGGTCGAACTGGACGGCCTCGGAGGTCGCGCCCGCTGGGAATCGGACCTGCCGCTGCACACCGAACTGGTGTTCTGACCGAAGGGTGGGTGCCAACCAGGGTTGGCACCTGCCAGCGCGAATGGCCGGGAGCCGGTCGTTGCCAACCTTGGTTGGCAGCACTTTTCGCGACGGGTGCCATGGACGGGCCAACCAAGGTTGGCCGCTACCAGGCCAGATCGTTACCAACCGTAGTTGGCAACGCTGCTTCAATCACATCATCCGCACGCGGAAACGACGGCCCTTGATCTTGCCGGCTTCCAGCTTGGCCACGGCCTTGTTGGCCTGCTCACGCGCGATCGCCACATAGGAGCGGGTCGGGAAGATCGCGATCTTGCCGATGAACTTGCTCGACAGGCCGGCATCACCGGTCAGCGCACCGAGGATGTCGCCCGGGCGCAGCTTGTCGGTCTTGCCACCGTCGATGCGCAGCGTGCGCATCGCGGCCTGCGGCAGTTCGGCCGGGCGCGAGGTTGCCAGCGGCGTCTTCTGCCAGTCCAGCGGCTGCCCCATCTGCGCTTCGATGGCGTCGGCGCGGGTCTTCTCGCGGCCGGCCACCAGGCTGATCGCCAGGCCGCTGGCACCGGCGCGCCCGGTACGGCCCACGCGGTGCTGGTAGCTCTCCACGTCGGTCGGCAGTTCGTAGTTGATCACCGCCGCCAGCTCTTCCACGTCCAGGCCGCGCGCGGCGACGTCGCTGGCGACCAGCACGTTGCAGCTGCGGTTGGCCAGCAGCAACAGCACTTCCTCGCGGTCGCGCTGCTCCATGTCGCCGTGCAGGGCCAGTGCGGAGAAGCCGAACTGCTGCAGCGAGTTGGCCACTTCGTCCACGTCCTTGCGGGTGTTGCAGAACACGACCGCCGATTCCGGCGTGTACTTCAGCAGCAGGCCGGCCAGCGCCTTCTGGCGATGCGCCGGTTCCACCTCGCAGAACAGGTGGCGGATGGCCGGTGCCTGGTCGGCGCCTTCCACGGTCACTTCCACCGCGTCGCGCAGCAGGTCACGCGCCATGGCGCGGATGCTGTCGGGGAAGGTGGCGGAGAACAGCAGGCTCTGGCGGTCCCTATGGGTGCGGCCGGCGATCTCGCGGATCGGCTCCTCGAAGCCCATGTCGAGCATGCGGTCGGCCTCGTCCAGCACCAGCGTGCGCACCGCGCCCAGGTTCAGCGCGCGCTTGCGTGCCAGCTCCTGCACGCGGCCGGGCGTGCCGACCACCACATGCGGATCGTGGCCTTCAAGCGAGGCCAGCTGCGGGCCCAGCGGCACGCCGCCCACCAGCAGCAACAGCTTCAGGTTGGGGATGCCGGTGGCCAGCTTGCGGATCTGCTTGCCGACCTGGTCGGCCAGTTCGCGGGTCGGGCACAGCACCAGCGCCTGCACGCGGATCAGGCTGGGGTCGATGGCCTGCAGCAGGCCCAGGCCGAAGGCGGCGGTCTTGCCGCTGCCGGTGGGCGCCTGTGCGATCACATCACGGCCATCGAGGATGGCCGGCAGGCTCTGCGCCTGCACGGGGGTGAGGGTGGTGTAGCCGAGGGCATCCAGGCCGGGCTGCAGGGCCGGGCTCAGCGGCAGGGTCGAGAAGTCAGTCATGGCGCATTGTACCTGCCTGCGCGGCCGGTCCCGCCTGATCGGATGGGGTCGAATCCCTTTCCGCAGGAAAGGGCTCCGACCCCATCGGAGTCGTCATCCACGCAGGGCGTGAATATACCCGGGGGGCGTCCACGCATGGCGTGGATCTACGGGTGGATGCCGACCTGGGTCGGCACGCTCCTGCTCAGCCAAGCACCGCCAGTACACCCTGATGGATCGCCAGGCCACCGAACAGCAGCCAGGCGAACAGGATCAGCGCCAGCAGCAGCGGCTTCAGCCCGGCCTGGCGCAGCGCCGAGACGTGGGTGGTCAGGCCCAGCGCGGCCATCGCCATCGCCAGCAGCACGGTATCCAGCTGCACCAGCCCCGCCTGCAGGCCCGCCGGCAGCAGATGCAGCGAGTTGAACCCGGCCACCGCCACGAAACCAAAAGCGAACCACGGCACCACGATGCGCGCCTTGCTGCCGTCGGCGCTGGCCTTGCCGCCACGCGCCAGCCACAGCGACAGCGCGACCAGGAACGGCGCCAGCAGCATCACCCGCACCATCTTGGTGATCACCGCCGTGTCGGCCGCTGCTTCGTTGACCGCGCGGCCTGCCGCCACCACCTGTGCCACTTCATGCACCGTCGCACCGGTGAACAGGCCGTACTGCCGCGCGTCCATTGCCAGCCAGCCGTGCGACTGCACCAGTGCATACAACGCCGGGTAAAGGAACATCGCCAGCGTGCCGAACACCACCACCGTAGAGACCGCGACGGTGACCTGCGCAGCGCGGCCGCGCACCACCGGCTCGGCGGCCATCACCGCCGCCGCGCCGCAGATCGCGCTGCCGGCGCCGATCAGCATCGCCGCTTCGCGCTCCATCTTGAACACGCGCATGCCCAGCCAGCAGGCCAGCCCGAAGGTGCTGGCGACCACCAGCACGTCCATCAGCACGCCGGCCACGCCGACGTGGCCGATGTCCTGGAAGGTCAGGCGCAGGCCGTACAGCACGATGCCGGCGCGCAACAGCCAGTGCTTGGAGAAGCCGACACCGGCCGCGCTGCTCGGCGCCAGCCGCGGGTAAAGGGTGTTGCCGACCACGATGCCGGCGACGATGGCCACGGTCAGCGCGCTCAGGCCATGCGCCTGGAGCCAGGGAAGCTGGGCCAGGTACAGCGACGCCGCCGCGATCAGGCCCACCAGCAGCAGGCCGGGCAGGCGAGGCTGCCAGCGTTGGCGCAGGGCGGGCAGGGACCAGGAGGAGAGAGCGGTGGCGTTCATGGCGCGACAGGACTGGAGTGATGGGCCAAGCGTGCGCCTGTGTCACTGACCTGTAAAACGAATAATATGGGTGAAACCTACCTATAAAGCGGGTACATTCCATGCGCCTGACCTTGCGCCAGCTGCAGGTCTTCGTCGCCATCGCCGACCATGGCACCACCACTGCCGCCGGCCAGGCCGTCGCGCTCTCGCAGTCGGCCAGCAGCGCCGCCCTGCAGGAGCTGGAGGCGCACTTCGGCACCCCGCTGTTCGACCGCATCGGCCGCCGCCTGGCGCTGAACGGGCACGGCCGCGCGCTGCTGGAGCCGGCGCGCACCTTGCTGGTCAACGCCGCCGATCTGGAGCGGCAGCTGGCCGCCGGCGGCGACCCGTCGCAGGGCGCACCGCTACGGCTGGTGCTGGCCGCCAGTACCACCATCGGCAACTACCTGCTGCCGCCACGCATCGCCGAACTGCTGCGGCAGGCGCCGCAGGCCGAGGTCGATCTGCGCATCGACAACAGTGCCGGCGTGGTCGCCGCGGTACAGCGCCTGGACGTCGACGCCGGCCTGATCGAAGGCCCGTGCCATGAGCGTGGCCTGCAGGTGACCGCCTGGCAGCAGGACCCACTGGTGATCGTGGCTGCCGCCGATGCCCGCGCACGCTGGTCGCTGGATGAACTGCGCCGAGCACGCTGGCTGCTGCGTGAGCCTGGCTCCGGCACCCGCGAAGCCGTGGAACAGGCCCTGCTGCCGCACCTGCGTGGCTTCGCGCAGACCCTGCAGCTGGGCAATACCGAAGCGATCAAGCAGGCCGCCATCGCCGGCCTCGGCCTGGCCTGCCTGTCGCGCCACGCGCTGGAAGAGCCGCTGGCCCTGGGCCGCCTGCGCGTGCTCGAGACTCCGCTGCCGGCCCTGCAGCGCACCCTGTGGCTGGTGCGCCACCCCGGCAAGCAATGGCTGCCGGGGTTGCAGGCGTTGCTGGGGGAGGTGGGGTAGCCATCAGATTTCCAGTCGATTCCATCCATCGACCCTTCTTGTAGCGCTCATCCACGCATGGCGTGGATCTACCGTGTCGACCAAGGTCGACACCCACCAGAGCAGAATGTAGTTCCGACAGATTGCAGGAATCTATCGAAGGCGGGATGGGTCCGGTTGCGGGGGTGTCCGCGGCATGGATGCCGCGGCCAAGCCCCCAGGGACGGGTTTACGGCGTCCCCCGCGACCGGACCCATCCCGCCATCCCACAGGAAACCAGCTTTTGACGTTGCCGTTGAGGTTGCCGGCCAGCGGCCGGCACTACCGCGGGTGCCGGGTGCAACCCGCCCGACGCCCCCAACCCGTACAATATCCGGATGCCTCTGATTACTCTGCAGAACGTCGACTTCAGCGTCGGCGGCCCGTTGTTGCTGGAAAAGGCCGAACTGTCGATCGAGCCGGGCGAACGCATCGCCCTGATCGGCCGCAACGGCGCCGGCAAATCCACCCTGCTCAAGCTGCTGTCGGGCGACCACAAGCCCGATGACGGCGAAGTCCGCGTGCAGCAGGGCGTGCGCGTCACCCGCCTGGAGCAGGAAGTGCCACACGGCGCCGCCGGCTCGGTGTTCGACGTCGTTGCCGATGGCCTCGGTGAACTGGGCCAGTGGCTGGCCGAGTTCCACCATCTCAGCCATGCCGAGGTCTTCGATGGTGAAGCCCTCGGCAATGTGCAGGCCAAGATCGATGCCGCCAACGGCTGGGGCCTGGACCAGCGTGTCAGCGAAACGCTGACCAAGCTCGACCTGGACGGCGATGCCGAATTCGGCCGCCTGTCCGGCGGCATGAAGCGCCGCGTGCTGCTGGCCCGTGCACTGGTCTCCAGCCCGGACGTGCTGCTGCTGGACGAACCGACCAACCACCTGGACATCGAAGCCATCGACTGGCTCGAAGCGTTCCTGAAGGGCTGGAGCGGCAGCGTGGTGTTCGTCACCCATGACCGCCGCTTCCTGCGTGCGCTGGCCACCCGCATCGTCGAGATCGACCGCGGCCAGGTGACCAGCTGGCCGGGCGACTGGGCCAACTACGAGCGCCGCCGCGAGGAACGCCTCAACGCGCAGGCGCAGGAAAATGCCCGCTTCGACAAGCTGCTGGCGCAGGAAGAAGTCTGGATCCGCCAAGGCATCAAGGCGCGCCGTACCCGCGACGAAGGCCGCGTGCGCCGCCTCAAGGCGATGCGCACCGAACGCTCGCAGCGCCGCGACCTCAGCGGTAACGTCAAGATGGAAGCTGCGCAGGGCGTCAGCTCCGGCAAGAAGGTCATCGACGTCAAGGACATTTCGTTCGCCTTCGGCGAGCGCACCATGGTCCGCGATTTCACCACCACCATCCTGCGTGGCGACCGCATCGGCCTGATCGGCCCCAACGGCAGCGGCAAGACCACGCTGCTGAAGCTGCTGCTGGGCGAACTGCAGCCGGCCAAGGGTGAGGTCAATGCGGGCACCAACCTGCAGATCGCCTATTTCGACCAGTACCGCGCGGTGCTGCGCGAAGACTGGAGCGCGATCGAGAACGTGGCCGAAGGCCGCGATTTCCTCGAGTTCAACGGCAAGCGCAAGCACGTGCATGCCTACCTGCAGGACTTCATGTTCACCCCCGAGCGCGCGCGTGCGCCGATCACCCGCCTGTCCGGTGGCGAGCGCAACCGCCTGCTGCTGGCCAAGCTGTTCGCGCAGCCGTCCAACCTGCTGGTGATGGACGAACCGACCAACGACCTCGACGTGGAAACCCTGGAGCTGCTGGAAGAGCTGCTGGGCGAGTACACCGGTACGCTGCTGCTGGTCAGCCACGACCGTGACTTCATCGACAACGTGGTGACCTCCACGCTGGTGATGGAAGGCGACGGCGTGATCGGCGAGTACGTCGGTGGCTACAGCGACTGGCAGCGCTATGCGGCCAGCGTGGCTGCGCCTGCCGCGGCCCCGGCTGCCAAGCCGGCGACTGCTGCACCGGCCGCTGCTGCGGCCGCGACTCCCGCAGCCCCCAAGCGCAAGCTGGCGTACAAGGAAGCGCGCGAGCTGGAGCAGCTGCCAAAGACCATCGAGAAGCTGGAAGGCGATGTCGAAGGGCTGACCTCGGCGATGAACGACCCATCGTTCTACACCCGCAGCAGTGCTGAAGTGACGGCGCACACCCAGCAGCTGGCCAAGGTGCAGGCCGAACTGGATGCCGCTTACGCGCGCTGGGAAGAGCTGGAAGGCTGAGCGTTGACCGGCGCCAGCGATCGCGCCGATTGATGTAGAGCCGAGCCCACGCCCGGCTCAGCAGACCCACGCCATGCGTGGATATCCGGAATCTGTGCGGACCAACGGTCCGCACCTACCAACCGACGGTCCGCACCGACCGGGGGGCCGGCCGTCATTTGACCCCGTGCAGATCCCGCAGCTGGCTCGGCCGGCTGCCGAAGTACGCCGCCAGATCGGCGATGTCCTGATCACTCAGGTCCTTCGCCTGCGGCGTCATCAGCGCATGCTGGCGGTCACCGGCGCGGTAGGCCTGCAGCGCGTGCGCCAGGTAGTCACCGTACTGCCCACCCAGCTTCGGATAGGTCGGATCGATCGGCGCATTGCCGTCGGCCCCATGGCAGTCGATGCAGCTCTGGTTGGTGGCTTTGCCCTTCACCTTGGCGCGGGCTTCACCGGCGGCCTCGCGACCTGCCGGCAGGCCGGCGGAGGACGATGAACCGTGCTCGCCGCTGGCATGGCCCGGGTCGGCGGCCGATTTTTCGCTGTTTTCCACCTGCGACTGTGAGCAGGCGGCCAGCAGCAGGGCAACGGACAGGGCGATGGCGTGACGCATCGGATGCGCGGCTTTCGACATGGGCGGGCCTTACTTGACGGTGGACAGGTAAACAGAGAGATCGGCGATCTCCTGTTCGCTGAAACTCATCGACTGCGCCTGCATCGTCGGATGCCGGCGCTTGCCCTGGCGGTACTCGGTCAGGGCCTGGGCCAGATACTGCTGGGTCTGGCCGCCGATCTTCGGCACCCGGTAACTGGGGTAGGCGTTCTTGTAGCCGGTGATCCCGTGGCAGCCCTGGCAGGTGTAGGCCAGGACGCGGCCATTGTCGAAGTTGCCGGTGGGTGCGGCGGGCGCTGGCGCAACGGCGGGAGCCGGGGCCGGGGCGGGTGTGGCAGGAGCAGGAGCGGGCTGTGCGGCGGCCCCAAGGGGCAGGAGGACGGCCAGAGCGAGACAAGCGGCGAGCGGCTGCGGGCGCATGGTGTCGTTTCCGGGGATTCGGGTCTGGTCGTTCCGGCGTGGGGTACGGAACGACCCGAGTATAGCCTCAGGTTTCATCTAGCTGAAATGGGGGCGCGCCGACCAGCGGCGTGAAGGCACCATGACCTTTGGGATATGGTGTTGCCGTGAAGTGGTGCATTACTTTGCTACCACACCTGTCCACGCATCCTTCAGGGACCCGACGATGTCGCACCCAACCTTCCTGTCCGGCCGTCGCAGCGGAATCTGCGCTGCCGCACTGCTGATCTCCACCTCCCTGCTGCTGGGCGGTTGCGCCGCAGGGCCCAATTCCGAAGCCAAGGCTGCCGAGACCAAGGAGGAGAAGAAGGTCGACGCAGTCCCGGTCGAAGTGGCGGTGGCCAGCCATCGTGCCGTCGCGGCCAGCTACACCGGCACGGCCGCGCTGGAACCACGCGCCGAGTCGCAGGTGGTCGCCAAGACCTCCGGCGTGGCGCTGGCGGTGCTGGTCGAGGAAGGGCAGCGGGTCACCGCCGGCCAACCGCTGGTGCGGCTGGACCCGGATCGTGCACGGCTGGCCGTTGCACAGAGCGAAGCGCAGATGCGCAAGCTGGAAAACAATTACCAGCGCGCACAGAAGCTGGTCGGCCAGCAGATGGTCAGCGCCGCCGATGTCGACCAGCTGCGCTACGACCTGGAAAACGTCCGCGCGCAGTACCGGCTGGCCACGCTGGAGCTGTCCTACACCACGGTGGTGGCGCCGATCTCCGGCGTGATCGCATCGCGCTCGATCAAGACCGGCAACTTCGTGCAGATCAACACGCCGATCTTCCGCATCGTCGACAACTCGCGGCTGGAAGCGACCCTCAACGTGCCCGAGCGTGAACTGGCCACCCTGCGCGCCGGCCAGCCGGTGACGCTGGCGGCCGACGCGCTGCCGGGGCAGAGCTTCACCGGTACCGTTGATCGCATCGCGCCGGTGGTGGATTCGGGCAGCGGCACGTTTCGCGTGGTCAGCGCCTTCGACGGCGCCGCACACGCGCTGCAGCCCGGCATGTTCGGTCGCATCCGCATCGACTACGACCAGCGTGCCGATGCGCTGGTCGTACCGCGCCTGGCGTTGCTCGACGACGGTGAGCCGGCGGTGTTCCGCGTGCGCGAAGGCAAGGTCGCACGCGTTCCGGTCAAGCTGGGTTACGCCGAGGGCCCGTGGGTGGAGATCCGTGATGGCCTGGCGGCCGGTGATCAGGTGGTCACCGCCGGCAAGGTCGCCCTGCGCGACGGCACCACGGTGCAGGTGATTGCCGATCCGAAGGCGAAGACGGTCGCTGCGGCCGCCAAGCCCGCAGACAAGGCCGGGAGCAAGCAATGACCGCCCCGGGCCACGACCACGGTGCCTCGCCGGCGAGCGACGGCGCCGCCGGCGGCATGCGCGGCGGCCTGGTGGAGTTTGCCACCCGCCGCCGCGTGACCATCGCCATGTGCACGGTCACGCTGCTGCTGTTCGGCTTGATCGCGCTGGGCAATCTCAAGGTCAACCTGCTGCCCGACCTGAGCTACCCGACGCTGACCGTGCGCACCGAATACACCGGTGCAGCGCCGACTGAAATCGAAACCCTGATCACCCAGCCGGTCGAAGAAGCGGTCGGCGTGGTCAAGAACCTGCGCAAGCTGAAGTCGGTCTCGCGCACCGGCCAGAGCGACGTGGTGCTGGAATTCGCCTGGGGCACCAACATGGACCAGGCCAGCCTGGAGGTGCGCGACAAGATGGAAGCGCTGAACCTGCCGCTGGAGGCCAAGGCCCCGGTGCTGCTGCGCTTCAATCCGTCCACCGAGCCGATCATGCGCCTGGTGCTGTCGAACAAGACGGCGCCGACCAGCGATGCCGATGCGGTGCGCGAGCTGACCGGCCTGCGCCGCTATGCCGATGAAGACCTCAAGAAGAAGCTGGAGCCGGTCACCGGTGTGGCGGCAGTGAAGGTGGGCGGCGGCCTGGAGGACGAGATCCAGGTCGACATCGACCAGCAGAAGCTTGCCCAGCTGAACCTGCCGATCGACACCGTCATCAAGCGCCTGAAGGACGAGAACATCAACATTTCCGGCGGCCGCCTGGAGGAGGGCTCGCAGCGCTTCCTGGTGCGTACCGTCAACCAGTTCGCCGACCTGGAGGAGATCCGCAACCTGCTGGTGACCACCCAGGCCGCCAATGGCAGCGCGGCGGACTCGGCGCTGCAGCAGATGTTCAACATCGCCGCGTCGACCGGTTCGGCGGCCGCCATCGCGGCGGCGTCGGCGGCACAGAGCGCATCGTCCGGCGGTGGCTCCAGCGTGGTTGCCAACGGCGTGCCGGTGCGCCTGAAGGACGTGGCCACCGTGCGCCAGGGCTACAAGGAGCGCGAAGCGATCATCCGCCTGGGCGGCAAGGAGTCGGTCGAGCTGGCCATCTACAAGGAAGGCGACGCCAACACCGTGTCCACCGCTGAAGCGCTGCGCAAGCGCCTGGAGCAGATCAAGGGCACGTTCCCGTCCGATGTCGAGCTGACCACCATCGAGGACCAGTCGCGCTTCATCGAGCACGCCATCGCCGACGTCAAGAAGGATGCCGTGATCGGCGGCCTGCTGGCGATCCTGATCATCTTCCTGTTCCTGCGCGATGGCTGGAGTACGTTCGTGATCAGCCTGTCGTTGCCGGTCTCGATCATCGCCACGTTCTTCTTCATGGGCCAGCTCGGCCTGAGCTTGAACGTGATGTCGCTGGGTGGCCTGGCATTGGCCACCGGCCTGGTGGTGGATGACTCGATCGTTGTGCTGGAGAGCATCGCCAAGGCCCGTGAGCGTGGCCTGGGCATCCTGCAGGCGGCGATCGCCGGCACCCGTGAAGTGAGCATGGCCGTGGTCGCCTCGACCCTGACCACCATCGCGGTGTTCCTGCCGCTGGTGTTCGTCGATGGCATCGCCGGGCAGCTGTTCCGCGACCAGGCGCTGACCGTGGCGATCGCCATCGCGATCTCGCTACTGGTGTCGATGACCCTGATCCCGATGCTGAGCTCGCTGAAGGGGCGGCCGCCGCTGGCGTTCCCGGAAGAGGCGCCGAACGCAGCATGGCAGCCGCAGAAGCGTTGGCAGAAGCCGGTTGCACTGGGCCGCCGTGGCGTGCTCGCCAGCGTGCGCTGGAGCTTCTATGCGCTGGCCTGGCTCGTGGTGCGCCTGTGGCGCGGCGTGGTGGCGGTGGTCGGCCCGGTGATGCGCAAGGCCAGCGACCTGGCGATGAAGCCCTATGCAGGCGCCGAGCGAGGCTACCTGCGCCTGCTGCCGAGTGCGCTGGCGCATCCCGGCAAGGTGCTGGGCGTGGCAGCCATCATTTTCGTGGCGACCATGGCGCTGGTGCCGATGCTTGGCGCCGACCTGATCCCGCAGCTGGCGCAGGACCGTTTCGAAATGACGGTGAAGCTGCCGGCCGGCACGCCGCTCAAGCAGACCGATGCACTGGTGCGCGAGCTGCAGCTGGCGCATGGCAAGGGCGAAGGCGTGGCCTCGCTGTATGGCGTCAGTGGCAGCGGCACCCGGCTGGATGCCAGCCCGACCGAAAGTGGCGAGAACATCGGCAAGCTGACCGTGGTGATGGAAGGTGGCGGCAATGCGCACACTGAAGCGGCGATCACCGAGCGCCTGCGCGGCACCATGAGCCAGCACCCGGGTGCCCAGGTCGACTTCGCGCGGCCGGCGTTGTTCAGCTTTTCCACGCCGCTGGAAATCGAACTGCGCGGGCAGGACATGGCGACCCTGGAAGTGGCCGGCCAGCGCCTGGCGGCGATGCTGCGCGGCAACGCCCACTACGCCGACGTGAAGTCGACGGTGGAAGAGGGCTTCCCGGAAATCCAGATCCGCTTCGACCAGGAGCGCGCCGGTGCGCTGGGCCTGACCACCCGCCAGATCGCCGACGTGGTGGTGAAGAAGGTGCGTGGCGACGTCGCCACCCGCTACAGCTTCCGTGACCGCAAGATCGACGTGCTGGTGCGCGCCCAGGAAGGTGACCGCGCCAGCGTGGAGAGCATCCGCCGGCTGATCGTCAATCCGGGCAGCACCCGCCCGGTGACCCTGGACGCGGTGGCCGACGTGGTCGCCACCACCGGCCCCAGCGAGATCCATCGTGCCGACCAGACCCGGGTCGCGGTGGTATCGGCCAACCTGCGCGACATCGACCTGGGCGCCGCCATGCGCGAAGTGCAGCAGATGGTGGCCGAGCAGCCGCTGGGCGCGGGCGTCGGCCTGCACATCGGCGGCCAGGGCGAGGAACTGGCGCAGGCGGCGAAGTCGCTGATCTTCGCCTTCGGCCTGGCGATCTTCCTGGTCTACCTGGTGATGGCCTCGCAGTTCGAATCCCTGCTGCACCCGTTCGTGATCCTGTTCACCATCCCGCTGGCGCTGGTCGGCGCGATCCTGGCGCTGATGCTGACCGGAAAGCCAATCTCGGTGGTGGTGTTCATCGGCCTGATCCTGCTGGTCGGCCTGGTCACCAAGAACGCGATCATCCTGATCGACAAGGTCAACCAGCTGCGCGAGGCCGGCGTGGCCAAGCATGAGGCGCTGGTGGAAGGTGCGCGCTCGCGCCTGCGGCCGATCATCATGACCACGCTGTGCACGCTGTTCGGCTTCCTGCCGCTGGCGGTGGCGATGGGCGAGGGCGCCGAAGTGCGTGCACCGATGGCGATCACCGTGATCGGTGGCCTGCTGGTGTCGACGCTGCTGACGCTGCTGGTGATCCCGGTGGTGTACGACCTGATGGATCGTCGCGGCGACGCCTACTACCGTGAGCGCGGCCGCAAGCACGCCGGTGAGGGCCTGCATGGCGACGAGGGCGGCACAGCGGGTGTGGAGGAACCGGCATGAGTGTTGCCGAGTTCTCCATCCGCCGTCCGGTCACCACCATCATGTGTTTCGTGTCGCTGGTGGTGATCGGCCTGATCGCTTCGTTCCGGCTGCCGTTGGAGGCGCTGCCGGACATCTCCGCGCCGTTCCTGTTCGTGCAGATTCCCTACACCGGCTCGACCCCGGAAGAAGTGGAACGGACCATCATCCGTCCGGTCGAGGAATCGCTGGCGACGATGACCGGCATCAAGCGCATGCGCTCGTCGGCCACCTCCGAGGCGGCGCTGATCTACATCGAGTTCAGCGACTGGGACCGCGACATCGCCATTGCCGCGTCGGACGCGCGCGAGCGTATCGACGCGATCCGCAGCGACCTGCCCGACGACCTGCAGCGCTACAACGTGTTCAAGTGGTCCAGCAGCGACCAGCCCGTGCTGAAGGTGCGGCTGGCCAGCACCACCGACCTGACCACCGCCTATGACATGCTCGATCGTGAGTTCAAGCGGCGCATCGAGCGTATTCCCGGTGTGGCCCGCGTCGATATCACCGGTGCGCCGCCGAACGAGGTGGAGATCGCCATCGATCCGAACCGGCTCAACGCGCATGGGTTGAGCATCAACGAGCTGAGCGAGCGCCTGCGCACGCTGAACTTCTCGATCTCGGCCGGGCAGATCGACGACAACGGCCAGCGCGTGCGCGTGCAGCCGGTAGGCGAGATCACCGACCTTCAGGAGATGCGCGACCTGGTGATCAACGCCAAGGGACTGCGCCTGGGTGATATCGCCGATGTCCGCCTGAAGCCGGCGCGGATGAACTACGGGCGCCGCCTGGACGGCAACCCGGCGGTGGGCCTGGACATCTTCAAGGAACGCAGCGCCAACCTGGTGGACGTTTCGCGTGCGGCGCTGGCCGAAGTCGAGGCGATCCGCGCGCAGCCGTCGATGCGCGACGTGCAGATCAAGGTGATCGACAACCAGGGCAAGGCAGTGACGTCCTCGCTGCTGGAGCTGGCCGAGGCCGGCGCGGTCGGCCTGATCCTGTCGGTCACCGTGCTGTTCTTCTTCCTGCGCCATTGGCCGTCGACGCTGATGGTGACGCTGGCCATTCCGATCTGCTTCACCATCACCCTCGGCTTCATGTACTTCGTCGGGGTGACACTCAACATCCTGACCATGATGGGCCTGCTGCTGGCCGTCGGCATGCTGGTCGACAATGCAGTGGTGGTGGTGGAGAGCATCTACCAGGAGCGCGAGCGCATGCCGGGGCAGCCACGGCTGGCCTCGATCATCGGCACCCGCAACGTGGCCATCGCGCTCAGCGCCGGCACGCTGTGCCACTGCATCGTGTTCGTGCCGAACCTGTTCGGCGAGACCAACAACATCAGCATCTTCATGGCGCAGATCGCGATCACCATCTCGGTCTCGCTGCTGGCCTCGTGGCTGGTGGCGGTCAGCCTGATCCCGATGCTGTCCGCGCGCATGGCCACGCCCAAGCTGGTGCACTCGCAGACCGGCCTGATCGCGCGCCTGCAGCGACGCTATGCGCAGCTGCTGGACTGGTCACTGCATCACCGCGGTTGGAGCCTGCTCGGCATCCTGCTCGTGGTGCTGGTCAGCCTGGTGCCGATGAAGCTGACCAAGGTCGACATGTTCGGTGGTGAGGGTGGCAAGGACATCTTCATCGGCTACATGTGGAAGGGCGCCTACACCTACCGCCAGATGTCCGAGGAAGTGGCGCGGGTGGAGAACTGGATCGACCAGAACCGCGAGCGCCTGCACGTGAAGCAGGTGTATTCCTGGTACAGCGAGCAGGAAGGCAGCTCCACGGTGGTCACCCTGGACGAAAAGTACGCCAAGGACATCAAGTCGCTGCAGGAGGAATTGCGCAAGGGCCTGCCGAAGTCGGCACGCACCGACTACTTCGTCGGCAACCAGGGCGGCGATGGCGGTGGCGGCAGCAACCAAGGCGTGCAGGTGCAGCTGGTGGGTGATTCCAGCTCGATGCTGCAGGAGATCGGCCAGGAAGTGGTGCCGTTGCTGGCGCAGCGTGCCGAGCTGCGTGACGTGCGCATCGACAACGGCGAGAAGGGCGGCGAGCTGAAGGTGCGCGTCGACCGTGAGCGTGCCGCAGCGTTCGGCTTCAATGCCGAGCAGGTGGCCAGCTTCGTCGGCCTGGCGCTGCGCGGCGCGCCGATGCGCGAGTTCCGCCGCGGTGACAACGAAGTGCCGGTGTGGGTGCGCTTTGCCGGCGCCGAGCAGAGCAGCCCGGAAGACCTGGCCGGTTTCAGCGTGCGCACCGGCGATGGCCGCAGCGTGCCGCTGCTGAGCCTGGTCACCGTGGACGTTGGTTCGTCGGCCACCCAGATCGGCCGCACCAACCGCCAGACCACGTTGACCATCAAGGCCAACCTGGCCGAGAAGGTCACCGCGCCGGACGGGCGCAAGGCGATCGAAGCCGTGCTCAAGCCGATGAACTTCCCGGCCGGCTATGGCTTCACCTTCGACGGCGGCGACTACGGCAACGACGACGAGGCCATGCAGCAGATGGTGTTCAACCTGCTGATCGCACTGGTGATGATCTACGTGGTGATGGCGGCGGTGTTCGAGTCGCTGCTGTTCCCGGCGGCGATCATGAGCGGCGTGCTGTTCTCGATCTTCGGCGTGTTCTGGCTGTTCTGGATCACCGGCACCTCGTTCGGGATCATGTCCTTCATCGGCATCCTGGTGCTGATGGGCGTGGTGGTGAACAACGGCATCGTGATGATCGAGCACATCAACAACCTGCGGCGCAGCGGCATGGGCCGCACCCAGGCGCTGGTGGAAGGCTCACGCGAACGCCTGCGCCCGATCATGATGACCATGGGCACGGCGATCCTGGCGATGATCCCGATCTCGCTGACCGATACGCAGATGTTCGGCAATGGCCCGGAGTATTCGCCGATGGCGCGCGCGATTGCGGGCGGCCTGGCGTTCTCGACGGTGGTCAGCCTGCTGTTCCTGCCGACGATCTATGCGGTGCTCGATGACCTGCGCAATGCCGTGACGCGGTTGATCCGCCGTGCACGCGGGCTGGAGAGGATGGAGCCGGGCGCTGCCCGGCTGTAATGCGCGCCAACGTGTTGTGGTGTGGGGGAGGCCGGTCGTAGTGGGGCGGTCTCCCCCTTTTTTTCTGCTCGCCGCGTCGCGCCGTCGCCCGAGCATGGGCTCGGGCGCTACAGATTCTGTGGCCGGTTGAGAGGCTTACCCCGCCACCTTGCCCCACACCTTGAAGGTGGTCAGCCACAGGCCGAGCATGCTGCCGATGTTGGTCAGCATGAAGGTCAGCACCACGCGGGTAACGCGATTGCGGTACCAGCCCTTCAGGCTCTGCGCATCGTCGCGCAGCTTCAGGAAGTCCTCGTAGGCCGGCTTGCGCAGGCGCGCTTCCACCAGCGCCGAGAATGCGCCGGTTGGGATGCTCAGGCGGAACGGCTTGAACGGGGCCACCGCGATCGCGGTGAGGATGCTCAGCGGGTGACCGCCTGCCAGCAGGCAGCCCAGGCCCGCCAAGCCGCCGGTATACATTGCCCAGGTCGCCAGCAGCTCGGTACCCACGCCCAGGCCGCCGCGGTAGAAGCCCACACCGATGCCGGTCGCCACGATCGCCAGGATGCCGAGCGTGAACCACGGGATGTTGCGCTTCTTCGGCACCGCCTCCAGCTCGGCGCGCAGCGGCGCCGGTGCCTCGGTATCGGTTTCCAGGTAGCGCGCCAGCCCGGCCAGGTGACCGGCACCGACCACCGCCAGCACTTCACGCTGCTGCGGGGTATGCTCCTCGCGCAGGCGCGTGGCCATGTAACGGTCGCGCTCACCGATGATGGTCTCGTACAGCGCCGGGCTCTCGCTGGCGAACTCACCGAAGCTCGATTCCAGCATGTCGCCCTGCTTGAGCTTTTCGATCTCGTTCTCGCCCACTTCCTCGGACGAGAACAGGCCGGCGCCCAGCCCGGCAACCAGCTTCAGCTTGCCGAAGAACCCAAGCCGCTGCGACGCCCGGCGGAAGGTCAGGCCGACCTCGCGGTCGATCAGGTGCACCGGCAGGTCGCGTTCGCGCGCCAGTTCCACCGCGCGTTTCAGTTCCGCGCCCGGCTCGATGTCGAGCTGTTCGGCCAGGCGGCGCTGGTAGGCGGACAGGGCCAGGTTGGCGGCGAACAGGGCGACGCGGCCCTTGCGGATCACCTCGACCAGGTCGAGCTTGGCCAGCGTGTCCGGGTCGCTCAGCGCCTGCAGGCGCTGCGGGTCCAGCTCGACGGCAACCGCATCGAAGCGGCCGCTGTCGATGGCTTTTTCCACGGCCTCGACGCTGGCGCGGGAGACGTGGGCGGTGCCCAGCAGGGTGTAGCGCACGCCGTCGCGTTCGACGACGCGCACCGGCTGGCCGGCGAACAGGTCGTCACCGGTCTCGGGAAGGGTTTCGGTCATGGGTTCATTCATTGGAAGGTGCGGTGTCGGCGCCATCGCCGAGCGCGCGCTGCATCTGCACGGTGTCCAGCCAGCGGCCATGCTTGCGGCCGAGGCCACGGAACACGCCCACCAGTTCGAAGCCGAAGCGTTCGTGCAGCTTGATTGAAGCAGTGTTGGTCGGCTCGCCGATCACCGCCACCATCTGCCGGTAGCCACGCGCCACGCAGGCGTCGATCAACGCCTGCAGCAGGCCGGTGCCGACGCCCTTGCCCTGGAACGCGGCATCGACGTAGACCGAGTTTTCCACGGTCCACTGGTAGGCAACGCGGGTGCGGTAGGTGTTGGCGTAAGCATAGCCGGCCACCTGGCCGTCAATCTCGGCGATCAGGTAGGGGAAGCCGCGGTCGATGATGTCGCGCATGCGGCGCAGCATCTCGGACGCGTCCGGGATGTCGTACTCGTAAGTGTTGACGAAGTCGGTCACTTCCACCGCGTAGATCGCGGTGATCGCGTCGATGTCGGCCGGGCCGGCATCACGGATGAGGACGGCCATGCGCGGGCTCCGGCTCAGTCGATGTAGCGCTTGAGCAGGTCGCCGTAGGCATCGATGCGGCGATCACGCAGGAACGGCCAGATGCGGCGCACGTGCTCGCTGCGCTGCAGGTCGACGTCGCACAGCAGCACGGTGGCCTCGGTGCCGGCCTCGGCCAGGAACTCGCCCTGCGGGCCCAGCACGTGGCTGTTGCCCCAGAACTGGATGCCCGACGCGCCCAGCGGCGAGGCCTCGTGGCCGACGCGGTTGCAGCTCAGCACCGGCAGGCCGTTGGCCACCGCATGGCCGCGATGGCTCAGCACCCAGGCGTCGCGCTGGCGGGTCTTCTCGTCCTGCACGTCGTCCGGATCCCAGCCGATCGCAGTCGGATACAGCAGCAGCTCGGCGCCGGCCAGCGCCATCAGGCGCGCCGCTTCCGGGTACCACTGGTCCCAGCACACCAGCACGCCCAGGCGGCCCACCGAGGTATCGATCGGCGTGAAGCCGATGTCGCCCGGGGTGAAGTAGAACTTCTCGTAGAAGCCCGGGTCGTCCGGGATATGCATCTTGCGGTACTTGCCGAGCAGCGTACCGTCCTTCTCGAACACCACGGCGGTGTTGTGGTACAGCCCGGCAGCGCGGCGCTCGAACAGCGAGCCGACCAGCACCACGCCATGCTGCTTCGCCAGCGCGCCAAGGCGCTCGGTGCTCGGGCCCGGAATCGGCTCGGCCAGGTCGAACTCGTCCACCGATTCGTGCTGGCAGAAGTACGGGCCGTTATGCAGTTCCTGCAGCAGCACCAGCTTGGCACCCTGCGCAGCCGCCTCGGCCACGCGTGCTTCGATCACCGCCAGGTTGGCGGCGGCATCACCGTGGTTGCGCTCCTGGATCAGGGCGACGGTAAGGGGGCTGCGCGAGTTCATGCGGGGCGTTCCTGCGGGGGAAAACCAGCATGTTAGCGCGGATGGGCGGCGACGGCGTGCCGCGCGCTGAATGGCGCAGCGGGTAGTGCCGGCCGCTGGCCGGCAATCCCGTGGATCCATCAGGCATTGCAGGGTTGCCGGCCAGCGGCCGGCACGACCGTTACGCCTTCAACAGCCCAGCCGGCAGCTGCATGGTGATGCAGTGCAGGCTGCCGTTCTGCCAGATCAGCGAGCGGCAGGGCACCTGCACGATCTCTCGGCCCGGGTGCGCCTGTGCCAGCACGTCGCGGGCCAGGTCATCGGCCGGGTCGCCATAGGCCGGCATCAGCACCGCGCCATTGACGATCAGGTAGTTGGCGTACGAGGCAGCCAGGCGACGGCCTTCGTCGATCACCGGCCGGGCCCACGGCAGCGGGAACAGGCGGTACGGCTGGCCATCCCTGGTGCGTAGCGCGGCCAGCTCATTGCCCATCGCCTGCAGTTCGGCGTAATGCGAGTCGCTCTCGTCGTCGCAGGCCTGGTAGACGATGCTGTCAGCAGAGGCGAAGCGGGCGAGAGTATCGATGTGCGCGTCGGTGTCGTCGCCTTCCAGGTAGCCGTGGTCCAGCCACAGCACGCGGTCCTGCTGCAGCCAGTCGGCCAGGTCGGCGCTCAGGCTGGCGCGGTCGCGGTCCGGGTGGCGCTCGTGCAGGCACTTCCAGGTGGTCAGCAGGGTGCCTTCACCGTCGGTCTCGATGCCGCCGCCTTCCAGCGCGAACGGAATGCTGCGGACCGGCGCATCGTTGAATACGCCGGCCTGGTCGAGCACGCCCACCAGCTGGTCATCCAGGGTGGCGTCGAACTTGCCGCCCCAGCCGGTGAAGCGGAAATCCAGCAGCTGGAAGCCGCCGTCGGCACGGCGCAGGGTGATCGGGCCGGAGTCGCGCAGCCAGGTATCGTCGTAGGCCGCCGTGGTGAAGTGGACCTTGTCCATGTCGATGCGGTTGGAGCGCAGTCGCATCTCGGCGTAGGTCTCCACATCGTCGTCGGCCACGCAGATCAGCACCGGCTGGAAGCGGGTGATGGCCGCGACCAGGGCGATGTAGGTCTCTTCCACCTGGCCCAGGCGGTCAGCCCAGTCGGTATCGGCGGTGGGCCAGGCAATCAGGACGCCGCTCTGGGCTTCCCACTCGGCAGGAAAACGAAGGGTCTGGTTCATGGTCTCGCTACACAGGCCCGCCCACGGCGGGTAATGGGATCAACGGATCGGCGGTTTCGGGCCGATTTCGTTCGGGTCCGCCTGGTTGGCCACCACGTCGATCACCTTCTGCTTCTCGAAGTAGACGGTGAACTGCGGGTACACCCAGCGGTTGATGGTCGGCCATTGCCGTTTCTGCCCGCCACGCGGCTGCAGCTGCTCGCTGGGCGCGCCGAACTGCGCCTGCACCTGCTGCATGCTCTGGCCGCGCACGGGCAGGGCACCGGCCGGCTTCTCGCGGGCGCGGTCGACAAGCAGGGTATCGGCCAGTGCCGGTGTGGCGGCGGCCAGGGTGGCCATCACGGCCAGGGCGGACAGGTAACGCTTCATCTCGATCTACTCCCCAGTGGTCAAGAAAGGCGATTACAGCAAAAACGGCAGGAAAAAGCCGCATAAACAAAAAACCGCCCGAAGGCGGTTTCTTGCATCGGGTCGGCCCCGCGTAGGGCCAGCCGCAGCCGGAAGGCTGTGAGGCTTAGCGCTGACGCGCCTTGAAACGCGGGTTCGACTTGCAGATGACGAAGATCTTGCCACGACGACGCACGACCTTGCAGTCACGGTGACGGGCCTTCGCCGACTTCAGGGAGGACAGGACTTTCATGGCATACCTCGGCGTAAACAGTAGTTGTTCGGGTGGAGCGTGGCCGCGATATGCGAAAGACAATCGGCAGTTGACGCTCGTTCAAGCCCGCCATTCTACCGGGCTTTTCCTCGTGGTTTCAAGTGGTTGCACAAAAGATCCCGCTGGGGGCGTCTGGCAGGGGCTAGAATGGCCTCTTCACACGCTCTGGGACCCCCATGAATCCACTCGCTCCCGTCCTGACCATCGACGGCCCATCCGGGGCCGGCAAGGGTACCATCAGCCGCATCATCGCGCGCCGGATGGGCTGGCATTACCTGGATTCGGGCGCGCTGTACCGGGCGGTGGGCGTGGCCGCAAGCTGGGCCGACATCGATACCTCCGACGCCTCGGCGCTGGTGCGTTGCACCTTCGACACCCACGTTCAGTTTGTCGAGCAGGGCGATGCCATGCGGGTCATGGTCAACGGCACCGATGCCACCGACGAGCTGCGCCTGGAGACCACCGGTGCGCTGGCCTCGGCCATTGCCGCCATTCCCGAGGTCCGCGCTGCCCTGAAGGAGCGCCAGCGCGCATTCAGGGAGCTGCCGGGCCTGGTCGCCGACGGCCGCGACATGGGCACGGTGATCTTCCCGGACGCCTCCTACAAGGTCTTCCTGACCGCCAGTGCCGAGGAGCGCGCCGAGCGCCGGCATAAGCAGTTGAAAGACAAGGGGGTTTCTGTTAACTTTGATGACCTCCTGCGCGAGATCATGGCCCGCGACGCCCGTGATGCCCAGCGTACCGTGGCGCCCCTGAAGCCGGCAGACGATGCTGTCCTCATCGACACCACAGGCATCGGCATCGATGATGTCGTTGCCAGAGTGATGGATCTGCTTCCGGTTCCGGCTGCCTGATCCGTTCGCGCGGGAGCGCTGCCAGCAGCATCGGCGGCGGTCGCGCATAGCAGTGCTGTACCAGCTCCGCCGCGCAATGATGCGTGGCGGTTTTCCTACTACACACGACCTGCGTTTCCGGGGTCGACCAACAGGCGGGCGGTCGCCATTCCCCTGAAGGGGACGCCACCGACCCATGTGTCCAACAGAGTAAATCTAATGACCGAATCATTTGCCGAACTGTTTGAAGCCAGCCAGGCCAATCTGGCCAAGCTGAAGCCGGGCGCCATCGTCAGCGGTACCGTTGTTGAAGTCCGCGGCGACGTCGTGGTGATCAACGCTGGCCTGAAGTCCGAAGGCATCGTGCCGATCGAACAGTTCCGTAACGACGCTGGCGAAATCGACGTCGCCGAAGGCGACATCGTCAAGGTCGCCCTCGACTCGATCGAGAACGGCTTCGGCGAAACCGTCCTGTCGCGCGAGAAGGCCAAGCGCGCGATGGTGTGGGACGAGCTGGAAGAAGCGTTGGAAAAGAACGAAACCATCACCGGCCGCATCAGCGGCAAGGTCAAGGGTGGTTTCACCGTGGACATCAAGGATGTCCGCGCCTTCCTGCCGGGTTCCCTGGTCGATGTGCGCCCGGTGCGCGATCCGGCCTACCTGGAAGGCAAGGAACTCGAGTTCAAGCTCATCAAGCTGGACCGCAAGCGTAACAACGTCGTGGTCTCGCGCCGCGCTGTCGTCGAAAGCGAGCACTCGGAAGAGCGCGAGCAGCTGATGGACAAGCTGCAGGAAGGCGCGATCCTGAAGGGTGTCGTCAAGAACCTGACCGATTACGGCGCGTTCGTGGACCTGGGCGGTATCGACGGCCTGCTGCACATCACCGACATGGCGTGGAAGCGCGTGCGTCACCCGTCGGAAGTCGTGAACGTCGGCGACGAGCTGGACGTCCGCGTGCTGAAGTTCGACCGCGAGCGCAACCGTGTTTCGCTGGGCCTGAAGCAGCTGGGCGAGGATCCGTGGGACAACATCGGCCGTCGTTACCCGGCCAACAGCCGCGTCTTCGGCAAGGTCTCCAACGTCACCGATTACGGTGCGTTCGTTGAGATCGAGCCGGGCGTCGAAGGCCTGGTGCACGTCTCGGAGATGGATTGGACCAACAAGAACGTCAACCCGTCCAAG
This sequence comes from Stenotrophomonas sp. YJH_SMC_105-26, assembly GCF_059368915.1. Classification (NCBI taxonomy): domain Bacteria; kingdom Pseudomonadati; phylum Pseudomonadota; class Gammaproteobacteria; order Lysobacterales; family Lysobacteraceae; genus Stenotrophomonas; species Stenotrophomonas sp. YJH_SMC_105-26. The sequence goes on along the minus strand of NZ_JCAFSD010000003.1, from coordinate 231,583 downwards.
GTTGTCCAGGTTGGTGATGAAGTCGAAGTGATGGTGCTGGACGTCGATGAAGAGCGTCGCCGTATCTCGCTGGGCATGAAGCAGGTTGCCGCCAATCCGTGGGAAACCTTCGCTGCCACCCACAAGAAGGGTGACAAGGTGTCGGGCCAGATCAAGTCGATCACCGACTTCGGCATCTTCATCGGCCTGGACGGCGGCATCGACGGCCTGGTCCACCTGTCCGACATCAGCTGGAACACCACCGGCGAAGACGTCGTTCGCAACTTCAAGAAGGGCGATACCCTGGACGCCGTCGTCCTGGCTGTCGATCCGGAGCGCGAGCGCATCTCCCTGGGCGTGAAGCAGCTGGAGCAGGATCCGTTCGGCCAGTACATGGCTGCCAATCCGAAGGGCTCCAAGGTTGAAGGCGTGGTGAAGGAAGTCGACGCCAAGGGCGCGATCATCGAGCTGGCTGACGGCATCGAAGGTTACGTCTCGGCCCGCGACATCGCCAACGAGCGCGTTGACGACGCCACCCAGCACCTGAAGGTCGGCGACAAGGTCGAAGCCAAGTTCGTGGGCATGGACCGCAAGGGCCGTACCCTGCAGCTGTCGATCAAGGCCAAGGACGACGCGGAAATGCGCGAAGTGCTGGAGGAATACCAGTCCTCTTCGGCTTCCAGCGGCACCACCCAGCTGGGCGCGCTGCTGCGTGCACAGCTGAACGGCAACAAGTCCGAGTAATCGGCCTTACGCTGTTCGTTGTTTCCTGGACGGCCCGGGCATTGCCCGGGCCGTTTCAGGCTGAGATGCCCCTGATGTGAGCCGGTAATGACCAAATCCGAACTGATCGAAATCCTTGCGCGCCGCCAGGCGCACCTGAAGGCCGATGATGTCGATCTGGCGGTGAAGTCGTTGCTGGAAATGATGGGCGGATCGCTGTCCGCCGGGGATCGCATCGAAATCCGTGGATTTGGCAGCTTCTCGCTGCACTATCGTCCGCCGCGCCTGGGTCGCAACCCGAAGACCGGCGAATCGGTTGCCCTGCCGGGCAAGCATGTCCCCCATTTCAAGCCGGGCAAGGAACTGCGCGAGCGGGTCAGCAGTGTACTGCCGCTGGACGCCGATCCGGCCTGAGCCTTCCGTCGCGCCACCGCGTGCGAATCCAGCCGCGAGTCGGATAAGCTACGGACTCCTGCCACTGGAGCTGTCGCATGAAGGTTTTTCGTCTGCTGGTCCTGCTGGCGGTACTCATTCTTGGGTTGATCATCGGTGCCATGAACATGGACGAGATGACCATCAACCTGCTGTTCACCCAGCTTAAGACCTCGGTCGGCGTGGCCATCATTGCCGCGTTGCTGATCGGCGTCATCGTTGGCGCTGGCCTGGTGCTGGTGAGCGTGGTCATTCCGCTCTACAGCCAGCTGCGCCGCGCCAACAAGTCCGCTGCCGCCACGCCGGCACCGGTTGCTTCCCCTCAATCTTTTGATGGACGCTGATCGAAGATGGATTTCGTCACCGAGTGGTTCTGGTTCTTCCTGTTCGTTCCGCTGGCCGCCCTGGCTGGGTGGGTGATCGGGCGGCGCGGTGGTCAACGCCACGGTGACAGCCAGGTCAGCCGCCTGTCGAGCACCTATTTCCGTGGCCTGAACTACCTGCTCAACGAGCAGCCGGACAAGGCCATCGAGCTGTTCCTGCACATCGCCGAGCTGGACAAGGAAACCTTCGAGACCCAGGTCGCGCTGGGCCACCTGTTCCGCCGCCGCGGCGAAGTCGACCGCGCCATCCGCCTGCACCAGGGCCTGGTCAACCGCCACGACCTCAGTGATGCACAGCGCGTGCAGGCCCTGCTGGCGCTGGGCGAGGATTACATGAAGTCCGGCCTGCTGGACCGTGCCGAGACCGTGTTCACCGAGCTGGCGCAGCTGGATCAGCGCGCACCGCAGGCGCTCAAGCATCTGATCGGCATCTACCAGGCCGAGCGCGACTGGGAAAAGGCGATCGACAACGCGACCCGTTTCGAGGACGTCACCGGCGAGCCGATGGGCAAGCTGATCGGACAGTTCGAATGCGAACTGGCCGAACGTTTCCGTGGCGCCGGCAAGCTGGAAGAGGCGAGGGCAGCGATCGCCCGCGCCTACCAGGCCGACGCGATGTCGGTGCGCGCCGGCATCATCGAGGGCCGGCTGGAAACCGACGCGGGCAATCCAGAGGCCGCCGTGCGCGCCTTCGAGCGCGCCGCGCGCAACGACCCCGAATACCTGCCGGAACTGCTGCCGGCACTGATGCAGAACTATCGCAGGGTCGGCGATCTGGCAGGTGCACGCGCGTTCCTGTCGGAGATGACCGAGCACTACCGCGGCATCGCCCCGGTATTGGCGCTGACCCGGTTGATGGAAGAGCAGGAAGGTGTGGCGCCGGCCCGTGCCTACCTCGGTCGCCAGCTCAAGGATCGCCCGTCGGTACGTGGCGAATCCGCGCTGATCGATCTGACCCTCGCCGAGGGAGCCGATTCCACCGCCACCCTGCATGACCTCAAGCACATCACCGACCAGCTGCTGGTGCGCAACCCGGCCTATCGCTGCACGCGCTGCGGCTTCGGTGCGCGTACCCACCACTGGCAGTGCCCGAGCTGCAAGGAGTGGGGGACGGTCAAGCCGCTGCTGAACTACGCGGTGCTCTGATCCATGCCCTGGCTTGTGATGGGCGCGCTGCTGGGGCTCGCCCTGCTCAGTGCGTTGCTGACCTGGGCTGCGCGGGGCTATGCACTGCGCCAGCAGTTGATGGACCAGCCGGGCGAGCGTCGCAGCCATAGCGTTGCCACCCCGCGCGGTGGCGGCATCGCCATCGTCATCAGCCTGCTGGTGACCGCCGGCGTGGTCATCTGGGCCTGGCCCGAAAGTACGCCGACGGTGCTGGTGGCCAGCCTTGGGCTGGTGCTGGTGGCCGGTATCGGCTGGTGGGACGACCACAAGCCCCTGCCGGCGATGCGTCGCCTGCTGGTGCATTTCATCGCCGCAGCGCTGTTGGCCGGCCTGGTCAAGGTGAATGGTGGCAGCTGGCTGTTGGCGGTGCTGGTGCTGCTGTTCACCGCGTCGCTGATCAACATCTGGAACTTCATGGACGGCATCAATGGCATCGCCGCCAGCCAGGCCGTTGTGGCGATGCTGGGGCTGGCGCCGGTACTGCCGTGGCCCTATTCACTGGCCGCCGTGGCGCTGGGCCTGGCCTGCCTTGGATTCCTGCCGTTCAACTTCCCTCGCGCCCGGATCTTCATGGGCGATGTTGGAAGCGGCGCGCTGGGGTATGCGGTCGCAGTGGTGCTGGCGATCGCCAGCGTGCGTACCGATATCAACTGGATCCTGCTGCTGGTACCGGTTTCGCCGTTCCTCGTGGACGCGGGCTTCACACTGCTGGCGCGCATCATTTCCGGACAACGCTGGATGGAACCCCATACCCAGCATGTCTACCAGCGCGCGGTGCAGGCAGGAGCCAGTCACCCGCAGGTGACAGGGATGTACTTTGCTTTGGGTCTGTTCAGTATTACAGTGTTCAATGTCTGCTCCAATTTGCAGCCGAGGTGGGAGGCTGTCGTGGCGATCGCGTGGTTCATCGCGCTGAGCGTCCTCTGGCTCCTCCTGCGCAATGGAATGCGCCACCGACAAGGAATTACCTGAATTATGGCTTCACCCTGGCGGGACAGAATCCTCGGCCTGATGCCGCGTTCGGCCATCGTCTGCCACGACCTCTTCATGGTCTGGGCATGCTGGCAGCTGCTCCATGCAGGGCGTTACTCGATCCTGCCCAACGCCCCGGCGCTGCCCCTGTGGAACGTCGATACCACCCTGGTCCTGCTGCTGCAGGGCCTGGTGTTCTGGCGCGTGGGCCTGTACCGCGGCCTGTGGCGGTTTGCCAGCGTCAGCGACCTGCTGAACATCTTCAAGGCCAGCTTCATCGGCATGGTGGCCATCATCCTGGTGCTGATGTGGAAGCGCTTCGACGGCGTACCCATGTCGGTGCTGGTGATCTACCCGTTCGCGCTGTCGGCACTGCTCGGCGCGCCGCGCCTGCTGTACCGCGCCTGGAAGGACTACCAGGCACTGCAGTCCGATTCCAGCGCCCGCCGCGTGCTGATCCTCGGCGCCGGCCAGGCGGCCGAGACCCTGGTGCGCGACCTGCGCCGCTCCGGCAACTTCGAGCCGGTCGGCCTGCTCGACGATGCACCGCACCTGCGTGGCGCCAAGCTGCAGGGCCTGCCGATCCTGGGCACGCTGGATGACGCGCCGACGGTGGTCCGCGAGACCGCTGCCAAGCTGCTGGTCATTGCCATGCCGTCGCTGGACGCCGCAGGCATGCAGCGCGTCGTCGCGATCTGCGAAAGCACCGGCGTGCCGTTCCGTACCGTGCCCAAGCTCAGTGACATCCTGCAGGGCCAGTCGCTGCCGGGCCAGCTGAAGGAAGTGGCGATCGAGGACCTGCTGGGGCGCAAGCCGATCATGCCGGACTGGAACCTGATCCGCGGCTGGTTGGGTGGGCGCACCGTGATGGTTACCGGCGCCGGTGGTTCGATCGGCTCGGAGCTGTGCCGCCAGTGCGCGCGGCATGGTGCCGGTCGCATCATCCTGCTGGAGATCAGCGAGCTGCTGCTGCTGACCATCGAGGGCGAGCTGCGTCGCAGCTTCCCCGATGTCGAGATCGAGGCGGTGCTGGGCGACTGCGGTGACCCAGCGGTGATCCGCCACGCGCTGTCGCTGCACCCCGTCGATACCGCTTTCCATGCGGCCGCCTACAAGCATGTACCGGTGCTGGAACGCCAGCTGCGTGAAGCAGTGCGCAACAACATCCTAGCGACCGAGAACGTCGCGCGCGCCTGCCTGGAAGCCCGCGTGGAGCATTTCGTGTTCATCTCCACCGACAAGGCGGTCGACCCGGTCAATGCGCTGGGCGCGAGCAAGCGCTACGCCGAGATGATCTGCCAGAGCCTGGACCAGAAGTCCACGCATACCCGTTTTGTCACGGTGCGCTTCGGCAACGTGCTGGCATCGGCCGGCAGCGTGGTGCCGCTGTTCCGCGAGCAGATCCTGCGCGGTGGCCCGGTCACGGTCACCGACCCGGAAGTCAGCCGCTACTTCATGACCATTCCCGAGGCCTGCCAGCTGATCCTGCAGGCGGCCGCATCGGCGTCGCATGGTGCGATCTATACCCTCGACATGGGCGAGCCGGTGCCGATCCGCGTGCTGGCCGAACAGATGATCCGCCTGACCGGCAAGCAGCCGTACAAGGACATCCAGATCATCTATACCGGCCTGCGTCCGGGCGAGAAGCTGCACGAGACGCTGTTCTATTCGGACGAAGATTACCGCTCCACCGCGCACCCGAAGATTCTTGAAGCCGGCGTGCGTACGTTCTCGCGCGACCTGGTGCTGGGCAACGTTCCGCGCCTGCGCGAGGCGATTGCCAGCTACGACACCGCCCGCATCCAGGAAATCCTGTTTGCGACGATGCCGGAATTCTCGCCAATCGAACAGGATGCTTACATTTCATCCGCTAAAGTCGTGCCTTTTCCGGCACGTGAGGCCAACAGGCACCAATGAGCAAGCGAATTCGCAAAGCAGTTTTCCCGGTGGCAGGATTGGGGACGCGTTTTTTGCCAGCAACCAAGACTGTGCCGAAGGAGATGCTGCCGATCATTGATCGGCCGCTGATCCAGTACGCGGTGGATGAGGCGATCGAAGCCGGCTGTGACACGCTGGTGTTCATCACCAACCGCTACAAGCACGCCGTTGCCGACTATTTCGACAAGGCGTACGAGCTGGAGCAGAAGCTTGAGCGCGCTGGCAAGCAGGAGCAGCTGGAACTGATCCGGCACGTGCTCCCCAATGGTGTGCGCGCGATCTTCGTGACCCAGGCCGAGGCGCTGGGCCTCGGGCACGCGGTGCTGTGTGCCAGGTCGGTGATCGGTGACGAGCCGTTTGCCGTACTGCTGCCCGACGACCTGATCTGGAACCGCGGTGCGGGCGCGCTGAAGCAGATGGCCGACCTCAACGAAGCCAGTGGCGCCAGCGTGATCGCGGTCGAAGACGTGCCGCACGATAAGACCGCCAGTTACGGCATCGTCGCCACCGACGCGTTCGATGGCCGCAAGGGCCGTATTTCGCAGATCGTCGAGAAGCCGAAGCCGGAGGACGCGCCGAGCGACCTGGCGGTGGTGGGCCGTTACGTGCTCAGCCCGAAGATCTTCGAGCTGCTGGAACAGACCCAGACCGGTGCCGGCGGCGAGATCCAGCTGACCGATGCGATTGCCGAGCTGCTGAAGACCGAAGAAGTCGATGCCTATCGTTTCGAGGGCACCCGCTTCGACTGCGGCACGCACCTGGGTCTGGTGGAGGCGACGATCCGCTTCGCGCTGGACAACCCGAAGCTGGCTGGCCCGGCGCGGGAGAAGCTGGCGGCGATGCTGGCGGAGTAAGGGTTTTATCAAGCGCTCCGTGCGGCGCCTTGATTGATACGTGGGGGAGAGGGCGGATGGCCCTCTCCAAAACACGCCAAAGCCCTTCCATGGTGCTCGATGGCGCCATCCATGGCGCCAACGGTTTTGGAGAGGGCCATCCGCCCCCTCTCGACAGTTTCCGTGTGGCGCGGACGGGAAGGGCGGAATCAAAGGCAGAAGCAAAAGCAAAAAGGCAGCCACTGGCTGCCTTTTTTCGTGGATTGGGGTCAGATCCCTTTGCGCAGCAAAGGGATCTGACCCCAGCCTTTGACCCTGCCTTTGCTCATCCCTCCGCCGCGGGGAGGCTGGAAGGGCCGGGTTGGCAGGGCTGCCCGGGACCGTTGGCGCCATGGATGGCGCCATCGAGCCCCATGGAAGGGTTCACGGCGTGTCCCGGGCAGCCCTGCCAACCCGACCCACGCCATGAAGCCCAACGAGGCAACGCCTTGAACCTTACAGCGCCTCGAAAATACCCGCCGCACCCATGCCGGTGCCGATGCACATCGTCACCATGCCGTACTTCTGCTGGCGACGACGCAAGCCATGCAGCAGGGTTGCGGTACGGATCGCGCCGGTCGCACCCAGCGGGTGGCCCAGGGCAATCGCGCCGCCCAGCGGGTTGACCTTGGCCGGGTCCAGGCCGCAGTCACGGATCACCGCCAGCGACTGCGCGGCGAAGGCTTCGTTGAGCTCGATCCAGTCCAGCTGGTCCTGGGTCAGGCCGGCCTGCTTCAGTGCCTTCGGGATCGCGGCGATCGGGCCGATGCCCATCACTTCCGGGCGCACGCCGGCCACCGAGAAGCTGACGAAACGGGCCAGCGGGGTCAGGCCGTAATCCTTGATCGCCTGCTCCGAGGCCAGCAGCACGGCGCCGGCGCCGTCGCTCATCTGCGACGAGTTGCCGGCGGTGACGGTGCCGCCGAACTGGCCGTTGCGGAACACCGGGCGCAGCTTGGCCAGGCCTTCGGCCGAGGAATCCGGGCGGGGGCCTTCGTCGGTGTCGGCGATCTTGTTGCGGGTGATGATGCGCTGGCCGTCGGCCAGGTCCGGCAGGTGCGAGACGATCTCGTACGCGCTGATCTCGTCCTTGAACTCGCCGTTCTGGATCGCGGCCATGGCCTTCTGGTGCGAGGCCAGGGCAAAGGCATCCTGGTCTTCGCGCGAGACCTTCCACTCTTCGGCGACCTTCTCGGCGGTGATGCCCATGCCGTAGGCGATGGCAACGTGGTCGTTGTCGAACACGCTCGGCGCCATGGCGATCTTGTTGCCCATCATCGGCACCATCGACATCGACTCGGTGCCGCCGGCCAGCATCAGGTCGGCGTTGCCCAGGCGGATCGCGTCGGCGGCCTGCGCCACGGCCTGCAGGCCGGAGGAGCAGAAGCGGTTCACGGTCTGTGCGGCGATGGTGTTCGGCAGGCCGGCCAGCAGCACGCCGATGCGGGCCACGTTCATGCCCTGCTCGGCTTCCGGCATGGCGCAACCGATGATGGCGTCATCGATGCGGTTGACGTCCACGCCCGGGGCCTGGGCGACGACGCTGCGCAGCACGTGCGCAAGCATGTCGTCGGGGCGGGTGTTGCGGAACATGCCCTTGGGCGCCTTGCCAACCGGGGTACGGGTGGCGGCGACGATGTAGGCGTCCTGGATTTGCTTGGTCATTGCAGTGATCTCTTGAATTTTTTAGCCGGAGTGCCGACCAACGGTCGGCACCCACCGGAAGCAGGGATGGGCGATCAGTTACGCAGCGGCTTGCCGGTCTTCAGCATGTGCGCGATGCGGGCCTGGGTCTTTTCCTGCTGGGCCAGTTCGACGAAGTGCTTGCGCTCCAGGGTCAGCAGCCACTCTTCGTCGACCAGGGTGCCGCGGTCGACCTTGCCACCGCACAGCACGGTAGCGATGCGCTCGGCGATCTCGTAGTCGTACGGGCTGATGAAGCGGCCTTCCAGCATGTTGACCAGCATCATCTTGAAGGTGGCGATACCCACGTCACCGGCCACCTGGATGCGGCGTGCCGGCAGCGGCGGGCGGTAACCCGCTTCGGCCAGGGCGCGTGCTTCGGCCTTGGCGATGTGCAGGGCCTCGTAGCTGTTGAACACCACCTTGTCGGTGCTGCGCAGCAGGCCCAGTTCCTTGGCGTTGACCGCCGAGTTGGACACCTTGGCCATCGCCACGGTCTCGAAGGTCTTCTTCAGTTCGGCGAACACGTCGCCGCCCGGGCCCGCGGCCTGCGAGGCGCGCACGGCCAGTTCCTTCAGGCCACCACCGGCCGGCAGCAGGCCGACGCCGGCCTCGACCAGGCCGATGTAGCTTTCCAGGAAGGCCACGGTCTTGGCGCTGTGCATCTGGAACTCGCAGCCGCCACCCAGGGCCAGACCGCGCACGGCAGCCACCACTGGCACCAGCGAGTACTTGATGCGCTGGCTGGTGCGCTGGAAGTTGGCAACCATTTCTTCGAACTGGTCGACCTTGCCGGCCTGCAGCAGGCCCAGCGCGCCGGCCAGGTCGGCACCGGCGGAGAAGGGTTCCTTCTGCTGCCAGATCACCAGGCCCTGGAAGTCCTTCTCGGCGCGGCTCACGCATTCCTGCAGGCCGTCCAGCACCTGGTCGGACACGGTGTTCATCTTGGTCTTGAAGCTGACCACGGCGATGCCATCGCCGTCGTGCCACATGCGCAGGCCGTCGTTCTCGAACACGGTCTCGCCCGGCGCGAACGTTTCGCCCAGCAGCGGATCCGGGAAACGCTGGCGCTGGTACACCGGCAGCGACGAGCGCGGCAGCTTGGCGTTGCGCGACGGGCTGTAGCTGCCCTCGGCGGCGTGCACGCCATCGCGGCCATCGAACACCCAGTCCGGCAGCGGCGCGCTGCTCATGCTCTTGCCGGCCACGATGTCATCGGCGATCCACTGTGCGACCTGCTTCCAGCCGGCAGCCTGCCAGGTCTCGAACGGGCCCAGCGACCAGCCGTAGCCCCAGCGGATGGCCAGGTCGACGTCGCGCGCGGTCTCGGCGATGTCGGCCAGGTGGTAGGCGCTGTAGTGGAACAGGTCGCGGAAGGTCGCCCACAGGAACTGCGCCTGCGGGTGCTGGCTCTCGCGCAGCTTGGCGAACTTCTCGGCCGGGTTCCTGAACTTCAGGATCTCGACCACTTCCGGCGCGGCAGCGCGATCGGCCGGACGGTAGTCCTGCTTCTCCAGGTCCAGCACCACGATGTCCTTGCCGACCTTGCGGAAGATGCCGGCACCGGTCTTCTGGCCCAGTGCGCCCTTGGCGATCAGCGCGTCCAGCCACTTCGGCGACTTGAAGAATTCATGCCACGGGTCGTTCGGCAGGGTATCGCCCATGGTCTTGATGACGTGGGCCATGGTGTCCAGGCCGACCACGTCGGAGGTGCGGTAGGTGGCCGACTTCGGGCGGCCGACCAGCGGACCGGTCAGGCCGTCCACTTCATCGAAGCCCAGGCCGAACTGCTGGGTGTGGTGGATGGTGGACAGGATCGAGAACACGCCGATGCGGTTGCCGATGAAGTTCGGGGTGTCCTTGGCGTACACCACGCCCTTGCCCAGGGTGGTGACCAGGAACTCTTCCAGGCCTTCCAGCACGGCGGCGTCGGTGGTGGTGGCCGGGATCAGCTCGGCCAGGTGCATGTAGCGCGGCGGGTTGAAGAAGTGCACGCCGCAGAAGCGGTGGCGCAGCTGCTCGGGCAGCACGTCGGCCAGCTTGTTGATGCCCAGGCCCGAGGTGTTGGAGGCCAGCACCGCGTGGTCGGCCACGAACGGCGCGATCTTCTTGTACAGGTCCTGCTTCCAGTCCATGCGCTCGGCGATGGCCTCGATGATCAGGTCGCAGTCCTTCAGCTGCTCCAGGCCGGACTCGTAGTTGGCCGGAGTGATGGCTTCGGCCAGCGACTTGCTGGCCAGCGGTGCCGGGCTCAGCTTGCCCAGGTTGGCGATCGCCTTCAGCACGATGCCGTCGGCCGGACCCTCCTTGGCGGGCAGGTCGAACAGCACGGTGTCGACGCCAGCGTTGGTGAGGTGGGCAGCGATCTGGGCACCCATGACGCCGGCACCCAGCACGGCGGCGCGGCGGACTAGCAGGGAATTGGACATGGTGTAGGGCCTTTGTTGGTCAGCAGTTACTGGGTGGAATCAAAGGGAAGCGGGCAGGGCGCTGGCGCGAGCGGCGGCGCGGAACCCGGCTTCGGCGAAATGGATCAGTTCGTGGGCGGCATGGGCACGATGCGCCGCTTCAGTGACACCGGCGGGACGCTTGATCAGCCCGAAGTCGGCCATGGCATAGGTGAGCGAGCCGGCCAGGAAATCCAGGCGCCAGTACAGCTCTTCCTTGCTCAGGTCGGGTACGCACTCGCCGATGGCCTTGCCGAACGCACGCAGCACGTGGCCGTAGTGGTCGGACAGGAACTTGCGCAGGTTGTCGTTCTTCTCGGCGTAGGCGCGGGCGATCACGCGCACGAAGGCACCGCCGTTCTGGCGGTCCTGGGCCAGCGCCAATGCCGGCTCGACGAACGCGGCCAGCACCGGGCGCAGCTGCCCGGGATGTTCGCTGCGGGCGCGTTCGAGCTGCGACAGGCGGGCGCCGGTCATCTCGTCCATGCGGCGGCGGAACACCTCGTTGACCAGGTTCTCCTTGGAGCCGAAGTGGTAGTTGACCGCTGCGATGTTGACGTCGGCCTGGCTGGTCACCTGGCGCAGCGAAGTGCCGGCGAAGCCGTGCTGTGCGAACAGCTCCTCGGCCGCGCCGAGAATGCGGTCCTTGGTCGAGAAGTGGGCGGGTTTGGCCATCGGCGGGCGGACCTTAATCAAACGATTGTTTGATACTAGGACCAGACGGTAGCGTATGGCATTTTGCAGTGCAGCAAAACCGGCCGGTCCGGTCAGATTTCACTCAGGTGGGTGAATGGGGTAGGGGTCGGATCCCCGAAGGGGCTCCGACCCCGACACTGGGCCCGGAATGGGGTCAGAGCCCCTGTGGGGATCTGACCCCTGCCATGAGGGTTTGCCGGCCGGCGACCGGCACTACCATGCCGCCGCTTTATCTTTTACAATTCGCCTACGTTTATCAGGCTAAGCCCGCGTCCCGACGCGGGTTTTTTTCATGTTACCCTTCGGGCCATCAGCGGCCCGATTCCATTGGAGACATCCCATGGCGCTGGAGCGCACCCTTTCGATCATCAAGCCGGACGCCGTTGCCAAGAACGTCATCGGCGAAATCTACGCCCGCTTCGAGAAGGCCGGCCTGAAGGTCGTGGCCGCCAAGTACAAGCAGCTGTCGCGCCGTGAAGCCGAAGGCTTCTACGCTGTGCACCGCGAGCGTCCGTTCTTCAACGCGCTGGTCGAATTCATGATCTCCGGCCCGGTGATGATCCAGGCCCTGGAAGGCGAGAACGCCGTCCTGGCCCACCGCGACCTGCTGGGCGCCACCAACCCGAAGGAAGCCGCGCCGGGCACCATCCGCGCCGACTTCGCCGAATCCATCGATGCCAACGCCGCCCACGGCTCGGACTCGGTCGAGAATGCCGCGATTGAAATCGCCTACTTCTTCGCCGCCACCGAAGTCGTTTCGCGCTGAGAGTAATGCCGTGAACGAGGTCGTACAGTCCCCCGCCATCCAGCCGCTGCCGAAGTCGGCACCCACGGCTGGCAAGCAGAACCTGCTCGACCTCGATCGCGCGGGCCTGGAGAAGTTTTTCGTCGAGGTTCTCGGCGAAAAGAAGTTCCGTGCCCACCAGGTGATGAAGTGGATCCACCATCGCTACGTCACCGATTTCGATGAAATGACCGACCTCGGCAAGGTCCTGCGCGCCAAGCTGCAGGCCCATGCCGAGGTGCTGGTTCCGAACATCGTGTTCGACAAGCCCTCCGCCGACGGCACCCACAAGTGGCTGCTGGCGATGGGCGTGGATGGCAAGAACGCCATCGAGACCGTGTACATCCCGGACAAGACCCGCGGCACGCTGTGCGTGTCCTCGCAGGTCGGTTGCGGCCTGAACTGCACGTTCTGCTCCACCGCCACCCAGGGCTTCAACCGCAACCTGACCACCGCCGAGATCATCGGCCAGGTATGGGTTGCCGCGCGCCACCTGGGTAACGTGCCGCACCAGATGCGCCGCCTCACCAATGTGGTGATGATGGGCATGGGCGAGCCGCTGATGAATTTCGACAACGTCGTGCGCGCCATGAGCGTGATGCGCGACGACCTGGGCTACGGCCTGGCCAACAAGCGCGTGACCCTGTCGACCTCCGGCCTGGTGCCGCAGATCGACCGCTTGTCCGCCGAGAGCGACGTGTCGCTGGCGGTGTCGCTGCATGCGCCGAACGATGCGCTGCGCGAAACCCTGGTGCCGCTCAACAAGAAGTACCCGATCGCCGAGCTGATGGCCTCGTGCGCACGCTACCTGCGCGCCAACAAGCGCCGCGAATCGGTCACCTTCGAATACACCCTGATGAAGGGCATCAACGACAAGCCCGAGCATGCCCGCGAATTGGCCCGCCTGATGCGCCAGTTCGACAACGCGGTGCAGGCCAAGGATTCGGGCAAGGTCAACCTGATTCCCTTCAATCCGTTCCCGGGCACCCGCTACGAGCGTTCGGAAGAAGCGCACATCCGCGCCTTCCAGAAGATCCTGCTCGACAGCAACGTGCTGACCATGGTCCGCCGCACCCGTGGCGACGACATCGACGCCGCCTGTGGCCAGCTCAAGGGCCAGGTGATGGACCGCACCCGCCGCCAGGCGGAGTTCAACAAGACGCTGCAGGCGGGGAAGGGGAGCGATGCCGCGGCCTGACCGCCTCTGGCTGGCGCTTCTCGCAGGCGTGCTGGCCGTTGCGGTCGGCGGCTGCAAATCCCATCCCAAGGCCAAGCTCGGTCCGAGCCAGGCGCCGGTCTATTCGGTGGGTGACCCGGAAAGCGTGCGGCGCGAAGTGCGCTGGCGCGACCTGTTGACGCTGGCGACCCGCGACATGCAGGTCGGCAATCTCGATGCCGCCGAGCGCAAGGTGCGCGAAGCACTGAAGCTGGCGCCCGAGGCGCCCGATGCGCTGGTGCTGCAGGCCGGCATCGATGACCGTCGTGGCCGCACCCGCCAGGCCGGCGAGAACTTCCACAAGGCCGCCGAACTGGCGCCGCAGCGCGGCGACGTGCTCAACAACTACGGTGCGTGGCTCTGCCAGCAGGGCCAGCCGGCCGAATCGCTGGTCTGGTTCGACCGCGCGTTGCAGGCGCCGGCTTATGCCACCCCGGGCGAAGCCCAGGCCAATGCCGGCAGCTGCGCACTGGATGCGGGCCAGCTTGAACGTGCCGAACGCGACCTGCGTGCGGCGCTCGTGGCGGCCCCGGCCAACCCGGTCGCGCTGGAGTCGATGGCCCAGCTGAGCTACCGCCAGGGCCGCTACATGGAGGCCCGGGCCTTCGCCGAACGTAGGATTGCGGCTGCACCCGCAACGCGTTCCGTGTTACAACTTGCGTCTCAAATCGAAGTGAAGCTGGGCGATCGGGCGGCATCTGATCGTTATCTGCAGCGGATTCGACAGGAATTTCCGCAGGACGCGGGCTCCTAACTCCAGGGTTGATGCATTGTGATTGATGACCAGACTGTGAGCGCTCTCGAGACTGCGGCCGGCTGCGGCACCCGCCTGCGCCAGGCCCGCGAAGCGGCCGGACTGACCCTCGAAGATGTCGGCTCGCGCCTGCGCATGCCGGTCCAGGTGGTCAAGTCGCTGGAAGAGGAACAATGGCAGAAGCTGGGGGCGCCGGTGTTCGTGCGTGGCCAGCTGCGCAGCTATGCGCGCCTGCTCGACGTGGATGTCGGCCAGCTGCTGGAACAGGCCCAGGTCGGCCCGGTGGTTCCGCCCACCCTGGTCAGCCATACCCATACCCCGCGTGCGCGCCGCATCGCCGAGAACCTCGGCCGGCGCGTGCTGTATGTCGGCATCACCGCCGTGCTGGCGGTGCCGGTGTGGTTCGCCACCCGTGGCCACTTCGACGGCAGCGCGACCCCGTCGCCGAGCACCGCCTCGCTGGATGTGATCCCGGCCGCCGTGCCGGTTACCCCGTCCACGGCCGGTGCCGAGGCTGTCGCGCCGGCCGAAGCGGCCACCGCCCCGGCCAGCAAGCCGGCGGCCACCCCGTACGTGGCCTCGCTGGCCCCGGTGCCGCGCCCGGCGCCGGCTCCGGCGGCTGCCGGCAACGCGCTGGAAATGCAGTTCAGCGGCGACAGCTGGGTCGACATCGGCGGCCCGGACGGCAGCACCGTCGAGAAGGCGCTGATCAGGTCCGGCGAGACCCGCAGCTTCACGCCGGGCCAGGTGACCCGGGTGACCCTGGGCAACGCCTCGGCGGTCCAGGTTCAGCAGAACGGCGCTATCGTCGATCTGACCCCCTACCAGCGAGCCAACGTGGCACGCTTTCAGGTATCCTCTGAAGGCTCCGTGGTCCCGGTTTCGCACTGAGGCGCGGTTTCACCACCTTCGATAATCCCAATGGTCCCTCCCGACGGGCGGGGCGAGAGTACGCATGGCGATCGACGATCTGCTCGACGAGCACGAACAAAGTGAACGCGTCCGCAGCTGGCTGCGGAAGAATGGCGCCAGCATCCTCGGTGGCGTAGTCATCGCCATCGGTGCCATTGCTGGCTGGCAGTGGTACCAGAAGGATCAGGGCGGCAAGCTGGCCTCGGCCAATGTCGAGTACCAGAAGGCCCTGCAGGGCCTGCAGCAGAACAAGCTTGACGACGCCGCCAAGGCGGTCAAGGCGCTCGAAGCCGGCCCGTCCAGCATCTACGGCGACCTCGCGGCGCTGCAGCTGGCCAAGGCCCAGGTCGACGCCGGCAAGAATGAAGAGGCACTGGCGACCCTGCGCAATGTGAAGGTCGAAGGTGACCTGCAGCGCGTGGTCGACCAGCGTGTGGCCCGCCTGCTGGTGGCCACCGGCAAGAGCGACGAGGCCATCAAGCTGCTGGGCAGCGCGACCGACAGCAGCAGCCTGGAAATCCATGGCGATGCGCTGATGGCGCAGGGCAAGCGTGATGAGGCCCGTGCACAGTACGAGAAGGCGCTGAAGACGCTGGACGTGGCAGCGCCGCAGCGGCGCCTGCTGGAAACCAAGGTTATGGACGCCGGCGGCACCGTCGCCGCCCCTGCGGAGTCGGTTTGATGAGTCAGAAGGTCATGATCACCCGCGTCGCCACCGTGCTCCTGATGGGCATGGCCCTGACCGGCTGCAGCACCATGAAGGGCTGGTTCGCCGGCAAGGACGCGGCCGCGAAGAAGGCACAGGAACCGGCTGAGCTGGTCAAGTTCGAGCCGACCCTGAAGGTCAGCAAGGCCTGGTCGGTCAACCTCGGCAAGGGCGAGCGCCGCATCGGCGTGCGCCAGGGCCCGGCAGTGGCCAACGGCCACGTGTTCGCTGCGGCGATCACCGGTGGCGTGCACGCCATCGACCTGCAGACCGGCAAGAAGGTCTGGACCTGGGAGCCGAAGAAGGAAAAGAAGAAGGCCAAGCTGCGCCTGTCCGGCGGCCCGGGTGTCGGTGAGAACCTGGTCGTGATCGGCACGCTGGATGGCCAGGTCATCGCGCTGGACATCAACGATGGCAGCGAGAAGTGGCGCGCCCGTGTTCCGGGTGAAGTCATCGCCGCGCCGGCCGTTGCCCAGGGCATGGTCTACGTGCGCAGCAACGACGGCCGCGTTACCGGCTTCGATGCCGGCAACGGCACCCAGAAGTGGTTCAACCCGAGCGAGCTGCCGGCGCTGACCGTGCGTGGCAACGCGCCGGTGGTGACCGGCCCGGGCGTGCTGTTCATCGGCAAGGACGAGGGCGCGGTTGCGGCCCTGGCCCAGCAGGATGGCCGCACGCTGTGGGAACAGAACCTCGGCAACGGCGAAGGCCGCACCGAGCTGGAGCGCATGGCCGACGTCGACGGCGCTCCGGTGCTGGAGGGCAACACCCTCTACGTGAGCAGCTTCAAGAACCAGACCATGGCCATCGAAGGCCCGACCGGTCGCCCGCTGTGGGCGCGCGACCATGGCGGTGCCGGTGGCGTGGCGGTGTCGTCGGGCAATGTGTTCGTCACCGACAACAAGGGCGGCGTGTTCGGCCTGGACAAGGCCAGCGGAGCGGCCATGTGGTCGCAGACCGCGCTGGCCCGTCGTTCGCTGACCGGCCCGGCGCTGCACGGCGACTACGTGGTGGTCGGCGACTACAAGGGATACGTGCACTGGTTGCAGGCGTCCGATGGTGCGATGGCGGCACGGGCAAAAAGTGGCGGCGACGCCCTGCTGGCCCAGCCGGTCGTCGCAGACGGGGTGCTGCTGGTGCAGAACGTTGATGGCAAGCTGACCGCCTTCCGGTTGGCAAATTAAAAATTGGAGTAATCGCGATGCTGCCTTTGGTCGCCCTGGTTGGACGGCCGAATGTCGGCAAGTCGACTATTTTCAATGCGCTTACCCGCACCCGTGACGCGCTGGTCCATGACCAGCCCGGCGTCACCCGCGACCGCAACTACGGTGTCTGCCGGCTGGACGAGGACAATCATTTCCTCGTCGTCGACACCGGCGGTATCGCGGAAGAGGAAGAGGGTCTGGCAGGGGCTACCACCCGCCAGGCCCGCGCCGCTGCGGCGGAAGCCGACCTGATCCTGTTCGTGGTCGACGCCCGTGAGGGTACCTCGGCGATGGACGACGAGATCCTGGCCTGGCTGCGCAAGCTGTCGCGCCCGACGCTGCTGCTGATCAACAAGATCGACGGCACCGACGAGGACACCGTGCGTTCGGAGTTCGCCCGTTACGGCTTCGGCGAGATGCTGACCGTGTCGGCCGCGCATCGCCAGGGCCTGGACGACCTGCTGGACGAAGTGATCCAGCGCCTGCCGGAAGAAGGCAGCGGCGAAGAGCTGGACAACGATCCGAACCGCATCCGCATCGCCTTCGTCGGCCGCCCGAACGTGGGCAAGTCGACCCTGGTCAACCGCATCCTCGGCGAGGAGCGCATGATCGCCTCCGACGTGCCGGGCACCACCCGCGACTCGATCGCGGTGGACCTGGAGCGTGATGGCCGCGAGTACCGCCTGATCGATACCGCCGGCCTGCGCCGTCGGTCGCGCGTGGACGAGGTCGTCGAGAAGTTCTCGGTGGTCAAGACCATGCAGTCGATCGAGCAGTGCCAGGTGGCCGTGCTGATGCTCGACGCCACCGAAGGCGTGACCGACCAGGACGCCACCGTGCTCGGTGCCGTGCTCGACGCCGGCCGCGCACTGGTGATCGCCATCAACAAGTGGGATGGCCTGACCGAGTACCAGCGTGAGCAGGCCGAAACCATGCTGTCGCTGAAGCTGGGCTTCGTGCCGTGGGCCGAGTCGGTGCGCATCTCGGCCAAGCATGGTTCGGGCCTGCGTGAGCTGTTCCGCGCGGTGCACCGCGCGCACGAATCGGCGAACAAGACCTTCACCACCAGCGAAGTGAACAAGGCGCTGGAAGTGGCCTACGAGACCAACCCGCCGCCGACCATCCGCGGCCACGTCTCCAAGCTGCGCTACGTGCACCCGGCCGGTTCCAACCCGCCGACCTTCATCGTGCACGGCACCCGCCTGAAGGAGCTGCAGGAGTCGTACAAGCGCTACCTGGAGAACTTCTTCCGCAAGCGCTTCAAGCTGATAGGCACGCCGGTGAGCTTCATCTTCCGCGAGGGTACCAACCCGTACGAGGGCAAGAAGAACGTCCTCACCGAGCGGCAGGTCAAGGCCAAGCGGCGCTTGATGAAGCACGTCAAGGGCAAGTGATTCACGAGAAGGCGGCCGCAGGGCCGCCTTTTTCGTTGCGGAGAATGGGGTCAGATCCCATTTCCTCCGGAAAAGGGATCTGACCCCGGGTGCAGGGCGGGCGCTACCGCAGGCCTGCGGTGGACCCGTAGAGCCGAGCATAGGCTCGGCTCTACAGATGCTGGTCAACGCGGCCTGCCGCCACGTGCGCGATAATGCCGCCATGAGCATCCAAGAGCTTTCCCCCGCGCAGGCACGCGAGCGCCTGGCCCATGGCGCGGTGCTGATCGATGTGCGCGAGGCGCACGAACGGGCCGGCGGCATGGCCGAGGGCGCGCGCGGCGTGGCCAAGGGCGAGCTGCAGGCCGACCCGGCCGCGCATCTGCCGCGGCACGACCAGGAAATCCTGCTGATCTGCCAGAGTGGCAAGCGCTCGGCCGATGCCGCGCAGTTCCTGCTGGAGGCCGGCTACACCCACGTGGCTTCCGTGACGGGCGGCACCGTGGCCTGGCGCGAGCAGTCGCTGCCGCTGGTGCAGCCGCTGGCCAGTGCTGCCGACCGTGACTTCTTTGATCGCTATTCGCGCCACCTGCTGCTGCCGCAGGTGGGCGAGGCCGGCCAGCGCCGGCTGCAGCAGTCGCGCGTGCTGGTGCTGGGCGCGGGTGGGCTGGGCGCACCGGCTGGGTTCTACCTGGCCGCCGCCGGGGTAGGGCACCTGCGCTTCGCCGACCACGACCGCGTGGAGCGCAGCAACCTGCACCGCCAGATCGTGCATACCGAAGCCAGCGTCGGCCAGTTCAAGGTCGATTCGGCGCGCGAGCGGCTGCTGGCGTTGAACCCGTCGATCGACGTCGAGGCGGTGCCTGAGCGGGTCACGTCCGAGAACGTGGATGCGCTGCTGGCCGGGGTGGATGTGGTGCTGGATGGCTCGGACAACTTCCCGCTGCGCTACCTGCTCAACGACGCCTGCATCAAGCACGCCACGCCGCTGGTGTATGCCGCCATCGAGCGCTTTGACGGCCAGGTAAGCGTGTTTGACGCTGGCCGCCAGCGCGGCGTGGCGCCGTGCTACCGCTGCCTGTTCCCCGAGCCGCCGCCGCCGGAGTTCGCGCCGAACTGTTCCGAGGCCGGTGTGCTGGGCGTGCTGCCCGGCCTGGCGGGCGTGCTGCAGGCGACCGAGGTGCTGAAGCTGCTGCTGGGCATCGGTGAGCCGCTGGTTGGCCGCCTGCTGCGCTTCGACGCGCTGGGCATGCGCTTCCGTGAGACCGGCATCCGGCCGGACCCGCAGTGCCCGGTGTGCGCGCCGGGCGTGCCGTTCCCGGGATATATCGATTACGCCGCGTTCTGCCGGGGTGGGTGAACCCGGCCGGGCGTCATCCACGCATGGCGTGGATCTACTATAGAGCCGAGCCCATGCTCGGCTGCTTCTGGCCTCGGCACGAAGAGCAGCCGAGCGTGGGCTCGGCTCTACAGGTTGTGGTTGTGCCAACCAAGGTTGGCACCCACCGACGCGGATGCATGGTTTCGGGATGATGCTGGGGGTCACTCCCGGTATCGTTCCATCTCCAAGACAATCCGGCGCAACATGCGTGCTATTGCCGTCATCGGCATTGCTCTATTGTTGAACGCGATTCTGGATCTTGGGGAACACACCGCATGGCGGTAGAAGCAGCGACCAGCGAGCTGGTCAAGGTCGTCGCCCTGTTGGGCGCGGCGGTGGTGATGGTGCCTTTGTTCCGTCGGGCCGGCCTGGGCTCGGTACTGGGCTACTTCGCCGCTGGCCTGGCGATCGGACCGTTCGGGCTGGGCTGGTTCTCCGACCCGCAGGCGATCCTGCATACCGCCGAGCTCGGCGTGGTGATGTTCCTGTTCGTGATCGGCCTGGAGATGCGGCCCTCGCACCTGTGGAGCCTGCGCAAGGAAATCTTCGGGCTGGGCACGCTGCAGATCGTCACCTGTGCGCTGGTGCTGACCAGCATCGCCAAGCTGTTCGGGTTGCCGTGGCAGGTGGCCTTCATCGGTGCCACCGGCTTTGTGCTCACATCCACCGCAGTGGTGATGCAGCTGCTGGCCGAGCGCGGTGACATCGCGCTGCCGTCGGGGCAGAAGATCGTCTCCATCCTGCTGTTCGAAGATCTGCTGATCGTGCCGCTGCTGGCGCTGGTGGCGTGGATGGGCCCGAGCGCCGGCAGTGCCGATGGCGAGGGTTCGCGCTGGCTGTCGGTAGCGATCGGCGTCGGCGCCATCGTCGGCCTGGTGCTGGTCGGCCGCTTCCTGCTCAATCCGCTGTTCCGCGTGCTGGCCGAATCGAAGGCGCGCGAGGTGATGACCGCTGCCGCGCTGCTGGTGGTGCTGGGCGCGGCGCTGCTGATGCAGCTGTCCGGCCTGTCGATGGCGATGGGCGCGTTCCTCGCGGGCGTGCTTCTGAGCGAGTCGACCTTCCGCCACCAGATCGAGGCGGACATCGAACCGTTCCGCGGCATCCTGCTGGGCCTGTTCTTCCTCAGCGTGGGCATGGCGCTGGACCTGGGCGTGGTGGCTGGCAACTGGCAGCTGATCCTCGGCCTGGTGCTGGCGCTGATGGTGGCCAAGGCGCTGTGCATCTACGTGGTCGCGCGCATCATGGGCAGTGACCACGCGCAGGCGCTGGATCGCGGCGTGCTGATGGCGCAGGGTGGCGAGTTCGCCTTCGTGCTGTTCTCCGCTGCCGCCTCAGCCGGTGTGATCAACCTGGAGATCAATGCCAACTTCACCGCCGTGGTGGTGTTGTCGATGGCGCTGACCCCGCTGGTGGTGCTGGTCTACAAGCGCATCGCGCCGAAGCCGACGGTGAACATGGACGGCGTGGACGAGGCCGAGGGCCTGTCCGGCAGTGTGCTGCTGATCGGCTTCGGCCGCTTCGGCCAGGTCGCCAGCCAGTCGCTGCTGGCGCGCGACGTGGACGTGACCATCATCGACAACGATGTGGAGATGATCCAGAGCGCCGCGCGTTTCGGTTTCAAGATCTACTACGGCGACGGCACGCGACTGGACGTGCTTCATGCCTCGGGCGCGGCCACCGCGCGTGCGATTGCGGTGTGCGTGGACAAGGCCGAGGCCGCCGACCGCATCGTCGAACTGGTGTCGCACGAGTTCCCGCAGGCCAAGCTGATGGTGCGCTCGTTCGACCGCGAGCATTCGCTGCGGCTGATCCATGCCGGTGTCGATTTCCAGATCCGCGAGACGTTTGAATCGGCGGTGTTGTTCGGCCAGGCCGCGCTGGTGGAACTGGGTGCGGATGAAGACGACGCGGTGGAGATTGCCGAGCAGATCCGGCGCCGCGATGCCGAGCGTTTCGAGCTGGAGATTGCCGGTGGTGGCTTGAATGCCGGCGCCAAGATGGTGTTCGGCAACTCCGGCCAGGGCGTGCCGACGCCGACGCCGTTCACCGCGCCGAAGCGGGCAAGCAAGACGTTGAACCCGCAGGACGTGCCGGAAGAGGAAGAATAACGTTTGCGGGTCGGATCCCTTTCCAGCGGAAAGGGCTCTGACCCGCTACGTCGTGCTGGGGTCAGAGCCCTTTGCCTGTGGCAAAGGGATCCGACCCCGTCAGGACCCCATCCTGCGGTGGGCGAGGGGGCCTGAATCAGGGACAATAGCGTCCCCGCCGCCCCACGCCTGCCCCCGATGACTGATTCCGCCGCCCCGCATCCTGCCCGCATCCTTGATGGCCGCCGCATCGCCGAGGACCTGCTCGACAGCCTGAAGGTGCGCGTCGACGCCCGCGTGGCCGCCGGTGGCAGCCGCCCGGGTCTGGCCGTGGTGCTGGTCGGTGGCGACCCGGCCTCGACCGTGTACGTGCGCAACAAGCGCCGTGCCGCCGAGAAGGTCGGCATCGAAGCACATGACTACGACCTGCCGGCCGGTACCACCGAAGCCGAGCTGCTCGACCTGATCGACCAGCTCAACGCCGATCCGAAGATCAACGGCATCCTGATCCAGCTGCCGCTGCCGGGCATCCCCGATGCGCGCCGGCTGATCCAGCGCATCGACCCGCGCAAGGACGTGGACGGCTTCCACCCGGAAAACGTCGGCCACCTGGCCCTGCGCGAGTTCGGCCTGCGCCCGTGCACCCCGCGCGGCATCACCACGCTGCTGGGCCACACCGACCAGCCGGTACGCGGCCGCAACGCCACCATCGTGGGCGTGAGCAACCATGTCGGCCGTCCGATGGGCCTGGAGCTGCTGATTGCCGGCTGCACCGTGACCAGCTGCCACAAGTTCACCCCCAAGGACGTGCTGGAACAGGCCGTACGCAACGCCGACATCCTGGTGGTGGCGGTGGGCCGCCCGGGCATCGTGCCGGGCGAGTGGGTGAAGCCGGGCGCGGTGGTGATCGACGTCGGCATCAACCGGTTGGACGACGGCCGCCTGGTGGGCGACGTCGGGTTTGAGGCGGCCGCCCAGCGGGCCAGCTGGATCACCCCGGTGCCGGGTGGCGTGGGCCCGATGACCGTGGCCACGTTGATGCAGAACACCCTGGAAGCGGCGGAAGCGCTGAGCTGACCTTTTGGGGTGGGGGCAACCGTTGGCCTGCTCCTGGTAGGTGCCAACCTTGGTTGGCACACATCCATCGGGGCCATCGGCCCATCTGGGGTGCCGGTGCCGGACGGATCGTGCCAACCAAGGTTGGCACCTACCAAAGGCGGTTCCGTGGGGGTTCCCAGGCGGCGCGTGGCCCCGGTCCGTCGCCCTGAACCAATCGCCGCCGGCGCGACACTGCGTCGCATCTACCCCCTGCCACGCGGCGCGAAAAAGGGGTAAAATGTCGCGCTTCCCCACATCTCGGGTATGCCGATGCTGCGCATCCAGGCTGAAGCACTCACTTACGACGACGTCTCGCTCGTCCCCGCCCACTCGACCATCCTGCCCAAGGACGTCAACCTCGAAACGCGGTTGACCCGAGACCTGAAGCTGAAGCTTCCGATCCTGTCCGCCGCGATGGACACCGTCACCGAAGCCCGCCTGGCCATCGCCATGGCCCAGCTCGGCGGCATGGGCATCATCCACAAGAATCTCAGCCTGGAACAGCAGGCCGCGGAAGTGGCCAAGGTCAAGAAGTTCGAGGCCGGTGTCATCCGCGACCCGATCACCGTCGGCCCGGAAACCACCATCCGCGACGTGCTGGCCCTGACCCAGGCGCACAACATCTCCGGCGTGCCGGTGGTGGGCAGCGACGGCCTGCTGGCCGGCATCGTGACCCACCGCGACATGCGCTTCGAGACCGAGCTGGACGATCCGGTCCGCCACATCATGACCAAGAAGGATCGCCTGATCACGGTCAAGGAAGGCGCCGCCAGCGACGAAGTGCTGCAGCTGCTGCACCGCAACCGCATCGAGAAGGTGCTGGTGGTCAACGATTCGTTCGAACTGCGTGGCCTGATCACCGTCAAGGACATCCAGAAGAACACCGACTTCCCGAACGCTGCCAAGGATCTGTCGACCCGCCTGCTGGTCGGCGCGGCCGTCGGCGTGGGTGGCGATACCGATCGCCGCGTGGAAGCGTTGGTCGCCGCCGGCGTGGACGTGATCGTGGTCGATACCGCGCACGGCCACTCGCAGGGCGTGCTGGACCGCGTCAGCTGGGTCAAGAAGAACTTCCCGAACGTGCAGGTCATCGGTGGCAACATCTGCACCGGCGAAGCCGCACTGGCGCTGCTGGACAGCGGCGCAGACGCGGTCAAGGTCGGCATCGGCCCGGGCTCGATCTGCACCACCCGCGTCGTCGCCGGCGTCGGCGTGCCGCAGGTCACCGCCATTGATTTGGTGGCCGAAGCGCTGCAGGACCGCATCCCGCTGATCGCCGACGGTGGCATCCGCTACTCCGGCGACATCGGCAAGGCGCTGGCCGCCGGTGCCTCGACCATCATGGTCGGCGGCCTGCTGGCCGGTACCGAGGAATCGCCGGGCGAGACCGAGCTGTACCAGGGCCGTTCGTACAAGAGCTACCGCGGCATGGGTTCGCTGGCTGCCATGGAGAAGGGGTCGAAGGACCGCTACTTCCAGGACGCCGCCACCGCCGACAAGCTGGTGCCGGAAGGCATCGAAGGCCGCGTGCCGTACCGCGGCCCGGTGGGCGGCATCATCCACCAGCTGATGGGCGGCCTGCGCGCCACCATGGGCTACGTGGGCTGCGCCACCATCGAAGACATGCGCAGCAAGCCCAAGTTCGTGAAGATCAGCGGCGCCGGCCAGCGTGAGAGCCACGTCCACGACGTGACCATCACCAAAGAGCCGCCGAACTACCGCGCCTGATGCGCTTGCGAACTGCTCTTGCGATTACGGGTAGCCTGCTGATGGCAGGCTGTTCGTTGTCCGAACCGCCGCCGCGCTCCGGGTCTCCGGGCGCGGCGGTTTCGCAATTGCAGGACGTACAGGCGTGCCAGAACGCGTTCTCGCTGCCGAAGGGCTGGCAGGTGCAGGCCGCTGGCGAGCAGCGCTGGCTGCTGAAAGGCACTGGCGAGCGCCCGCTGCAGGTCATCCTGCGGTGCGTTACCGATCTGGGTGACAGGCTTGAAGATCCTGTGGTCACCGCCGAGCTGGGGCCGCTGGAGCCGAAACGGATGAGCGTACAGTCCGCGTTCTGGGGCAACGCCGTGGATTCCGGCTACCCGATGCACGCCTTTCAACGGCGCATCGTGCCCGGCACCGAAGTGCAGGAAATCGCCGAACTGCCGCGCGCCGACCGCGCCAACCCTAACGCACCGCACGGCCTGCTGATGCTGCGCTGGGACGAGGAAGACCCCTCACATATTCAACAACGCGAGGCGTTCATCGCCACGCTGACGCAGAGCCTTGAAGCGCCAGGCGCTGCGAAAAACACCACTGGAACGGCACCATGACCAATATCCATAACGACAAGATCCTCATCCTCGATTTCGGCGCGCAGTACACGCAGCTGATCGCCCGCCGCATCCGCGAGCTGGGCGTCTACTGCGAAATCTGGGCGTGGGACCACAATCCGGCCGAGATCGCTGCGTTCGGCGCCAAGGGCATCATCCTGTCCGGTGGCCCGGAATCGACCACGCTGCCGGGCGCCCCGGCCGCGCCGCAGGAAGTGTTCGACAGCGGCCTGCCGATCTTCGGCATCTGCTACGGCATGCAGACCCTGGCCGCGCAGCTGGGCGGTGCCACCGAAGCCGCAGACCAGCGCGAGTTCGGCCACGCCGAAGTGAACGTGATCAACCCCGATGCACTGTTCAAGGGCCTGAGCGACCACGGCGGCGAGCCGAAGCTGAATGTCTGGATGAGCCACGGCGACCACGTCTCCGTTGCGCCGCCGGGCTTCACCATCACCGCCACCACCGACCGCATTCCGGTGGCCGCCATGGCCAACGAGGAAAAGCGCTGGTACGGCGTGCAGTTCCACCCGGAAGTGACCCACACCCTGCAGGGCCAGGCGCTGCTGCGCCGCTTCGTGGTGGATGTGTGCGGCTGCCAGACCCTGTGGACCGCCGCCAACATCATCGACGACCAGATCGCCCGCGTGCGCGAACAGGTGGGCGATGACGAAGTGATCCTGGGCCTGTCCGGCGGCGTCGATTCGTCCGTCGTGGCGGCGCTGCTGCACAAGGCCATCGGCGACAAGCTGACCTGCGTGTTCGTGGATACCGGCCTGCTGCGCTGGCAGGAAGGCGACCAGGTGATGGCGATGTTCGCCGAGCACATGGGCGTGAAGGTTGTGCGCGTGAATGCCGCCCACCGTTACTTCAGCGCGCTGGAAGGCGTGAGCGACCCGGAAGCCAAGCGCAAGATCATCGGCAACCTGTTCGTTGAGATCTTCGACGAAGAATCGAACAAGCTGAAGAACGCCAAGTGGCTGGCGCAGGGCACCATCTACCCGGACGTGATCGAGTCGGCCGGCAGCAAGACCGGCAAGGCGCATGTGATCAAGAGCCACCACAACGTGGGCGGCCTGCCGGAGCACATGAAGCTGGGCCTGGTGGAGCCGCTGCGCGAGCTGTTCAAGGACGAAGTACGCCGCCTGGGCGTCGAGCTGGGCCTGCCGCGCACCATGGTCTACCGCCATCCGTTCCCGGGCCCGGGCCTGGGCGTGCGTATCCTGGGCGAAGTGAAGCGCGAATACGCCGAGCTGCTTGCCAAGGCCGATGCCATCTTCATCGACGAGCTGCGCAAGGCCGACCTGTACGACAAGACCAGCCAGGCGTTTGCCGTGTTTCTGCCGGTGAAGTCGGTGGGCGTGGTGGGTGACGCGCGGGCTTATGAGTGGGTGATTGCGCTGCGGGCCGTGGAGACGATTGACTTCATGACGGCGCACTGGGCGCATCTGCCGTATGAGTTCCTGGGGACGGTGAGCAACCGGATCATCAATGAGTTGCGGGGGGTGTCGCGGGTGGTCTATGACATCTCGGGGAAGCCGCCGGCTACTATTGAGTGGGAATGAGTTGAAAGAACGAGGGCGCCGAGAGGCGCCCTTGTTGTTTGTCAAGTGCTCCTGCATGGCGCACGCTTGAGCTGATTGCCGCCGATCATCCCCAGTCAGTCATGCTGGCCACCTGCGACCGGGCCAAGGTTCAGAGTGGGGGGGCAGACGACGCCGCTAATGGGGCATTTGCGTGGGAAATGCCGCATTTAATGGCTATGATTACCGCATTTACACTGCGCGGTCAGCCGAAGCCCTTATAGGTCCGTGCCATAGCGCGGCATTGGTATGCATAGAGTCATCTGGCCGGCTGAAGGGTAGGGACGGGGTGCGGCGTACGAAGAGGAAGCGCATCGCAGCAGGCACTTCCGTCAGTGCAGTGGTTCTGGCGGTTGGCCACAAGATGGATCAGTGAGGACTCTCCATGGATAACGTTTTCCAGTTCCGCGACCAGCTCATCGAACGATACGGCAGCTTTTCCCGCAGTTTCGTTCGCATCGCTGCGCCTGATATCCAAGCCGAGGTCGAACATCAATATGCGCAAGGTCGCTATTGGCCTGAGCCGCTGGTGCAGATCAACCCGAATTACCAACGCCAAGGCACGGTGCAGAACCTGGCGGCACAGGGGATTTTGCATGCTGCTTGCGCAGAGATCTTCCAGGTCGGGAAGTCTGAAGGTTCGCCAGAACCCCTGCATCTTTACAAGCACCAGATGGAAGCCTTGGCCAAAGGCCAGGAACGCCAAAGCTATGTGGTCACGACCGGAACGGGGTCGGGGAAGTCCCTGTCCTTTTTCATCCCGATCATCGACCGCATTCTCAAGGCCAAACAATCCGATGGCAAAGCACGTACCAGGGCCATTGTCATCTATCCGATGAATGCTCTGGCCAACAGCCAGCTGGAAGAACTCGACAAGTTTCTGCATGGCTATGCGCCAGAGCGTCGTCCCTTCACCCTCAAGCGCTACACCGGCCAGGAAAGCAAGGCGGAACGCAGCGCCATCGCGGATGACCCGCCCGATATCCTGCTCACTAACTTCATGATGCTGGAGTACATCCTCACGCGCTTCGACGAAGTGGATCGGCGTGTGGTGGAACACTGCGAGGGACTTGAGTTCCTGGTGCTGGATGAGTTGCATACCTATCGTGGCCGTCAAGGGGCGGACGTTGCCTTGCTAGTGCGGCGCCTGCGAGAGCGCTTGAAAGCCGAGCAACTGGTCTGCATCGGTACCTCGGCCACCATGTCCAGCACAGGTAGCCAAGCCGACCGCAACCGCGTGGTGGCCGATGTGGCTAGCAAACTTTTTGGCACCCAGATCAGCGAGCATGACGTCATCGGCGAGACCTTGGAGCGCGTCACCAACCCGCTCAAGGACGTCAACGCCATCCGTACAGAACTACCGGCGGCCGTTACGCGAAAGCAGGATATCTGGGCTGACTTCGACGCCTTTCGCAATGACCCGTTATCCATCTGGGTGGAATTGAACCTGGGTATCGAACTACCTGCCGACGAGCCTCCCAGGCGGGCGAGACCCATGATGTTGGAAGAGGCCAGCCGCCGTCTCGCCGAAGACGCGGGTTGCCAGCCGGAAGCCGCTCGCACCGCCCTGCAGCGCTTTCTAGTGGCTGCCCATGATGTGCGCACGCCCCAGGGCAGGCCGCCTTTCGCGTTCAAGCTGCACCAGTTCATCAGCGGTCCCGGCAAGGTGCTCACCACGCTGGAGGCGCGAGGTAAGCGCCATGTCACGCTCGATGCTCAGCGTTTCGCGCCGGGGCGACAGCAAGAGAATGTGCTGCTTTACCCGACGCACTTCTGCCGCGATTGCGGCCAGGAGTACCTACCTGTCTGGCACGCACAGCAACCGCTCAGCTTCAGCTCACGTGAGATCGACGATATCGCGGCAGAAGACGACGCCAGCTATGGCTTTCTGTGTCCTCTGGTGCCCGGGCAGCAATACGGCGGCCTGCTCGAAGACCTGCCGGAAACCTGGATCGACCTCAGCCGTAACGAACCCAAAATCAAGCCAGCCTACAAGAATGCCGTTCCCTATATGGTCACGGTCGATGCCAAAGGGCAATCGGGCTCGGGGACGGAGTTCTGGTTCATTCCGGGAAAGTTCCGCTTCTGCCTGAACTGCGGCACGACACACGAAGCCCACGGCAAGGATGCCAACCGCCTCTCCAGCCTGTCCGGCGAAGGCCGCTCTTCGGCCACGACCATGATTGCCCTGGCGGCCTTGCAGCAATTGTTTGCACTTTCCGAACCTGCGCCAGGGCAGCCTGACCCACGCAAGTTGCTTGGGTTTACCGACAACCGCCAGGATGCCGCTCTGCAGGCGGGACATTTCAACGACTTCATTTTCCTGCTGACGCTGCGTGCCGGCTTGATCGGCGCACTGCAAGGCAGCGGCGGCCAACTCGATGAAGAACACTTGGCCGAAAGCGTATTCAAGGCCCTCGGCTTTCAAGGGGTCGATGAAGCGACCTTGGTGGAGTATCTGCGCACCCCCAAGCTCATGGGACTGGCCCGACAAGAAGCGCAACGCACATTGCGCTTCATCATCGCTTACCGGCTACTGCGTGATCTGCGGCGTGGCTGGCGCTTCAATAATCCGAATCTGGATCAACTCGGCCTATTGCAGATTCGGTATCGAGACCTAGATGCCTTTTGCGCTGACGCCAGCATCTTTGCTGCAAACAGCACCTTGACCAAATTGACGGCAGTGCAGCGGACAGTTTTGTTCGAACTACTGTTCGACGCCTTGCGCCG
Organism: Stenotrophomonas sp. YJH_SMC_105-26; assembly: GCF_059368915.1. Taxonomy (NCBI): domain Bacteria; kingdom Pseudomonadati; phylum Pseudomonadota; class Gammaproteobacteria; order Lysobacterales; family Lysobacteraceae; genus Stenotrophomonas; species Stenotrophomonas sp. YJH_SMC_105-26. The sequence continues at coordinate 202,150 of NZ_JCAFSD010000003.1, read as the reverse complement.
CCATCTGTGCCTGGAAAGTCGTTACCTCGACCCGGTCGAGCAGGACAAGGCACGCACCAGTGCCCACACCTACTTGAATGAGCGTTGGGCCTTCGCTCCCGACGAGAAACTCGATACCGGCCGCTATCTCATCCTCGGCAAGCGCCCGGAATACAAGGGCAAGCCGCGCACCGACTTGGTGACAGGTGGTCCACGCTCCCGTCTGCTACGGCAAATAAAGACGGCCGCCTTCTGGCGCAACAGCGCCTGCGCCAGCGAGGTCGCGCAATGGAAAGATGTCGAGTGGACTAAGCTGATCGAAGCGCTGCTGGAGTCCGCCAAGGACTATGGCTATGTGCAGCGCCAACCTATCGACGCCCAGCTCGCAGGCTGGCGCTTGAACGCGGCTGCTCTGGACTGGTGCCTGATTGCCGATCAGCCGCAAACTGATAGCAATCGAATCAATCAGTATTTCCGCACCCTGTATCTCGGCATTGCCGACCTGCTGCGCCAGCCCTCGCATCCGCTGTTCGACTTCGAGGCCCAGGAACACACGGCCCAGGTGGATGCGCCACGCCGGCAACTGCTGGAGCAGCGCTTTCGTTACACCGAAAAAGACAGGCAGGATTGGGCGCAGAACCCGGCCCACGAAGCGCCGTTGGAGCGGCTGCCGGTGATGTTCTGCTCCCCCACGATGGAGCTGGGCGTGGATATCTCCGCGCTCAACACCGTGTACTTGCGTAATGTGCCGCCGACCCCCGCCAACTACGCCCAGCGCAGCGGCCGTGCCGGTCGCTCGGGTCAGCAGGCGCTGGTCATCACCTATTGCGCGGCGCTCAGTCCGCATGACCAGTGGTTCTTCCACAATGCTGAGCAAATGGTGCATGGCGTCGTGCGCGCGCCAACCCTCGATCTGAGCAACCGTGATCTCATCGACAGCCACCTGCAAGCGGTCTGGCTTGCCAGTACCCAGGTGCCGCTGGACGACAGCATTGCGCCGATGCTGGATCTCGACCAGCCCGGTAAACCACTGAAACAGCCCTTGCACGAAGCACTGCGGGCGCAGGCTGTCCAGCAGCGGGCCTTGGCCAGTGCCGACCGGGTCATCAACCAGCTTGAGGGCGAGCTTGAAGGCAGCGCCTGGTTCACGCCTGACTATGTGCGTCAGGTCATCGACAACGCGGCGCAGGCGTTCTCTGGGGCGCTGGAGCGCTGGCGCGTGCTGTTCGATGCCACCCGCCAGCAAATGGATATGGCCGATCGCATCGTCAAGAGCCATACCGCCTCGCACATGGAGCGCCAAAATGCCCAGCGCCGCTACGGCGACGCCGCGCGCCAGTACGCCGTATTGCTCAAGTCCGGCAACGGCCAGAACAATGATTTCTACACCTATCGCTACTTGGCCAGCCAAGGCTTTTTGCCAGGCTACAACTTCCCGCGCCTGCCGCTGATGGCCTGGATTCCCGCCCGTGGCGGCCAGGCCGTCAATGGCAAGGATGACGAAGGCAGCATGGTCAGCCGGCCGCGCTTCCTGGCCCTGTCCGAATTCGGCCCCCGCAGCCTCATTTATCACCAGGGTCGCATGTACCGCGTGGTGCGTGCCAAACTCAACGTAGGCAATACAGACCACATTTCCGGCAACAGCCAGTTGGCCACCATTGCCTCGTTGGTGTGCAGCCAATGCGGCTACGGTCATCTCGGCGAGCCGGGCGGCGAACAGCCGCTGGTCAATCGCTGCGAGAACTGCGACGCCTTGCTCACCGAGCACGATTGGGTGCGCGAGCTCTACCGCATCGAAACCGTGGAGACCGTGGCCACCGAGCGCATTTCCATCAACGACGAGGAACGCCAGCGTCAGGGCTTCGAGCTGCAAACCACCTACCGCTTCCTGCCCGGCCCCGATGGCCGTATCCAGCAGCAGAAGGCTACGATCCAGCAAGGCGAGGACGTGCTAGGCGAGCTCACCTACGCGCCCGCTGCGCAAATCTGGCGCATCAATCGCGGCTGGCGCAGGCGCAAGGACAAGGAGCAACTGGGCTTCTACATCAACCCTATCACGGGCACCTGGAGCAAGCAGGATGCACCGGATGCGGAGGACGACAAGGGCAGTGACGATGCTTTGCTGGAGAAGGTGCCCAACCAACGCATCGTTCCCTTTGTGGAAGATCATCGCAATCTGCTGATCTTCGCTCCCGTACATGCCTTGCCTCTGGAGGCCATGGCCACTTTGCAGGCCGCGCTCAAGCGCGGCATCGAAATGACCTTCCAGATCGAGGAATCCGAACTGGTGGTCGAGCCACTGCCGAAGTCCGACGAGCGCCGCGCCTTGCTGTTCTACGAAGCTGCGGAAGGCGGTGCAGGTGTGCTCACTCGCCTGGCAAACAATCGCGACGACCTTGCTCTCGTAGCCAGCAATGCCCTGCAACTGATTCACTATCGCAAACCGCAGAGCGGCATTTGGACGCTGGAAGATCTGCCGTCGCTGGAACAGACCGATGCACTTGGCAATCATCAGTGTGAAGCCGGCTGCTATCAGTGCTTGCTGTCCTACTTCAACCAGCCGGATCACGAACACATCAACCGCCGCAATGCGGATGCGCTGAAGCTGTTGGTTGCGCTGGCCAATGCCCAGGTGCAGCCCGTAACGAGCAGCCCGACTACCGTTACCTCAACAACAGCAAACGAGCCCCTCGACGCCTGGCTGTCCGCACTCCGCCAGGCCGGGGGCGCGCAACCTGATGCGGTCAACGTGTCCGTCAACAATGGCGTAGCCACTGCGGCGGCCCAGTACAAGGCATCTCGTGCTTTGGTGTTTCTGTCCGCTGTGGATGATCAGACCACCAGCGTATTGCAGGACAAAGGCTGGCAGGTGCTCGATTTTTCGGACGCTTCACGCTGGCCACAACAATTCGCCGCGCACGCCGATGTGTTCGGTTCCAAGGAATAAAGGCGCATGACGATCCTCGAACACGACTTTCTGCCCGGCAACCTGGTGCGCGCCCGAGGCCGCGAATGGGTAGTGCAGAGCGGCTCCCGCCGCGACTGGCTGCGTCTGCGCCCATTGAGCGGCGCCGATGACGAAAGCATCGCCTTGATCCCCGAGTTGGAACTGCATCCCGTCGAACCCGCCACCTTCGACTGGCCCGATCCTGCACGCGCCGGCAACCATGCCGCCGCGCTGTTGCTACGCGATGCCTTGCGCCTGACCCTGCGCGCAGGCGCGGGCCCGTTCCGATCCTTTGGCAATATCGCGGTGGAGCCTCGCGGCTACCAACTTGTACCGTTGCTGATGGCACTGCGCCTGTCCACTGTGCGCCTGCTGATCGCTGATGACGTGGGCATCGGCAAGACCGTCGAAGCCGGCCTGATCGTACGAGAGCTCATGGATCGTGGCGAAATCGCCCGCCTGGCCATTCTCTGCCCGCCGCACCTTGTCGAGCAGTGGCAAAGTGAGTTGGAAACCCGCTTCAACCTTCAGGCCGTGGCGTTGACTTCGTCTTCGGCCTCCCGCATCGAACGTGATCTTCCGCATGGAGTGAGCCTGTTCGACCATCATTCCGTGGTGGTCGTCAGCCTGGACTACATCAAGAGCGAACGCCACCGCGAACAGTTTCTCGCTACCGCCCCCGAATGCATCATCGTTGACGAGGCCCACACCTGCGCCAGCAGCGGTGCAGGCAAGCAATTGCGCTTCGAGTTGCTGCAACGCCTTGCCCGTGACACGCAGCGACACCTGATTCTGCTGACCGCGACCCCTCACTCTGGTGACGAGACCGCCTTCTACAACTTGCTGTCGCTGCTCGATCCGCGCTTTGCGGCCTTGCAAGGCCGAATGACGGCCTCCGACCCACTGCGTCAGGAACTGGCCCGCCACTTCGTCCAGCGCCGCCGCGAAGACATCGTTGAATGGCAGGCGGAGACCCATGACGGACGAGGTTTTCCCCGCCGCATGAAAACCGAGCTTACCTATCAACTCAGCGGCGAATGGGGCGCGTTCTTCGACGCAGTGCAGGACTACTGCCGCGAACTGGCTGAAACCGTTGAGCAGCAAGAACAACAAGGCAGCGCGCGCCTCATTTGGTACGCCACTCTGGCATTGCTGCGCTGCGTGGCATCGTCGCCCGCAGCTGCCGTCAAGGCGTTGACCACACGGCTGGAAGGCACTGTGCCGGATGAGGCGCTTCTCAGCGACGAGCGCCTGCACGATGGCGAAGCCGACGACCTCTCCGCCAGTGACCTGGAGCCGCCTGCCCAGGTGCAGGACGCTGCGCCGCGTCTGCAGGCCTTGATCGCGGACGCGCAACGTCTTTCTGGCAAGGCCGGTGATCCAAAGCTGGCTGCGCTCATCCGGCATATTGACCTCCTAGTGAAGGATGACTATCACCCGGTGGTGTTCTGCCGCTACATCGCCACCGCGCACTACGTGGCCGAACACCTCAAGGCCGCTTTCCCCAAAGCTACCGTCGATGCCGTCACCGGCGAACTCACTCCCGAAGAGCGCCGAGAGCGTGTGGATGAGCTGGAGGATGCTGAGCAACGCATCCTAGTTGCGACCGACTGCCTCTCCGAAGGCATCAACCTGCAACATCTGTTCACTGCTGTCGTCCACTACGATCTGGCCTGGAACCCCACTCGCCACGAACAACGCGAAGGCCGCGTCGATCGTTTCGGGCAGCATGCCGATGAAGTGCGCTGCACCATGCTCTACGGGCAAGACAACCCGGTGGATGGCTTCGTGCTTAACGTCATCCTCAAGAAGGCCGAGGCCATTCAGAAGGAGCTCGGCGTGCTCGTTCCCATGCCCGAGGACGAAGCCCGCATCAATCAGGCCTTGGTCAGGTCGGCATTGATAAAGCGCAGCGACGGTCGTGCCGCATCGCCGCAGGTCGCATTCGACTTTGGTGAGTCGGAGCAGATGCTCGCTCCTCTACAGGCCCAATGGCGCGACGCGCTGGAAAAAGCCAAGGCCAATCGCACCGTGTTCGCCCAGCGTCGCATCAAGCCAGACGAGGTGCTACCCGAATGGCACAAACAGCAGAAGGCTTTGGGCACCCATGCTGACGTGTCGCGCTTTCTGCAGAGCGCTTGCGTGCGGCTGGGGTCACCGCTGGAGATCGGCCGCAAGCAGTCTGCACGCTTCTTACCGCAGCACCTCCCCGAAATCCTGCGCCAACGCTTGACCGACGACGGTATCGACGAACCCCAGCTCATCGAACTCAACGGACTGCATCGCAGTCACCCGTTGGTTGGGCTGCTGGCTCAGTACCTGCTGGAAGACGCACTTGGAGGTGAACGTCCGCTGGCCGCCCGTTGTGCTGCCACTCTTACCAACGACGTAGAGGTCGTCACCACCCTTTATCTACTGCGTCTGCGCCACCAGCTCAGCTACGTACGCCGTCGCGAGCCCTTCCAGATGATGGCGGAGGAAACCGTTGCTCTGGCTGTGCAGGGCCGCAATGCTCCCCAATGGCTGGTCGACGATGGCGTGAGTCGCCTGCTCGAATGCGCGCCGAGCGGAAATCTGCCGCCGGAGGCGGCAAAGCGCGAGATTCGCACCGCGCTCGACTTCCTCGCCGCGCATCCGCAGCAGCTACAAGCGGTAGCCCAAGAGCGGGCTGATGCCCTGCTGGCCGACCACCAGCGCGTGCGCGAGGCCACCCGTGACGTGGGCCAGTACAGCGTCAGCCCCTGCCTACCTGTGGATGTGATGGGCGTGTACGTGCTGCTGCCTGACTCGCTATAAGCTTCGGCCTGGAGAAGAACAACCGTGAAACGCATCCGCAAGGCCCAGGCCACGCTGAACCTGCCCACCCTCAAGCTTGAAGGTGGGCTGTTCCTGCCCGATCAGCTGGAAAAAGCCGCTCAGGGCCGCGCTAACGCACAACTAGAGGCCGACTACGGCACCCCCAAGGGCGTCAAGCTCAAGGACGAATACAGCCGCGCCTTCCAGATTGCCTGCGCTCAATGGCGGCATTTCGCCGCGCAGATTGGGCGCGCCGACATCGATGCTGCGCAGCTCACCACCGCCTTCATCCGCGAACTTCTGCGCGATTCGTTTGGCTACGCGACCTTGCAAGCTACGGCAACACAGCAAGTGGGCGAACTGCGCTATCCCATCAGCCTAATGGCTGGCAGCCTGCCCGTACTGGTAGCCCCGCACACTCTGGGGCTGGACGAGGCCGACGCATGCTTTGCCGTGCAGGGCGGCGGCAACAGTAAGAAGGCCCCGTTCCAGGCCATGCAGGAATTGCTCAACGCCAGTGAACCGCTGCAATGGGGCATCGTCAGCAACGGCAAACAACTGCGCCTGCTGCGCGACGCTGCCTCGCTCACCCGTCCCAGCTTTCTCGAAGTGGATCTGGCCGACCTGCTTGGTGGGCAGCGTTATGCCGAATTCGCCAATGTCTGGCGTCTGCTGCACGCCAGCCGCGCATCCTGCCTCGGCCGAGACGCTGCGGTGTGCATCTGGGAACAATGGCGCAACGAGGGCCAGGAGGAAGGCACCCGCGTGCGCGATGGTCTGCGCAATGGTGTCGAACAAGCTCTGCTGACACTCGGCCAAGGCTTTCTGCAACACTCCGCCAACCAAGCCCTGCGCAACGCTCTGAACGACGGTTCGCTCAGCAAGGACGACTTCTTTCAGCAACTGCTGCGCCTGATCTACCGCCTTATCTTTGTCTTCACGGTCGAGGAACGCGGCGTGCTGCACCCCCAGGCAGACAGCGACGAAGCACAGACTGCCCGCCTCGACTATGCCGAAGGCTACTCACTGGCCCGCCTGCGCGAACTCTGCCTCAAGCGTCGCGCCCGCACGCGTCATGACGACCAATGGCAAACCATCCGCATCGTGTTTCGTGGCCTGGCGCGAGGTGAGCCCCGCCTGGCGCTGCCCGCGCTGGGTGGCCTATTCGCACCGGAGCAATGCCCTGCTCTGGATAACGCCAGCTTGGACAACTCCCATCTGCTCACCGCCATGCAGCACCTGCGCTGGGCCGTCGTCGGGCAAGGCAAGGGTGGCAGTCTCACCCCGGTGGACTACCGCAACATGGGGCCGGAAGAACTGGGCAGCGTCTATGAAAGCCTGCTGGAACTGGTGCCCGCCATCGACCTACCGGCGCGCACGTTTGGCTTCGTCGGCCGCACCGAGGAGGGCAGCACCGCAGGCAACGCCCGCAAGCTCACCGGCAGCTACTACACTCCCGACAGCCTGGTGCAGGAACTGATTAGGAGTGCACTCGATCCTGTCATCGAAGAGCGCCTGGCGGCCCGTCCGGCCAATCCCACCGAGGCACTGCTGGCCATCCGCGTCGTTGATCCGGCTTGCGGCAGCGGCCACTTCTTGCTGGCCGCCGCCCGCCGCTTGGCGGAAAAGCTGGCTCAGTTGCGCAGCCTCGAAGGCGGACAGGAAGGTGCCATCCAGCCACTCGACTACCGCCACGCCCTGCGCGAAGTGGTGGCCCGCTGCATATATGGGGTGGATCGCAACCCCATGGCCATCGAACTGGCGCGCATGGCACTGTGGTTGGAAGGCTACGAGGAAGGCCGGCCGCTGGGTTTTCTCGACCACCACCTGCAAGTGGGCGACGCCCTTCTGGGCCTGACCGACCTGAACGTTCTGGAACAAGGCATCGCGAAGGAAGCCTTCAAGCCTTTGAGTGGCGACGACAAGGATGTGTGTAAAGAACTGGCTAAGGTCAACGCCGCCGGCCTCAAGCAGATTTCCAAGGATCTGCAAGGCAGGCAGATGCTGCTGGGCGAGGACAACGGCAGCGGTCTCGAAGCCTTACGCGCCATAGAATCCCTGCCCGCCGACAGGCCTGAACAAGTGGTGGCCAAGGAAAATGCCTGGCGGGGCTTTCTGGAAGAATCCGCCCGCAGCCCGTTAGCCCGCGCCGCCGATGTGCTTGTGGGCGCCTACCTGCTGCCCAAGGCGGAGGACACCGCCGACACCGTGCCCACTAGCATCACCCTGCATGCGCTGCTGACCGACCCGCAACGCACCCAGACCGAGCACGCCGCCCCCATCGCCGCCGCACGCACGGCCTGCGAACAAGCCCGCGTGTTCCATTGGCCGCTGGCCTTCCCGCAGGTGTTCGCGCAAGGTGGCTTCGACTGCGTGCTGGGCAATCCGCCTTGGGAGGTGTCGCAGATGGGCGAAGAAGAGTTCTTCGCCACGCGTGCTCAGCACATCGCGAAACTGGCGGGCGATGCACGCAAGCAAGCCATTGCTGCGCTGCCTGAAACCGATCCGCGTCTGTGGGATGAGTTTGTCAAGGAAAGCCAGCGGATCGCAGCTGCAAACAATTTCTACCGGGAGTCGGGACGCTTTCCGCTGACGGCCGTTGGCAAGCTCAACACCTATCCCTTGTTTGCCGAAACAATCCTGCAGATCCATGCCGACAGCGGTCGAGCGGGTTTTATCGTGCCCACCGGCATCGCCACAGACGACAGCACCAAGGCATACTTTGGCCATATCACGCAGAACCGGCGGCTGATCAGCCTGTACGACATCGAGAACCGCGAAAAGCTGTTCCTAGCTGTCGACAGCCGCATGAAGTTCTGCCTGCTCACCTTGGGGGCCGCGGAGCAGGCCGAGTTCGTCTGCTTCGCCACCCAAGTCAGCCAACTGGCCGACCCGCGCCGTCGCTTCACCCTCACGCCCGACGAGTTCCGCCTCATCAACCCCAACACGCTCACCTGCCCGGTTTTCCGCAGCGAACGCGATGCGGAACTGACCAAAAAGCTCTACGGAGCCGCTCCGGTGCTGATGCGCGATGCCGTGGTTGAAGGTGAGGGCAAGTACGCCAGGGTGGTGGAGCCCGCGCAGAACCCGTGGGGCATTACCTTCTCGCAAGGCCTCTTCAACATGACCAGCGCCAGTCATTTGTTCAAGGCAGAGCCCGGTCCGGATCGATTGCCACTGTACGAAGCAAAGCTCATCCACCAGTTCGACCACCGCTGGGCCACCTACTCGTTAGACGGCAACAGCCGCGACGTCTCGCCGGTCGAGAAGGCCGACCCGGCATTCTCTGTCACCCACGCTACTGGGTTGAGTCCCGCGAAGTCTGGCTGCGTGTTGCCCGTTTGCCCGAAGGATTGCTGAAAGCCCTTAAGGACGGCAATGCACAGGAGACCGTGCTCAGCGTGACCCATTTGTTGTTCGGTTCGCACCTCATGGAACAGCGCAGCGTCAATCCAAGCATGGGTGCGTACCCCGCCTGGAGAGCCTTTGTAGCCCGCCAGCCCTATGCGCAGACAATCGCACCCACATCGCTGGGCCTCGTGAGCAACAGCTCGGAAAGCCTGCAACCCTTGAATGACGATTGCCTGCCCGCCGAATGCGAAGCCAAGGCGCAGCTCTACACGCATGGCTCCAGCAACACTACGGCCTGGTACACCATTGATCATGAAGCCGAGAGCGCTCTGCTGGCGCTCGCCGCCGACTACGGCCATCTGCCTGCATCGGAGACGCCCTTGGCGGACGAGCACGCCGTGCTCGCCCTAGCCGAACACTGGCTGCAGGTTGCCTGCCCGCAGTGGTTGATGGGTTGGCGGGATATCACCAATGCGACTAATGAGCGGACGGTCATCGCGTCGGTGGTGCCGTTGGCTGGCGTTGGCAATCAGATGCCATTGATGCTATTCCCCGACGGGGGAAACCGTGCACGATTCGCTGCGCTTCTCGCCAACCTGTCTGCGCTGGTATTTGACTTTGTGGCGCGGCACAAGACAGGTGGCACGCACATGAATTACTTCATCTACAAACAGCTTCCCGTATTGCCGCCAGACCGCTACACCGAGGCCGACCTCGCTTTCATCGTGCCGCGCGTACTGGAACTGACCTACACCACCCACGACCTTGCCGCTTGGGCCAGAGATTTGGGCTACGAAGGCCAGCCTTTCACCTTCGACCTCGACCGCCGCGCCACCCTGCGCGCCGAACTCGACGCCTATTACGCCAAACTCTACGGCCTCACCGAGGAAGAACTGCGCTATATCCTCGACCCCGCCGACGTAATGGGGGCCGACTACCCCAGCGAAACCTTCCGCGTGCTCCGAAACAATGAGCTGCGGGATTTCGGAGCGTACAGAGAGACGTCAGTCACGCCCCTTCGATTGGCCAGTGTCGATGGCGAAACCCGTCGCGATCACGTGCAGTACCGCACCCAGCATCTGGTGTTGGAAGCTTTCAAGCGAGGCTTCAAGATAGAAGACGCATTGCCTGTTCAGGCTGAAGCCACGGCTCGGCAGGTCGTCGATCGAGCGTCCCTGCCTGATGGAATCTGGGCACGACCACAACAGAATGAAGGTGCGGAGACGGGGGTGGCCTTGGCCGCCTTGCTCAAGGCTGCGCAGGCCCCATGGCCAGTGCGCCATGTACGTCTCGCCGCCGTCTTGGCGCTTGAGCCCAGGCTGATGACGCCTTTGCTGGATGCGCAGGATGCTCTGGATTGGCAACGCCTGGTAGGAGAAGAAGCTAGGCCGCTGCCCGGGGCGGTGTTGAGCTTCATACCGCGCGCAAATCAGGCTTGGGGCGGGGCTGTGCGCTTCCTCCGAAGCAGTGGCTACCTGATTGAAGATCTTGGAGCGGGGACTTGGGCCAAAGGTGGCGAACTAGATGTACCTGCTGCCGAATGGGCGGAAGGACGTGCCCAGATGATTCTTGTTTTCCTGCAAGCGCGAGGGCAAGACTTCGATCGTGTCATTCGCGAATTGCCTGACGAGATAGGGGGATGGATTGAAGCCGCAGCCTGACATGTTCCAGCAACAGCTATGCCTTACTCCGCCGGCACAGATGCGCGAACCACGTTTATGGATCAAGCGGCTGGTGATATGGGAAAAGCCAGGGGAGTTGCCCTTGCGGGATGTTTCATTACGTCCAGGCCTGAATATCGTGTGGACGCCGGACGACAATGGCATCGGCCATGGCGGAGGAAAGACCTTGTTCTGCAGGCTGTTGCGCTATTGCTTGGGCGAGGATAAGTTTGCTCCCGAAGATCAGCGCGACGGAATTGGCTCGGCGTTTCCTAACGGATGGGTTGGCATGGAAGTCGTGTTGGATGGCGCATGTTGGGCTGTTCTTCGACCCTTGGGCATACGGCGGCGGCATTTCGCGGTACTGGATGGCAATCTTGATGAGCTTGTTCTCAGCGAAATGCCGGCCACGAGTCTGTCTCCGCTGCTCAACGCCATCGAAGAGAATCTGCTGACTCCGGGCGTCAGAGATCTGATCGCTGGCAAGAAACAAGGGCATCAGGCCTGGCAGATTGCCTTGGCGCTGTTGAGCAGGGATCAGGAATGCAGATTCGACCATGTTCTTGAATGGCGATCCTCACTATCCGACTCGGAGTCGCCGGCGAGGGGATTGAATCGAACTGAGCGGCTGGAGGCACTGCGAGCCCTGTTGAACGCCATCGACCCCTCCGAACAGACACTCCGCGTCGACATCGCCGCAATGAGCGAGTCGAGCCGTAGCCAAGAGCAGGAAATAGGCCATCGCGCCTGGGAAATCCGCAAGTTGAGAAAGCAGCTTCTGGAAGGGCTTGGCGTTACGGACGATGAACTTGCGCAGGGCACTCTGGGTGTCGAAATCCTGCGTAGGGCGGCGCAGGAGCGGTTGGCAGTGGAAGCCCAGTCCAATGGTGCGGGCGCGACTCCGGATACCGACTCCGTGCGGCAGGCGCACGAAAATGCCCAAGCGGAGGTGGCAAGGATCCAGGCCGATATCGGAAGGCAAGAGGCTGTGATACCAGCCATCGAGCGGGCGATATCCGCGATCAAGGGAGAATATCCAACATTAGCCTACTCGCTCAAGGAAGCAGAAAATTATCCTTGTCCCATCTGCGAGGTGCCCATTGACCGCGTGCTGGCGAGCCAATGCGGGTTGTCACACAAGGTTCCAGATCTGGAGGCCTGCAAGGCTAGGTTGGAGAGCGGCAAAAAAGCGCTCAAGGATGAACAGGAGCGTCTGGAGTCAGCCCAATCGCTACTGAAGCAGTTACGACCTGAGCTGGCGTTGGCGAAACAGGATGCAACGCGCAGGGAAGAGCATTACCAGAACCTGCTGAAGCTTCGCGAACAGCGCGATGGGGCGTGGTATACCGCACGCAAGGCCGTGGACGATGTCGAGCGCCTGGCCTCGCTGCTCGAACAGCAGCAAACTACCGAAACCCGCCTGGCTAGGCATCAAACTGAGATAGAGCAAGTGCGGGAGCGGATCGCGACGCTGCAAAACCAGAATGCGACTGTTTTCTCGAAGCTTGCCCAGAAGTTCGACCCAATCATCCGACGCTTAGTCGGACCTGAAGCCAATGGCGAAATCCGATTGACCGGAAACGGACTGAGCCTGGTTGTCCAGATGGGCGGGGATCGTTCGACATCTGCGATCGATTCGCTGAAAGTCGTGGTTTTCGATCTCGCGACCCTGTGCATGAGTATCGATGGTGACACGAGGCTTCCGGCTTTCCTGATCCATGACAGCCCACGTGAAGCCGACCTTGGGCTCGCTTTGTACCACGGTTTATTTCATCTTGTGCATGAACTGGAAGGACGTGGATCGGCCCCCTTGTTTCAGTACATCGTGACGACTACTACCCCGCCTCCGAAAGAGTATGCCCAAGAACCTTGGCTCGCTTTGCAGCTTCGCGGTTCGCCAGCTTCCGATCGTCTCTTAAAAAGAGATTTGTAAAAGGAGAGGCAGGAATGAGTTTCCGAAGACTGCGCCCAGAGTTGGTTGAATGAATCCTCTACAACGCGCCCTCATCGAAAAAACCGGCCACGACAACGGCTTCGAGCACGTGCTGTCATCCGCTGGCGATGCGGTGATACTGGCTTCGGCTCGCCATCGCAGCCAGGCGGTAGTGACGGCATCGGCCGATGGCTTCGGCTTGCGCCTTCAACCGGCTACGCCCGCGCTGCTGCCGGAACTGTTGCGCAGTTTCCAACCCTGGGCCGGAGCCGATGACGTGTTTTGTGTGCCGACTCTGCCCGATTTGGCGGCTCTTCTGCGCCGCACGGCCAGCCTGTCGCAGGCGTTGCCGAATCAGGCAGTGCGTGACTACCACGCGGCCGTGGCGCAAGTTGTCGAGACGATGTCTGCCGAAGCCCGCGGCACGGAAGTCGAACGCCTGGTGCGTCAGCGCGTGGGGCAGGCGCGTTACCGCGATGCCTTGCTGATCTACTGGGGCGGTTCCTGCGCAGTGACTGGCGTCGCGGTGCCTGAAGCCCTGCGTGCTAGCCATGCCAAACCCTGGGCCGAATGTGCCGACGATGCCGAGCGGTTGGATGCCTTCAACGGCTTTCTGCTGGTGGCCAATCTCGATGCGCTGTTCGATCGCTTTCTGATCAGCTTCGACGATGCCGGGCATCTGCTGACCAGCACCCGCCTGTCTCAAAGCGATCTGCCTGGGCTTGGCATTCATTCGGGAATGACGTTGCGCTGGCTGGCCAGCGAGCACCGGCATTATTTACAGTGGCACCGCGAGCGCTTCCTGCTCGGTGCCTGATCGAAGGAAAAACATGGCCAAGGCCGAAGCAAGCGTTGAAGAACTGGTATCAATGATCGAGCGGGGCGAACTGCGCTTGCCAGAGATGCAGCGCCAGTATGTGTGGCGCTCCACGCGAGTGCGCGATCTGCTGGATTCGCTGTATCGCGGCTACCCTTCGGGCGCAATCCTGCTTTGGGAAACCGACGAGGCTGTTCCGCTGCAGGATTTCGCGGTCAGCCAAAGCACGAATCCTTACCAGAGCACGCGGCTTCTGCTGGATGGTCAGCAGCGTCTGACATCGCTCTCTGCCGTCATTCGCGGCGAGCCAGTATCGGTGCGCGGTCGCCGCCGGCCTATCGACTTGCTGTTCAACTTGGAACATCCCGACCAGTTGGCGGTGGTGACCGAAGTGGAAGAGAACGGCGACGACGAGAACGATGCTGATGACGATAGCGAACTGATTGGCGATGAGGCGGACTCGACCGAGGATGAACTGCTCAAGCGCTTCAACAAGATGACGTTCGTGGTGGCCACGAGGAAGCTGGAGCAGTTGCCGCATTGGGTAAAAGTGTCAGAAGTGTTCAAGACCGACAGCGATGCGCCTTTCCTCAAACGCGCTGGCATTAGTGGTTTTGACGATCCGCGGTACGAGAAGTACAGCCAGCGCCTCGCCCGGCTGCGTGGCATCCGCAAGTACGTTTATCGGATGGACGTGCTGGAACGCACGCTTTCCTATGATGAGGTCACGGAAATCTTCGTCCGGGTCAATTCACTGGGAGCCAAGCTGCGCAGTTCCGACTTGGCTCTGGCGCAGATCACTGCCAAGTGGCGGCACTCGCTACAGACGTTTCAGGATTTCCAGAAGGCATGCGCCAAGACGGGCTTTGACCTTGATCTCGGTTTGCACTTGAAGAATTTGATGGCGTTTGCCACCGGCCAATCACGTTTTCAGATCGTGGGTAGCCTGAATGTGGAGAAGCTGCAGAAGGCATGGAAAGAAGCCTGCAATGGCATGGAATTCGCGCTCAACTTCCTGCGCAGCAATCTTGGCATCGATAGCCCGGCACTGTTGTCGTCGCCTTTCCTGCTGGTGGTGCTGGCGTATTTCGGGCATAGCCGCAACTATGCGCTGAGCAACGATGAGGCCCGCCAACTGCGCTACTGGGCGCTGATGGCCAATGCCAAAGGCCGCTTCTCCCGAGGCTCCAGCGAAACCATTCTGGATCAGGATTTGGCAAATATTCGTCAGGGCGGAGCGGTGCGCGAGCTGATCGACCGGCTGCGGCTGCAGTTCGGCCGTCTGGACATTACCGCAGAGGAGCTGGAAGGGCGCAACCAGCGTAGTGCGCTGTTCAAGACGATGTTCCTGGCTTTCCGCGCTGCCGGTGCGAAAGATTGGTTCAGCCAATTGACCATTGCTCTGGATCATTCGGGCGCCCAGCATCGCTTGCAGTTCCATCACATTTTCCCCAAAGCCGTATTGAAGACCAGCTTCACTGCCCGCGAGGCGGATGACATCGCCAATCTGGGATTCATCGGCGGCAAGACGAATCGCGCGATCAGCGACAAGGCCCCGGCGGTTTACCTGCCCCCGCTGGTGGACCAGCTTGGCGAGCTAGCGTTCGCAGCACAGTGCATCCCGGTTGAGGCATCGCTGCTGGAAGTGGAAAGCTACAAGGCTTTCTTGCTTGAGCGACGCAAGAGGATTGCAATGGCGCTGAATACGTTTGTTGGGCCTGCAGAGTGAGCGGGTAGGCGGCTGTGTGTGTATGGCACGTGTCTCATACCGCCTGACCTAGGGATGCTCTGATCAACTCCGTAGGTAGCGCCTGCCGCTGGCCGGAGGCCTGGGAGAAAGTGACGGCACGCGTTGAGGATGCATGCAACTGGCGTTCGGCGACGGCAGGAGATCCTTCCTGGAAGTCCGCTTCTGTCGGAAACGGACGTTGATGCAACGAATGGCGTTGACCTTGTCAAATGTGAGCGCAGTCACTCCGACCTAACCTCGTGGCACGCCCACTCAACCAACCCTCGGCAAGCCAAGAACAACCCATCAACCACCCCCTCATCCAAATGCCGTTCCGGCTCCGCTGCCACCCGGCAGCGGTCTGCCGCGTGTAGCAACTCCAGCACCGTCAATGCGCCAACCATCGCGCGCTCACTTCTAGCCAGGCTCACGCGACGCCCGGGCGACACATCGGTTTCTGGCCAAGGGTGGCCATCAGCGCCCTCGCAGCCGCGCATGCGCTTGAGGATGCCGAGCAGGGAGTTTAGGTCGGGCAGGGGAGGGTCGTCGTTGATGGGCTCAACAACGGTGTACGAGGAGAAGGTGTCGGATTCGTTCATGGCGTCGGCTTCCGTGGCTGTGCTTAACAGCGCCACCGCGAAGAGGGTGGCGGACGATGCGTGGCTGCAAACCGGACGATAGTTGTCAGTACCCGGCGGGTCCGAAGACCCCCACGCACCGCCCGCCAGAAAGGCCGACGGATTACCCGCCGGCACCGGTTAAGGACGGTGCCGGCGGGTAAGCGTAAACAACTAACAGTTCGGGTTTGCAGGCCCGGCCACCCGTTGTCGGTGGCGCGTCATGTTGGTTACGTGGCCGCTTCGAATGCCAATAGAAATTCGCGAAGGAATCGCGGAATCCGAGAGCGAAGAACTATTGTTGCACGCACCTTTCGCGCAGCACGCGACGCCAGCAGACGCATTTGCGCAGCTGCTCTGCTGATGGCGAATCAAACTGGCGCAATCGCCCACGGCACAAGCGAATAGCGCGACGGCCTGCTTTGCAACAGTTCTTAGTCCGAGCCGGATGGCAATGGCGCCGAATCAACCGCATACCCTGAAAAGCGGTTCAAACCCGACAACGCCAGCGAGCCTCGCAGCCTCAACCCACCCCATCCTCAGCCGCATTCCCCACCAACAACTCAATCATCGCCCGCGCCGCAGCCGATTGCCGCCGGTGCGGCGCATAGATCACCGAGAACGGCCTTGACCGCCCCCGCAGCTGCGGCAGCACCTCCATCAGCTGCCCACGCTGCAACCGCTCGCGCACGATGAACTCATAGCTCTGGCAGATGCCGATGCCCTGTTCGGCCAGCGACACCACGCCCAGCACATCGTCAGAGGTCTCGATGGACGAGCGCGGCAGCCAGTCCACGTCGCGCCCACCGTCGCGGAAGACCCATGGCGCCAGCCGCCCCGTACGCGGCATCACGAAGGGCAGGCACAGGTGCTGCTGCAGGTCGTCCAGCGTCTGCGGCGTGCCACGGCGCTGCAGGTAGTCCGGCGCGGCTACCAGCAGCAGCGGCGCGTCTTCCAGCTTGCGCGCCACCAGGCCGCTATCCGGCAGCTGGCCCAGGCGGATGGCCAGGTCGAAGCCTTCGGCCACCAGGTCCACGTTGCGGTTGGTGATGTTCAGTTCCACCTGCACCTGCGGCAGCCGGTAGTGGCCATAGGTGGTGGGCACGCTCAGGCGCACGCGGCCGGCCAGCGCACCGTCCTGGGCCAGTACGTCGCGCTCGGCGTCGTCCAACAGGCCGAAGGCGGTGCGCACCTGTTCCCGATAGAGCCGCCCGGCATCGGTCAGGCCCACGCGGCGCGTGGTCCGCTGCAGCAGCTGCCGGCCCAGCCGCGCTTCCAGGCGGGTGACCGCGCGGCTCAGCACCGAGGGCGTGGTGGACAGCGCCACCGCGCCAGCCGTGAATGAGCCGTGCTCGACCACCGCAAGGAACACCTCCACATCGCCCAGGTAGTCGAACTTACGGCTCATTTGGCTCTCCGGGGAACAGGTGTTTTGCGATGGGGCCAATTTATCGCCGCTGGGGCGATGAATAAAGTGGCGGCCATTCCCCGATAGGAGCTCCCCATGAACCTGATGACCCGGCTGGCCGCTGCGCTGGCCCTGACCCTGGCCGCCAGCGGCGCGCATGCCGCCAACGTGCTGGTGGTGCTGTCCGACGAAAACCACCTGGACCTGAAGGACGGCAAGGTGCTGTCCACCGGCTTCTATCTCAACGAGCTGATGCAGCCGGTCAAGCTTCTGCTGGACGCGGGCCACGCGGTGACCTTCGCCACGCCGCAGGGGCGGGCGCCGACGGTGGATACGTCCTCGGTGACGCCGGCGTACTTCGGCAACGATGCCGCGCAGCTGAAATTGCACCAGGATCTGCTGGAGAAACTGGCACTGACCTCGCCGACCACCTCGCCGGTGGTCAGCCTGGCGCGCATCGAGCAGCAGGGCTACGCGCGTTTCGATGCGGTCTACATTCCCGGTGGCCACGCGCCGATGCAGGACCTGCTGAAGAGCCCGGCGCTGGGCCGGTTGCTGGCCGACTTCCACCAGCGCAACAAGACCACCGCGCTGGTCTGCCACGGGCCGATCGCGCTGCTGTCCACGCTACCGGATGCTGCGGGTTTCGTGGCGAAGCTGGAGGCGGGTGCGACGCCGGCCACGCCGAAATGGATCTACAGCGGCTACCAGATGACGGTGATCAGCAACCAGGAAGAAGAGCAGGCCAAGCCGCTGCTGGGCGGTGGTGAGATGAAGTTCTACCCGCAGACCGCGCTGCAGCGGGCAGGTGCGACGTTCAGCAGCAACACCACGCCGTGGACCGGGCATGTGGTGGTGGACCGCGAGCTGATTACCGGGCAGAACCCGGCGTCGGCGCTGGAGGTGGGGCAGCGGTTGGTGGAGCGTTTGAAGTAGGGCGGGGCTGCACAGCAGGTTGCCAGCCTTGGGGCCGAGGGGCCAGCGCCTCGGCCTGTCTATGGAAGTGCCACCGTGGTCGGCAGAGAGGGCATCAGCCCTTCGCGAGCGCTATTCCTGACAGATCTTCAATCTGGGAAAGCGCGTGACGCGTCGCGGTCCAATCGCCGGCGTGCCTGATCGCCACGCCTCCGGCCGCTGTCCAGGCATCACAGTTCGCTTCGAAATCGTCGATCAGAACATCGCCCGGCTGGTGCATGAAAAGAGGCTTGTGCCTGCCGCCGAGTACCGGCAACACCAGGCAGGTTGCTGACAGGTGTTCGCGGACCCACTGTCGCTTCTGCATCGCGGCGAGCGGATAGTTCGATTTCGGGCAGGCAGTGAGAATCACCGGGTTCAAGTGGTGGATGCTGTGGAAGAACTCCACTGCACCGTGCATCGGCGGAAGGTCGCGGAAGAATGACGGGTGGCTGTTGATATGCCCCCACATTTCATCGTCGGCAAGCAAGCGATGGTCCAGGCCAAACAGGGCGGGAAATGCCGCGTCGAAGTCGGCCATTACGCCATCAAGATCTACGTAGATGGTGCGTCTGGATGCACTCGATCCACCGGTGTGCCGGTTCGCGAGCGGGTCCATCATCGGTATTGACTTCACATCATCAGCGTTCATTTACGCGCTCTCCTCTCAAGAGTGGGCTTTCTTCTTCATCGGTTCCCCAGTAGCGGGGCAAAGTGTTTGGCGATTGCGACAGACATGGCGGCAATCGTGATGCCGACTGCGCCGGCACGGCTGAAGGGGGCGGCGACCCACGGATGCCGTAATCGGCATGCTGGAAATGCGGCTTATGTCGCGGCGCTTCTTCAAAGGCCTGCCGGGTGGCTGACCTGGCCTTGGCCAAGACGCACGGCCCGCAGCGCTGGCCTACTTCGCCAACCAAGGATCAATCTGGCGCGCTGGTGAGTGGATAATCCCCAGTGCTACGGATAGGCCGAACGGGGATATACCTGTCGCGCTCGGTCCGGGCTCAATCCAAGTACGTCACAGAAAATGGATGCTCAGGCCGACTCAATATAGCACGCGGGACCCGCGCGATCATCCTGCCGGAGCGCGCGCGTGCTGTACGCGGCCCTGGTCGCGGCTGATCAGCGCGAGCCGCCCGAAGGCGTTCGATCTCCAGTCGTTCGATTGGGCAGGGCGGGGCCGCCATGGCACCATGACGGGCTGGCCTCGTCCTTTCGGGTTGGGCCGTTTTCCCAGGGAAGCCCACGAACACGACATGCGAACGCCCTTCTTCATTCTCTCCGCCCTGTGCCTTGGCCTGCTGTCCGGCTGTGCCAGTGGCCCGGAGGAGCACGCCTCAAGCCGCGAGATCACCAGTGCGTTCGTGGCCGACGACGGCCAGCTGTACCTGTTGCCGCGCTATGACGAGCCCATGCGCTTCAATGCCGCGCCGTTCCGCGAGTACCGCGCGCTGATGGACAGCCCGCTGCGCGAGGCGGTGGCCTGCGCGCAGATGTACTTCCATGAGGATTGGCGCGACCCGGCCAACAAGTCCAAGGTGCACGGCAGCTATGCGCTGCTGCTGCGGCCGGAGCAGGTGACGGCGCAACAGGCCGCGCAGTTCAAGCTGGAGCGGATTGAGGTCCCCCCGCGTGAGGCCAAGGCCGTGGAGGAGCGGGCGCGCTACTACCTGCCGATGGACCGGACCCGTTACGCGCTGGCGTTTGATCGCGCCTGCAATCTTTCAAGGAAGGGCGGCAGCTATTACAGCGCGCTGTTCGAGGGCGACGGCGAACGGGTGCAGTTGCCGGATGCTGCGGTGCTGGCGGAGAAAGGGAAGCTTGCACAGCCGATCAATGCGCGGGCGCAGCGGATCCTGCCGGAGAGGGAGGACAAGCCGGGTGCGGGTTCGGCGGCGGGCAAGGTGCTAGGCGCGGCGCTGATCCCTGTGGCGGTTCCGGTGTTTGTGTTGAGCCTGCCGTTCCTGGGGCCGGATCATTGGAAGTGAAAAGGCGTTGAAGCCAGAGCATCCACGCGTGGCGTGGATCTACTTGGGTATCGCCTGAAAGTTCATCCTGGAGATCTGTGTGCCTAGCACGCTGGAAACTGTTTTGAAGACTGTAGGTTTCATTGTCCTCGCGGCCCTTCCGTTGGTGATCCTCTGGTTCACCCTTCGGCGAATGTCAGCAACTGCTCGCTCGTCCGTGAAATCGGGGCTGCATTTGCATGCTCCGCGCCGGATTTCCGGCAGGTCCATGACCTTGGTGATGGTGGATGGAAAAGAGGATCGGGAGCACTACTTCTTTGATGCGGCGTCCTTTTACCTACGGCGTGGGCCGGTGCCCACGGCGGTTCCGCTTTCGCAGATCAACTCAGTCACTCGCACCTCCGACAAGATCTACGGACGTTATGTCTGGCAGGTGTGCTTCAGCAAAGCATCGGGCAGAAAGTGCGTGACGTTCACCAACAACCTGACGCTGTTCAATCGCGATTTCCTGCTGTTCCTGGAGGCGGTGCGGAAGGCCAATCCACTGGCGACCGTTGATCGGGTGGGCATCCTCTTCTAGAGCGTGTTTGAAGTTCGGTATGAACAGTGTCACTGCAATGGCATCACAGCGCGCAGCCCCTGTGTGACCGATGTAATCGATGAGAAATGGGCGTTTGTTGCGCGGTATCTGATACCGAAGCATTCTCATGCGTGGCAGTGCAAGCATGATCTGCGATGAACACGCAAAGCCCGTAACATGGAACGAGGTCCGCTCGTTCCTGCGCGCGACGCAAAGCGTGGGCCTTGGTACCTGTGACGAAGACGCATTTGAGATAATTGTCGAGACGACTTACGTTTACGGCATGCGGTCAATCTCTGCGGAGTAGTTCATGATGATGTGCCGATCCACGCTGGACGTCTCCCTGATTCATGCCTATGCGCTTCCTCTCGGCATATGCGTGGCAGCAGCCGTGGTTCTGATCGCAGTATGGCTGGCACCCCGCTCTGGCGGGGTGCCAGCCAGGAATATTGCGCTCGGCTCGGCGCTGGCCGTTGTTGTCGTAGTTGCCTTTGGCCTCGTATATCAAGCGCGGACAGCGTACATCGCCATTACAGATGGCCAGCTGATTGGGTCAGCAGCGTTTGTCCGACTGCAGCTCCCGCTTTCCAGTGTCGCGTGGCAGGACGCTTCCGATGCTTCAAGGATCACGCTGCCTCACCGGCAACTTGGGACCAGCACCGGGGGCGTTGAACTTGGCAAGTTCGGCATGCAGAACGGTCGCAACGTCTTCGTGCTGCGCACGGATCGTAGCTCTGTTCTCGTCACAGCCAGAGGGGATATTGACTTGATTCTGGACCGGCGTCTTTACGAACAGCTCAAAGCATGCTTGGATCAGGTGAGTGAGACCGGCGGCCATCGAGGAACACTGCAATGATCAGCAGGAAGTACTGGTTTACCAGGAAGAAGTACGGATGGGGCTGGGGGATGCCGTGCGCGTGGCAAGGCTGGCTTGTGTACGCAGTCGCATTCGGCTTGCTACTGGCGGGTCCGTTTCTGTTCTCTCCATTTCGCGAGCCCATCGCGTTTCAGCTCTACACGTGGGCCGTGGTGTTGGTGCTTGTCCTTATCTGCTGGATGAAAGGCGCCCCGCCCGGTTGGCGGTGGGGGGAGTAGAACGGCCGCAGAAGCTATTTTCGGACGTGTTCGATCCGCCGGGCAAAGCATGGATGCATTGCCCTTGTGGGAGTCGGACAGCATCGCCAGCGGGCCACGGATGCGTCCCCTCTGAGGCGTACCGTCCGTTTTGAAAGAACGCTGGACACTTCCCTCGGCGGCTACCCAACGCGTTCTAACCGTTAATTGACCAATGTAGCGTCGCTGAAGCGGGGCGCCGGCAAAGCTACACTGACCACCTACGCCCAATGGAAACTCACCCATGTTCAGTGGAAAGGTTGCGGTGGTCACCGGCTCCACCAGCGGTATCGGTCTTGGCATTGCCACCGCGCTGGCCCGGCAAGGCGCCGACATCGTGCTGAACGGCTTCGGCGATGCGGCGGAGATCGAACGCATCCGTTCCAAGCTGGAAACCGAGTTCGGCGTGCGCGTGGCGCATGACGGCGCCGACCTTTCCCATGGCGAGGCAGTGCGCGGCATGATCGACCACGCCGTCGCGACGATGGGCCGCATCGACATCCTGGTAAACAACGCCGGCATCCAGCACACGGCGTCGATCGAGGAATTCCCCGTCGAGAAGTGGGACGCGATCCTGGCGCTGAATCTCTCGGCGGTGTTCCATGCAACGGCGGCGGCCTTGCCCCACATGAAGCAGCAGGGCGCCGGCCGCATCATCAGCATTGCGTCGGTGCACGGGTTGGTGGGCTCGGTGAACAAGTCGGCCTACGTGGCGGCCAAGCATGGCGTGGTGGGCTTCACCAAGGTGACCGCGCTGGAGAATGCGGGGACCGGCATTACCGCCAATGCGATCTGCCCGGGCTGGGTGCGGACGGCGCTGGTCGAGCAGCAGATCACCGCGTTGGCCGAGCGCGAAGGCACGGATCAGGAGACCGCCGCGCGTGCGCTGCTGGCTGAAAAGCAGCCGTCGTTGCAGTTCGTGACGCCTGAGCAGCTGGGACAAATGGTGGTGTTCCTGGCCTCGGACGCAGCGGCGCAGATTACCGGCACGGCGCTGCCGGTGGATGGGGGCTGGACGGCGCGCTAGCTGGCTGGCTGCGCCTTTCGCTGCAGCATCGGCAGCGCCACCAGCGTGGCGAGGAGGGTGAACAGCACCAGCGACGAGCCCACCGTGCCGAAGCCCAGGCCGCCCTTTTCCAGCGGCTTGGTGAGCAGATCGCCGAAGGTGGCGCCGAACGGGCGGGTGAGCACGAAGGCGATCCAGAACAGGATGACCCGGTTGATGCCCTTGATGCGGCTGGCCAGTGCGGTGAGCGCGATGAGGCTGCCGATCAGCAGTGCGCCGCCGGTGAAGCCCAGTCCGGAATCGTCGGCGAGGAAATCACCCAGCGCGGTGCCGAGCGTGTTGGAGAACAGCACGGCGGTCCAGTAGAAGCCTTCGGCACGGCGCGATGCGATGTTGCTGACCGAGATCGACTTTTCCGACACCCGCCAAGCCAGCAGCACCAGCGCCAGGCAGCCGGCCAGCAGACTGGCGCCGGTGGCGTAGCCCAGGCCGAGCGTGCGGTCGATCAGGTCGGACAGGGTGGTGCCAGCGGTGCTGGTCGCCAGCACCACCGACCAGAACAGCACCGGGTGGAAGCGCCGCGCCGACAACTGCATGCCCAGCAGGCCGGCAAAGATCGCCAGCAGGATGGCCGAGCTGGCCACGTAGCCCAGATTGAGCGTCATCGACAGCAGATCGCCCGCAGTCTCGCCGAGGGTGGTGGCGGCGATCTTCATCACCCAGAAACCGAGGGTGACCGCCGCCACTTTGCTGTGCAGGGAATCTGCGTCTGAAGCGCGCATCGAACGTCGCCTGGGGAGCCCGCGGGTGATGCTGTGGCGGGCGGCGTCGGAGTGCAGTCGGAACCAGGTTTGGCGAGGGTGAGCGTGGGGGCGGCGTTCAGCCGGCGCTGGCGGGGGCCGAAAGGCGCGCCAGCAGGGCGCCCCAGTCGGCCACGAAGCAGCCGTCGGGGCCGCGGTTGCATTCGGTGATCCACGCGTCCAGCGATTCGCTCTGTGCGCGGTAGCCGCTGACATCGCCCAGGACGGCGAAGTGCAGGCGGTAGTTCACCAGCATCTGCAGCCATTGCCCGGCCATGCCGGAGCGCAGCTCGAAGAAGTCTGCCGAAAGGCGCTGCACCGGCACGGCGATCCACTCGGCCTGGTGCCCAAGGGCATCGCCGACCAGGTCGCGCAAGGCGTTGCCATCCAGCAGCGGGCCTGTATCGGCGCTGCGCAGGACCCGGGTGCTGCCGATCTGTTCGACATGTGTGTGCATGGTGCGCTCTGAAGTTCGTATCGTCCGCCCAGTATGGCCATGGGAGAGGCCAACAGTAAGCAGATGCAGCATGAATCTGGCGAACGAACGCGTTAGGCTGCGCCGGGCGCCCGCACGAGGCGGGTTCACGATACCGGGAAAGGGCATGGCAGGGTGGAAAGAACGTTCGTTGTTGATGGCGGTGCTGGTGTGCTCGGGTCTGCCGGCTGCGGCCGCCGAGCTATGCACGGCCAGTGCCTACGGTGACGGGCAGGGCAACATCGTGGTGCTCGGCGCACCCGCTGCGGCACCGGCCACGGGGCAGCGCTATCTGATGGTGGACGGGCGACGTGGCGCCACCGGTGATGCCAACGCGCCGGTGAGCTGCAGCGACGATGTGGTCAGCTTCAGGTCGTCTGCGGGAGCCACGCAGCGCTGGCAGCGACTGCCGACCCGCGATACCGATGCAACGTTCATCAGCGCGGGAACCAAGCTGGTTGGGCAGTTGATCGAGCCGGCAGGGCCGGCCGACCCGACGCGACCGCTGGTGGTGCTGGTGCACGGCTCGGAACGCACGATGGCGGCGGCGGCCATCTACCAGCGCATGCTGGTGGCGCAGGGGATTTCGGTCTTCGCTTACCAGAAGCGTGGGACCGGCGATTCGGAAGGCGAGTACACACAGAACTTCGAGCTGCTGGCCGACGACGCGGCGGCGGCGCTTGCCAAGGCGCGCGAACTGGCGAGAGGCCGGTTCGGCCGCGCCGGCTACTTTGGTGGCAGCCAGGGCGGCTGGATCGCGCCGCTGGCGGCGACCCGCTCGCAGGCGGATTTCGTGGCGATCGGCTTCGGGCTGGTGGTGTCGCCCATCGAGGAGGACCGCGAGCAGTTGTTCGACGAGGCACGGCGCATGCAGCTGGATGCAACGGCGATGAAGCAGGTCGGCCAGCTTTCAGACGCGACCGCGCAGTTGATGCGCACGCATTTCACTGAAGGGTTCGAGGCGCTGGCGAAGGTGCGTACGCAGATCGGTGCCGCACCGTGGGCAAAGAACATCAGCGGCGAATACAGCGGCGACATGCTGCGCATGAGTGACGCCGACCTGCGCCGGATCGGCCGAGCGCGCTTCGACAACCTGGAGCTGATCTGGGACTACGACGCCGAGGCCGCGCTGCGCCGCCTGAAGCTGCCGTTGCTGTGGGTGCTGGCCGAGCAGGACCGCGCCGCGCCGATTGCCGCCACGCGTTCGATCCTGTCGCGCCTGCGCGCGTCGGGGCAACCGATCGACACCTACCTGTTCCCGGATACCGACCACGGCATGGTCGAGTTCCGCACCGATGCCGAGGGCAACCGGGTGTCGACACGGATCACCGACGGCTACCTGCGCCTGCTGGCCGATTGGATCAAGCAGGATGTGCATGGCAGTTATGGGCGGTCGCGCAGATTGAGCGAAATGAAAAAATAGGGAGCCTCGATTGCGACCTATTTTTCTGAAGTAGGCATGGTAGTTGATCTACGTCGTTTTCGCTCCCGAGCCACGCTCCTCACTACACTCTCTGCCATTCTTCCGGTTTCCAAGTAGTACACCTCGGCCGTTATTCTGTAATTTGAGAAGAACTCTGCAAGTTGACGATGTAGCTCCGTTGCCCATCTCAATCTTTGACCATCCTGCGAGAAAAACGCTTCTAGAGCCTTGGCATCAGTGAGTAGATGGAAGACATTGTTTCGCAGAATTCTTAGGGAATTAACGTGCTTCTTGAATAGGCTGTTCAGTTCGTCTAGCAGCGGAATCGCTTCCTGAAAAGAGTGATGGCGCCTTCTCTGAAGTAGTAGTCTTACCCCGATCGACTGAATGCCTTCCATTGTTGAGTGCAGATATCCCAGCCATGACAGCAGGTAGACGCGGAGTCCTATTCTCTTCAATCGGCTCAGTCCCTTATGCTTCTCTGCGTAACGGACGGTTGAATTGTAGTGTCCGAGCATCACGTCGGCCGAGAGAAAGCATTCAGAGTACAGTGTTAGTATCCTGTCCTGAGACTGGTGGGGCAGGCCACAGCCATCCGTCAGGATTCGATTTACATCCTGGTTCTTGCTGATTGCAATGTCTGCAACGTAATACAGGCCATAGGGGGCTTGAATTAGTTCACCTTTGATGATCCCATCTTTCAGCCATACTCCGAGCTCGGGGCGAGTCGAGGTCGGGTAGGCATCGCGCCTGCTGTCCAAGAAGCATTCAAGACGCCATCTGTCAAATCCAGTGGTCTCTCCTTGATCTCCAAAGTCAAAATCAACTTGTCCGTCAGGTAGATCCAGCCAGATTCCGCGGCCATGCCTTTGGTAGCTCACACCTCCGACGAGCTTTCCCTCTCGGGGATCGGTCCGAAGGGTCCACTCGTGGCTGCTATATGGCATTTCAATGCCAGATTCTCTCAGAATCTTTACTGCGTACGATACTTGCTTCTGATAGTCGCGAATGAGATTCGCGAAGGCTAGTTCCATGGTCTGTCGTCAATGATTGGCGATGTCTGATTCTGGTGAATCTATTCTGCTCATCTCGGCTTCGCAAACACATCCAGCCCCTTGCCGGTTTCCAGCAGCGACTTCAGGCTCGACAGCACGATCGGCCAGCCCTGGCGGATGCCGGTATCCATGCCGCTGCCGGGTTCCAGTTCCTCATGGGTAACCGTCAGCCGCACCATGTCCTGGTAGGGCACGATGTCGAAGGTGACGCGGCTGTAGGCAGCGGGATTGTCGGCCTGCGAGGCGGCGGCCCAGGTGATGACCAGCCGCGAGGGCGGGGTGCTTTCCACCACTTCGCCGACCAGCTCGACCGAGCGCGTTTCATTTGCACGCACGTGCTGCCAGCGCGAGCCCGGTTTCCAGTCCGAGACGTTCTCGTGACCCCAATAGCGACTGGCGATCTCGGGGCGGGTGATGGCCTCGAACACCTTCTGTGGGGTGGAGGCGATATAGATCACGTGGATGAAGCGGGTTGACTCTGCAGACATCGTCATTCTCCTTCCAGTTCGCGTTTCAGGTCATGCAGCAGGCTCAGGCGCTGCTGCTCGAACTTGCGTACCCAGCGTTCGTAGACTTCATGCAAGGGCACCGGGTTGATGAAGTGCAGCTTCTCGCGGCCACGGCGCACGGTACTGATCAGGTTGGCGTCTTCCAGCAGGCCCAGGTGCTGGGTGACCGATTGCCGGGCCATGTCCAGGTGTTCGCACAGCTGGCCCAGCGTCTGCCCGTTGTCCTTGCAGAGCAGATCCAGCAGCGTCCGGCGCGTGGGATCGGCCAGTGCCTTGAACACCTTGTCTGCGTCGCGCAGGTGGTCTACCGCCATGGGGAGGTCTTCAATTCCAGTTGTCGATCCTGACGTCGTGTGGGTTGGGCTGGCCCTTGCCGGTTTCCAGCAGTGCCTTCAGGCTCATCAGGAACACCGCCCACTTGGTGCTGCAGTGGGAGGTGAACTCGACGCGCTCTTTCCAGCCTTCATGGGTGAACAGGACGATGCAGTAGTCGCCTTCCTGCTTCAGCGCGAAGCGCGCGTGGGTGCCGATCCATTCGGCGGGGCCGGCGAGGAACCGCCACAGCACGAGCTCGCCTGGAACAAGCTGCTCAAGCTTCATCTCCATGGCGCCGATTTCCTGGCCGTTGTTGGTGAAACGGACCTTGACCGTGCCGCCGGCTTCGCGCTCGCCGTGCGCGTCTTCGGCCCACCAGGCGGCCACGCCTTCGGGGGTGGCCAGCGCCTGGTACACCTGGCTTGCGGGGGCCTTGATGCCGACCCTGTGTGCGATATCCACCATTGCAGGTTCCTCGCGATGGGCTGGCAGGCGCCGCCCTTGAGTTGACTATATGCAGGTAAATGCCTGCATGTCAAACCCCGCCACGAACGCCCGGGCGTGGTAGTGCCGGCCGCTGGCCGGCATCCCGGTGGCGTTGGGTGCGTGCAGTTGCCGGCCAGCGGCCGGCACTACCGGGGCGATGGCTCAGTTCTCCGCGTCCTGAAGGGCGGCATGCAGTTTGTCGGTGATCCGCTGCAGTGCGGCACGATCATCCGCGGAGAGATGGTCGAGAAAATACCGGCGGACACCGGCGGCGTGTACCGGCCGTGCCGCGCGCAGCTGCGCGTGACCTTCTGTGGTCATGCGGATCACTACGACGTTTTCGCTGTCGGTATCGCGTTCGATCAGGCCACGGCCCGCCATGCGGGTCAGCTGGTGCGAGAGGCGCGTCTTGTCCCATTCCAGGTAGTCCAGCAGTTCGCGCTGGCGGCGGCAGCGATCCTTGGACTGGTTCAGCTCCATCAGCACGATGAAGTCGGCCCTTGAGAGCCCGGTGCTACGGGTGATGTCCTGGACGATGCGGCCGGAGGTGATTTCTGCCATGCGCCGGAAGCCGCGCCAGGTGGCCCATTCGTCGGGTGTGATGCTGGGGGAGGTCATGGCCGAACGTTGCCGGGCAATGGTTGACATGTCAACCCTTGCAGCATACGGTTGACGTATCAACTAACCTGGATCGCCCCATGGAGCACCCTCCCCGTATTGCCGTCATCGGCGCAGGCCCCGCTGGCCTCACCGCTGCGCTCATCCTGCATCGGGGCGGTCACCCCGTGAGCGTGTACGAGGGCGAAGCATCCGGGCAGCAGCGCACACAGGGCGGCACGCTGGATCTGCACGACGATTCCGGGCAGGTGGCGCTGCAGCGCGCGGGCCTGCTGGAGGCCTTCCGTGCGGTGGCGCGGCATGAGGGGCAGGAGGCGCGGATGGGCGACCCGTGGTCCGGGGAGATCACCACCGGCGGGTTCGGGCCGGAAGGGAGCAAGGACAAGCCGGAGATCGACCGCGGCGACCTGCGCCAGCTGCTGCTGGACGCGCTGCCGGCGGACACGGTGCAGTGGGGCCACAGCCTGACCGCGCTGGTATCTGCACAGGCGAACGGCCACGGCCTGCGATTCGCCAACGGCGTGCAGCGCGAGGCGGACATCGTGATCGGTGCCGATGGTGCGTGGTCGAAAGTGCGCGCGGCCTTGAGTACGTGCCAGCCGGTGCCCACCGGCATTACCTTCTTCGAAGGTTGGATCGCACAGCCTGCTGCGGACATCGCAGCGATGGTCGGGCAGGGCAGCCTGTTCTGCTTTGGCGGCGAGGAGGCCTTGTTCGTGCAACGCAACAGCCGCGATCGGCTCTGCGTGTATGCGGCGCTGAAGCGCTCTTCCGAATGGCTTGATGCACAGATCGCGCAGCACGGCATACGGACGCTGGTGACAGGCTGCTATACCGGGTGGGCCACGAACCTTCGGCGCCTGCTGGAGGCCTGCACGGACTTCGTGCGGCGGCCGATCTACAGCCTGCCAGCGGATTTTTGCTGGGCCCCGCGCGATGGCGTGACCTTGATCGGCGATGCGGCGCATCTGATGCCTCCGGTGGGCGTGGGCGTGAACCTGGCGATGCTGGACGCGTCGGATGTGGCGATGGCGTTGTGCGCGCGGGCGGATGCGATCAGCGCGATGCGCGACGCCGAAGTGCTGGTGCGTGAACGCGCCCGCGCCCTGATGCCGGATGCGATCGAGGGGTTCCAGCGCTGGTTCACTACCGGAGGGGATGCTCCACGCGGTTGATGAAGCATCGAGTCTGTACGCACCTGCGACACTGGGAACAGCAGCAGATTCCTGGCGGCGCGCTGGAAGTCACATGGACTTCCGACTGCTTTGGTCCGGTACAGGTGGCCACGCTGGGGTACGCGCTAGACTGGTTGAACCGGCCGATGCTCCCCCTGTTTTCCAGGGTTGGGGAGCGTGGTATGACAGGAGCGGAACGCATGACTGAAACCGGAAAGGACGCCTTGAACATCCGCCGCGCCAGCGCGGCCGATGCCCCCGCAGTGTTGGGGCTCTTTGACGAGGTGATCGAGTGGTTCGTGTCGATCGGCAATGTGCAGCAATGGGGCAGCGAACCGTGGTCGATGATGCCGCGCCGGATTGCCCAGGTCACCGAGGCGTGTGCAATGCCAGGCGCATGGGTGGCGCAGAACGAGCAGGGCGACGTGCGGGCGTTCCTTGCACTGGGCGAGTCGATGCCCTATGTGCCGGCGCCCACCGGGCCGGAGCTGTATGTGCGGGTTCTGGTGGCCTCGCGTGATGTGCGCGTGCGTGGCATCGGCCGCCGACTGATGGCGTTTGCCGACGAGCAGGCGCGCGCTGCCGGTGTCGACCATCTGCGTGTGGACTGCTACGCCGGAGGCAGCGGCGACCTGGTGCGCTTCTATGAATCCTGCGGGTATACGCGCATCGCGCCGTTCAACGTGGACGGCTGGCCAGGCATGCTGCTGGGAAGGACGCTCTGACGCGGCTGCGTCATTCCGTCGCAGCCTGCGTGCAGGGAACGATACACCGGTTCGGCGCTAGAGTAGGGTCATGACCTGCATCGGATGGCTGTGTCATTCCGCTGCCGGTTCCTGATGACCCCCTCCAGGAAGGTGCAACGCATGTATTACAGCAGTGGCAACTACGAAGCTTTCGCGCGCCCGCGCAAGCCGGCCGGCGTGGATGGCAAGCGCGCCTGGTTTGTGGGCTCGGGCCTGGCCTCGCTGGCCGGCGCCGCGTTCCTGGTGCGCGACGGCCGCATGGCCGGTGAGCGCATCACCATTCTCGAGCAGCAGCAGATTCCCGGCGGCGCGCTGGATGGCCTGAAGGTGCCGGAGAAGGGCTTCGTGATCCGCGGCGGCCGCGAGATGGAAGACCACTTCGAGTGCCTGTGGGACCTGTTCCGCTCGATTCCGTCGCTGGAGATTGAAGATGCCAGCGTGCTGGACGAGTTCTACTGGTTGAACAAGGACGACCCGAACTATTCGCTGCAGCGTGCCACCATCAATCGCGGCGAAGATGCGCACACCGATGGCCTGTTCACGCTGACCGAGCAGGCCCAGAAGGACATCATCGCGCTGTTCCTGGCCACCCGGAAGGAGATGGAGAACAAGCGGATCGACGAGGTGCTGGGCCGCGACTTCCTGGACAGCAACTTCTGGCTGTACTGGCGCACCATGTTCGCGTTCGAGGAATGGCATTCGGCGCTGGAGATGAAGCTGTACCTGCATCGCTTCATCCACCACATCGGCGGCCTGCCGGATTTCTCGGCGTTGAAGTTCACCCGGTACAACCAGTATGAATCGCTGGTGCTGCCGCTGGTGAAGTGGTTGCAGGACCAGGGCGTGGTGTTCCAGTACGGCACCGAGGTGACCGACGTCGACTTCGATCTACAGCCGGGCCGCAAGCAGGCCACGCGTATCCACTGGATGCGTGATGGTGTAGCCGATGGCGTGGATCTGGGCGCCGATGATCTTGTTTTCATGACGATCGGTTCGCTGACCGAAAACTCGGATAATGGCGATCACCATACCGCGGCGCGTTTGAACGAAGGACCGGCGCCGGCCTGGGACCTGTGGCGCCGCATCGCCGCGAAGGACGAGGCCTTTGGCCGCCCGGATGTGTTCGGCGCGCATATCCCGCAGACCAAGTGGGAATCGGCGACAGTGACGACGCTGGATGCGCGCATTCCGGCCTACATCCAGAAGATCGCCAAGCGCGACCCGTTCAGTGACAAGGTGGTGACCGGCGGCATCGTCAGCGTGCGCGACTCGCGCTGGCTGATGAGCTGGACGGTGAACCGCCAGCCGCATTTCAAGAACCAGCCCAGGGACCAGATCGTGGTCTGGGTGTACTCGCTGTTTGTGGATACGCCGGGCGACTACGTGAAAAAGCCGATGCAGGAGTGCACCGGCGAGGAGATCACCCGCGAGTGGCTGTACCACCTGGGCGTGCCGGTGGAAGAGATTGATGCGCTGGCCGCGACCGGTGCGAAGACGGTGCCGGTGATGATGCCGTACGTCACGGCGTTCTTCATGCCACGCCAGGCCGGTGACCGCCCGGACGTGGTGCCGGACGGCGCGGTGAACTTCGCCTTCATCGGCCAGTTTGCCGAATCGAAGCAGCGCGACTGCATCTTCACCACCGAGTATTCGGTGCGCACGCCGATGGAAGCGGTGTACACCCTGCTGGGGATCGAGCGCGGCGTGCCGGAGGTGTTCAATTCCACGTATGACGTGCGCTCGCTGCTGGCCGCCACCGGCCGCCTGCGCGATGGCAAGGAACTGGATGTTCCCGGGCCTGCGTTCCTGCGCAATCTGCTGATGAACAAGCTGGACAAGACCCAGATCGGTGGCCTGCTGCGCGAGTTCAAGCTGGTGCAGGAAGACTGAGCGGGCAGGGGGAGGCCGCCGCTGAGGGCATCGGCGGCCTCAAGATCTCACGCTACGCCGTCGGTCGAACGGCTCAGCTGTTCCCACGCGTCGATGCTACCGGCCATCGATGCCAGCTTTGTCCTCACCAGCTGCAGCGCATCACTGCCCAGCAGCAAGTGGCGGGGAGGAGCGTCGCTGTCGATGACCTGCAGCATGGCCTGCGCAGCCTTCACTGGATCACCGGGCTGGTGGCCACTCTTCGCCTCACGCGCGCTGCGGATGGGATCGAACAATGCGTCGTAGTCGTCAATGCTGCGCGGTGCCCGCACCATCGAGCGGCCTGCCCAGTCGGTGCGGAAGGAACCCGGCGCGACGGCCGTGACGTGGATACCAAACGGCGCGACTTCCTTGCCAAGCACTTCACTGATGCCCTCCAGCGCGAACTTGCTGCCGCAGTACCACGCGATGCCCGGCATCGTGATGAAACCGCCCATGGAGGTGATGTTGAGGATATGACCGCGGCGCCGGGCGCGCATGTGCGGCAGCACGGCCTTGATCAGCGCGGCTGGAGCGAATACGTTCACCTCGAATTGCTGCCGCAGCTCGGCGAGCGTGGATTCTTCGAGGATGCCTTCGTGGCCGTAGCCAGCGTTGTTGACCAGCACGTCGATGCTTCCGATGTTGGTTTCGATATCGGCGACGAGCGCATTGATGGCGGCGGTATCGGTTACGTCCAGCAGGCGACCGAATGCGCGGCCGGGAGCGAGCGCTTCGAGTACCTGGCGGTCGGTTTCGTTGCGCACGGTGCCGACCACGCGGTGGCCGGCCAGCAGGGCCTGCTGGGCAAGGGCGCGGCCGAATCCACTGCTGACACCGGTGATGAGGAGAAAGCGGGAAGGGGGCATGAGGGGGCGTTCGTGGTGGGCAGGGCTTGCACGTTAGTTCTTGAACGACCGGGGTCACAGGCCTAGGATTCGGCCATTCTTGCCTATTCCTCTGGAGTGCCTGTGGTCGATTCCCTGCAACGGCGGGTGCAGGCGCGCATGGTCGGCCTGCTGAAGACGCTGGCGGTGGAGGAGGGCTACACGCTCACGCGCCTGCCGGGGGTGCGGTTGCTGCGATCGGACCGGCCACTGGCGCGCACGCCGGTGTTGTACGACCCCGGCATCGTGATCGTCTGCCAGGGGGTGAAGCGTGGCTATCTGGGCGGGCAGGTCTACCAGTACGACGCGCAGCACTATCTGGCAGTGTCGGTGCCGGTGCCGTTCACGATGGAAACCGATGCGTCGGCCCAGGCGCCGCTGCTGGCGATCTACCTGCATCTGGATCTGCAGCTGGCGGCGGATCTGCTGATCGAACTGGGTGAACAGGAGGGCACCCCGGAGACACCGGCGCAGGGCATGATGTCCAGCCCGATGCAGGCGCCGATGCAGGCCACGGTGCTGCGCCTGCTGGAGGCACTGGCTGAACCGTTGGAGGCTGCCGTGCTCGGCCCTGCGTTGGTGCGTGAGGTGTACTTCCGCGTGCTGACGGGTGCACAGGGCGGCGCAATGCGCGAGGCGCTGGCCATGCGCGGGCGCTTCGGCAGCATCGGCAGAGTGCTGCGGACGATCCATGCCGGATATGCCACCGCCCTGGACGTGGGGCAACTGGCCACCGAAGCGGGCATGAGTGTGGCGACCTTCCACGACCACTTCCGCGCGATTACCGGCACGTCGCCGATGCAGTACGTGAAGTCGACCCGCCTGCACCAGGCACGGTTGCTGATGCTGCGGCAGGGGATGACTGCCGAAGCGGCATCGCTGGCGGTGGGGTATGCCAGCCCGTCGCAGTTCAACCGTGAGTTCAAGCGTCTGTTCGCGTTGCCGCCGGCGGCCGAGGTCGCGCGGATGCGGCGCAGTTTCGCGCTGCCACCTCCGCCAGCCGATGCGGTATACGTGTCTTCGCATTGAGCGGCAATCGAAGGTCACGTTGCCAGCAAGCCGGCCAGCGGCCGGCTCTGCCGGGAATGATGCCTGGCGGGTGCAGCAGAGAGGGGTTGACAGGCTGTCTACCTACTAGTAGGTTTATTG
This sequence comes from Stenotrophomonas sp. YJH_SMC_105-26, assembly GCF_059368915.1. NCBI lineage: Bacteria > Pseudomonadati > Pseudomonadota > Gammaproteobacteria > Lysobacterales > Lysobacteraceae > Stenotrophomonas > Stenotrophomonas sp. YJH_SMC_105-26. The sequence continues at coordinate 167,743 of NZ_JCAFSD010000003.1, read as the reverse complement.
CCATGAAAGAGTCGCTCTCGCCCAAGGCACAGGAAATCCTGGCGCATGCCCGTGCGCTGCTGGAAGCCGGTGGCTACAACGGCTTCAGCTACGCCGACGTGTCGGCGCGGGTGAACATCAGCAAGGCCAGCATCCATCACCACTTCCCCAGCAAGGCGGGTCTGGTGCGCACGGTGGTCGAGCTGTACCGGGCCGAAGCGCGCGAAGGCCTGGCGCTGCTGGACCGGCAGTTGGCCGACCCGCTGCAGGAGCTCAACGCCTATGTGGATTACTGGTCCAGCTGCATTGCAGGGGGTACGTCCTCGTTCTGCATCTGCGCGATGCTGGCCGCCGAAGCGCCGATGATTCCGGCAGAGATCGCTGAGGAAGTGCGCGGCCATTTCGAGGACCTGAGCGGTTGGCTGGCAGTGACGCTGGAGAAGGGCGTTTCGATGGGCCAACTGCAGTTGCAGGGCTCGGCGGCCGATGAGGCCAAGGCGTTCATGTCATCGGTGCACGGCGCGATGCTGGCCGCGCGCGGTTTCGGTGATGCGGCGACCTTCGCGGCACTGGCGCGGTTGGCGATCGCGCGGGTGAGCGCGGCGTCCTGAGAAATGTGTGGTGGGCCTGCGGCGACGCGGGCCTTCTTTTTGAGTCCTATGCCTACCTACTAGTAGGTTCATTTTGTCCCTGGAGATGTCCCATGTCCCACCCTCTGTCCACACTTGGCGTGATCCATACCGCTGTCAGCCTGATCCCGGTGTTGAGTGGCCTGTATGCCTTCATTCGCCATCGCGCAATCGATCCCGCCACGCGCGCGGGCAAGCTGTACCTGGTGGGGCTGGTGCTGTCGGTGGCCACCTCGTTCACCGTGTCCAGCACGGGCGGGATCAACGCCGGCCACGCATTCGGGGTGATCGTGCTGCTGGTGGCATTCGGCGGCGTGCTGGCCGCGCGGCTGCGCTGGCTGGGGCGCGCCGCGCGTTACCTGTCGACCTTCGCACTGTCGTTCAGCTTCCTGCTCTCGTTGGTGCCCGGCGTCAACGAAACGCTGACCCGCCTGCCGGCAGCGCATCCGATTGCGGCGGCGCCGATGGCCCCGGTGGTGCTGCACACGCTGCTGGCCTGCCTGGTGGTGTTCGTGATCGGCTTTGCCGCGCAGTGCTGGAGGCTGCGAAACCGTGGTTTGGCAGGACGATCCTGAGACGCCGCCGGTCAACCCGGCGCGGCAAGTGCGCCCAGCAGTGCCGCCGGTTCGATCAGTGCAGCCGAGCGCGCCGGATCGAGTTGAATGTGCCGGCTGCAGAAGCAGAACGATTGGCCCGCTGCAGGCTCGGGGGTGTTCGCGCTCGCGTCCGGCGTCTCGATCTCCAGCACTTCGTCCACGGCCAGCGCCAGGGTTGCGGTGCCGGCGTTGATCAACAGCATGGCCGGGCTGCCACCCTCGAATGCCGGTTGGCCGCTCATGCGGCGCAGGTCGACGACGGGTAATGGCTGCCCACGAACTTCCAGGGTCGGCCTGCCGTTGCGGTCTGCAGGGCCGAATGCCTCCGGACCGCGGATTTCGACCGCTGCCTGGATGTCGATGGCGAACAGGACGGTGCCTGCACGCACGACGACGATCTCGAACAGGTCGGCAGGCGATGCGCGTGTTTCCGTTACAGGGTGGGCGGGTACGGGCATGCGATGGGCGTGGCGAAGACGATGGGAAAGGAGATCTGGATGATGACGCCTGGACGCAACGCGCGGCCGCGTCGGCGTGCGCGTGCAAGGCGATGGTTCAGTGTCTATCAGGCGGCTGCGCGTGGCGCGCCGACGGTGCCGACGCGTGGAAAATGCGGACGCAGCAGGCCGACGAGCTGGTCCATGCCCGGAATGGAGTGGCCGAACTCGTCCCAGCGCGCATTCACCAGGCCGGACACCACGATCTGCCCGGTCTCGATGTGGGTCATTGCCCAGTACGGAACGGCACGCGCGCTGATGGCCATGTCCAGTACCGGCACGACGGCAGAATGCGAGCGGCTGTCATGGATGCGGCGCTTGACTGCTTCCAGGGCGTCGGGCGGGCCTTCGATGTACTGGAAAAACCGCTGCCCGTCGACGATCAGCGCACCGGTAACGTCCACCCGGCGATTGAACGTGGCAGATTGCGAGACGATCTGGTGGAGGGCTTGATTGGACAGCTCAGCCGACATGCGGCTGGAGTAAGCAAATGCATGGAGCATGGAAGGGGCTTCTTGTGACGCACGTCACTATACGCACGCAAGCCCGGACCGTCGTGAGGCTTTGCTCACGCCACGCTTGGCTCCGCGCACTGGATCAACAGCCCACCAACCGGTCGGCACCGAGACCGCCGCGATGCTGGCTGCGGTACTCGGTAGGGCTCGCGTCGACCTGACCGCGGAAGTGCCGACGGAACGATTCCTGCGAACCAAAGCCGGCCTGTTCTGCAATCCACTGCAGCGGCCGGTCAGTGGTTTCCAGCAGCTCGCGCGCGAAAGCCACGCGCTCGCGGATCAGCCAGTCGATCGGCGACAGGCCGGTGGCGTCCAGGAACTGCCGCTGCAGCGTGCGTTGGCTGAGCGCGGCCTGCTCGGCGAGGCTGCCCAGTGAGTGGGGCTCGCGCAGGTTGCGGCGCATCCATTCCATCAGCTTTGCCAAGCGGGTGGGCTCGCCGTGGGGAATGGCGCGGCTGACGCGCTGGCTGCGCCCGGCATCACGCCATGGTGCCAGGACCAGCCGTTCGGCCACCAGGTTGGCCACGCGCGCGCCGTAATCCTTGCGCACCATGTGCAGCATCATGTCCATGCCGGTGGCCGAGCCGGCCGAAGTGATGATGCTGCCGGTATCCACGTACAGCGCATCCTCGCGCACATCGATGCGTGGGAACTCGCGTGCCAGCGCTTCGGTGAGGCGCCAGTGGGTGGTGGCCTGGCGGCCATCGAGCAGCCCGGCCCAGGCCAGCACGAAGGCACCGGAGCAGATCGAGGCGATGCGCGCGCCACGTGCGTGGGCACGGATCAGTGCATCGAGCAGTGCCTGCGGTGGGCGCTCGCTGGGTTCGCGCCAACCGGGGATGACGATGATGTCGGCGTCATCAACCGCGCTGAGATCGTAGGGAAGCTGCACCTGCGCATTGCCGAGCATGCGCAGCGCACCGGGTTCGCCCGCGCACAGCTGGGTGCGGTACCAGGCCACGCCGAGTTCCGGCCGCACCGGCGCGAACAGGCCGACCGCGCAGCCGAATTCGAACAGCCCCTGGCCGTGGCAGGCGACGATGGCAACGAGCGGCGCGGTGGGATCGGCGGGTGGGCTGGGCATGGCCTGATGCTACGGGTGGCGGTGCGTGGCGTTGCGTGATGCGCGGGCATGAGGTGATGCCGGGCGGGCATATGGGAACCGGGGTCGGATCCCTTCCGCAGGAAGGGCTCTGACCCCGTGGTGGGGAGGCGTGCGTGGGGTCAGAGCCCTTTCCTATGGAAAGGGATCCGACTCCGTGGGGGACCCCGTGCGCGTGCGCCGCCTAACGTCATTACCAGCGGTCATGTGGGTGGCCGGATGTTACGGCTGGGTGACGCGATCGCGCCTGTCGCACCAGGTGAACAGGCCCTTGAATGGAAGCGTGTTTCCGGCCCACCCCCACGAGCCCCCATGCCTGCCGCCCACGCCCCTGTCCTGAGCGCTCTCGCTGTTCTGATCACAGCCATCCTTGCCGCCTCGCCCAGCCATGCGGCTGAAGCAGACGCAGATCCTGCTGCCACCGCCGCGACGGCCAACGTGGCCGCGTCCACGCTGGATGCGGTGGTGGTCACCGGCTCACGCACCAGCACGCGCACGGTGAAGAACAGTTCCACGCCCATCGATGTGATCTCTGCAGAGGACCTCGCCGCCACCGGGCAGGGCAACCTGCTGGAAGCGCTGCAGCGCAGCCTGCCGTCGCTGAGCCAGATCGGCGGCTACCAGAGCGACCAGGAGAGCCTGATCCGTGGCTACCAGCTGCGCAACCTGTCACCGGGCTACACGCTGGTGCTGGTGAACGGCAAGCGCCGCAATGCCAGTGCCTATGTGAGCGGTGCCAATGGGGGCGGCTTCCCAGGCCATGCGTGGGCGGACCTGGCGTTGATTCCGGTGTCGGCCATCGACCACGTGGAAGTGCTGCGTGATGGTGCGTCGGCCATCTATGGCTCGGACGCGATCACCGGCGTGGTCAACGTGATCCTGAAATCGCAGGCGCACGGTGGCGATGTGTCGGTGGAGAGCGGGCAGAGCATCGATGGTGATGGTTCGCGTACCAGCGTGCGCGCCAATGTCGGGCTGCCGTGGGGCCAGGATGGCTTCGTCAACCTGTCCGGCGAGAACACGCGGCAGCACCACGCGATCCGCACCCGTCGCTACATCGATGGCTACCTGAGCTATCCGGCAGTAGATGCCAACGGCAACCGGGTCGCACTGCGCCCGAACAATCGCTTGCCGACGGGTGCATCGCCGAACCCGGCCGAGGCCAACCGCGATGCCGAGGCCAACACCATCCTCAGTTCGCCGTCGTACGCGTTGAAGGCTTTCGCAGTGAATGCAGGCCATGGCCTGGGCGAGAGCGCGCAGTTCTACGCCAACGCCACGGCCAGTGACCGCACCGCGCAGGCGATCCAGAACTTCCGCCTGCCGGCGACCATCTTCACCACCTACAAGGCACCCGGCGTGCTGAGCGTGTTTCACGATGGCTTCCTGCCGGTGCTGGAGACCAAGGAAAAGCAGTACACCGGCACTGCGGGCGTGAAGGGGCAGATCGCGGGCTGGGATTACGACGCCAGCCTGACCGGCAACCGCAGCACGGTGCGCACCTATACCCGCAATTCGGTGAACTACTCGCTGCCGTATCCCGGTTCGCCCACTGACTTCTATGACGGCAAGCTGGACTACCAGCAGGGGATCGCCAACCTCGACCTGCGCCGTGGCTTCGAGGTGGCCGCCTTTGCGTCGCCGCTGGAAGTGAGCGCAGGCGCCGAGTACCAGCACGAACAGTACGAACGCGGGGCCGGGCAGTGGGAGTCGTACACCGGCTTCGGTGCCGCAGCCTTCGTCGGCTATTCGACTGCCGACGCGGTGAAGGCGACGCGCAACAGCAAGGCGGTCTATGTGGGCGCGGCCAGCAACATCACCTCGCGCTGGTATCTGGATGCCGCGGCGCGCTGGGAAGATCATTCCGACTTCGGCAGTGTCTCCACTGGCCGCCTGACCACGCGCTTCGACTTCACCGACGCGTTGGGTGTACGCGCGATGGTCAGCAACGGCTTCCATGCGCCCAGCCTGGGCGCACAGTTCTACCAGGCCACGGGCAGCTGCCCGTGCGGGACCACGCTGGTGGCGCAGGTGTCTTCACCGGCGGCGGTTGCGCTGGGTGCTGCGCCGCTGAAGCCCGAGAAAGCCACCAACTACAGCCTGGGCGTGACCTGGGACCCGAGCCCGGCGTTCCATCTGGCCGTGGATGCGTACCAGATCGACATCCGTGGCCAGCTGGGCCAGTCCAGCCAGATCGGCTACAACGCGCAGGATCCGGCGCGCATCACCGACAACAGCGGTACGGTGCTGAGCGCGGCGCAGAAGAACACCATCGATGCGCTGCTGGGTTCCGCCGGCATCAGCATCCTGCCGGGTGATGCGTTCTACGCCAGCTACTTCACCAATGTGGGCAATACCCGCACGCGCGGTGTCGAGCTGACCCTGGAAGCCAACCAGGACACTGCGTGGGGCAAGCTGCGCTGGAGCTACGCGGCCAACGTCGGCCGTACCACCATCCAGAAGGTGAGCGACATTCCGGCGGCGCTGCAGGGGCTGCCGAACATCAACCTGCTGACCAAGAGCAGCGAATACGCGCTGCGCTTCCGCACGCCCAGCTACACCCAGGTAGCCGGGCTGGGCTGGCAGAACGGGCGCTGGCGCTCGAACGTCGATTTCACCTACTACGGCCCGATCAAGCGCCTGAACAACGGCGTGGAGTACAAGCAGCCGCCGGTGCTGGTGACCAACCTGTCCGGCGGCGTGGAGCTGGGGGCGGGCTGGAGCGCGGCGCTGGGGATCAACAATGTGTTCGACAAGCGCACGCGCAAGGTGCCGGAGTACGCGCGCAGTGCTACCGATGTGGCCAGCATCGAGACGACCTGGGACAACGGCGACGTGTTGGGCAACGTCGGGGCGTATTGGTATGGGCGGATCAGTTACCGGTTCTGATCTGGGGCAGCCGAGCATGGCTCGGCTCTACAAAGGCGGGAAGCAGCCGAGCATGGCTCGGCTCTACAAAAGACGAAGGACGGCCGGAGGTAGTTCGGCATTATCGAGGAGCAGTTCATGTCTTCTGCATTGAAGGTGGTTGCATTGGTGGGGTCGCCGACCAGTGCGGCGACATCGCGCACGTTGCTGCTGGTGCGGCATCTGCTGGCGTCGCTGCAGCAACGCGTGCATGCCAGCGTGGAGCTGGTGGAGCTGGCGCCGATCGCGCGCTCGCTGGGCCAGTCGTTGTCCCGCGATGAGGCGGGGCCGGAGGTGGAGCAGGCGCTGCAGAGCATCGAGGCCGCAGAGCTGCTGGTGGTGGCCGCGCCGGTCTATCGCGGCTCGTATCCCGGGTTGTTCAAGCACCTGGTCGACTTCGTCGGGCTGGAGGCGCTGGTGGATACGCCGGTGCTGCTGGCAGCGACCGGTGGCAGCGAGCGCCATGCGCTGGTGATCGACCACCAGTTGCGGCCGTTGTTCAGTTTCCTGCAGGCGCACACGCTGCCGATCGGGGTGTATGCCACGCCTGCCGACTTCGACGGCGAGCACATCAACAGTGCTGCCTTGCAGGCACGCATCGCGCTGGCAGCCGAGCGTGCGGCCGGCCACCTGGCGACGCAGGCGCTGGCGGTAGCGGCGCCGCTGCGACGCATCGCCTGACGCCATAACCGGCGGCGCTTTGCTTATGGCCACGCTGCATCTGCATGGCCGGATCTGACCGCCGATTGTCGCCAGGCGTCGCTGCCGCAGCCGCCGGCATCTCTAGCATCGATATCGAAGCGGCATCGCATTGCCGGCCCAGATGAGGACCCCCCCAGTGACGCTCGACGCAGCAAGCAAACCCATCCTGTTCCTGCTCGATCGCGAGTTCGAGGACGGCCAGATTCCCGGCCAGCGCTTCTTCTGCCGGCACAGCCTGTTGCTGGAAGGTGCACTGTCGAGCATCGACGGCCTTGATGCGCAGCTGGACGTACGTCGCATCGGCTTCGCGCGGCCGCGCCGCGAGGTGATCGCCGAGATCGGCGAGCAGGACCAGTCGTTGCCCAAGCTGGTGCTGCCGCAGGGCGTACGCAGCGACCTGGCCAGTGGCGCGCACCAGGACCGGCAGTACATCTCCGGTGCCGAACCGATCCTGGCCGCACTGAACGGATTGCTCGGCATTCCCGTGGCCCACCCCTGAGCGAGGACGCGACCGTGAGCTATCAGATCAGCGTGCTGGACAAGAGCCCGGTGGCCGAGGGCGCTTCGCCGGAGCAGGCGCTGCGCAACAGCCTGCAGCTGGCGCAGCGCGCCGAACAGCTGGGCTATCACCGCTACTGGTTTGCCGAGCACCATGCCGCACCGACGTTGGCCAGCCCTGCACCGGAAGTGCTGGCGGCCTGGGTGCTGGCGCAGACCCGGCGCATCCGCATCGGCAGTGGCGGGGTGATGCTGCGCCACTACGCGCCGTACAAGGTGGCGGAGAACTTCAACCTGCTGGCGGCGCTGGCGCCGGGGCGCGTCGATCTGGGCGTGGGCAAGGCCCCCGGCGGCCTGCCGGCCTCGACTGCCGCGCTGGCAGCCGGGCGTCCGCCGTTCGCCGACTTCGACCAGCAACTGCGCGACCTGGAGGGTTATCTGGCCGGCGCCGAAAGCGAGGCGCTGGCGCGGCCGGTTCCGCAGCAGGCGCCGGAGCGTTTCCTGCTCGGCGCAAGTCCACAGAGCGCAAAGCAGGCGGCCGAACTGGGCTGGCGCTTCGTCTACGCCGCGCACTTCGATGGTGACCCGAAGCACATCGAGGCCGCGTTCGACGCCTATCGCAGCGTCGCCTCGCAGCCACCGCTGCTGGCCACGGTGGCCTTCGCCGCACCGACTGCTGAAGCCGCAGCGCGTCACATCGGTGCGCTGCGGGTCTACAAGCTGCACCTCGGTCCCGGGCAGGCGGTGAACCTGCCCAGCCCGGAGGCGGCTGTCGAGTACGCGCGCCAGGTGGGCGTGGCCGACTTCCGCATCGAGGAAACGCGCCCCAGCGTGCTGTCCGGCGATGCGCAGCACGTGCGCGGCGAACTGGATGCGCTGCACCGGCGTTTCGGCGTGGGCGAGTTCATCCTCGATGCGCCGGTGGCCGACCTCGACGCACGCCTGACATCCCTTGAACTGCTGTCGCCCGCGCCGCGCGCGGCGGTGGCCTGACCTGCAGGAGCGTTTCCCATGAGCACGACCCCGCGCCACATTCCGTTCGGCATCATGCTGCAGGGCCCCGGCAGCCACATGCATGCCTGGAAGCACCCGTCCAACCCGGCCGATGCCAGCGTCAACCTGCAGTTCTACATCGACATCGCGCGCACCGCCGAAGACAACGGCATCGCCTTCGGCTTCGTGGCCGACGGGTTGTATATCAACGAGAAGTCGATCCCGCATTTCCTCAACCGTTTCGAGCCGATCTCGCTGCTGTCGGCGCTCGCTACGGCGACGAAGAAGATCGGCTTGGCCGGTACGCTGTCCACCTCCTACAGCGACCCATTCACCGTCGCCCGCCAGTTCGCCTCGCTGGATCTGCTCAGCGGCGGCCGCGCCGGCTGGAACGTGGTGACGTCGCCGTTGGAGGGCTCGGGTCGCAATTATGGCCGCCCACATCCCGAGCATGCACTGCGCTACCAGATCGCCGACGAGTACCTGGAGGTGGTGCAGGGGCTGTGGGATTCCTGGGATGACGATGCCTTCGTGCGCGAGCGCGACAGCGGTACTTTCTTCGCGCCGGAAAAGTTCCGCCGCCTCGACCACAAGGGCCGCTTCTTCCAGGTGGAAGGCCCGCTCAACATCCAGCGTTCGCCACAGGGCCAGCCGGTGATCTTCCAGGCCGGTTCGTCCGACGATGGCATCGCGCTGGCCGGCAAGTACGCCGATGCGGTGTTCACCCATTCGCCGTCGCTGGAAGAAACCCGCGCGTTCACCCAGAAGGTGAAGAACTCGGCGATCGCGCATGGCCGCAGCGGCAACGACGTGAAGATCTTCCCGGGCATCGGCCCCATCGTCGGCCGTACTGTCGAAGAGGCCGAAGCCAAGTACCAGGCAATCGCCGCACTGGCCACGCTGGAGGATGCACTGGCCTACCTGGGACGCTTCTTCGACCACCACGATTTCAGCCAGTACGATCCGGACGCGCCGTTCCCGGACCTGGGTGAGATCGGCAGCAACTCGTTCCGTTCCACCACCGACCGCATCAAGCAGGATGCGCGGGAGAAGGGGCTGAGCCTGCGCCAGGTGGCATTGGAAGCCGTGAGTCCACGACCGAACTTCATCGGTACGCCGGAGCGCGTGGCCGATGAGCTGATCCGCTGGTTCGATGCCGGTGCCAGCGACGGCTTCATCCTCGGTTTTGCGGCACAGCGCGAAGGCCTGGACGATTTCGTGACCCAGGTGCTGCCGATCCTGCAGGCGCGCGGCTACCACCAGCGCGAGCTGGAAGGGCAGACCCTGCGCGAGCATCTGGGCCTGCCGTACAAGGCCAGCCGCCATTCGACCGATGCCGAGCCGGCGCGGAAGGCGGGGTAGGGCAATGAGCGGAGACACTGCGGCAGCAACGGGCCATGCCCGGCGGGATTCCCAAACGACGGGCGTATTGCCCGAGATCGCGGCACGCGCCGAGGCCACCATCGCGATCCGCCATGACCTGCACCGCCACCCGGAGCTGGCCTTCGAGGAGCACCGCACCAGCGCCCGTGTGGCCGAGTTGCTGCAGCAGTGGGGCTATGAGGTGACCACCGGTCTTGGCGGCACCGGCGTGGTCGGCACGTTGCAGCGTGGGCAGGGCGGCCGTCGGCTGGGGCTGCGTGCGGACATCGATGCCTTGCCGATCCACGAAGACTCGGGGCTGGCCTACGCCAGCCAGACCGTCGGCCTGATGCATGCCTGCGGCCATGATGGTCACACCGCCATCCTGCTGTCTGCCGCGCATTACCTGGCCCATCACGGCACTATCGACGGCACCTTGCAGCTGGTGTTCCAGCCAGCCGAGGAAACCGGCTCAGGTGCATCGAAGATGATTGCCGACGGCCTGTTCGAGCGCTTCCCGGTGGATGCGATCTATGGGCTGCACAACTGGCCCGGCGTACCGGTCGGCCACTTCGGCTTCGTCGACGGCCCGGCGATGGCGTCGGTCGACTGGGCGCGGCTGAAGGTGATCGGCAAGGGCGGCCACGGTGCCGAGCCGCAGGGCAGCGTGGACCCGATCCTGGTCGCCGCGCACATCATCACTGCATTGCAGAGTGTGGTGTCGCGCAATGTCGACCCGCGGCAGATGGGCGTGGTCACCGTCGGTTCGATCCACGGTGGGCAGGCCGCCAATGTGATTCCGGACGTGGTCGAGCTGAAGCTGACCGTGCGCGCCTACCTGCCCGAGGTGCGCGACACGCTGCGCCGCCGGGTGACCGGGATTGCCGAGCAGACCGCTGCCGCTTTCGGGGCACGCGCCGAAATCGAGTTCCCGCGTGGCTTCCCCAGCGTGATCAACCACCCGCAGCAGACCGCCTACATCCGCGACGTGGCCGTACAGGGCTTCGGCCACGAACAGGTGGTGCCGGAGTTCGCGCCGCGCACCGCCAGCGAGGACTTCGCTTTCCTGTTGCAGGCACGGCCCGGGAGTTTCGTGTTCGTCGGCAACGGCGACAGCGCACCGTTGCACAGCCCGCGCTATGTGTTCAACGACGCGGCCATCGCACCGGCCGCCAGCCTGTGGGCGCGGCTGGCCGAAGACTATCTGGTGAAGGACGTGGCATGAGCAGCAACGAACGCTTCCTCTATACCTCGGTGGATGATCCATTGGCGCGGCCGCTGTTCGATGGCCTGGAGCAGGAGTACGACATCCGTTACGCCGACGTGCGCCGACGCATCGGCGGCAGCGCCCGCGAGGAGCTGCAACGCTATCCGGCGCAGGCCTTCGCGGCGCCGGTAGGCGCGTTCGTGCTGCTGCTGCGCGATGGTGTGGCGATCTCCGGCGGCGCCTTCATGCCGCACCGCGATCCGGACACCGCCGAATTCAAACGCATCTGGACGCTGCCCGGGCTGCGCCGGCAGGGCATCGCGCGTCGCGTGCTTCAGGAACTGGAAGACCAGGCGGCGCGGCAAGGGTACCGGCGGGTGTTCCTGACCACCGGCTTCCGCCAGCCTGAAGCCGTCGGCCTGTACCTCAGCCACGGCTACACCGCGCTGTTCGACCTGCAGGCCGACCCGGAAACCATCGCGCATCTGCCGTTCGAGAAGCACCTGAGCGTATCGGCGCCGGTCGTTGTGCCATCACAGGCCATGCTGCACGGAGCCCACGCATGAGCACGCCTTCGACTGCGCTGGATGGCATTGCCGCACCCCCCGCGCCAGCACCGGCGTTGAAGATCGTGCCGGCCCGGCATCCGCTGCAGGTCTTCGGCACGGTGCTGGCACTGGCGCTGATCCTGATCGGGCTGCAATCCGTGCTGGGCAATCCGCGCTGGGGCTGGGGCACGTTCGCCGAGTGGTTCTTCGCACGGCCTGTACTGGAAGGCCTGGGTCGCACGCTGCTGCTGACCGCGCTCGGTACCGGCCTCGGCTTCGCACTGGGTACCTTGCTGGCGCTGGCCCGCGTGTCCGGCTCGCCGCTGCTGTCGGCGGTGTCGTGGGGCTATGTATGGCTGTTCCGTTCGATCCCGCTGCTGGTGCTGTTGCTGCTGCTGAACAACCTGGGCTACCTGTACAGCACCATCGAACTGGGCGTGCCGTTCACCGGCATCAGCCTGTTCTCGTACCCGACCACGCAGCTGATCGGCGTGTTCACCGCCGCAGTGCTGGGCCTCACCTTGAATCAGGCCGCGTTCTCGGCCGAAGTGATCCGTGGTGGCATCCTCTCGGTCGACCATGGCCAGTACGAGGCGGCAGCGGCACTTGGCCTGCCGCGTGGCCGCCAGGTGCGCCGCATCATCCTGCCGCAGGCGATGCGTTCGATCCTGCCGGCCGCGTTCAACGATGTGATCGGCCTGGCCAAGAGCACCTCGGTGGTCTACGTGCTGGCGCTGCCGGAGCTGTTCTACACCGTGCAGGTGATCTACCGCCGCAACCTGGAAGTGGTGCCGCTGCTGATGGTGGCCACGGTCTGGTACCTGGTGATCCTTACCGTGCTGTCGCTGCTGCAGCGGCGGGTGGAGCAACGCTTCGCGCGTGGCCAGCTGCAGCGCGAGCGCTCGGTGTCGCGGGTCTCATCGCCCCCGCGTGTGCAGAGCGATGCCGCGCCGCGCGTAGCAAGCCGCCCGCGTATCGCCACCCAGGTTGAAGCGGGCGAGGGCGCGGCGGTGTCGCTGCATGGCGTAGGCAAGGTGTTTGGCGATCAGCCGGTGCTGGAAGACGTGCACCTGGACCTGCGTGCCGGCAGCGTGACCGTGCTGATCGGCCCTTCGGGCGCCGGCAAGTCCACGCTGCTGCGGCTGATCAACCACCTGGAACGCGCCGACGCCGGTTACGTGACTGTCGGCGGCCAGCTGATCGGCTACCGCCGCGAGGGCGACACCCTGTACGAGTTGCCCGAGCGCGAGATCCGACGCCGCCGTGCGGAAGTGGGCATGGTGTTCCAGGGCTTCAACCTGTTCCCGCACCTGACCGCGCTGGAGAACATCATCGAGGCACCGATCGCGGTGCGCGGCGTGCCGCGACCGCAGGCCGAGCAGCAGGCGCGCACGCTGCTGGAACGGGTCGGCCTGGCCGACAAGGCCGATGCCTTCCCGCGCCAGCTGTCCGGTGGCCAGCAGCAGCGCATCGCAATTGCGCGGGCACTGGCGCTGCAGCCGAAGGTGCTGCTGTTCGACGAACCGACCTCGGCGCTGGACCCGGAACTGGTGGCCGAGGTGCTGAGCGTGATCGAGGAGCTGGCCCGCTCCGGCACCACGCTGGTGATCGTCACCCATGAGCTGAGCTTCGCCCGCCGCGTAGCCGATCACGTGGTGATGATGGACCAGGGCCGGGTGATCGAGCAGGGCACGCCCGAGGTGCTGTTCGAACGCCCGCGCCAGCAGCGCACCGCCGATTTCCTGGCCAAGACCCTGTAACCCCGGAAGGAACACCATGAGCCCTGCAGCACCGCGTCGCCCCTCGCGCAGCACCCTGTTGATCGTGGGGGTGCTGGTCATCGGCATCGCCGGCATCGTCTACTCGCGCGTGCGCCAGGCCCCGGAGGCTGCCGCTGTGGCCGCGACCAGCCTGGCCGGTACCAACACCGCCGTGCTGAAGGGCACGCTCGACCCGAAGGCGCAGGCCTTGATCCCTGCGGGCTACCACTTCGTCACGCCGGGCGCATTCACTGTGGCGACCCACCCGGGGCAGCTACCGCTGGCCGACTACGGCGCCGACAGCAAGGACGTGGTCGGCATCGAGCCGGACATCGCGCGGCTGATCGCGGATGCGTTGGGCCTGAAGCTGGTGATCGTGCCGGTGGCCTGGGCCGACTGGCCGCTGGGGCTGGAGTCGGGCAAGTACGATGCGGTGCTGTCGAACGTGACGGTCACCGAGGAACGCAAGAAGAAGTTCGATTTCTCCAGCTATCGTTACGACCTGCTGGGCATCTACACGCGCAGCGACGGGCCCATCCATAAAATCGAAAAGCCCGCCGATGTGGCCGGGCTGAAGGTGGTGGTCGGTGCCAGCACCAACCAGGACCAGATCCTGCGCCAGTGGGACCAGCAGAACATCGCGGCGGGATTAAAGCCCGTGGAATACCAGTACTTCGATGACGCGGTGGTCGGGCGATTGGCGGTGATCACCGGCCGTGCCGATGTGTCGTTCGAGCCCAACGCCACCGGCGCCTATTCCGCACGCGACGGTAAGGTGCGGCGCGTCGGCCTGTTCCCCGGTGGCTGGCCGAACGCTGCGGCGATCTCGGTGACCACGCGCAAGGGCAGCGGCCTGGCTGATGCAGTGACGCAGGCGCTGAACACCCAGATCGCCAGTGGCACCTACGCGCAGGCGCTGAAGCGGTGGAACGTGGCCGAGGAAGCCGTGCCGCAGTCGCAGACCAACCCGCCGGGATTGCCGACGTTGCAATGACACCGGGCGTGGCCCGGCGCGACCTTCGCTTGTAGAGCCGAGCGATGCTCGGCTGTTTTACCAACGCGCCTCCAGCGTTCTGAACGGTTTCGCCAGGCGCACGCCCTCGGCGTCGAAGTCGGAAACGCTGCGTCCGTCCACACGCACCGTCTTCGGCATCGTGCGCGCCGGCCACCAGACCTTCACCGCCGTTCCGCCGCGCAGCCCTTTGCCCAGCGCCACCGTCAGCACTCCGTCGCGCTGCCGCGCCTGCATCTGCAATGTGCCATACGCCGTCGGCAGGCGCTCCACCGCCAATCCATTCCCCGCCACCCACGAGGGCGGTGTGCCCGGCAGCAGCGAGAGCGCATCATCGTCTTCGCGCATCAGCATGCCGAACAGGGTGCGGCCGTATTCGGCGCCGATCCAGGTATGCGGCATGTCGCCGAGGTAGCGCGGGAAGCGCAGCCGTGAATGCACTACTTCGGCCAGCACCTGCCATTCAAGCGGGCGCCGGTCATGAAGCAGGCCCTGCAGCAGCTCGTCAGCCACGTCTGGCTGGCCCAGGTGCACATAGCTCAGCACGTTGCGGATCTCGTACGGCGTGTAGGCATACAGCGCACCGGGCTGGCTGCGCTTGCGCACGTCTTCCAGGTAGCGGGCGAAGGTGGTCCGCAACGCATCTGCCGGCAACACGCTCTGCGCGCCGGTCGGGTCCAGGGCGATCGACACGCCCGTGGGGTCACCATCGCCAAGATCGGCCGATGACGGAATGAAGTCGATGCCCTTCCACGCCATCGTTGCGCGGATCGAGGCACGCAATGCGTCGTACAGCGCTTTGTACTGCTCGCGCGCCCAACGGGCGGTTTCGTGGTCGCCCAGTGCCTCGGCCAGCCACGCGCCGTCGTGCCACCCCTTCAGGCCCCAATAGTCATCCCAGTAGCTGTGGGTGGGTGATGGATAGCCCTCATGGCTGATCGATGGTGCAAGGATGCCCGCAAAGCGTTCCGGGGCAGGCTGGTCAGCCTTGTATCCGGGCACCAGCGTGCGCTCGCGCAGTTCCTGCAGGAAGTGCAGCGCGGCCTTCACCTTCGGCAGGTAGTCACGCACCGACTCGGGTCCGCCATCCAGCCGTGCAACGTCGGCGACCAGCGCCACGTACTGGCCCTGGCTGTCGTACTCGATGTCCGAACCGAAGCCGGTGTTGACGCTGCCATCGTCATTGAGGATCGGCGAGACCAGGCCGTTGGCATGTACGCCGTGTTCGCTGTACCAGGCCAGGTAGTCGCGCGCGACCTTGGCCTCGCCCATGCGCAGCAGCACGGCCGAGGTGGCCATGCCGTCGCGGATGAAGGAGCGGTTGTAGTTGCGCGGGCCGGGCTGCATCGCCGGGCCGGTCTGGTTGATCAGCATGTAGGCGGCCTGCGCGCGCAGCATGTCCACCAGTGATGGATCGGGCAGGCGCAGGCCGACCTGGCCCAGCCGTGCCTGCCAGTCCGCGGACGCCTGCGTGGCCAGTGAATCGAACGCCGCATTGGCATCGCGGGGAAGCGTGGCCAGATCCAACGCAGGCGCTTCGGGCAGCACGCCATTGGCATCCGCGGCGGCGGTGCCCAACGGGAACGCGACCACGATGGCATCGCTGGTTCCCGGCGCCAACGAGACGCGGTAGTCCAACGCAGCCGAGGCAAGACCCTGGTCATCATGCGCCTGTTGCGCGGAAGGCAGTTGGCCGGCAGCGATGTCCGCGGTGATTTCCGTGGCGCCATCCCTGCCGAACGGCGCCGCGCCGGACGCAGCCACTGGCGTGAGCGACTGCAGCAGCGTGCGGCCATTGATGCGCACGGATTGCCTGTCGATGGCCACATCGCGGATCGGCGACAGCCCGCCGTTCTGCCATGGCGGGTTCATCTGCATCGGGCGCACGACCAGGCTGAGCGTGCCGTCGATCCGGGTTTTTCCGGTGTTGTGCAGGCGATGACGCAGGAACGTTACCGGCTGGCCGTTGCGCTCGATGGCGAATACCTCGCTGCGCAACTCCAGCCCGGGCTGCGGTGACCACGTAGCGGAGGGCATCGGCTTCCAGCCATCCCGCAGCGCGTGCTGTATCGGCTGTCCTGCCGCGCCAGCGGCGCGGCCGTCAGCACTTCGCCAGATCGGCTGCACCAACGGCGCGCCCTTGAAGGCTTCCAGATTGCCGTATTCGTCGAAGATCGACTTCTGCCGGCCCGCATGCACGCCCACTGCGGTCCAATAGGTCTGCTGCATCTGCAACGACGCCGGGAACAACGCGCGCTGCGCGCCGCTGGCAGCGATCTGGTAGCGCTTCATCGGCGTCATCACGGCTTTCGGGCCGAGCAGGCGCAGGCGCGCGATCTGCGGTGCAGCGCCGTCCACGCTCAGGCGGAATGTACGTAACGGTTGTGCTGCAGTGGCGGCCAGCCAGCTTTGTCGATGATTGGCCGCTTGTGCATCGTGTGCGAGGTCCTGCCAACGGCCCTGTGCATCCTGCACCTGCAGTCGCGCGGCGCCGCGCGCGCCATCGGCCCAGCCGACGACCAGGCCAGCCGTTGATTGGGCCCGCGGCAGCGTGATCTCGAACGTATGGGATCCATTTGCCCCGGCCGGCATCGCGACGGTGCCGCCGCCTTGCCAGAGCGCCGCTGCCTGCGTTGCATCGATACCGCTGATGCGTGCGCTGAGCGTGCTGTCCAGTGGCTCCATCTCGAAGATCGACACGCCCCAATCGGAGGTGCGCTGCGGGCTGGCCAGCCGCAGGTAGCGTGCCTGCCGCGGCGCGAAGTACAGCGTTTCCACGTCGCCCAGCGAATCGGCCATCGTGTACGCGGTCTGCCACTGCCTGCCATCCAGTGAGGTCTGCAGTGAATAGCCTTCCGGGTTGGAGACATCCCAGGTAAGGCGCGCACCGGCCAGCAGGGTGGGCGCGCCCAGATCGATCTGGAACCAGTGGCCCGGACTGAAGGCGCCGCCGGTGACGGTCTTCGGGTCGCCGTCGATCAGGTGGCCGATCGCCATTGCCGGCACCTGCTGCGCGGAACTGCTGGCCTGCCATTGGCTGCGCGGTGGCAGCGTCTGTGCCTGTGCGCTGGAGGCCAGGGCTGCCAACAGCAGGGCACCGGCAGGACGCAACAGGAAAAGCGGTGTGGAGACCTTGGAGCGTTCGGCGCGCAACGTCATTACAGACAGCCTCGCAGGTTCGACCGGAATCGGGCGAGCGCTACGCTAGCAAGGGATGTAATCGGTTACATGACGCACTGCAGCGCCGCAGGCCGCTTGCGTGGTTGACGCAGCCGAGCATGGCTCGGCTCTACATGGCTTCCGGCAGGTCAAACGGCATCCCCCGCTAAAGCTCCACCGTCTCCCACCATCGCGTACCCGCCTGCGGCGCCTGCATGTCCAGTGCTTCGCCCATCATCGGCGTGGCCACCGGCACGTTCTTCGCGGCTGCCAATGCCGTGATGCGTTCGAACGGCTGCTGCCATGCGTGCAGGGCCAGGTCGAAGGTGCCGTTGTGGATCGGCAGCAGCCACTTTCCGCGCAGGTCCAGGTGCGCCTGCAGGGTCTGTTCCGGTTGCATGTGCACGAACGCCCAGCGCGGATCGTAGGCGCCGGTCTCGATCATGGTCAGGTCGAACGGTCCGTACTTCTCGCCGATGGCCTTGAAGCCATCGAAGTAGCCGGTGTCGCCGCTGAAGAAGATGCGGAAGTCGCCGTCCTGGATCACCCATGACGCCCACAGGCTGCGGTCGCTGTCACCCAGCCCGCGGCCGGAGAAGTGCTGGCCCGGGGTCGCGGTCAAGCGCAGGCCACTGGCTTCAGTCGACTGCCACCAGTCCAGCTGTTCCACCTTGCTGGCGTCCACACCCCATGCAATCAGCTGGTCGCCGACGCCGAGCGGTGCGATGAAGCGCGCGGTCTTGCCGGCCAGCTGCATTACCGCGGCATGGTCGAGATGGTCATAGTGGTTGTGCGAGAGGATCACGCCGGCGATGGGCGGCAGTTCGTCGATGCTGATCGGCGGTGCGTGGAAGCGCGCCGGCCCCATCCACTGCACCGGTGAGGCGCGCTCGGAGAACACCGGGTCGGTCAGCCAGTACTGGCCACGCAGCTTCAGCAGGATCGTGGAGTGCCCAAGCCGGAACAGGCTGCGATCCGGCGCAGCATCCAGGGAGGCGCGGTCCAGCGGCTTCACCGGAATCGGGTGGGCGGGCACGGTGCCCTTGGGCTTGTTGAACAGGAACGTCCACCAGATCTCCGCACCGTCGCGCAGGCCCATCGCCGGACGGGGCAGGGCATTGCGGAACTTGCCGTCGCGGTACTGCGGCGAATCGGGGAAGTCGGGGAGGGACCAGGACTTGCAGAAGGTGTAGGCGGTCACGGCGAGGATTCCAAGCAGGAGGACAAGGAGCAGGCGCTTCATGGGTGACGTCCGCTGGGTACACTGCACAGTGTAGTTTCGCATTTTTCAAAAGTACACTACTGGGTGTAAAATGGTGGCGTCCGTTCAGCTATCCGGTCTCCGCCATGCCCCGTGCCCCACAACGCCTGACCGACCGCAAACGCGAGGACATCGTGCGCGCGGCGGTGGAGGAGTTCCGTGCATCGGGCTACGAGGCGACCAGCATGGACCGCATCGCCGAGGTGGCCGGGGTCTCCAAGCGCACCGTCTACAACCACTTCCCGAGCAAGGAAGCGCTGTTTTCGATGATCCTGGAGGAGCTGTGGGAACGCAGCGTGGCCAGCGACGCACTGCCGTATCGCGCGGACCAGCCGTTGCAGGCGCAGCTGCTGCAGTTGCTGGGCCAGAAGCTGGAACTGCTCAGCGATGCCAACTTCATCGACCTGGCACGGGTGGCGATGGCCGAGGTCATCCACTCACCGGAGCGGGCGCAGGCCATCGTCTGCCGCATGGGCGAGAAGGAAAGTGGCGAGAGTGCGTGGATCCGCGCAGCGATCGCCGATGGCCGGTTGCGAGAGGTTGATCCGGAATTCGCCGGCCACCAGCTGCATGGGCTGGTGAAGAGCTTTGCGTTCTGGCCGCAGGTGACGATGGGGCAGCCACCGTTGACCGCGCAGGAACGCGCACGCGTCGCCGAATCGGCGGTGGCCATGTTCCTGGGTTTCTACGCGGTCTAGCTGGCGGCGAAGCGACGGAACTCGTCGGCCGGCAGTGCGGCCGAGTAAAGATAGCCCTGGCCGACATCCACGCCCAGCGCGCGCAGGTGCTGTTCCTGCGCCAGGGTTTCGGTCCCCTCGGCCACCACGATCGCGCCGCAGCGGTGCGCGACTTCGACGATGAAGCGAACGATCGACTGCGACTTGGCGTCGGACAGCGTGGCGATCAACGCCTGCTCGATCTTGACCTCGGCGATGGCCAGCTGCGAAAGCAGGATCAGGGTCGAATAGCCCGCGCCGAAATCATCCAGCGACAGGGTGACTCCGGCCGCCAGCAGCTGTGCGATGTTGGCATCGACCAGGTCACGCTCGACGATCTCGGTCCACTCGACGATTTCCAGCCGCAGCATCGCGCCGGGGATGTCGTGCAGCTGCAGCAGTTCCTGCAGGCGCAGGCCGAAGTCGGGCAGGCGCAGGGATTCGGCTGACACATTGACTGCGATGGTCAGCGCCGCGCCGTCCTGCCGGCAGTGCTGCAGGAAGTGCACCGCCGACTGCAGCGTGGCCCATTCCAGGTCTGCCAGCCGGCCCTGCCGGCGCAGCAGCGAGATCACCCGCATCGGTGCAATCGGCCGGCCTTCGCCATCGCGCATGCGCAGCAGCGCTTCGGCGCCGACCAGCTGGCGGTCCTGCAGGCGATGCTTGGGCTGGTAGCACAGCGGTGCGTCGCCCTGCTGCAGCCAGCGTTCGAGGGCGGCTTCGATCAGGGCGTCGATCTCGCCGTCGCGCTGGATCGGGTCGTCGAAGAACACGACGCCGGATTCGATCGCGCTCAGTGCCACGGTGATCGCGCGGAACGGAAGATGTCCTTCGTCGGCATCAACGGGGGGCTTCAATTCAACCACCGCACAGCGGAACAGCGGCCGGAAGCCAGGCCAATCGCGGCCGACCCGATCGGCCAGGTTGCTGGCCAGCTCGGTGATCTGCGGTTGTATGCGCAGTTCGGACAAGGTCATGCCGCGCACCAGGATCGCCAGCGCGGCATCACCGAACTGGTAGACCTCCACGTCGTCCACCGCCAGCGATGGCAGCAACCGGTGGACGTCGGCCGGTGTATCGCGCTGCCACAGGCCGTTGTCCTGCAATGGCCCGTAGCGCAGGCGCAGATCGCGCAGGTTGCCCATCTCGGCCACGATCAGGCAGGCCTTGCCGATGCCGTCGTTGTCGCGCCAGTACCGCTGCAGGCGTTCACCGAGCGCACGCATGTTGGGCAGGCCGCTGATCGGATCGATGCGCAGCCACGCCTGTTCGCGCTGGCGCTGCGCATCGATCTGGGCATCGTTGTAGACCAGTGCGAACACTGCGCCGAGTACCAGCAGCGAGACCGGCAGTGCCAGCACACGCTGGATCGCCAGTTCGGCCACCGGTAGTTGATCGGCCCCAATGATCGCCACACCCAGCGCCAGTCCCAGGGCGGTCATCCCGATACGCACGGACCACGCCTGCAGGATCATGCGTGGCGAGAGTTCGTTGAGCATGCGCGGGTGCAGGCGCCTGCGCAGCCAGACGCCGGCCACCATCTGCAACACGGCCTCGAGGCTGGCAGGCAGGAAGAACTGGGTGCCGACGAACTGGTAGCGGGCGAGCAGGGCGGCGGCCAGGCAGGCCAAGCCGCCGCGCCAGCCACCGAGCAGGCCACTGACCAGCAGGATGTCGAAGCCGAGGTGCAGCTTGACCACACCCTGGGTGTAACGGGCCACGAACCAGGAATTGAACAGGTAGATCAGGCCCAGCGCTACGCCGACATACAGGCGCCGTCCTTCAATGGCGTGCCCGGCGCGACGGGTGGCGATCAGCAGCACGCCGATCATGCCGATCACCGCCGTGGCCTGCAGCAGGTACAGCGGCAGGCTGGGCAGGGCGCTGTCCAGGACCTGGGCCGAGACCCGTGAAAGCGCATCCATAGCAGGTTCCCGCCTGTGACCGACGGCCAGTGACGAGCAGGGTAAACCACAGGCGCCTGTGCGGCCACCAAGGGCCAGGCCAAGGTCCCTGCGGTCAGTAGCGCGGGTCGGCGATGGCGGGCAGCACCAGTTCGCGCACGAAGGAGGACGGTGACAGCTGCAGCAGGGTGCGTACCATCGCCACGACATCATGGACCGGCACCAGTTCGCCGTCGCCGCGCGCTGCGGCGTCCGCTACCGGCACTGACAGTGCATCGTCGGTGTTGAGGTAGCCCAGCTGCAGGCTGGTTACCGCCAGGCGCCGATCCCGGAAGCCTTCGCGCAGCGCATCGGCGATGCCGTTGAGCGCGAACTTGGATGCGCCGAACGCCACTTCCGGGCGGCCGCTGCGCGGCAGCGCCGAGGTCGAGCCGGTCAGCACCAGTTGTGGACGTGCTGCGCCCAGTACCCTCGGCAGCAGGCGCCGCAGCAGCACCAGGGTGGCGGTGATGTTGACGTCGACCAGCTGGGCAAGCGCGGCATCGCTTTCGTCGAGGAAGGCGTACCCGTCGCTGAAGGCCGTCTCTTCCCAGATGCCCAGGTTGTGGATGAGCACATCCAGATCGGCCGGCGCCTGCGCTGCGATGTGATTGGCAGCAAGGGTGGGCTGGGACAGATCCGCTTCGATCCACTGCAGGGTGACGCCCTCGGGGCATTCGAGGTCGTGCGGGCGGCTGCGCGAAACGCCGATGACGGTGTCGCCCGCACTGCACAGGCCTTCGACGAACGCTCGACCGAGGCCCCTGCTGGCGCCGATGACCATCAATTTCATGTGGCTTCCTTGTTGTGCGGCGGCGGCCTCAGTCGGCCGCCAGAATGGTGTCCCAATCGGCGAACGCGCGCAGGCCGCTGCGTCCGGCGGTGATGATCGAGGCGGTGTTGTCGAGCTGGCAACGGTATTGCGGCTGCAGCCCGGACGCCCGCGCGGACACGGCCATGGCGTGTACCAGCTGTCGCGCGTGACCGCGACCGCGGGCCTCGGGCAGGGTCAGTACGCCCATATCGGCGAAGGCTGGATCCAGGCTCCAGGGGTACATGCTTCCCGCAGCGACCAGGCGCTCGCCGTCGAAGGCACCGAACACCTGCCAGTGATCCAGCTCGACCCATGCGGCATCGAGATCGTCCTCGCTGGCGGTGGCCTGGAACGCGTTGAACGCTGCCGCGTCGGTCGCGCCGAGGCGGCGGATATGTGGTGGGGCAGGGTGTTCGGCGAGGGCGGCGAGTGTTGCGGTGGGGAAGTAGAAGACACGATCCGCGCCGTGCGAATGCTGGCCGAGCTGCTGCAAGCGCTGTTGCAGCTGCGCCAGTGTCCAGTGCGGTTGCGTACGCAGTTGCAGGCGAGCGGCCAGGGCAGGACGCAACAGCGCTCGGGCGGGGCCCGCGACCGGCTGTAACAGCATGCCGTCCTCACCCTCATCGACATCATCGCTGCACGCCAGGTGCAGCTGCGGCCCCTGCTGCAACGTGCGCTGGCCGGCGAACACGCGCTGCCAGGCAGCATCGATCAACGGGGAAATCGCATCATCCATGACAAACGGTTCGCTCAGTGTCGGGGCAGTTCAACCTGGAGGCCTGCGGCCTTCCATTCGGGATAGCCGGCGGCCAGTCGCTGCGCGCTGAGGCCGGCTTCGCGCAGCATCATCACTGCATCGTTGGACAGCACGCAGTAGGGCCCGCGGCAGTACGCGACAATGTGGACGGCGCGCGGCAGTTCGTCCATCCGCGCGTGCAGTTCCGTAGCGGGAATGTTCAGCGCGCCGGGCAGGTGGCCCAGATCGAATTCCTCGCGCGGCCGCACGTCCAGCAGTACCACGCTGTCGCGTTGCTCCAGCAGCTGCTCGACGGTCAGCCCTTCCAGTGCATCGCGGCGCTGCAGGCTGTCGGTGAGGACGCCCTGCATTTCGCTGCGCTGGTGGTCGGCATAGTCGCGCAGCGCGGCCAGCAGGTTGGCCAGTGGGCCGTCAGCGCTGCGGTAGAGGATGCGCTTGCCGTCACGGCGGGTCTGCACCAGGCCGGCACGACGCAGCTGCTGCAGGTGCTGGGAGGTATTGGCCACCGACAGGCCACTCAGTTCGGCCAGGCGCTCGACCGCACGCTCGCCCTGGGCGATGTGCTCCAGCAGGGCCAGGCGGTGCGGGTGGCCCAGGGTGCGGGCGATCTCGGCCAGCGCTTCCAGCGCGGACGGCGGCAGCTCGGTTGCAGCGTTCATGCCGGGCACGCTAGCATCGCTCTATCATTCAAGCAAATAATTGAAGGTTGGCGGAATGAGTGGCTGCGCGACGACATTGGTGATCGATGCGGTAGTGATCGGCGTGGGCGCGACCGCGCTGATGGATCTGTGGGCGTTGCTGCAGTGCAGGCTGCTCGGCATTCCGTCGCTGGATTTTGCGATGGTCGGCCGCTGGCTCGGCCACCTGCGGCGTGGGCGCTTCCGCCATGAGGGCATTGGTCGTTCGCTGCCGGTGGCCGGCGAGCGCGCGCTGGGGTGGACCGCGCATTACGTGATCGGTGTGGTCTTCGCCGCGGTGTTGCTGGCCGTGGTCGGGAACGGTTGGGTGCAGGCACCGACCCTGTGGCCGGCGCTGGCCTTCGGCATTCTCAGCGTTGCCGCGCCGTTCTTCATCCTGCAGCCGGGCATGGGCGCCGGCATTGCCGCTTCGAAGACCCCGGCGCCTGGCAAGGCGCGGCTGCGCAGCCTGGTGGCACACAGCGTGTTCGGCGCAGGCATGTACCTTTCCGCGCTGCTGTTGGCCGGGGTCCGTGCAGGATGAGCGAGAATCCGTGGGTCACCGGCAGCAGGAGCATCCCGCCATGGAAGCACCCGATCCCTTCACTGATGGCATGCCGCTGCCGTGGGCGTGGCGGGAAACATTGGCCGATGCGCGCATCGAGCGACAGTCGATCGGCGTATCGCGCGCAGACGTCGCCCGTGTGCATCGCCCGGGACAGGCTGATGCCTTCCTGAAATCGGAAGTGATCGACGCCTTCAGTGAGCTGGGCGATGAAATTGCCCGCCTGCGTTGGCTGCAAGGCCAGGGGCAGCCGGCGCCTGCAGTGATTGCCACTGCCGAAGAAGCGGGCCGGCGCTGGTTGCTGATGAGCGCGCTGCCCGGCCGCGACCTGGCCTCGTCGCCTGAGCTTCCGCCCCAGCGCCTGGTGGAACTGCTGGCCGATGCGCTGCGGGGCCTGCATGCCATACCTGTGGCGGCCTGTCCGTTCGACCAGCGGCTGGCCTCGCGCCTGCAGGCCGCGCAGGCACGGGTCGAGGCGGGCCTGGTCGACGCCGATGACTTCGATGACGAGCGCCTGGGGCAGAGCGCACAGCAGGTGTTCGCCGAACTGCGCGCTACCCGGCCCAATCACGAGGATCTGGTGGTCAGCCACGGCGACGCCTGCCTGCCGAACCTGCTGGCAGCCGAAGGCCGTTTCAGCGGTTTCATCGACTGTGGCCGGCTGGGTGTGGCCGATCGCTACCAGGATCTGGCGCTCGCCGCGCGCAGCCTGGTCCACAACTTCGGCGACACGCGCTGGGTCGCGCCGCTGTTCCGGCGCTATGGCGTTGTGCCCGACGAACGGCGGCTGGCGTTCTACCGTCTTCTCGACGAGTTCTTCTGAAACCTCGGAGGGCAGCGTAGGCAGGGCTGAACGGTGCCCTGCCGGCGGATCCGGGCGCCCTTAAAAGTGGACGAACGTTCGTTCACTATTTGTGGCATGAACCGAGCCGACCGCAACGAGCAACGCATCGCGCAGATCCTGCAGGCCGCCCTGCAGTGTTTCCTCGTGAAGGGCTTCCACCAGACCAGCATGCGTGACATCGCGCAGGCGGCCGGCGTCAGCCTCGGCAATCTCTACAACCACTTCCCGGGCAAGGAGGCGATCATCCTTGCGGTGGCCGTGGCCGAAGGCGAGGAACTGGCACCGTTGCTGCAGCGACTGGCCGCGTCCGATGGCGAGCGCGCACGGGTGCTGGTTTTCCTTCAGGACTTCCACGCACTGTGCCGGCAACCGGAGTGGGCAACGCTCGCCGTCGAAGTGCTGGCCGAGAGCGCACGCAATCCGGCCGTGGCCGAGGCATTTGCGGCCAATCGCAGGCAATTGCAGGCGACGCTGGCCGAAGCCCTGCAGCAGGTGGCACGGCGCGAACGTCGGCGCCCCGTGCTGGCCCCGGCACTGCAGGCACAGGTGCTGCTGGATGCCATCGAAAGCGATGCCCTGCGCCGAGGGCTGGGCGAAGCCGGGGGCACCGATGAGGCATCGCTGGATCTCGGCCTGCTTGCGCTGCTGCTGGGCGCACGCGCATGAGCGCCGTCGACCGGCGACTGCACGGCGTTGATCTGGCGCGTTACCTGGCCTTGGCCGGCATGGTGCTGGTCAACTTCCGCCTGGCGATGGCCGTGCCGGCAGAGGGCGCCGGATGGTTGGCAGGCGTCTTCCACTTTCTGGAAGGCAAGGCTTCGGCGACGTTCGTTACGCTGGCCGGGTTGGGCCTGGTACTGGGCACGCATCGGCAGGGTTGGTGGCCGGCCAGTGTGCAGACCTGGCGGCGCGCACTGTTCCTGCTGGTGCTGGGCCTGCTCAACCTGACGCTGTTCCCGGCCGATATCCTGCATTACTACGCGGTGTATTTCGCGCTGGCCGTGCTGTGGCTGCGGGCCTCGCCGCGGGTGTTGCTGGCCAGCATCGTGGGGATCGCGGCCTGTTCGTTCTGGGCGTTGCTGCACTGGGACTACAGCCAGGGATGGAACTGGCAGACGCTGGAATACGCCGGTCTGTGGCAATGGCCGGGCGCGGCCCGCAACCTGCTGTTCAACGGGTTCCATCCGCTGCTGCCGTGGCTGTGCTTCTTCCTGCTGGGCATGCTGCTGGCGCGGCTGCAACTGTCGCAACCGCGGGTCCAGCGCGCGCTGCTGGTGCTGGGCCTGATGCTGATCGTGGCTGGACATGGCGTGCAGCAGCTTGCGCAGGGAACGCCCTGGCAGGCGTGGCTGGGAACGCAGCCGATGCCACCGGGACCGGCCTACGTACTCACAGGCGCGGGCGCGGCCTGCAGTGTCATTGCAGCCTGCCTGTGGCTGACGCGTGTACGACCGGGTGACTGGCTGGAACCGTTCACCGCGGCCGGGCGCATGACCCTGACCCTGTACGTCGGCCATATCCTGCTGGGCATGGGCACGCTGGAAGGCCTGGGCCTGCTCGATGGCAATGCGTCGCTCGCGTCGGTGCTGCTGTGGGCATTGTTGTTCCTGATGCTGGCCACGGGCGCAGCGTGGCTGTGGTCCTGGCGGTTCGCGCGGGGCCCATTGGAAGCGGTGATGCGACGCGTCGCCGGCTAGCACTTTGGTCGCGCAGGCACGATGTTGTGACGGACATGTCTGTGTCGCGGCCCGCGCATCTGCGATAGTGGCGGCAGGTAATACTCTCCGCTTGCATCCATGTCATTCGCTTCGGCGCAGCATCTCGGCGAAGTCCTTCAGCAGTCCTATGGCATCACCGCCAATGCCGTGGTGCCACGCCCGGTTGGCGCCGATGCCAACGCCAGTGTGTATCGCATCGATGCACGGCGCGGGCAATGGTGGTTGAAGTGCCGCAGTTACCAGGTTGCCCCTGCCGTCTGGGACACCCTGCATTGGCTGCGCGGCACGCTGGGCATCGAGGAAATCGTCGCGCCCTGGCCGGCCCTGACCGGTGGAGCGTCAGTGCAGCGCTGGGGCCTGCAGTTCACCCTGTTCCCGTATGTGGAAGGCCAGTCCGGCTTCGAGGCGGCGTTGAGCCGCACGCAGTGGCAACGATTGGGCGAGGTGCTGCGGCGCCTGCACGAGGCGTGCCCGCCACCGGCGCTGCAGAAGGCGCTGCCGAGCCTGCGGATGGAAACCGCGGCGCTTGATACGGTCGGGCAATGGCTGGCCGGCGAGGGCCTGGCGGCCGCCAGGGATGGGCTGGGCCGGGCCTTCGTATCCGTCTGGGACCAGCAGCATGCGCGCATCGCGGCGCTGCATGCGCAGGCACTGCAGCTGCACGCGGCGTTGCAGGATGTCCCGGTGCGGCTGCACCTGTGCCACACCGACCTGCATGCCGGCAATCTGCTGATGGGCAATGACGGCAGCCTGCACCTGATCGATTGGGATGGCCTGTCGCTGGCCCCGCGCGAGCGCGACCTGATGTTCATCGGTGGCGCGGTCGGTGGGCGCTGGGGGCGCGAGAACCCGTTGGGATTCGAGGAAGGCTATGGCAGTGACCGCGGCGATCCACGCTGGATCGCCTGGTACCGGCACTGGCGCATCCTGCAGGACCTGATCGAGTTCCAGCAGGTCCTGCTGGGCAGCGATGGAGAGGACCGTTCGCCGCAGCTGCGCCGGCAGTCGCTGCATTTCCTCAGCGAACAGTTCGCACCGGGCAATGTATTCGACGCGGCAGAGCGGGTGTATCGCGCGCTGTAGATCCACGCCATGCGTGCATGGCATTTTCTACGATGAATCCTCATGCTGCGCGATGAGTCGAGCATGGCTCGGCTCTACAGGGGGCCGCGGTGTCTGCGCGGGGTGTGGATCTACTCTGCGGGCTTGGCCGCTGCAGAGGCCGCCGCGCTTGCAGCGCGGCGTGACAGCACGGCTTCGCGGTGGGCGATGTAGGCGTTGGCGGCGAGGATGATGCCGGCACCGATGATCGTCCAGCGGTCCACCGTTTCGTTGAACAGCAGCCAGCCGAACAGCGTTACCAGTGGCAGCTGCAGGAAGCTGATCGGGGTCAGGGCGGAGACTTCGCCCAGCCGTAGCGCGCGGGTCCACAACAGCTGGCCGACGGTGCCGAGCACGCCGGTGGCCAGCAGCCACAGCCAGGCCGACCCGGTTGGCCAGGCCCAGACGAACAGCGCCGGCACCAGCGACAGCGGCACCCAGAACACGTAGGTATAGAGCACCACGGTATCGGCACTGTCGATGCGGGTCAGCTGCTTGATCTGGATCGCCACCAGCGAGCTGAGTACCGCCGCACCCACCGCGACCAGGCTGCCGGCGGTGAAGCCGGCGGTGCCGGGACGCACGATCACCAGCACGCCGATGAAGCCGACCACGACCGCGGCCCAGCGGCGCACGCGCACGGTTTCACCCAGCCACAGCACGGCGGCAATGGTGACGAACAGCGGCGTGGAATAGGAGAGCGAAACCGCCTGCGCCAACGGCAGGTGACCCAGCGCCCAGAATGCGCACAGCATCGAGCCCAGGCCGATTGCACTGCGCACGAAATAGCGTGGCAGCTGCTGCGTCTTCAAGGGCGCACGGCCGGGCCGCAGCAGCATCGGCAGCAGCGCCAGCAGGCCGAAGGCGTTGCGGAAGAACGCCACTTCCTGGGTGGGCACGTAGCGCGTGGCATAGCGGATCGCCACCGCCATCAGGCCGAACGCCATCGTGCTGCCGAGCATCAGCAGCGCCGCCCGCATCGGGGTGGCGCTGGGGGAAAGGGTGGGGCTGTTCACCACTGTGCGCCGAGCAGGCGGGGCTCCGGTTCGATCGGCACGCCGAACTTCTCCAGCACCGAGGCCGAGATGCGGCGCGCCAGCGCCAGCAGTTCAGCGCCGCTGGCATTGCCGTGGTTGACCAGCACCAGCGCGTGGCTGGGAGCCACGCCGGCATCGCCGTCGCGGAAGCCCTTCCAGCCGCAGGATTCGATCATCCAGGCCGCCGAGACCTTGCGCTTGTCGTCCTGCTCGGCCGGGAACACCGGCAGGTCGGGGAAATGCTGCAGCAGCACGTCGACCTGCTCCAGCGGCAGCACCGGGTTCTTGAAGAAGCTGCCGGCATTGCCGAGTACCTCCGGGTCGGGCAGCTTGCGGCGGCGGATCGCGATCACCGCATTGGCCACGTCCACCGCGCCCGGCAGCACCACGCCCTGCGCCTGCAGCTCTTCGCGGATGCCGGCGTAGTCCATGCGCAGATCGTGCAGCAGTGGCAGTTTCAGTTCGATGGCGGTGATCAGGTAGCGATCGGGCTGTTGCTTGAACACGCTGTCGCGGTAGGCGAAACCACACTGTTCGTTATCCAGGCGCACCCAGGCCTGTTCCTGGCAGTCCCAGGCTTCGACCGCCTGGATGAACTCGCCGACCTGCGCGCCATAGGCGCCGATGTTCTGGATCGGTGCGGCACCGGCGGTGCCGGGAATCAGCGCCAGGTTTTCCAGGCCGGACAGGCCTTCCTGCAGCGACCACATCACCAGGCCATGCCAGGGCACGCCGGCGCCGGCGCGGATCACGGCATGGTCGGCGCGGTGTTCAAGGAAACTGATGTCGCGGTTGCCGAACACCAGCACGGTACCGGGCAGGTCCTCGGCGATCAGGACGTTGCTGCCGGCACCCAGCACCAGCAGTGGGCCGTTGGCCACCTCGGGCAGTGCCAGCACCTCCGGCAGCAGCGCGGCATCGTGCAGTTCCAGCAGCTGTTCCGCATTGGCCTGCACGTGGAAGGTGTTCAGTCCCTGCAGCGGCGCATTTTGGGTGAGCGTCCAGCGCAGCGGGGCGTTGCCGTCGATGGTGTCCATGGGCGCGCTCACAGTGGAGCCACCGCGCCGCGGCTGGGCGCTTCGCGGCGGCGACGGATCGCCTCCACGCATTCGGAAACCAGCGCCGGTCCACGGAAGATCAGGCCGCTGTAGCACTGCACCAGCGCGGCACCGGCCGCCATCTTGGCCACGGCATCGGCACCGGACAGGATGCCGCCGACGCCGACCAAGGGCACCGACTCGGGCAGGCGCGAGCGCAGGCGGCGCAGCACCAGCGTGGACTGCTCCAGCACCGGCGCGCCGGACAGGCCACCGGCCTCGTTGGCCAGCGGATCGCCGGCCACCTTGCTGTGGTCGATGGTGGTGTTGGTGGCGATCACGCCGTCCACCTGCAGCTCGCCCAGCACGCGGGCGGCGGCATCGATGTCGCGCTCGCTGAGGTCCGGTGCCACCTTCACCAGCATCGGTACGCGGCGGCCGTGGCGGGCCGCGAGCTCTTCCTGGCGGTCACGCAACTGGCTGACCAGCTGGCGCAGCGCGGTTTCTTCCTGCAGTTCACGCAGGCCGGCGGTGTTGGGCGAGGAAATGTTGACAGTGATGTAGTCGGCCAGCGCGTACACCTTGTCCAGGCAGGCGATGTAATCGTCCACGGCCTGTTCGTTGGGGGTGTCCTTGTTCTTGCCGATGTTGATGCCGAGCAGGCCGCGGCGGTTGCGCGCGCGTTCGACGTTGCGCACCAGCGCGTCCACGCCCGCATTGTTGAAGCCCATGCGGTTGATGATCGCGTTGTGTTCCGGCAGGCGGAACAGGCGCGGCTGCGGATTGCCGGCCTGCGGGCGCGGGGTGATCGTGCCGATTTCGACGAAGCCGAAGCCGAGCGCGAACAGCGCATCGATGTGCTCCCCGTTCTTGTCCAGGCCGGCGGCCAGGCCGACCGGGTTGGGGAACGTCAGCCCGAACACCGTGCTGGGCATCGGCGCGATGCGTGCGGCCAGCAGCGGCGTGGTGCCGGTGCGATAGGCCAGGTCCAGTGCGGACAGGCCAAGGCCGTGGGCGCGCTCGGCGTCGAGCGAGAACAGGAAGGGGCGGGCAAGCGAATACATGCGTCGGTTCAGTCCAGCGTGCCGAGGAAGGCTCGGGTTCGATATTCAAAAGCGACCTGGCCGTCGACCGCGTGGGCGGCGAACAGGTGCTGCAGAGCGTCGATCATCGGTGCGTGGCGCGAATGACCGGGTTGAGGGGCGTAGGAGGAGGACAGCAGGCGCCCGCGCAGGGCGTCGAAGTCCAGGTACTGCACGTTCGGCAGCTCCACCCTGCCGCGCAGGCCAGCGCCGAACCAGGCCTGCATGGTCGCGTCGTCCTGGTAGCGCTCGGCCACAGCGGTGTAGTCGGTGCCGTAGTCCAGCAGCAGCTGTTCGTAGCCGATCAGGAACGGACTGGCATCGAGCAGGCGAGAATTCCAGTAGATGAGGGCCTGGCCGCCGGGGCGCAGGATGCGCTGCCACTCGGCGCGTACCGCCACGGTGTCGAACCAATGGAAGGCCTGCGCGACGCTGACCAGATCGATGCTGGCATCGTCCAGCGCGGTGGCCTCGGCGCGGCCGTCCACCGCACGGAACTGCGGGTACTGCGGTGCCAGCCATTCTTCGGCCGCGCCCCGCATGGCCGCATTGGGCTCAACCGCGACAACAGGATGGCCGCTGGCCAGGAACAGGCGGCTGGAAATGCCGGTACCGGCGCCGATGTCAGCCACACGCGCCTGCTGGCTGACACCCATCGGGCCATGCAGCCACTCCAGCAGCGCGGGTGGGTAGTCGGGCCGGTAGCGGACGTAGTCGGCGACGCGGCTGCTGAAGCGTTCAGTGCTGTCGGAGGCGGTCATGGCGTCAGTTCGACACCGCCGCCAGCCACGCCAGGCCGCCGAAGAACAGGATGAAGACCACGATGGCGGCAAGTGCCGCGCCGACCATGACCCAGCCCAGCACCAGGCCGGTGACGGCCAGGCCATCGCCTTCCAGTTCGTGCGGGCGGCGGCGGATTTCGGCGCGGGCCATGTGGCCGGTGATGATGGCGACGATGCTGGCCACGAAGGGCAGGACGGTCCAGCTGGCGATGCCCATGACCAGGCTGACCACGGCCAGGGCGCTTGTCTGTCGGGGTGCCACGCTCATCGGGGTCCTCCTTGGCAGTGTGCACATGATAGTGCCTCTGCCCCGGCAATCCCATGCCCGGCGGATGGGATGGCAGGCGTCGACCTTGGTCGACGAAAGGCATATCGGCCCTGGTAGGCGTCGACCTTGGTCGACGAAAGGGATTTCGGCCTTGGTAGGCGTCGAGCTTGGTCGACGAAGGGATTTCGGCCCTGGTAGGCGTCGACCTTGGTCGACGAAAGGCATGCCAACCAGGGTTGGCGGCTACCGAAGTGCCGGTATCAGCCCATCAACACCTGGCCGCCATCCACATTGAGCACGCTACCGGTGACCCAGCGCGCCAGCGGCGAGCACAGGAACAGGGCGGCGTCGGCGATCTCGCGCGGGTGGCCGAAGCGGCCGAACGGAATCTT
This sequence comes from Stenotrophomonas sp. YJH_SMC_105-26, assembly GCF_059368915.1. NCBI lineage: Bacteria > Pseudomonadati > Pseudomonadota > Gammaproteobacteria > Lysobacterales > Lysobacteraceae > Stenotrophomonas > Stenotrophomonas sp. YJH_SMC_105-26. The sequence goes on along the minus strand of NZ_JCAFSD010000003.1, from coordinate 135,283 downwards.
CGCCAGGGTGCCGTGGTACAGCGCGGGATCCTCGACGCGACGACGGTCCCAGAGGCCGTCATCGAACTCGATCGAGCCCGGGGCGATGGCATTGACCCGGATCCGGTCCTTGGCCAGCGCCAGCGCCTGTGACGTGGTGTAGTGCGAAAGTGCCGCCTTGGCAGCGGCGTAGGGCGCGCCACCGGGGCGCGGCTGCTGCGCGGCAATCGACGACAGATTGAGGATGCAGGCGTCGCTGGAGGCACGCAGCCATGGCAGTGCCAGACGCGAGGCACGCACGGCCGCCATCAGGTCGATCTGCAGGCTGGCCGCCCAGCCGTCCTCGTCGTCGGCCATGCCGTAGCCGGTGGCATTGTTGACCAGTACATCGATACCGCCGAGGGCATCGGCGGCGGCCTGCAGCCAGGCCTGGATCTGGCCGGGATCGGCCAGATCGGTGGAAAACGCGTGCAGTTCGAAGCCCTGCGCCCGTGCATCGGCACGCAGGGCATCCAGGCCGGCCTGGCCGCGGGCGCAGACCGAGACCTGTGCGCCGGCGCCGGCAAAGGCCAGCGCCATTTCACGGCCAATGCCCTTGCTGCCGCCGGCGATGAGCACGCGGCGGCCGCTGAAATCGAGGGTCGGAGCCCCTGCGGGGATCCGACCCCTCGCTGGGGCCAGATCCCCGGAGGGGCTCTGACCCACGGACGTGTCCTCGTCGTTCGCCATCACAGGTCGAACTTGATGCCCTGGGCCAGCGGCAGCGAATCCGAATAGTTGATGGTGTTGGTCTGGCGGCGCATGTAGACCTTCCACGCATCCGAACCGGATTCGCGGCCACCGCCGGTGTCCTTCTCGCCACCGAAGGCGCCGCCGATCTCCGCACCGGACGTGCCGATGTTGATGTTGGCGATGCCGCAGTCGCTGCCGGCGGCCGACAGGAACTTCTCGGCAGTCTTCAGGTTCTGGGTGAAGATCGAGGACGACAGGCCCTGCGGCACGCCGTTCTGCATGTCGATGGCTTCATCGAGGGTGTCGTACGGCATCACGTACAGGATCGGCGCGAAGGTCTCGTGCTGGACCACGGCGTCGCTGTTCTTCAGGCCGGAGACGATGGCCGGCAACACGAAGTTGCCCGGGCGGTCGATGCGGCTGCCACCGGTTTCGATGGTGCCGCCGGCCGCCTTGGCCTGGGCGATCGCATCGAGGAACTGCTGCACGGCGCCTTCGCTGTTCAGCGGGCCCATCAGGTTGGCCGCATCGGTCGGGTCGCCGATCTTGCCTTCCACCTGCTTGTAGGCCTTGACCAGGGTGGCCAGCACGTCGGCGTAGATCGAGCGGTGCACGATCAGGCGGCGGGTGGTGGTGCAGCGCTGGCCGGCGGTGCCGACAGCGCCGAACACGATGCCCGGCACGGCCAGCTTCAGGTCGGCGGTTTCGTCCAGGATGATGGCGTTGTTGCCGCCGAGTTCCAGCAGGCAGCGGCCGAGGCGGCGCGCGACCTTCTCGTTGACGGTGCGGCCGACCTGGGTCGAGCCGGTGAAGCTGATCAGCGGCACGCGGCGGTCATCGACCATCTTTTCCGACAGCGCGGTGCCGGCATCGTTGATCAGGAAGAAGATGTCCGGGAAGCCGGCTTCGCGCAGGGCGTCGTTGCAGATCTTCAGCGAGGCGATGGCGGTCAGCGGCGTCTTGTTGGACGGCTTCCAGATGCACACGTCGCCACAGATGGCGGCCAGGAACGAGTTCCAGCTCCACACCGCGACCGGGAAGTTGAAGGCCGAGATGATGCCGACCAGGCCCAGCGGGTGGTACTGCTCGTACATGCGGTGGCCGGGGCGCTCGGAATGCATGGTGTAGCCGTACAGCATGCGGCTCTGGCCCACGGCGAAATCGGCGATGTCGATCATCTCCTGCACTTCGCCATCGCCTTCCGGCTTGCTCTTGCCCATTTCCAGCGCAACCAGCGAACCCAGGGCGTCCTTGTGCCTGCGCAGTGCTTCACCGCACAGGCGCACGGCTTCACCGCGGCGCGGGGCCGGCGTGGTGCGCCAGACCTTGAAGGCTTCCTGGGCGCGGGCCACGACGGTCTCGTACTCGGCCTCGGTGGTCGCGCGGACCTGCGCGATCGGCTCGCCGGTGGTCGGGTTGACCGGGGTGATCAGCTCACCGCTGGTCGCGCTCGACCACTCCCCGTTGCCCAGGTACGTGCCAGCGTTGATCGCGTCCAGGCCAAGGGACTTGAGCAGCTCGGAAGACATGCAGACTCCTGTATTTCGTTACGTTGTTTGGCGCCATCGCGGGCAGGTGGGGGACGCGATGAACTGAATCGCCGATGGTAGCAGAGCGCCCCGATCGGCCATGGTGCAACGCGCCAGCCAGGCCCGGCCGAACATGAATGCTTGGAGGGCAGGGCACGTTGCCTGTAAACTTCCCGGCTGCATGGCCCCGTAGCTCAGCTGGATAGAGCGTCCCCCTCCTAAGGGGAAGGTCGCCCGTTCGAATCGGGCCGGGGTCACCATCCACGCGCTGCCCGGGACGCCCTTCTTCGAGCGCTACAGCAGCTCCAGGCCGCGCAGTACCTGCGCCACGTGCGCACGCTCTTCGCCTCGCAGCCCAAGCAGCGGCCGTGGCAGGCAGTCCTCCGCACACAGGCCCATCAGTGCCGCCGCGCATGCCATGACGCGGATGCCACCGAAGCGGTCGTACAGCGCCCAGAGCGGCGCCAGCCTCGCCGACACGGCCTGCGCCGTCGCCATGTCGCCGGTGCCGGCCGCGCGGGTGATCTGCTGCACCACCCCGGGGAACAGCCCGCCGGTTACCGAGTACCAGCCATCGCAGCCAGCGGCCAGCCCGCGCACGGCGGCTGCGTCGCCGCTGATGCCCAGCGTGACATGCGCTGGAAGATGGGCGCGCAGTGCGGTGACGCGCGCCGCTGCTTCGGCAGGATCGTCGGAAAGGCGTGGGATCTTGATCGAGGCGATGTTGGGCAGGGCGGCGATCCGCCCATGCAGTTCATCGCTGAACCGGAAGTGGGTGGTGCCGGGATTGTCGTAGACACAGATCGGTGTGCCCACCGCCGTGCACACCGATTCGAAGAGCGTGTAGACCTCGTGCTCCTTCAATGGCTGGTAGGACACGGGTGCCAGCAGTAGGCCGGCTGCACCCGCATCTTCCGCGTCCCGGGCCAACGCCAGCACATCGCGGGTGCGCAGCGCACCGATGCCGACGATGACCGGGACATCGCCCGAATGGGCCAACGCTTCGCGCAGCACGCGCATGCGCTCGGCCTTTTCCAGGTAGGCGTAGCTGCCGGTGGAGCCGAGCACGCCCATCGACCCCACGCCAGCGGCCGCGAGACGCTCGACCAGCCCGGCGAAGGCGTGCAGGTCGATGCTCGATTCGTTCATCGGCGTAAGAGGAAAGGCGCTGAGGCCGTGGATCATGGCTAACCCCGAAGGCAGAGGGCGAAGGGAGGTTGTCTGCAGCGGCGACCCTGGACGGCTGGCATTGTTTATTGTCCTAGGACAAAATTCAAGCGCTGCCGTGCAACGTGATCCGGCCACCGGGATCGCGCACCATGGCGGCCATCCTTCCTTGCGGGCACGCCATGAGTGAGTACCTTCGCCCCGTGCAGCCTCCGCACTTCGCCGCCATCGGCGCGTGGCTGGATTCGGCCAGCGCAACCCGGCGCTGGGCCGGTACCGGCGTGGCGTATCCGCTCGTGCCGGACGCATTCGCGCACGCACTGCAACTGCAGCAGCGCCCGGGCTGGGTGCTGCTGGATGCGCATGGCCACTGCCTTGGTTTCGGCCAGTACTGGCCAACGACCTCCGGCACGCTGCACCTGGGCCGCATCATCGTTTCGCCGCGGGCACGCGGGCGTGGACTGGGACGTGTACTGATGCAGGCGCTGATGGCGCAGGCGTTGCAGTCGCCCGGGGCGGAGCGGCTGACCCTGCGTGTCTATCGTGACAACGTCGCGGCGGTGACCCTGTACCGCGACCTGGGCTTTCAGCCGATGGAAGACGCTTCGACGCCGGAACTGCTGTTCATGCAGCACCGTGCCGGCTGAGTGGTGATCACGCGCGCAGCACGGAAGCCTGTTGCGCCTGCCATTGCTCGCGGGTGATGCGGCTGATGTGTTCGGTGCGGTAGTCGCCGAGGAAGCTGTTGAACTTGTTCACTTCGGTATGGTGATGCTGGAAACCGCATTTGCTCTGTACGCTCAGGGACTGCAGGTTGTCGGCGAAGTAGCCGCACCACAGTGCGTCCAGGCGCAGGCCGAGGAAGGCGTGCCGCATCACTTCGCGCACTGCTTCGGGCACCAGGCCGCGCCCCCAGTACGGTACGCCGATCCAGTAGGCGATCTCGCCTTCGCGTTCGCCGATCTCGAAGTTGCTGTCGGCACCGATCAGGATGCCGACGCAGCCGATGGCGTGGCCATCTTCGCGGCTCTGCAGGGCATAGACCTCCGGCCGGTTGAACACGGTGCGGATGATCTCGGTACTTTCCTCGACGCTGGTGTGGGCTGGCCATCCGGCGATGGGCCCGACGCGCAGGTCGCGGGCGTATTCGTACAGGTCGGCGGCGTCGGTGTCGCGCCAGGGGCGCAGGATCAAGCGTTCGGTATGCAGCGGCATGGCCGTTCCAGGGGCAGGGAGAGAGCGCACAGGCTAGGCCGCGTCGGGCGGAGGGCACAGGGCGGGACCTTGATGTTTTCGGTACTTTTCACAACTGCCTCGTTGGCGCAGGTATGCTGTGCCCCGGAATGCAGCCGGATCGGCCAATGGACCGCATACCCCAGCTTCTGGATCAGGACGAATCGATGCGCCTGGAGGTCAGTACGCTGGCCGAAGGGCAGGGTGTTCCGCTGTCGTTCGGGCGCGCGTATCTGGCGGTACTGGTGTGCGTGTCCGGGCGTGCGCGCTTCGCACTGAACTTCCGTGAGGTGGCGGTGCAGCGGCACGACGTGCTGGTGCTGGCCGAGGACACGCTGGCGCTGCTGCGGAAGCGATCGCGTGGCTTCCTGGCGGTGGTCTGCCTGATGCCGAAGGCGCTGGCGTCGGAGGTGGCCTACGTACTGCCCAACGCGCTGCTCAAGTTCCTGCATGAGCATCCCCATTGCGTGCCGTCGCCGCTGGAGGTGCCGCTCCTGCAGGGCTGGCTGCAGCAGCTGATGGACGCGCAGCATACTGGGGGCCGCTATCGGCACGTGATGCTGCGCAATCTGCTGCAGACCTTTTTCCTGAAATTCTCCACGCTGTTGCCGGCACAGAAAGGGGCCGCAGCGCCGGTCAGCCGGCGCGAGCGCCTGGCCTGGAATTTCTGGGAACTGGTCGGCCAGCGCAGTACCCGCCAGCGCGACGTGCAGTCTTATGCCGATGCGTTGTGCATCACGCCGTTCTATCTTTCGCAGCTGACCCGCGAGTGCTTCGGTGAAACACCCAAGGCGTTGATCGACCGCCAGGTGGTGCTGGAGATCAAGGCGCTGCTGAGCTAGAGCGAGCTGCCGATCGGGCGCATCGCCGAGCGATTGTGCTTCGAGGATGCGTCCTACCTGTGCCGCTACTTCCGGCGGCACACCGGGCAGTCGCTGACCGGCTACCGCCGTGCGGGGCAGGGCGGCGCTAGTGGGATACGAACAGCGGTGCCGGCACTTCGGGCAGCAGATCCTCGGTAGCCCCGCCCAGCACGCGTTCGACCACGCAGTCGCGGCGGTAGGGCCCCAGCACCCGCAGATCGGCTTCGCCAGGCCTGGCGAAAGGTCAATCCTGCTTCAACAGCTCGACCAGCTGGCGCAGGCGATAGGGCTTGGGCAGGAACTCCACCTGCTCCGGCAGCGGCGGCAGCTGCGAGCGCGCGTAGCCGGAGGACAGGATCATGCGTGCCTGCGGCTGTTCGCGGGCGACGTGCTCGCTCAGTTCGATGCCGGACATGCCGTTGGGCATGCTGACATCGCTGAACACCACGTCAAAACGCGCCTCGCCCTTGAGCAGCTCCGCCGCCTCGTGGCCATCGGCGGTGGTGGCGACCTCGATGCCGAAATCGCGCAGGGCCAGGCCGATCATCTCGCGCAGATCGTTCTGGTCCTCCACCATCAGTACGCGGATCGGTTCATCGGTCATGGGTTGCTTCCTCTGATGCGGGTAACAGCAGGCTTACCGTCGTGCCGACACCGGGCGTGGTGGACACATCGACGAAGCCGCCGCTCTGGGTAGTGAATCCGAACACCTGGCTCAGGCCCAGGCCGCTGCCCTTGCCGATGTCCTTGGTGGTGAAGAAGGGCTCGCTGGCGCGCTCGGCGATGTCGGCCGCCATGCCATGGCCTTCGTCACAGACGCTGAGGGTGACATAGCCGCGTTGCAGCGTAGTGTCCGCATCCGGGTCGAGCCGATGTTCCAGCGCGGTGCCGATCAGGATGCGCCCGCCATCGATGGTGGCCTCTACGGCATTTGCCACCAGGTTGGCCAGGGCAGCCTGCAGCTGCATCGCGTCGGTGCACACCTGCGGCAGGCCCGGCGTGAGGCAGGCGTCCAGCGTCACCGTGGGTGGGCAGGCGCGCTGCAGGCCCGGCAGCCATTGCTGTACCAGCGTGTTGATGTCCAGCGGTTCGCGGATCAAGGTCTGGCCCGTGCTGAAGGCCAGCAGCTGGCGGGTCAGCAGGGCGCCGCGGTCGGTGGCCGCCTGCGCAGCGTCCAGCAGCTCGGCGGCGCGTGCATCGTCACCGCGGACGCGTAGCGACAGCAGGTCCAGTGCGTTGCCGATGGTGGTCAGCAGGTTGTTGAACTCGTGCGACAGGCCGCGGCTGAGCCGGCCGACCGTCTCGAACTGCTGGGTGTTGCGCAGCGCACGCTGGGCATCGCGCAGCAGTCGCTGTGCCTGCCATTGCTCGGTGATGTCGCGGGTGATCTTGACGAAGCCAAGCAGTTCGCCCGCTTCAACGACCGGCTCGATGACCACGCTGGCGCGGAACGAGGAGCCGTCGCGGCGTACCCGCCAGCCCTCGCTGGCAACATGGCCCTGCTGCGCCGCGAGGCGGAGCAGGCGCTGCGGTTCGCCGGCCTCGCGCTCGGTGGCCAGGTAGAAGCGACCGAAGTGCGTACCCACCACTTCATCGGCTGAATAGCCCTTGATACGCTCGGCGCCCGGGTTCCAGCTGCAGACGATGCCTTCAGGATCAAGCAGGTACAGCGCATGGTCGCGCACGCTGTCGATCAGCAATCGCAGTTGTCGGGAAGGGTCCGTCAGCACGGACGTCGTAGAGGCAGCTGCGTCCACGTGTAGATAAGTGTTACCCCTGTGAGGGACGTGAAGCTAGGCATTCAAGTGTGAAGGATGCGTGCACACCTGACACGTGCCATTTGTCCTGTGCGGCTGAATGCGACACGGAGTACCATCTTCCACCCTTTGCCTTCTGGAACCGACCTGCATGCGTCCTGGTGCGACTACGCGTGACCGCTGGATCTGGATGACCTCTGCCGTATTGCTGGCGGCGACCATCGCGCTGGAACTGGTGGTGCCGCTGGGATACGCGGTCTGGCTGGCCTATTTCCTGGCCGTGGGCGTCACGGTGTTCCAGCGCAGTGCGCGCGCGCCGTTCGTGGTCGCGATGATCGCCTGTGTCCTGCTGGTGATCGGCTTCAACGTGGCGCCCGCCAGCAACAACTCGTCGTTCTCGTTCGTCAACCGCACCATCGGTGGCTGCGCCTTCCTGATGATCGCGCTGATCGTCTCGCGCGCCATCCAGGCCCGCCGCCAGGCCATGCGCGCGCTCTGGCTGCAGGAGGCCGAGAACGCGGTGGCGTCGAGCCTGCGCGGTGACCTGGGGCCGGAGCAGATCGCCGAGGCGGCTGCGACGAGCCTGGCCGGGCAGCTGGACGCGGAGGTCGGTGCGGTCTATCGGCTGGAAGGCGGACGGCTGCAGCTGACCGGTGGCATGGCGCTGCCTTCGGGCGCGCCGGCCTCGCTGGCCCTGCACGAAGGGCTGGCCGGGCAGGTCGCTCGTGATGAACGGATCCGCCACCTGCATGGCGACGATGCCGCCGTGCTTGAACTGCAGACCAGCCTGGGCCGGCTGCCGGTGCGCGAGCGCATCCTGGCGCCGCTCAGCAGCGATGGTGCCGTGGTCGGCATCATCGAACTGGGCCGCGCCCGGGTCGGTGAACAGCGTGATCTGGATCGCGAGCTGCTGGAGCGCTGTGCCGAGACCATCGGCCTGGCGCTGCGCGCATCGCTGTTGCGTGCGCAACTGGTGGTGCTGCTGGAAGAGTCGCAGCGCCAGGGCGAGGAGCTGCAGGCCCAGCAGGAAGAGCTGCGCGTGGCCAACGAGGAGCTGGAAGAGCAGAGCCGCAGCCTGCTGCAGTCGCAGAGCCACCTGGAAGAACAGCAGGCCGAGCTGGAACAGAGCAACGTGCAGCTGGAAGAGCGCACCCACGAGCTGGAGGCGCAGAAGCAGGCGCTGCTGGTCGCGCAGAGCCAGCTGGTGCGCAACAGCAACGAACTGGCCGCGACATCGCGCTACAAGTCCGAGTTCCTGGCCAACATGTCGCACGAACTGCGCACGCCGCTGAACAGCTCGCTGATCCTGGCCAAGCTGCTGGCCGACAACAAGGACGGCACGCTCACCGAGGAACAGGTGAAGTACGCCCGTGCGATCCTCTCGTCCAACAACGATCTGTTGGCACTGATCAACGACATCCTCGACCTGTCGCGCATCGAGGCCGGCCATGTCGAACTGTCCGATGAAGTGGTGGTGGTCGACAGCGCGCTGCAGCGCCTGCGCGAGACCTTCGAGCCGATGGCGCGGCAGAAGGGCCTGGCCCTGCAGATCGAAGCCGATGCGCTGGCACCGAGCCAGCTGGTGGTCGACAGCCAGCGGCTGCAGCAGATCCTGAAGAACCTGCTGGCCAACGCGGTGAAGTTCACCGAGCACGGAAAGGTCAGCCTGCACGTGCGTGCGGCCGGCAACGGCCGCATCCGGTTCGAGGTGTGCGACACCGGCATCGGCATCGCCCGCGAGCAGCTGGACGTCATCTTTGAAGCCTTCCGCCAGGCCGACGGCAGCACCCGCCGTCGCTACGGCGGTACCGGCCTGGGCCTGTCGATCTCGCGCGATCTGGCCGAGCGCATGGGCGGCCAGATCCAGGTCGACAGCGAGCCCGGGCGCGGGAGCTGCTTCATCCTGGAGCTGCCATTGCAGGGCGCCCCCGCGGCGAGCGCAGCCGAGGCTGCCGAGGCCCCCGTGGCAGTGCCGGCGCCGGCACGGACACCGGCCGTGCTGCCGCCGGCGCCGGTGCGCGCTGCCACTGCGGCGGCGCCGGCCATCGCGTCGGCCGGCGTGGCCGACGACCGCGGCCGCCGCCAGCGCGCCGGGCGCCTGATCCTGGCGGTCGAGGACGATGCCACGTTCGCCGAGGCACTGGTGGCCCTGGCCCATGAACTGGACTTCGACTGCGTGGTGGCGGGTACGGCGGAAGAAGCGCTGACACTTGCCAGTGAGCTGCGTCCAAACGGCATCCTGCTTGATATCGGCCTGCCGGACGTGTCGGGCCTGAGCGTGCTGGAGCGCCTGAAGCGCAACCCCGAAACCCGCCACATCCCGGTGCATGTGGTCTCGGCAACGGACCGCAGCCAGGTGGCGCGCGAGCTGGGCGCGATCGGCTTCGCGATCAAGCCGACCACGCGCGAGCGGCTGGTGACGGCCATCGAGCAGCTGGAACTGACCAGCCAGCGCGACGTGCGGCGCCTGCTGATCGTCGAGGACGACAGCGAGCTGCGCAGCAACCTGGAACTGCTGCTGGGCCGCGACCAGCTGCAGATCGTCGCGGTGGGCACCCTGGCCGGCGCACTGGAACAGCTCAGCACGGTCACGTTCGACTGCATGGTGATGGACCTGTCGCTGCCCGACGGCAGCGGCTACGACCTGCTTGAACACATGGCCGGCAACGATGAGGTCGGTTTCCCGCCGGTGATCGTCTATACCGGCCGCGCGCTCAGCCGCGAGGAAGAGCAGCGCCTGCGCCGCTATTCCAAGAGCATCATCATCAAGGGTGCGCGTTCGCCGGAACGCCTGCTGGATGAAGTGACCCTGTTCCTGCACAGCGTCGAGGCCAGCCTGCCGACCGACCAGCAGCGCCTGCTGCGCGAAGCGCGCCGTCGCGACACCGTGCTCGATGGCCGTACCGTGCTGCTGGCCGAAGACGATGTCCGCAACATCTTCGCGCTGTCCAGCGTGCTCGAACCGCTCGGCGTCACGCTGGAGATCGCGCGCAATGGCCAGGAAGCGGTGGATCGCCTGGCCGAGCGCGAGGTCGATCTGGTGCTGATGGACATCATGATGCCGGAGAAGGATGGGCTGGCCGCGATGCGCGAGATCCGCGCACAGCGCCACCTGCAGGACCTGCCGATCATCGCGCTGACCGCCAAGGCCATGCCGGACGACCGTGAGCGATGCCTGCAGGCCGGTGCCAACGATTACATCGCCAAGCCCATCGATGTCGACAAGCTGGTCTCGCTGTGCCGGGTCTGGTGCTCGCGGCAATGAACGAACAGGCGCTGTTCGACCTGGAACTGAAGGTGCTGCTGGAAGCGCTGTACCAGCGCTACCACTACGACTTCCGCAGCTACGCGGTATCGTCGCTGCGGCGGCGCATCCGCCAGGCCATGCAGCGCTACGAGTGCGAGCGGCTGGCCGACCTGCAGCACCGCCTGCTGCACGAGCCGGACCTGTTCGCGCAGGCGATGCAGTTCTTTACAGTGCAGGTCTCGGAGATGTTCCGTGACCCGGCCTATTTCCGTGAGCTGCGCGAGCAGGTGGTGCCGGTGCTGCGCACCTATCCCTCGATGAAGCTGTGGGTGGCTGGCTGCAGCACCGGCGAGGAAGTGTGGTCGCTGGCGATCCTGCTGCACGAGGAGGGCCTGCTCGAGCGCAGCATCGTCTATGCCACCGACATCAATCCGGCAGCGCTGGCCACCGCCGAAGCCGGTGCCTATGGCATCGACCGCATGGCCCAGTTCAGCCGCAACTATCTGGCGGCCGGCGGCACCGCTTCGCTCTCCGACTACTACGCCACGGCCTACGATGGCGCGGTGTTCGACCGCCAGCTGCGCCGCAACGTGGTGTTCGCCGACCACAGCCTGGCCACCGACACCGTATTCTCCGAAGTGCACCTGGTGTCGTGCCGCAACGTGCTGATCTATTTCAACCGCGACCTGCAGGATCGCGCGGTGGGCCTGTTCCGTGATGCGCTGGTGCATCGCGGCTTCCTTGGCCTGGGCAGCAAGGAGTCGCTGCAGTTCGGGCGCCACCACGGTGCGTTCGAGGTCTGCTCGCGCGAGCATCGCCTGTACCGGAAAGTCGCCTGATGAGCCTGCCGATACGACCGGCCGTGCTGGTGATCGGGGCCTCTGCGGGGGGGGTCGCAGCGCTGCAGACGGTGCTTGGCGCGCTGCCTGCGGCACTGCCGGCGCCGGTGCTGGCAGTGCTGCACCTGCCACGCGATCGCAGCAGCCGCATCGCCGAAGTGCTGGCGCCGTACTGCGCGCTGCCGGTGCGCGAGGCCGAAGACAAGCAGCCGCTGCAGCCTGGCACGGTGACCTTTGCGCCACCGGACTATCACCTGCTGGTGGAAGACGCCGGTTCGCTGGCGCTGTCGGTCGACGCCCCGGTGCTGTTTTCGCGCCCGGCCATCGATCCGCTGTTCGAGTCGGCGGCGGCGGTGTTCGGCGCGCAGGTGCTGGCCTTGCTGCTGACCGGTGCCAGCAGTGATGGCAGCGAAGGCGTGGCCGCCGTGCGTGCCGCTGGTGGCCGCGCCTGGCTGCAATGTCCCGAGGAGGCCGAGGCATCGATGATGCCGGCCTCCGCCCTGCAGCACGCTGGCGCCGATGCCGTGCTGCCCCTTGAACTGATGTGCCGTCGCCTGAAGGAGTTGTTTGCATGAACCTGTTGCCACCGGACCCTGCGCAGTCGCAGACCCCGGTCAACCTGCTGATCGTCGATGACGTGCCGCAGAACCTGGTAGCCATGCAGGCGCTGCTGCAGCGCGAGGGCGTGAACCTGCTGCTTGCGGGCTCGGGTGCGCAGGCGCTGGAGCTGCTGCTGGAGCACGAGGTGGCGCTGGCATTGCTGGATGTGCACATGCCGGAGATCGATGGCTTCACCCTGGCCGAGCTGATGCGCGGTTCGCACCGCAGCCGCGATGTGCCGATCATCTTCCTGACCGCCTCGCCGGATGACCCGGTGCGTGCCTTCAAGGGCTACGAAACCGGTGCGGTCGATTTCCTGCACAAGCCGGTCGCACCGCAGGTGATCCTGAGCAAGGTCAACGTCTTCATCGAGCTCTACCAGCAGCGCCAGCTGCTGAAGGCGCGCAACGAGGCGCTGGAACGTTCGCTCAAGCTCAACGAGACGATGGCGGCCGTGCTCACCCATGACCTGCGCACGCCGCTGTCGGCGATCCTGCTGTGTGCCGACAAGCTGGCGCTGGAGCTTCCAGAGGACAATGCCGGTGCGCAGCAGACCCTGAAGCACCTGGAAGCCAGCACCCTGCGCATGGCGCGGATGGTCGAGCAGCTGCTGGACTTTTCGCGGATCCGCAGCGGCGGCCTGCGCCTGCAGGCAAGTGCCTGCGATCTTGCGGAAGTGACGCGTGCCGTGGTGGCCGAAGCGGGCAGCGCCCACGGCCACGCACGGGTGCATCTCGACATGCAGGGCGATACCCGCCTGCAGGGTGATCTGGATCGGCTTGGCCAGGTCGCCGCGAACCTGGTCGGCAACGCGCTTACCCATGGCAGCGAGGCGAGGGTGGAGGTGGACGGCCGCGATCCGCGCAGCGTGCTGCTGCGGGTAAGCAACGCCGGTCGGATCGACGACGCGCTGCTGCCGCGATTGTTCGAGCCGTTCAAGGCCAGTTTCCACCCCAGCAATGGCCTGGGGCTGGGCCTGTACATCGTTGATCAGTTCGTCCGCGCGCACGGCGGCCACATCGGCGCGCGCAACGAGGCGGGGCAGGTGGTGTTCGAGGCGACGCTGCCACGGCGCTCTGAAAGCCCGGCAACGGCGGCCAGCTGAATCCTTCAGCAAGCGACGCGTGGATCTGAGACGGGCTCGTCCGCAACTGCTACCGTGGCGGCAGATATTGCCAAGGAAGCACCATGCCACTGCGTGCGATCGCCTATGTCAGCCGGGCGCTGCCGGATCTCTCCGCTCGACGGCTGCAGGCGCTGGTCGACGATGCGGCCCGCTTCAACAAGATGGCCGGCGTGACCGGCGTGCTGCTGCACGACGGCGGGCGTTTCCTGCAGTACATCGAAGGGCCGCCGGATGGCATCGGTTCGGTCTACGAACGCATCCTGCAGGCCGGCAGCCATATCGACATCATTGAACTGGCGCGCGGCCGCCTGGGCCAGCGCCAGTTTCCGTACTGGTCGATGCGCGCGCTGCAGGTGGAGGAGGCGCTGTTGCGCCAGCTGTCATCCAGTGACTGGTCGGGCTTTACCCGTACGCTGCAGGGTGATCGCTCCGCGCCGACGCCGGTGGACCTGCTCGACAACGTTGTGCAGCCAGCACTGCACGCCGGCTGAGCGTCAGCCCGAGGTGCCGCCGCCGCAATAGGCGGCATGCAGCGCCTGCAGCACGCCCAATGCGGGCCCTTCCTGCATGCGGTAGTGGATGGCCTGTGCTTCGCGCCGGGTCGCCACGATGTCCATATCGCGCAGCACAGCCAGGTGCTGCGACAGCGCGGACGCACTCAATCCGGTCAGCGCCTGCAGCTCCGGTACCGGCGCTTCGCCTTCGACCAGGCGGCACAGCACGCGCAAGCGGGCAGGATGGGCCAGGCGCTTGAGCAGGGCAGCGGCCTGCGCGGCGTGCTTGGCCATCGCGGCACTGTCGAGCGGGGTGCTGGGCATGGTTGACCTTTTTGTTTAGATGTGTCTAATTTAGATAAATCTAAATAAAAGGGCAATCCCATGAAAGGCGTGAATGAGGGCAGGGCATGAACCTGTCGTGGACTGCGGTGGCCGGCGGTGGGCTGATCGGCGCCGCCGCAGTGCTGTTGCTCGCCACCCTCGGGCGTGTGGCCGGTATCAGCGGGATCGCCGCAGGCAGTCTGCGCGCAGCGGAAGGCGAGCGCGGATGGCGCTGGGCCTTCCTGTCTGGCCTGCTCGCGGCGGCCGGGCTGGTGCTGTGGTGGCAGTCGCTGCCCGACGCGTCGCCGCGGGTTCAGTTGCGCGATGCCTTGCCTGCCTGGCAGTTGATCGGCGCCGGCCTGCTGGTGGGCTTCGGCACCCGCTTGGGCAGTGGCTGTACCAGTGGTCACGGCGTCTGTGGCATGGCTCGCGGCTCGAAGCGCTCGCTGCTGGCGGTGCTGGTGTTCATGGCCTGCGCGATGCTGACGACGTTCCTCATCCGCCACGGCGGAGGCCTGGCATGAGCCGCGCGACAGGGGCCGCGGCAGCGGCGGGTGCGCTGTTCGGTGCGGGGCTGGCGCTTTCGGGGATGACCGACGCGCGCCGTGTGCTCGGCTTCCTCGACATTGCGGGTGATTTCGATCCCACCCTGGTGTGGGTGCTGGGCTCGGCGCTGCTGGTCAGTGCGGTCGGCCAGCGCTGGGTGCTGCGCCGCGCGCAGCCGTGGTTCGCGCTGCGCTTCCAGCTGCCCAGTGCGCGTGATGTCGATGCGCGCCTGCTGCTGGGTGCCGCACTGTTCGGTATCGGCTGGGGATGGGCTGGCTATTGCCCGGGACCGGCCATCGCCGGGCTGGCAGTCGCATCGCGTGAAACGCTGTGGTTCGTGCCTGCAATGCTTGCAGGTTTCTGGCTGCACGATCGGGTCGTACGCTGAGGCTTCACCCCTGTGTCACCCTGCGTGCGGTCAGATCCGGGGTTCACGGGGAAAGGAGCACAACGACATGGTACGGATGAAGTGGACGGGCAGGGCAATGCTGGCGGTCGCACTGGCCGCTGCGGTGGCACCGGCGCTGGCCTGCACGCGCGCGGTGTACCTGGGTGACAACGGTGATGTGATCACCGCACGCTCGATGGACTGGAAGGTCGACGTGGCGACCAACCTCTATGTGCTGCCGCGCGGCATCGCGCGCACCGGCCAGGCCGGACCGAAGTCGCTGGCCTGGACAGCGCGCTATGGTTCGGTGGTGGCCACCGGCTACGACGTGTCGACCACCGATGGCATGAACGAGAAGGGCCTGGTGGCCAACCTGCTGTGGCTGGTCGAATCGGAGTATCCGCAGCAGCGCGGCAACAAGCCGGGACTGGCGATCTCGCTGTGGGCGCAGTATGTGCTGGACAATTTCGCGACCGTGGATGAGGCAGTGGCGGCGCTGAAGCGCGAGCCGTACTCGATCGTCACCGACAAGGTGCCGGGCGAGGACCGCCAGGCAACGCTGCATCTGTCGCTGTCCGACGCGAGCGGCGACAGTGCCATCGTCGAGTACATCGGGGGGCGCCAGGTGATCCACCATGACCGGCGCTACCAGGTGATGACCAACTCGCCGATCTTCGAGCAGCAGCTGGCACTCAACAGCTACTGGCAGCAGATCGGTGGCACGGTGATGCTGCCAGGTACCAACCGCTCGTCCGACCGCTTCGCGCGTGCGTCGTTCTACATCAACGCCATTCCCAAGGCCGAGGACCCGGTGGAAGCGCTGGCCAGCGTGTTCAGCGTGATCCGCAATGCGTCGGTGCCGTATGGCATCACCACGCCGGGCGAGCCGAACATCTCATCGACGCGCTGGCGCACGGTGGCCGACCACAAGCGGCGGTTGTACTTCTTCGAATCGGCGCTGACCCCCAACACCTTCTGGATCGATCTGAACAAGGTCGATTTCGGCGGCCAGGTGCTCAAGCTCGACCTTGGCAAGGACCAGCGCAACACGTTCGCCGGCGATGCATTGGGTCACTTCGTACCCAGTGCACCGTTCGCCTTCCTCGGCGTGGACGGCTAGCGCGCGGCCTGGTCCGGCGCGTCCTTCGGATAGACCGCCAGCACGCTGCAGCCCGGGCGGGCGAAGCGCGGCGTGCTGGCGCGCATGTCGCCGGGGATTCCGGACGGCGTCTCCACGATGCGATCGCCCGGATTGCCACAGATCAGGCCGTTCTGGAAACCGGACTGGAATTCCACCGAGGTCGCCCCGGCCAGGATCGAGCAGCTGCCGGCCAGTTCGACGCGGTAGTAGCGATTGCCGCCATTGCGGCGCGGATTGGTCTCCACCACCACGCCTTGCGGATCCTCGTTCCAGCTGCGCACATGGCGGGTGGCGAAGCAGAACGCTGGCGAGGCCTGGAAGGTATGGCGCGGGCTGCTGCCGCCACGGCTGGGCTTGCCTGTGGCGGTCACGTTCACCGGCGGCAGGGTGGCCGCGTACAGGCGACTGCTCTGGCGAGCGGTGCTGGCGAACTCCCGGTTGTCGATGGGGGTGACACTGCCGACGCCGCAGCGGCGGCCATCCACCATCACCTGTTCACTGGGGCGGCCGCAGGCCCAGCCCGAAGGCGCCTCCAGCCGCAGTGCGCTGGCTTCGTTGACACCCGGGCAGGCTGCGCTGAAGTCGATGCGGAAGGCCTGGCCCCTGCCATCACGGACCGCGATGGCGGTCGGTGTCTCCTGCTCGACCTGGCGTACGTCACGTGCGTCCAGGCAGTGCGGTGCAGGTGCGATGCGCTCGGCGGCCGATGGCGCGGATGGCGCCTGGGCCAGGGCGGCCAGGGGTAAGGCGCTGGCCAGTGCCAGCGGAAGCAATCGGATCATGCTGTTCATCCTGCCATCCCTGCGTCTGTAACTGGCTGGAACATAGCATGGCCGGTGCCGGGGCCGCGTTGCAGGGAAATGCCAGCACGCGCACACTCGTCATATGGGCGCGATCTTCCACCTGCGGCACTACGGCCAGGCCACCGGCCTGGACCGTCATGACTACGCGCAGTGGGTGCTGCCGCTGCAGGGCGAACTGCAGTTCGAGATGCAAGGCCGCGGTGGTCGCCTGGACCTGCTGCAGGGGGCCTTCGTCGCGGCTGGCGAAGCACACGACCAGATGGCCGATGGCCCGAATGCTTTCGTGATCGTCGACTGCCCCCCGGGTGTGCTCGATGACGGTACCCAGGAACACCTGTGCCGCCAGCGCTGGCTGCATCTGCCACTGGCGCTGCGACAGCGCCTGGCGCAGGTGTGTGAGGGCCAGGCACTGCCGGCCCTGTTGCCGCAGCTGCTCCAGGTGTTCGCACCGGCGGGCAGTGGTGCGCGCCTGCAGGGCCTGTGCGCGGCGGTGCAGGTTGATCCGGGCCAGGCGTGGCCGGTAGCACGCATGGCCGCCTTCGTCGGTGTCAGCGAAAGCCGGTTGCATGCGCTGTTCCAGCGGGAGTTCGGGCTGAGCCCGCAGGCCTGGCTCAGTGCAAGCCGGTTGCGTTGGGCCAAGCACCAGCTGCGTACCAGTGCGGCGCCGATCAGCGATATCGCGCTGGCGGCAGGCTATTCCGAGCAGAGTGCACTGACCCGTGCGCTGCGTCGTGAGTGCGGGCAGACGCCGGCCGCCTGGCGCAGGGGCGCCATCTGACCTGTAGAGCCGAGCCCACGCTCGGCTGCCCTTATCTGCACAGCGGCCAATCGCAGCCGAGCATTGGCTCGGCTCTACAGAGATGACAAGGCAATAGCCTCGGTCAAGAGCGCCCGCTGGCCAGCGCTTACACTGCGCGGCCCGTTCTCTTCCCCCGAAGAACCCGAATGCGCAACAACCCGATGGCCCTGGGCATCGCCAATGGCGTTGCCGCTGGCGCGCTGTGGGGCGTGGTCTTTCTCGCCCCCGCCGTGCTGCAGTCGTTCAATGCCCTGCAACTGTCCGCCGGTCGCTACCTGGTCTATGGCCTGATTGCCATCGCTCTGCTGCTGCCGCGCTGGAAGCGGCTGGCACCGCGGCTGGGCCGCGCCGAATGGTTCGGGCTGCTGTGGCTGAGCCTGGCCGGCAACCTGGTGTACTTCCTGCTGCTGGCCACGGCGGTGCAGTGGGCCGGTGGCGCGGCGGCGTCATTGATTGTCGGCCTGATTCCGGTGGTGGTCACTGTGGTTGGCGTGCGCGAGCAGGGCGCGGTGCCGTTGAAGCAGCTGCTGCCGGCGCTGGGCCTGTGCGTGCTCGGCGTGGCGCTGGTGGGCTGGGAAGCATTGATGTCCGAACACCTCGCAACACCGTGGCGGCAGCGCCTGATTGGCCTGCTCTGTGCGTTCGGTGCGCTGTTCTCGTGGGCGCTGTACTCGATCGGCAACAGTCGTTGGCTGGCGCGCCGGCCGGACCTGTCCAGCCACGACTGGTCGTTGCTGACCGGCGTCACCACTGGCGGCCTGGCCCTGCTGCTGGTGCCGATGGCCTTCATCGGCCACAGCGGTACCCACACCGCGGCGCAGTGGAGTGGCTTCTGGGCGATCAGCGCCGGCGTGGCAGTGGTGGCCTCGATCCTCGGCAACGCGTTCTGGAACCGTGCCAGCCGCCTGTTGCCATTGACCCTGACCGGGCAGATGATCGTGTTCGAGACGCTGTTCGCGCTGGCGTATGCCTTCGCCTGGCAGCAGCGCTGGCCCTCGCTGCTGGAGGCGCTGGCGATCGTGTTCCTGGTGGCCGGCGTGATGCTGTGCGCGCATGCCCATCGCTCGCCACGGGCGATCGCCGAACATGCAGGCTGAATGTGGGCGTCAAGCGTGCTGATGTCGGCTTGGTCTCAGATGCAACCAAATGCCGGCACGTTGGCCGATGATCGCCGCAATGATTTTTTGCATCGCAGCACTTGACAGCGGACCGGCGCACAGTGTTTTCTGTGCGTCATGGTCCTTGATGCCGCCCACGCCAGCCTGATCGCCCCCGCCATTGCGGGCCGTCCGACTGCGCCGGTCGCCACCACCACCATTACCACCACCACCGTCACCACTGCCCTGGTGCGGCCCGTCGTCTTCGTGTAACTCCCGAAAACCACGGCCCCGCACCATCCAGGTGACGGGGAAACTCGACACCTGCATGCGACGGGGCCTCCTAACGAGGTCTGCATGTCTTCCCACGCCCCCGCCCATCCCGTTGCCCCGGCCGATCTGGCTGCACCGTCCACTGTCGTGCACAAGTTCGGCGGCACCTCGGTGGCCGATGCCGAACGCTATCGCCATGTTGCCGGCCTGCTGCTGGCCCGTCCTGAGTCGCTGCAGGTCACTGTCGTCTCGGCGATGAAGGGGGTCACCGACGCGCTGATCGATCTCGCGCAGCTGGCGGCAAAGGGTGACCAGGGTTGGCGCGAGGCCTGGCATGCCCTGCGCGCGCGCCACCGTGGCGCCGCCGTGGCGCTGCTGGGCGAGCAGGTCGGCGAGACGATCGAATGGATCGACGCCCGCTTCGATCAGCTGGCCGAAGTGCTGGCGGCGCTGGCGGTGATCGGCGAGCTGCCGCGCGAGGTGCTGGACCGCGTGCAGGGCCTGGGCGAAGTGTTCTCCGCGCAGCTGCTTGGCACCCACCTGCGCGCCTTGGGCGAAGACTGTGCGGTGCTCGATGCGCGCGATGTGCTGGTGGTCGGGCATGGCGAGCTGGGCGTCGATGTCGACTGGGAAGCCAGCGCCGACCGCCTCGCGCAATGGCGCCTGCAGCATCCGCAGCCGCGCCTGGTCGCCACCGGTTTCGTCGCGCGTGACCGTGATGACCGCATCACCACCCTGGGCCGCAACGGCAGTGACTACTCCGGCGCGATCTTCGCCGCGCTGTTCAATGCCGATGAACTGCACATCTGGACCGACGTCGACGGCGTGCTGTCAGCCGACCCGCGGCTGGTACCCGAAGCCGTGCAGCTCGAATCGCTCAGCTACGACGAGGCCTGCGAACTGGCTTACTTCGGCGCCAAAGTGGTGCACCCGCAGACGATGTCGCCGGCGATCCGCCTGGGCCTGCCGATCTTCATCCGCAATACGTTCCAACCGGCGCATCCGGGTACGCGCATCAGTGCCGAGCGCTCGCCGCGTGGGCCGGTAAAGGGCCTGACCCTGAGCCCGGGCCTGGCCCTGTTGAACCTGGAAGGCACCGGCCTGATCGGCGTGCCAGGCACTGCAGAGCGCGTATTCGCTGCCCTGCGCCAGGCGCAGGTGTCGGTGGTGATGATCTCGCAGGGTTCGTCGGAACATTCGATCTGCTGCGTGGTGCGCGCCGCCGAAGCTGCACGTGGCCGCGAGGCGCTGCTGCATGCGTTTGCGCATGAGCTGTCGGTGGGCCAGGTGCAGCGCGTGCAGGTCAGCGAGGGCGTCAGCGTCCTGGCGGCGGTGGGCGACGGCATGGCCGGCCAACCTGGCGTGGCGGCGCGCCTGTTCGAGGCGCTGGGCCGCGCGCAGGTGAACATCCTGGCGATCGCGCAGGGCTCGTCCGAGCGCAACATTTCGGTGGCGGTGGACAGTGCCGATGCCACCCGCGCCCTGCGCGCCGCGCATGCCGGCTTCTGGCTGTCGCCGCAGACCTTCGCGGTGGGCGTGATCGGGCCTGGCAACGTCGGTGCCGCGCTGCTGGACCAGCTGCTGGCCGCGCGCCCGCAGTTGCTGGCCAAGGCCAATGTCGACCTGCGCCTGCGCGCACTGGCCTCGCGTTCGCGCATGCGGCTGGATGCGGATGGGCTGCATGCCGACTGGCGCGAAGCCCTTCAGCAGGCGGGTGAGCCCAGCGATCTGGATCGCTTCACCGAACACCTGCTGGCCGCGCACCTGCCGCATGCGGTGGTGATCGACTGCAGTGGCAGTGCCGAGGTGGCCGAGCGCTATGAGGGCTGGTTGGCAGCCGGCATCCACGTGGTCACCCCGAACAAACAGGCCGGCGCCGGGCCGCTGCCGCGCTACCAGCGCATCCGCGCCGCGGCGGCGGCCAGTGGTGCGCGTTTCCGCTACGAGGCCACGGTGGGCGCGGGCCTGCCGGTGATCACCACGCTGCGTGACCTGGTCGATACCGGTGACGAGGTGCTGGCCATCGAAGGCATCTTCTCCGGCACGCTGGCCTGGCTGTTCAACCGCTTCGATGGCAGCCAGCCATTCTCGCAGCTGGTCGCGCAGGCGCGGTCGATGGGCTACACCGAGCCGGACCCGCGTGACGATCTTTCGGGCGTGGACGTGGCGCGCAAGCTGGTGATCCTGGCCCGCGAAGCCGGCCACGCGCTCAGTCTTGAGCAGGTGGAAGTGGAAAGCCTGGTGCCGGCGCTGCTGCGCGAGGGCAGCGTGGATGACTTCATGGCGCGGCTGGGCGAGTCCGACGCCAGCCTGCTGCAACGCCTGCAGGATGCGCGGGCGCGTGGTGCGGTGCTGCGCTATGTGGCACAGCTGGGTGCCGACGGCGCCTCGGTGGGGCTGCAGGAACTGCCGGCCGATCATGCCTTCGCCAACCTGCGGCTGACCGACAACGTGGTGCAGTTCCGCACCCGTCGCTACTGCGACAACCCGTTGGTGGTGCAGGGGCCGGGTGCGGGTCCGGAGGTGACGGCAGCGGGTGTGTTCGCGGACCTGCTGCGGGTCGCCGCCGGTGAAGGAGCGCGGCTGTGATCGCACGTGCGTTCGCGCCTGCCTCGGTGGCCAACGTGGCAGTGGGCTTCGACATTCTCGGCCATGCCATTGCCGGTATCGGCGATACCGTGAGCGTGCGCCGCATCGACGAGCCGGCGGTGCGGATCGATGCGATCCGTGGCAGTGCCGTCGCGCTGCCACTGGACGCCGCCGGCAACACCGCCGGGGCTGCGCTGATGTCGCTGCGCGAAGGCCTGGGCCTGGATTTCGGTTTCGCAGTCGAGATCGACAAGGGCATCCCGTTCGGTTCCGGCATGGGCGGTTCGGCAGCGTCGAGTGTCGCGGCGCTGGTCGCCGCCAATGCGCTGCTGCAGGCCCCGTTGCCGCGCGAGGCGCTGTACCCCTACGCGCTGGACGGTGAGGCGGTGGCCAGTGGTGGCCGTCACGGTGACAACGTCGGCCCGCTGCTGCTGGGTGGCCTGGCGCTGTGTACGGCCGATCGCCTGTTGCCGGTCCCGGTGCCTGCCAGCTGGCACAGCCTGCTGGTGCATCCGCATGCGGTGCTGGAAACGCGCCGTGCCCGCCAGGCCCTGCAGGGCAGCTATGCGCTGGGCGAGTTCGTGGCCCAGAGCGCGAACCTCGCGCTGGTGCTCAGTGGTTGCCATCACAGTGATGCGACGCTGGTACGCGCGGGACTGCGCGACGTGCTGGTCGAACCGCGACGGGCCGGATTGATTGCCGGCTTCGAGGCCGCCCGTGATGCAGCGCTGTCGGCCCATGCAATGGGTGCGGGCATCTCCGGTGCCGGACCCAGTGTGTTCGCCTGGTTCGAGGATGCCGACCAGGCCCGCGCCGCCGTGGCGCCGGTGCAGGCAGCGTTCGCTGCGGCCGGCTTCGACAGTGACGCCTGGGTATCGCCGCTGGATGCGCCGGGAGCCCGGCTGTGCTGAATCCTTCCCCTTCTCTGGAAACCGATCCCATGCAATTTGTTTCGACCCGCGGCCAGTCGCCCGCCGTTGGCCTCAGCGCGGCGATCGCCGCCGGATTGGCGCCCGATGGCGGGCTGTATGTTCCCGCGCTTCTGCCGGCCGCGCGCGAGCTGCAGGCCGGGGCGACCCTGGCCGATACCGCCGCCGATCTGCTGGCACCGTTCTTTGCGGGCGATGCACTCGAGACTGCGCTTCCGGGGATCTGCCGCGAAGCGTTCGACTTCCCGGTGCCGCTGCGTGCGCTCGGCGAGGGTGACCATGTGCTGGAGCTGTTCCATGGGCCGACGGCGGCATTCAAGGATATCGGCGCGCGCTTCCTGGCCGGTACGCTGTCGCGGCTGCAGGTCGGCAAGGATCGCGATCTGACGATCGTCGTCGCCACGTCCGGCGATACGGGTGCCGCCGTTGCGGCGGCCTTCCACCGCCAGCCGGGCGTGCGCGTGGTGGTGCTGTATCCGGAGGGTCGCGTGTCTCCGCGCCAGGCGCATCAGCTCGGTTGTTTCGGCGACAACATCCAGGCCCTGCACGTGACGGGCGCATTCGACGATTGCCAGGCGATGGTCAAGCAGGCGCTGGCCGACCGCGAACTGCAGGCGCAGGTGCCGTTGAGCTCGGCCAACAGCATCAGCCTGGGCCGACTGCTGCCGCAGATGAGCTACTACGCGCATGCAGCGTTGACCCACTACGCCGCGCATCGTCGCCGGCTCAACCTGGTGGTGCCGACCGGCAATCTGGGCAACGCGATGGCGGCCGTGCTGGCGCGCGCGCTGGGCGTGCCGATCGGCCAGATCGTGCTGGCCACCAATGCCAATGCCGTGCTGCCGGCGTACTTCAATGGTGGCGACTACCAGCCGCAGGCCAGTGTGGCGACGGTGGCCAATGCAATGGACGTGGGTGCGCCGAGCAACTTCGAGCGACTGCGCTGGCTCTACCACGGCGACGACGCAGAACTGCGTGCAGCTTTCCGCGCGTTCGCAGTGGATGACGTGACCATCCGCGCGACGATTGCCGCAGCGCATGCCAGCCGCGGCGAGCTGTTCTGCCCGCACACGGCGACGGCGGTGAAGGTGCTGCAGGATCTGCGCGCGCGCGGTGCCAAGGGCGACTGGGCGGCGGTGGCTACGGCGCATCCAGCCAAGTTCGAGGCTGTGGTCGAGCCGCTGATCGGCGAAACGGTGGCGGTGCCACCTGCGCTGGATGCCTTGCTGCAGCGACCGGCGCACGCCGAACCATTGGCGGCAGATTACGCGGCGTTGCGCGAGGTGTTGCTGCGTTGATCGCAGATGGAGGCGGTTGCCGGCCAGCGGCCGGCACTACCCGTGTTGCATCCTTCCGCTAGTGCCGGCCGCTGGCCGGCAACCCAACCAACCGCGATACGGTCAGATCAACCCTTCACCGGCCAGCGTGCGCAGCCCATCCTCGTCGAGGATCTCCACCACGTTCAGGTGGGGCAGGGCGATCAGCCCCTGCTGGCGCAGCTTGGTGAAGGTGCGGCTGACCGTTTCCATGGTCAGGCCCAGATGGTCGGCGATATCGCCGCGCCCCATCGGCAGCGACACGCGCAGGCCGTCGCCCCCCAGCTTGGCCTCGCGCGCGGCCAGGCGCAGCAGGAAATCGGCCAGCTTCTCGGCCGGCTGCAGGCGTGCCAGCGCCAGCGCAGCATCCTGTGCGGCATCCAGTTCCTGGCAGGCGCGCTGCAGCAGCTTGCGCTCCAGGTGCGGGAAGCGGCTGCGCAGGGCCTTCATCTGTGGCAGCGCGACACGGCACACGCGGCTGTCGGCGATGGCCTCGATGTCGTAGCGATGGTGGTCGCTGCCGCTCAGGCCCAGGTAGTCGCCGGGCAGCACGAAACCGTTGATCTGGCGCCGGCCGTCGGCCAGGGTGCGCACCAGGCGCAGTGCGCCTGCGGTCAATGTATAGACATGGTCGCGCTCTTCGCCGGTGCGTGCCAGCGTGCTGCCCATGCTGACCTGCTGCGAGACGGTGACCTGTTCCAGCGCCTGCACTTCGTCTGGCGACAGCGCCGAGCACACCGCAAGGTGCCGAACCGAGCAGTGCAGGCAGTCCAGCGTGGTGCAGGACGGCGAGGCGGGATCGTTGGTGGCGGGCGGAGCGCCGGAAGGCCGTGACATGTTGCGGGGGGGGCGTATCGCGGGCGGGGAGGGCCTTATGATACTTCAAGCGGCCGTTCGACCCTGCCGGAGGCGGGGGCGCTAGAATGTTGCCCCCTCCCACGTCCCGTTCCAGCAGGAGTTCCGCCCGTGATCAAGCCCCGTACCCCGCCCGGCACCCTTGAGCTGCTGCCGCGCGAGCAGATTGCGTTCCAGCGCATGCTGGACGTCATCCGCCGCAACTACGAGCGCTTCGGGTTCCTGCCGGTGGAGACGCCGGTGTTCGAGCTGTCCGACGTGCTGCTGACCAAGTCCGGTGGTGAGACCGAGCGCCAGGTGTATTTCGTGCAGTCCACCGGCGCGCTGGCCAACGCGGCCGAGTCGGGCGACCGTTCGCTGCCGGAAATGGCGCTGCGCTTCGACCTGACCGTGCCGCTGGCACGCTACGTGGCCGAGCACGAACACGAACTGACCTTCCCGTTCCGCCGTTACCAGATGCAGCGCGTGTACCGCGGCGAGCGTGCCCAGCGCGGTCGTTTCCGCGAGTTCTACCAGTGCGACATCGACGTGATCGGCAAGGACAGCCTGAGCGTGCGGTACGACGCTGAAGTGCTGGCGGTCATCCATGCGGTGTTCTCGGAACTGCGCATCGGTGACTTCAGCATCCAGCTGAACAACCGCAAGCTGATGCGCGGCTTCTTCGAGAGCCTGGGCGTGGCTGAAGGCGAGCGCCAGCTGGCGGTGCTGCGCGAAGTGGACAAGCTGGACAAGCGTGGCGCCGATTACGTTCGCGAGACGCTGGTGGGCGAGGGCTTCAACATCCCGGCAGAACAGGTCGAGAAGATCCTGGCCTTCGTCGCTGTGCGTTCGCAGGGCCATGCCGATGCGCTGGCGCAGCTGGCCACGCTGGAAGCCGACGCCGGTTCTTCGGAGATCCTGCGTACCGGCGTCGCCGAACTGCGCGAAGTGCTGCAGCTGGTGCAGGCGCTGGGCGTGCCGGAAACCGCATACTGCCTGAACTTCTCCATTGCGCGCGGCCTGGACTATTACACCGGCACCGTCTACGAGACCACGCTGACCGACCACCCGCAGATCGGCTCGATCTGTTCGGGCGGCCGTTACGAAGACCTGGCCAGCCACTACAGCAAGTCGAAGCTGCCGGGCGTGGGTATCTCCATCGGCCTGTCGCGCCTGTTCTGGCAGCTGCGCGAGGCGGGCCTGATCGACGGCATCGAAGCCAGCAGCGTGCAGGCGCTGGTGGCGCTGATGGACGAGCAGGGCATGCCGCAGTCGCTGGACATCGCGCGCCGCCTGCGCGCCGGTGGCATCAATACCGAAGTGCAGATGGAGCCGAAGAAGATCGGCAAGCAGTTCCAGTACGCGGCCAAGGCCGGCATCCGCTTCGTGGTGCTGGCGGGTGAAGACGAGCTCGCGCGCGGCGTGGTGGCGGTAAAGGACCTGCTGCGTGAGCAGCAGTTCGAAGTGTCGCGCGACGAGCTGGCCAGCACTCTGCTGGTGGAGCTGGAACAGTCCAGGGCGATGATGTGAAGCCGGCCGTCGCAGGGGTACTCACCGTGCTCCTGTTGGCGGGCTGCCAGAGTGACCTAGTGCTGCGCAGTGATCGGCTGGGCCCGGCGCAGTACCGGCTGCAGGTTGATCGCTGTCACGTGATCGACCGCGCGCAGCTTGAGGGCGACCTGCGGGCCCTGGCCTCGCGGAAGTGCCCGGCGGGTGCAGGGGCGTTGCAGAACATCCAGTCCCTGCCGAGCCGGCAGGGCAGCCTGTTCGGGGAGTGCCTGCGGCGCGGGACGCTGCAGGCGGAGGTGCGTTGCCTGCCCTGAGTCGAGCCAGGTTGTTGATTTGAAAGCAGAACGCCCGCCCTTTGGTGGGCGTTCTGCATTTCCGGCATCCGGTCCAGGGGTCAGATCCGTTTTCCTTTGGAAAACGGATCTGACCCCATGAGGCTCCGATTTGACGCACTGCGCAAGAATGCGCTAATGTACTAACGCGCTATTACATTGATGCATGGACCCGACCCCGTGAAAGCCCGCCCCGAGATTGCCGCCAAAGACCCGAAGGCCGACCTGGAAGCCCTGGCCCGGGCCTTTGCCGCGCTGCGCGAGCCGGAGCAGGTCGAGGCATTCCTGCGCGACCTGTGCACCCCGGCCGAGCTGGAGGCCATGGCCGACCGCTGGAAGGTGGTGCCGCTGCTGCAGCAGGGCGTGCCGTACCGCGAGATCCACGAGCGCACCGGCGTCAGCGTGACCACCACCGGACGGGTGGCACGCACGCTCGAGCATGGCCATCGAGGCTATGCCGCCGCCATCGACCGCCTTGCTTCGCGCTGATCCGCGCCCCGTTCCGAACTTCGAGACCTCCCCCATGAGTGCAACCCAGGCAGCGCCGGCACGAGACCGGCTGCGTATCGCCATCCAGAAGAGTGGCCGGCTGGCCGAGCCCGCCCGCAACCTGCTCAGCGCCTGTGGTCTGAGCTGGCGCGAAAGCCGCGACAAGCTGTTCTGCTACGGCGAATCGCTGCCGGTGGACCTGTTGCTGGTGCGCGACGACGACATCCCCGGCCTGATCGCCGATGGCGTCTGCGACCTCGGCATCGTCGGTCGCAATGAACTGGACGAGCAGGCCGCAGCGCGTCGCCAGATCGGCCTGCCGGACGCCTACCAGGCGCTGCGCGGGCTGGGCTTCGGCCAGTGCCGGCTGATGCTGGCGGTGCCCGAGGAATGGCAGTGGCAGGGTCCGGCGCAGCTGGCCGGCACCCGCATCGCCACCAGCTACCCGGCCATCCTCAAGCAGTGGCTGGCGGAGCAGGGCGTGGACGCGCAGGTGGTCGAGCTGTCCGGGTCGGTGGAAATCGCCCCGCGCCTGGGTACCGCCGACCTGATCTGCGATCTGGTCTCCAGCGGCGCCACGCTGCGTGCCAACCAGTTGACCCCGGTACACAACCTGCTCGACAGCGAGGCGGTGCTGGCTGGTGCGATGCGCGTGCCGGATGACGCACGTGCATCGCTGCGCGCGATGCTGCTGCGCCGCCTCGACGGCGTGGTGCAGCGCCAGGACCGCAAGCTGCTGATGTTCCGTGCCAGCGAAGATCGCGTCGACGCGCTGGCGCAGCTGCTGGCCGATGCCGAGCCGCTGGTGCGGCTGCCGGCCGATGGTGGCGCGCTGCGCCTGCAGACCATGTGCCCCGGCCCGCTGAGCTGGCAGCGCATGGAAGAACTCGAGCGCGCGGGCGCGCAGGGCCTGATGGTACTGAGCGTGGAGCGATCGCTGGCATGAACCGTCTGATCTGGTCCCGACTTGATGAGGCCGCGCGCAGCGCGGCATTGACCCGCCCGGTGCAGGCCGTGGCGCAGCAGACCCGCGATGCCGTAGCGGCCCTGATCGCGCAGGTGCGTGCACAGGGCGACGATGCGCTGCGTGCGATTACGGCGCGTTTCGATGGCGTCGAGCTGGCCTCGTTTGAAGTTTCCGAAGCCGAATTCACCGCTGCCGAAGCCGCCGTGCCCGCCGAACTGCGACAGGCGATGGTGGACGCCGCCGAACGCATTGCGCGCTTCCACGCCGCTGGCATGGGCAAAGGCTATGCAGTTGAAACCGCGCCGGGCGTGGTCTGCGAACGCATGCTGCGCCCGATCGGCCGGGTGGGCCTGTACGTACCGGCTGGCAGCGCGCCGTTGCCGTCCACCGCGTTGATGCTGGGCGTTCCGGCGCAGCTGGCCGGTTGCCCGCAGGTGGTGCTGTGCACCCCGCCGCGCGCCGACGGCAGTGCCGATCCGGCAGTGCTGGTAGCCGCCCGCCTGACCGGCGTGCAGCGCGTGTTCAAGCTGGGCGGCGCGCAGGCGATCGCGGCGATGGCCTATGGCACGGCCAGCATTCCGGCCTGCGACAAGCTGTTCGGGCCGGGCAACAGCTTCGTTACCGAAGCCAAGCAGCAGGTCGCACAGGACGGCGCCGCCGCCATCGACATGCCTGCCGGTCCTTCGGAGGTGCTGGTGATTGCCGATGCTGGCGCCAATCCGGCGTTCGTCGCCGCCGACCTGCTGTCGCAGGCCGAGCACGGTCCGGATTCTCAGGTGCTGCTGCTGACCGACGACGCCGTGATGCTGGCGGCGGTCGAAGCCGAGGTTGAGCGCCAGGTGGCCCTGCTGCCGCGCCAGCAGATCGCGCGCCAGGCACTGTCGGCATCGCGGCTGGTGCAGGTCGATGCGCTGGACGAGGCGTTCGCGATCAGCAACCGCTATGCACCAGAGCACCTGATCCTTGCCCTGCGTGATCCGCGCGCATGGCTGGACAAGGTGCAGGCGGCCGGCTCGGTGTTCCTGGGCGATTACACCCCCGAAGCACTGGGTGACTACTGCAGCGGCACCAACCACGTATTGCCCACCGCCGGTGCCGCGCGTGCCTACAGCGGCGTGAGCGTTGCCAGCTTCCAGAACCTGATCAGCGTGCAGAGCGCCAGCGCCGCCGGCCTGGCCGCGATCGGCGGCTGCGCGCGCATCATCGCCCGTGCCGAAGGCCTGGATGCGCACGAGCGTGCCGTTGCGTTGCGCATGGAGGTGGCGGCATGAGCGCGGCGATCGATGAGGTGCTGGCACTGGTGCGCCCGGACCTGCAGGCCTTCGCCGGCTACAGCTCGGCACGCAGCGCGGCGGTGCAGGGCGAGGTCTGGTTGAATGCCAATGAGTCGGCCTGGGCCAATGCGGCCGATCCCGCAGGCAGCAGCCGGCGCTATCCGGAGCCGCAGCCGCTCGCGCTGCGCGAGGGACTGGCGGCGCTGTACGGCGTGACGCCACAGCAGCTGCTGATCGGTCGCGGCAGCGACGAAGCCATTGATCTGCTGGTGCGCGCGCTGTGCGTGCCGGGTCGCGATGGCGTGCTGGTCACGCCGCCGGTGTTTGGCATGTACGCCGTCTGCGCACGCCTGCAGGGTGCCGCCTTGATTGAAGTGCCGCTGGTGGACAGCGAGGATGGACTGCGCACCGATCTGGATGCGGTGATCGACGCGGCCAAGGCGCAGGGTGCCAAGCTGGTGTTCCTGTGTGCGCCGTCGAACCCGGCCGGCAGTGACATCGCCCTGGATGAGGTCGAGCGCGTGGCGGTTGCGCTGCGCGGGCAGGCGCTGGTCGTGGTGGACGAGGCCTATGTCGAGTATGCACAACGGCCGTCGGCGACCACGTTGCTGGCCGCGCACGCCAATCTGGCGGTGCTGCGCACGCTGTCGAAGGCGCACGCGCTCGCGGCCGCCCGCGTTGGCACGCTGATTGCTGCCCCGGAGCTGATTGCCCTGCTGCGTCGCTGCCAGGCGCCGTACCCGGTGCCGACGCCGTGCGCGGAACTGGCCGTGCAGGCACTGCAGCCGGCCGCGCTGGCGCGCACCGCCGAGCGCGTGACCACGGTGATCGCCGAGCGCGAGCGCCTGCGTGCAGCCCTGGTCGGCCTGCCCGGCGTGTGCCGGGTGTATGCCTCGGCCGGCAACTACCTGCTGGTCCGCTTCGCCGATCCCCAGTCCGCGTTCGATACGCTGCTGGCTGCGGGCGTGGTGGTGCGCGACCAGCGCGCTGCGCCGCAGCTGGGTGATGCGCTGCGCATCAGCATCGGCAGCCCCGAAGAGAATGACCGCGTGCTTGCGGCCCTGTCGGCGCGGAGGGCCGCAGCATGACCCCGATCCTGTTCATTGACCGCGACGGTACCCTCATCGAGGAGCCGTCCGACTTCCAGATCGACGCCTACGAAAAGCTGCGCTTCGTGCCGCAGGTGATCCCGGCGCTGCTGAAGCTGCGTGATGCCGGCTACCAGTTCGTGATCGTCACCAACCAGGACGGCCTCGGCAGCGACAGCTACCCGCGCGCCAGCTTCGATGGCCCCAACGACCTGATGCTGCAGATCTTCGAGAGCCAGGGCATCACCTTCCGTGACGTGCTGATCGATTCCAGCTGGCCGCAGGACAATGCGCCGACCCGCAAGCCGGGCATCGGCCTGATGACCGCCTACCTGCAGGACCGCAGCATCGACTGGGAACGCTCGGGCATGGTCGGTGACCGGATCACCGACCTGCAGTTTGCCGCCAACCTCAACATCCGTGGTTTCCAGCTGCGCACCGCGCAGTTTGGTGGGGAGTGGGACTGGCCGGGCATCGCCCATGCGCTGGCCGACGCGCCGCGCACCGCCGTTGTCCAGCGCAACACCAAAGAAACGAAGATCCGCGTTGAGCTGGACCTGGACCGCGCGGGCGATGCACGCATTGCCACCGGCCTGCCGTTCTTCGACCACATGCTGGAGCAGATCGGCAAGCACGGCGGCTTCGCGCTGGACATCCAGGCCGAGGGTGACCTGCACATCGACGAGCACCACACCATCGAGGACACTGGGCTGGCCCTGGGCCAGGCCCTGCGCGAGGCGTTGGGCGACAAGCGCGGCATTGGCCGTTACGGCTTCACCCTGCCCATGGACGAGACCCTGGCCAGCGCTGCGCTGGACTTCAGCGGCCGTCCCTATTTCGTGTTCGAGGGCGAGTTCAAGCGCGAGCGCGTGGGCGATATGCCGACCGAGCTGGTGCCGCACTTCTTCCGTTCGCTGTGCGATGCCAGCGGTTTGAACCTCAACCTGCAGGTGCGCGGCGACAACGATCACCACAAGGTGGAGGCCTGCTTCAAGGCGCTGGCGCGCGCGCTGCGTCCGGCGCTGGCCCGGCAGGGCACAGCACTGCCGAGTACCAAGGGGGCGTTGTGAGCGATGTTGCGCTGATCGATGCCGGTGGCGCCAACCTGGGCTCGGTGCGCTACGCACTGGAGCGCCTGGGCGCGACGGTGCGGCTGGTGCGCGATGCGGACGGCCTGGTTGGTGCGCGGCGGGTGATCCTGCCCGGCGTCGGCGCCGCCGGTCCCGGCATGCAGCGCCTGCACGCTCAGGGCCTGGTGGAACCGCTGCAGCGACTTGAGGTGCCGTTGATGGGCATCTGCCTTGGCATGCAGCTGCTGTTCGAACGCTCCGAGGAAGCGGGCGTAGAGACACTGGGACTGATTCCGGGCGTGGTACGCAAGCTGGTGCCGGCCTGTGGCATCCGCGTGCCGCACATGGGCTGGAACCGCCTGCTGCCGCTGCGCGAATCGCTGTTGCTGCAGGGCGTGCCGGAACGCGCCAGCGCCTACTTCGTGCACAGCTATGCGGCGCCGCTCAATACCCACACCGTCGCTGCCTGCGACCACGGTGGCCTGTTCACCGCCGTGGTGGAGCAGGGGCGCTACTACGGCGCACAGTTCCATCCCGAGCGCTCCGGCGAGACCGGCTCGCTGATGCTGCGCAACTTCCTCGAGGGCACTGCTGCATGAGTTTCATCGTCTACCCCGCGCTGGATATCCGCGACGGCCGCGTGGTGCGGCTGCGCCAGGGCGACTACGCGCAGGAAACCTCCTATGGGGATGACCCTCTGCCGCGCGCGCAGGCCTTCGCCGCGCAGGGCGCGCAGTGGATGCATCTGGTCGACCTGGATGCCGCACGGGCCGGTGGCTACACGCTGGCGCCGCTGTTGGCATCCATTCGTGCGCAGACCCCGCTGCAGGTGCAGACCGGCGGTGGCGTGCGCGGCCGCGACGATGTGGCGCGCATCCTCGACGCTGGCGCCGGCCGCGTGGTGGTGGGTTCGCTGGCGGTGCGTCGTCCCGATGAAGTGGTCGGCTGGCTGGAGGAATTCGGCGCCGATCGCATCACGATTGCGCTGGACGCGCGCCAGGACGCACAGGGGCAGTGGCAGCTGCCGGTGCACGGATGGACCGAGAACGCCGGGGTGACCCTGGATGACCTGGCCCGGCGCTACGCGCGCGCCGGCATGCGCCATCTGCTGTGCACCGACATCGCCCGCGACGGCATGCTGGCCGGGCCCAACATCAGCCTCTACCAGCACCTGTCGGCGCTGTTGCCGGGTGTGGCGGTGCAGGCGTCCGGTGGCATCCGTGACGTGGCCGATGTGGCCGAGGCGCGTGCTGCCGGCTGCGGCGGTGCCATCCTCGGCAAGGCACTGCTGGAGCAGCGCATGGACCTGAGCGAGGCGTTGGCATGTTGAGCCGCCGCATCATTCCGTGCCTGGACGTGCGCGATGGCCGCGTGGTCAAGGGCGTGCGCTTCCGCGATCACGTCGACATGGGCGACATCGCCGAGTTGGCACAGCGCTATCGCGACCAGGGCGCGGACGAGCTGGTGTTCTATGACATCGGCGCCAGTCCCGAGGCACGGTCGGTTGACGTCGCCTGGATCGAGCGCATCGCGCGCCTGATCGACATTCCGTTCTGTGTGGCCGGTGGCATCGACAGCGTGGAAACCGCGCGCCGCGTGCTGTTCGCCGGTGCCGACAAGGTGTCGATCAATTCGCCGGCGCTGGGCCGGCCGGAGCTGATCACCGAGCTGGCGGACGAGTTCGGCGTGCAGTGCGTTGTGGTGGGGGTCGATTCGGTGCGCGAGGCCGACGGGCAATGGCGGGTGCGTCGTTTCAGCGGCGATCCGGACAAGACCCAGGCGGTGCCGCTGCGCACGCTCGACTGGATCGTCGAAGCGCAACGGCGTGGAGCCGGTGAGATCGTGCTGAACTGCATGGACAGCGACGGTGTGCGCCGTGGCTACGATGTCGTGCAGCTGCAGCAGGCGCGGGCGCTGTGCCAGGTGCCGCTGATTGCCTCCGGTGGTGCCGGAGCGATGGAGCACTTCGCCGACGCCTTCGACCAGGCCGACGTCGACGGTGCGTTGGCGGCCAGTGTGTTCCACAGCGGCGCCATCGCCATTCCAGAATTGAAGCGCTACCTGCGCGGACAGCAGATCGAGGTGCGGGATGTCTATTGAAGTGAGGCCATCGCTGGATGCGCTGCAGGCGCTGGACTGGGGCAAGGGCGACGGCCTGCTGCCGGCCGTGGTGCAGGATGCCGATACCCTGCAGGTGCTGATGCTGGGCTATGTCAGCGCCGAATCGCTGGCGGCTACGCTGGCCATCGGCCACATGACCTTTTTCAGCCGCAGCAAGCAGCGGTTGTGGACCAAGGGCGAGCAGTCCGGCAACGTGCTGGTGGTGCAGTCGATCCGTGTCGACTGCGACGCCGATACGCTGCTGGTGATGGCGCGCCCGGCCGGGCCGACCTGCCACACCGGTGCCGAGAGCTGTTTCGACCAGGCGCCGAAGGATTTCCTGGGTGGGCTGAGCCAGCTGGTGGCCATGCGTGACGCGCAGCGCCCTCCCGGCAGCTACACCACCAGCCTGTTTGAAGGCGGCATCCGCCGCATCGCGCAGAAGGTGGGTGAGGAGGGCGTGGAGACCGCATTGGCCGCCGTGGCGCAGGATGATGAGGCATTGCTGGGCGAGGCGTCGGACCTGCTGTACCACCTGCTGGTGCTGCTGCGCGCGCGCGGGCTGTCGCTGGATGATGCGCGCGCGGTGCTGGAAAAACGCCATCGTTGAGGAAGGCGTACGGACCAACGGTCCGCACCCACCTCTGCAATGCAGCCGAGCATGGCTCGGCTCTACAATAGGTGGTCTTCTTCTTTCCCGGACCGCCCATGAAACTGCCTGCCGCCTGGCTGTGCTGCCTGTTGCTGACCTCGCCGGCCTGGGCCGCGGACACCGTGGTCAGCGGCAAGGTCTATCTGGAGCGTGACGGCAAGCCCGGCCGCGGTGCGACCGATCCGGGCCTGGCCGGGGTGCAGGTTTCCAACGGCGAGACCATCGTCAAGACTGCCGCTGACGGCAGCTACAGCCTGCCGGTGCGCGACGGCCAGACCGTATTCGTGATCAAGCCCGATGCCTACGCCTTCCCGAAGGCGGCGGACGGCCTGCCTTCGTTCTGGCGCCACTACCGCCCGAACGGCTCGCCGGCGCTGAAGTACGGCGGCATCGCCGCGACCAGCGACGTCACCCGCAACTGGGACTTCGCCCTGCAGTCGGATCGGCATGACAGCCGTCGTGGTTTCCAGATGCTGGTATTCACCGATTCGCAGACCGCCAGCCTGAAGGACATCGGCTACTACCAGCAGTCGATCGTGGCGCCACTGGTCGGCCAGACCAGGGCACGCATGGGCACCACCCTGGGCGACATCGTCAACGACGACCTGACCCTGTACCCGGCGATCAACAAGGTCACCACCGAACTCGGCGTGCCGTGGTTCCACGTGCCGGGCAACCATGACCTCGACTTCGATGCGGCCAGCGACGAACACTCACTGGACAGCTGGCGCAACATCTACGGCCCGGACACCTACGCGGTGGAAGAGGGCGGCGCCAGTTTCGTGTTCCTGGACGACGTGGTGTACGACCCCAAGGCCAGGCCGAAGTACATCGGCGGCCTGCGCGAAGACCAGTTCGCCTTCCTCGCCAGCTACCTGAAGGGCCTGCACAAGGACCGCCTGCTGGTGCTGGGCATGCACATCCCGCTGTTCGACGCGGCGCCGGGGCGCGAGACCTTCCGCCATGCTGACCGCCAGCGCCTGTTCGACCTGCTGAAGGACTTCCGCAACGTACTGGTGCTCAGCGGCCACAGCCACACCCAGCAGCACGTCTACCACGGCAAGGCCGAGGGCTGGAACGGCGACAAGCCACTGCACGAATACAACGTCGGTGCCAACTGCGGTGCGTTCTGGTCGGGCGTGAAGAATGCCGCTGGCGTGCCGGACAGCACCATGAGCGACGGCACGCCGAAGGGCTATGCATTGCTCGACGTGGCCGGCAACGGCAGCTATCGCCTGCAGTACCGCGTGGCCGGCAGGCCGGCCAGCGAGCAGATCGGCCTGCACGCGCCGAAGGTGCTGCGCCAGGGGGCCTACCCGGCGTGGGGTGTCTACGCCAACGTCTACATGGGCGAGGATCGGAGCGTGGTCGAGTACCGTGTCGATGGCGGCGCCTGGCAGCCGATGAAGCAGGTCAGCCAGCCCGACCCGCGCCTGATGGTGGAGAACGTGGCCGATGATCTGGCCAGCAGCCTGCGCGGCTACGACCGTTCGCCGGAGGCCACTGCGTCGCCGCACCTGTGGCGTGGCGCGCTGCCGACCGATCTTGCAGTGGGCAGCCATAAGGTCGAGGTACGCTCCACCCAGCCTGATGGCGCAGTGTTCACCGCCACCACCAGCTACAGCCTGCAGACTGCCCAGCCCTGACCCCCGCGCACCAGCGCTCCAGCGAAAGGACCCCGCATGGATATCCGCTTCATGGCCGGCACCACACCGGTGACCCTCAGCCGCCACTGGTTCACCGGCGCGATGCTGCTGCAGAGCGCCACCGAGAAGGTCTGGGTGCAGCACCCGCTGCATCCGGGCACCCACTTCTCGTTCTCGCTGGTACAGTCGTGGCTGCGCCACATCGCCGGCCACGAAGTGCTGGTCGAGCGCACCCGGCCGCTGTTGTTCGCCGGCTTCCGCCCACAGCGCCTGCGCGTGCTGGTGGATGGGGTGCAGGTGGCCGAACAGGAAGGCATGTAGGTTCACCTGAACCACCGGCGCGCTAGGCAAAGCCGTCCCGATGCCTGAGAATCGGGGCGATTCAATCGATCCAAGCAGGCCAGCGTGACCATCGCAGCAGCGTCAACGGTTTCCTCCGACTCCGCCCGCGGCGGTCTTCCGCGCCGTCTGGTCGTCGCCGATGTCGGCGGCACCTTTGCCCGGCTCGCGCTGGCGGAAACCCGACCCGGCCAGACGCCGCTGCTGGGCAGCCACCGTACCTATGCCTGTGCCGAGCATTCCAGCCTGGCCGCGATCCTGGCCGATTTCACCGCCGGCCTCGGCCAACCGGTGCAGACCGCGGTGGTCGCCATCGCTGGCCTGCTGGATGGCGATGTGCTGATCAACTCGAACCTGCCGTGGACGGTCTCGCTGTCGGCCACCCGCGCGCAGTCCGGGCTGCACGAACTGCAGCTGATCAATGATTTCGAAGCGGTGGCGCTGGCCATCCCCTACCTGCAGCCGGAAACCCTGGTGCCACTGAACGGCGACGCCGATCCGGCGCAGGCCTTCCCGGCGCTGGTACTGGGCGCGGGTACCGGGCTGGGCGCCGCGCTGCGTTTCGCTGATGGCGAGCGTCCGGTGCTGGCCAGCGAGATCGGTCATGCCGCGCTGGGCGCCGGCAACGCGCTGGAACTGCAGGTGCTGGGCCGCCTGCTGCAGCGTTGGCCGCACGTGGACAACGAGCGCGTGCTGTCCGGCAGCGGCCTGATGAACCTGTATCCGTGCCTGTGCGAACTGCGCGGCGTCACCCCGGTGTGGAACAGTACGGAGGCGCTGATCGGCGCCGCGCGTGGCGGTGAGGATGCACTGGCGGTGGAAACGTTGCAGGTCTTCTGTGCGTGGCTGGGCAGCCTGGCCGGCGACGCGGCGATCGCCGTCGGCGCGCGCTCGGTGTACCTGGCCGGTGGCATTTCCGCGCATGTGCAGGATTTCCTGGCCGATGGCCGCTTCCGTGAGCGCTTCCTCAACAAGGGCGTGCTGACCGAGGTGCTGCGCCAGGTGCCGGTGTGGCGCGTGGAGCATGGCCAGCTGGGCGTGCTCGGCGCAGCGGTCTGGCACGCCGCACGGCAGCCCACGCACGACTGATCGGCAGGGTTGGCATCGGGCCGGCCGTGCATTGCAGACTGGGAGGAGAAAATGGTGGATCGCAGGCAGTTCCTGCAGGCCGGTGCACTGGCCGCAGGCATGGCGGCATTGCCGGGCGTGCAGGCGCGCACGCAGGGTGGGGCCCGGGTGGTCTCCACCTGGGACTTCGGCGTACCGGCCAACCAGGCCGCATGGAAGGTGCTGGCGCAGGGTGGCAGCGCGCTGGATGCGGTGGAGGCGGGCGCACGCTGGGCCGAGAGCGAGCTGTGCAACCCTACCGTTGGCCATTGCGGCAATCCGGATCGCGACGGCGTGCTGAGCCTGGATGCGAGCATCATGGACGGCGATGGCCGTTGTGGTGCAGTGGCCGCGCTGGTGGACATCCTGCATCCGGTGTCGGTGGCCCGCAAAGTGATGGAGAACAGCCCGCATGTGCTGCTGGTCGGCGAGGGCGCGCAGCAGTTCGCGGTGCAGCAGGGGTTCGAGCGCAAGCATTTGCTGACGCCGCAGGCCGAAGCGGCCTGGCGCGAGTGGCTGAAGACCGAGAAGTACCAGCCGCAGATCAATGCCGAGCGCCGTGGCATTCCCGGCAACAGCGACAACCACGACACCATCGGCATGCTGGCACTGGATGCCAAGGGCCAGCTGGCCGGTGCCTGCACCACCAGCGGCATGGCGTGGAAACTGCACGGTCGCGTTGGCGACAGTCCGATCATCGGCGCCGGCCTGTACGTCGACAACGACGTCGGCGCGGCCACTGCTTCGGGGGTGGGTGAAGAGATGATCCGCAACGCGGCTTCGTTCCTGGTGGTCGAGCTGATGCGCCAGGGGCGTTCACCGGCGCAGGCCTGCCGTGAAGCCATCGACCGCGTGGTGCGCAAGCGCCCGGAAGCGAGCAGAACGTTGCAGGTGTGCTTCCTGGCCATGAACAAGCAGGGCGAGGTCGGCGCCTACGCGCTGCATCGTGGCTTCGTCTATGCGGTGTGCGATGCGCAGCGCCAGGATGACCTGCGTGACTCGCCGTCGATCTACACGAGCACCCAGGCGTGAGTACGCGGCTGACCCTGGAGATCGCCAGCAACTCGCTGGCCTCGGCGCTGGCCGCGCAGGCTGGCGGCGCCGACCGCATCGAACTGTTCGACAACCTGGCCGAGGGCGGCACCACGCCGTCGTTCGCCAGCATCGCGATGGCCCGCGAGCGCCTGTCGATTCCGCTGTTCGTGCTGGTGCGGCCACGCCCGGGCGACTTCCACTACGACGCGCTGGAAACCGAACTGATGCTGCGTGACATCGCGCAGTGCCGCGCGCTGGGTTGCGATGGCGTGGTGATCGGCGCGCTGGACGTGCAGGGCGGCATCGACCTGGCGCTGTGCCGGGAACTGGTGCAGGCCGCCGGGCCGTTGCAGGTGACCTTCCATCGCGCCTTCGACGCCGCCCGCGATCTGCCGGCGGCGCTGGAGCAGGTGATCAGGCTGGGCTGCCAGCGCGTGCTGACCTCGGGCGGGCAGGCCAGCGCCGAGGCCGGTGCCGATGTGCTGGCGGGCCTGGTCACCCAGGCGGCGGGGCGCATCACGGTGATGGCTGGCGCCGGATTGGCCCCGGGCAACATCGCAACCGTCGCGCGGCAGACCGGCTGTACCGAACTGCACGCCTCCGCAAAAGGCCTGCGCCGCTCGGCGATGCAGTTCCAGAACCCGGCGCTGCGCGGTCTGGACCCGGACTGGAGCCAGGCCGCCGCCGCTACCGTGGCCGCGCTGCGGCAGGCGCTGGACGGCTGATCGAATCCGTCGGGCATGGCCCGGGGTCAGATCCCTTCTGCGAAGGGATCTGACCCCTGTCGCAACCCCGGCCGCAGGCACGCGACGGACAAAACCGTTCCGCGCGCGATTGTCGTGATCATGTCACTACTTCGTGCGCCGTTCTGTCAGCGATGCGTCGCAACTCTTTGATTGTTCTGGACACCGGCAGCCGATAGCGGCATCTCGCCGGCTGTTGCTGCGTTGCCGCATGCCGGGCGTGGTTCAGCTGTGCTTTAGTTTGGATCGATCCACAGGGGAGGTGCCATATCGGTCGTGAACCGATCCAAGCGCCTGGATCCGTCGTAGTGCCGCGCCACCGTCCGCCCGTGCGTCCACATCTTCGAAGAGCAACCACCCATGGCTCAGATCGTCCACAAGCGTCGCCACCTGCTGTCCCAGGCCCTGATCCTGGCCCTGTTGCCGCTGGCAGCCAGCGCGCAGGAAGCTGCCAGTTCGTCCACCAAGGATCTGGACGCGGTCACCGTCACCGGCTCGCGCATCAAGCGCGCCAGCGTCGAGGGCCCGGCGCCGGTCAACGTGATCACCGCCGCGCAGATCCAGAAGGAAGGCTTTGTCAGCGTGTACGACGCGCTGAAGACCCTCACCGAGGCCACAGGCACCGTTGAAGCCGCATCGCAATGGGGCTCGCATACGCCCAATGCCAGCGGCCTGAACCTGCGCGGGATGGGCCCGAACCGCTCGCTGCTGCTGGTCAATGGCCGTCGTGTAGCGGATTACCCGCTGCCCTACGGTGGCGAAACCAACTTCTCCAACTACGGCAACATTCCGGCCGCGGCGGTGGAGCGCATTGAAGTGCTGACCGGTGGCGCCTCGGCCATCTACGGTTCGGATGCGATCGCCGGCGTGGTCAACGTCATCCTCAAAACCAACTACGACGGCGACGAAGTGCGCGTGCGCGGCGGCACTTCCAGCGAAGGCGGACGTGATACCTGGGATCTGTCCTGGGCCGGTGGCAAGACCGGCGAAAACTGGAGCGTGACCTACGCGCTGCAGTACACCAAGCGCGACCCGCTGTTCGGGCGTGATCGCCCGCAGATGGACGATGCCGACGATGCGCCGTACCCGTCCTGGAACATGGAACAACGCAAGGTCGGCTTCCGTCCCACCGCCGGTCTGGCGCTGATCGATCCGACCACGGGCCAGCGCCTGGCGCCGCCCACCGGCACCTGCGAAAAATTCGACGGCGAGTATTACACCGCCGATCGATTGGTCTACAACTACGCCGCCAACCGCATCACCAACACCGGCCGCCTGTGCGGCATGAGCGCCGACTACGCCAACTGGCTGCTTACCGGCGGCGCCGAGAACGTGTCCGGAAACCTGTACGCCACCTTCGATTTCAGCAATGACCTGCAGGCCTGGACCAACCTGGCGGTGTATCGCTCCGAAGCGATCTGGGGCACCAATCCGCCCGGCGTGTCGCTGATCGACGATGACAACGGCTATTACTGGGATGCCAACCGCAACCGGCCGATCCTGGGCGTGCGCCAGTTCACCCCGAACGAAGTCGGGGGCCTGGATACGCTGCGCAACACCAACCGCGAACTGTCCTGGGACTGGAGCGCGGGCCTGCGCGGGCGCCTGGCCGACCGTTTTGACTGGAGTGCCACGGTGGGGCGTTCCTATTACCGCGTGGAAGAACGGCAGAACGTGGTCGACAAGCAGAAGTCGTATGACTACTTCCTTGGCCCGCGCCTGGGCACCACCGCCGATGGCGAGGCGATCTATGCGTTGAACGAATCGCGCTGGTGGAACCCGCTGACGCCGGACCAGTACTGGCAGATGGGGACCGTGGCGAAGAACCGCGCGGCGTCATGGGTCAACCAGGCGTCGGCGGATATCACCGGCGAGCTGTTCCAGGGCTGGGCCGGCCCGATTTCGTTTGCGGCGGTGGCTGAAGTCGCGCAGCAGGGCTATCACCTCAGTCCGGACCCGCGCGCTGGCATCGACTTCGACCTGCAGAATGTCGATCGCGGCGGCGGTGAGCGTACCCGCTACTCGGCCGGCGTCGAGTTCAAGATCCCGCTGCTGGACAGCGTGACCGCCACTGCGGCCGCGCGCTACGACCGCTATGGCAACTACAAGGCCGACGACAGCAGCGAAGCGCTGGACATCGGCAGCCAGAAGGAAACCACCTGGAACGTCGGCCTGGAATGGCGCCCGGTCGAATCGCTGCTGGTGCGTGGCTCGTACGCCACCAGCTTCCATGCGCCGGACATGCATTACCTGCTGGGCCAGCCGAGCAGTTCGGAAGTGCAGACCTATGACCGCCTGCGCTGCATCCAGAGCGGCGCGTACCTGGTCAACAACTGTGGCGTGGGCAACACCGACGTCTGGTACACGTTCGACGTGAACCGGCGTGGGACGCCGCTGCTGCGCTCGGAGACCGGTGATTCGTGGACGGTCGGCTTCGTCTGGGACGTGCTGCCGAACCTGTCGGTCAGTGCCGACTACTGGGCGATCAAGCTGGAAGACATGATCGTCGACGTCGGCGCCGATGAGGTGCTGGCCAGCGAGGCCGGCTGCCTGACCGGCAAGAACATGGACGGTACGCCATGGGCCAACCCGGCCGGTGGCGAGTACTGCGCCGGCATCCTGGCCCGCGTGAACCGTGACAGCAACGGTCGCCTGGTATCGATCGAGCGCGGCCCGTTCAACCTGGCCAGCCGCGAGGTGCGCGGCATCGACCTGACCGCGCGCTATCGCCTGGAAACCGCGCGGTGGGGCAGCTTCCAGCTGGGCGTGAACTACACCAACCAGATCTCGACCAAGGAGCAACGCTACGCCGCCGACCCGAATCCGGAACGCCGCGATCGCGACCTGCGCAGCAAGCTGCGCGCGAGCCTGGCCTGGCAGCGCGGCAACTGGAACGCCAATGTCTATGCCGACCGCATCGGTTCGGTGCCGGGCGTGCGCTACCACTGGGGTACCGACCGCCTGGACAACCCTGGTGGCTGCCTGCCGTTCGCCGATGGCTACGTGCCCAGTGACAGCCCGTCGCTGAACTGCCTGGAGCCGGCACGGCTGCCGGATGGTTCGGTGAACCCGAACCCCAACGCCGGGCAGCAGACGGCGCGGTACTACGGTCGAGTGGGGCCGTTCATCACCTGGAACTTCAACGTGGGCTACCAGCTGACCGAACACGCGAAGGTAAACGTGTACGTCAACAACGCCTTCAACGCCGCCAGCTGGAACCACAAGGACCCGTACAAGCTGGATTACGACTTCGCTCCGACCCGCCTGCTGGGCGCGGTCGGCCGCGAGTTCGCGTTGGAGTATGTGTTCACCTTCTGAGGTGACCTGCCTCCGCCGGTAGGTCCACGCCATGCGTGGATATGGACACCCGGGTGCCCATTCAGGAACT
Organism: Stenotrophomonas sp. YJH_SMC_105-26; assembly: GCF_059368915.1. Classification (NCBI taxonomy): domain Bacteria; kingdom Pseudomonadati; phylum Pseudomonadota; class Gammaproteobacteria; order Lysobacterales; family Lysobacteraceae; genus Stenotrophomonas; species Stenotrophomonas sp. YJH_SMC_105-26. The sequence goes on along the minus strand of NZ_JCAFSD010000003.1, from coordinate 92,939 downwards.
GCGGACAGGCTGGATTTGACCTTCCCACGATGGCAAGGTTTAGCCTGTCCGCATCCAGAAGGAGCCCCGGGAATCCGATCATGAGCACGCCCCGCGCCACTGCAGCCCCCGCAAGCCCTGCCACCATCAGCCTGCCCATCGAGGGCATGACCTGTGCCAGCTGTGTCGGCCGGGTCGAGGCGGCGCTGTCCAGGGTCGAAGGCGTGGGCAGTGTTTCGGTCAATCTGGCCACCGAGCGCGCGGATATCCGCCCGTCCGGTCCGGTCGATCGGGCCGCGTTGATCCAGGCGGTGGAGCGGGTGGGCTACGACGTGCCCGCTGCCACCACCGAGCTGTCGGTCGAGGGCATGACCTGTGCGTCCTGCGTGGGCCGAGTCGAACGTGCGCTGTTGGCCGTGCCCGGCGTCAGCCAGGCCAGCGTGAACCTGGCCACGGAGCGCGCCACGGTGCGTGGCGTGGCGGAAGTTGCAGCGCTGGTCGCCGCGATCGACAAGGCCGGCTATGACGCACGCGTGATTGAAGCCGGCGTGCAGTCCGATGACGAGGCCGCGGAAAAGAAGGATGCCGAGCGCGCCGAACTGAAGCGCGACCTGATCGTGGCGTCCGCGCTGGCGCTGCCGGTGTTCGTGCTGGAGATGGGGGCGCACCTGATCCCCGGCATGCACGAATGGGTGATGTCCACCATCGGCATGCAGGCCAGCTGGTACCTGCAGTTCGTGCTGACCGCGCTGGTGCTCGCCATCCCGGGCCGCCGCTTCTACCAGAAGGGCATCCCCGCGCTGCTGCGGCTGGCGCCGGACATGAATTCGCTGGTGGCGGTGGGCACCGCCGCAGCGTTTGGCTACTCGGTGGTGGCCACGTTCCTGCCGACGCTGTTGCCGGCGGGCACGGTGAACGTCTACTACGAAGCAGCGGCGGTGATCGTTGCGCTGATCCTGCTCGGCCGCTTCCTTGAGGCCCGGGCCAAGGGCCGCACCTCCGAGGCGATCAAGCGACTGGTCAATCTGCAGGCGAAGGTTGCCCACGTGGTCCGTGACGGCCGGACGGTGGATGTCCCGGTCAATGAAGTGCTGAGCGGCGACGTGGTGGAAGTGCGCCCGGGCGAGCGCGTGCCGGTCGACGGCGAGGTGGTCGAGGGCCGCAGCTACATCGACGAGTCGATGATCAGCGGCGAGCCGATCCCGGTCGAGAAGCAGCCGGGCAGCAGCGTGGTGGGCGGTACGGTCAACCAGAAGGGCGCACTGACGGTACGTGCCACGGCGGTGGGCGCGCAGACCATGCTGGCGCAGATCATCCGCATGGTCGAACAGGCGCAGGGCTCGAAGCTGCCGATCCAGGCGGTGGTCGACAAGGTCACCCTGTGGTTCGTGCCGGCGGTGATGCTGGCCGCGCTGGCGACCTTCGCAGTCTGGCTGATCTTCGGGCCCTCGCCAGCGCTGAGCTTCGCGCTGGTCAATGCGGTGGCGGTGCTGATCATTGCCTGCCCGTGCGCGATGGGGTTGGCGACGCCGACCTCGATCATGGTCGGGACCGGCCGTGGCGCCGAGATGGGTGTGCTGTTCCGCAAGGGTGAAGCGCTCCAGTTGTTGAAGGATGCACAGGTGGTGGCGGTGGACAAGACCGGCACGCTGACCGAAGGGCGCCCGCGCCTGACCGATCTGGAGATTGCTGCCGGCTTCGATCACAACACGGTGCTGGCGGCAGTTGCCGCAACGGAGTCGCGCTCGGAGCATCCCATCGCCCGCTCGATTGTTGATGCCGCGACCGGCCAGGGCATCGCGTTGCCGGGCATGGTCGACTTCGAATCGGTCACCGGCATGGGCGTGCGGGCCAGTGTCGAGGGTGCACGCGTGGAGGTCGGTGCCGATCGCTTCATGCGCGACCTGGGCGTGGACATCACTGTGTTTGCGACGCTGGCGGCAGAGCTGGGCATCCAGGGCAAGTCGCCGCTGTATGCCGCCATCGACGGCCGCCTGGCCGCAATCATCGCGGTATCCGATCCGATCAAGCCGAGCACGCCGGCCGCAATCGCGGCACTGCATCAGCTTGGCCTTAAAGTGGCGATGATCACCGGTGACAACGCTGGTACCGCGCAGGCGATCGCGCGCCAGCTCGGCATCGACGACGTGGTGGCCGAGGTGCTGCCGGAAGGCAAGGTCGAGGCGGTGCGCCGCTTGAAGGCCACACATGGCCATGTCGCCTTCGTCGGCGACGGCATCAACGATGCGCCGGCGCTGGCCGAGGCCGATGTCGGCCTGGCCATCGGCACCGGCACCGATATCGCGGTCGAGTCGGCCGATGTCGTGCTGATGTCGGGCAACCTGCAGGGCGTGCCGAATGCCATTGCACTATCGAAGGCGACGCTGGGCAACATCCGCCAGAACCTGTTCTGGGCCTTCGCTTACAACACCGCATTGATTCCGGTGGCGGCCGGCGTGCTGTATCCGACCTGGGGCGTGCTGCTCTCGCCGGTGTTCGCGGCCGGTGCGATGGCACTGTCCAGCGTGTTCGTGCTGGGCAACGCGCTGCGCCTGCGCCGCTTCCAGCCGCCGATGGCGGACGCCCCCGCCGCGATCCATTGAGGGAGAACCGCATGAATATCGGTGAAGCCGCCAAGGCCTCCAGCGTGTCGGCGAAAATGATCCGCTACTACGAACAGATCGGCCTGATTCCTGCGGCTGATCGCACCGAGTCGGGCTACCGGGCGTACTCGCAGGCGGACATCCACCGCCTGCGCTTCATCCGCCGCGCGCGCGACCTCGGCTTCCAGGTTGCCGAGATCACCGATCTGCTGGGCCTGTGGAACGACACCTCGCGGCACAGCGCCGACGTCAAGCACCTGGCCGAACAGCACATTGCCGACCTGGAGCAACGCATCGAGCACATGCGGCAGATGGCCGACACGTTGAAGTCGCTGATCAGCTGCTGCGCGGGTGACGAGCGCCCGGAATGCCCGATCCTGGAGCGGTTGGGCGAAGACCATGATGCCCCGGTGCCGGTCGTCGCCGCCAAGACCGGCGCGGTGCGGCGACGCGCACAGAAGCAATGAATCGATATCGCGTGCACTGAAAAGCCCGCCCTGTGACAGTGCACGGGGCGGGCTTGGTTCTGGATGCAGTTCAGGGAATCAGGCAGTGCGAGGCGGGAAGCCGGCATCGTTCACCGCGGCGAACACCTGTTCCTGCGACGCGGTGGTCTGCACCTTGACCAGCCCGGTCGGCGGATCGGCCACCACGCTGGCGTTCGGATCGATCTGCTGGATCGCACGGGTCACGCTGCGCGCACAGCCGCCGCAGGTCATGCCGTCGACATGGAATTCCATCTGTAGCTCCTTCGCTGCTCTTGGGATGGGACCAGTGTGCACCTTCCAACGATGGCAGGGTCAAGCGTCGGGCTGAACGACGAACAAGGCGCGGACAAAAAAAACGGCAGCCACCTGTACCAGCGCGGCTGCCGTGGAGGAACGTCCCCGCCAGGGCAGGGCATGGGTTGCGCCGGGACGTGCCCGGCCAACCCGGTGCGGGCTTAGAACTTCCAGTTCACGCCGAAGTACAACTGGCGACCGGCGTACAGGTTGGACAGCAGGCGGGCCTGGCTGTCGTTGCCGATGTAGCTGCGCAGCTCGGACTTGGTGGCGTTCAGCACGGCAGCCGTCACCGTCCAGTCCGGGGTCAGGTTGTAGGCCACGTTCAGGTCAAGCTGGCTGTACGGCTTGGTGTAGGTGGTCATGCCATTGTTCAGCCCGCCGACCACTTCACCGCGACGGTTGTACGAGGCACGCGCCAGGAACTTGTCGTTCTCGTAGAACACGGTGACGTTGGCCTGGTTCTTGGCGCTGCCGACCAGCGGCGATGAGCCGATTTCCTCGCCGTCCAGCACGATCGAGGCCAGGTTGGTGTCGTTGTAGGTGTAGTTGGCCTGCACGCCCAGACCGAAGTCGAAGGTGTACTGGCCATACAGCTCCACGCCCTGCGAAACGCCATCGCGGCCGTTGGCCTGGGTCTCGTACTTCTGCACGGTGACCGACTGCCCGCCGACGTTCATCTGCTGGTCGCGCACCACCGGCACGGTGAAGTTGTCCACGTTCTTGCGGAACAGCGAAACACCTGCGACCGCGCCCGGCTGGAAGTACCACTCCAGGCCCAGGTCGAACTGGACCGCCTTGAACGGCTCCAGCGCCTTGTTGCTGCCCGAGCCGTACCAGCCGGGCGTGTCGGTGCCGCCGGTGACACGGCGATCGTTGGCGTACTCCTCGCTGATGTAACGCAGGCCACCGGGATAGGCGATGCTGGTGTAGCTCGGGCGCGCGACCACCTTCGACGCCGCACCGCGCAGCACCAGGTTGTCGGTGATGTCCCAGGCAATGTTGAAGCTCGGCAGCACGTCGGTATAGGTCTTCTCCAGCGACGACAGGGCGTACACCTTGTCGCGCACCTGGGCGTCGGGCAGGCGGACGAAGCCACCCTGGCAGCGCAGGTTCGGATCGGCGGCCGGATCATCGCAGCTCATCGGCGCGCCGCTGGCGTTGTCGACGAAGTAGTCGTTGAAGCGCTCGACCGAGTCGCTGGACTGGGCGAACTGCTTGGTGCGCACCACGCGCACGCCGACGTTGCCGCGCACGCGCTCGGTGCGGAAGTTGGCCTGGAAGTAGCCGGAGTAGATCTTCTCGTTGACGTCGTAGACGAAGTCTTCCTCGGTGCGGTTGTGCGAGCCGCCGTAGGTCTTGTTCAGGTAATCGATGTAGGCCGGGTAGTTGATGCCCGGGAACACATTGGCGTTGAAGGCGCCGGTGATGTTGCTGATCGGGTTGGACAGGAAGAAGCCCGGCTGCGCGTTGCCAGCGGTCGGATCGCAACCGGCCTGGTAACGGTTGTTGTCATAGTCGGACGGGTCCAGGCCCGGGCACACCCAGTAGGTGTTGCCGGTGTTGCGGTGGACCTTGCCGTCGCGGTACTTGGCACCGAACTGGATCGAGTCCAGCCAGCCGGCCTCGAACAGCTTGGTGACGTCTGCCTGGAAGTAGTTCTGCTTGACTTCGGTCTGCATCCACGACGAGTCGGTGGAACCGGTATCGACTTCGGCGACGCCGGCCATCAGCTGCTGCTGCAGGTCGGGAGAGAACTGCACCGACGGCGTGCCGGTGAGGTCCCACGCGGTGTACTGGTTGCCGGACTGCCACTGGTTGCCCACCTTGCGGCGCGGCTTGGCCGACATGCGGAAGTTCATCGACGGACCACCTTCGGACCAGGTGCGGCCGCCGGTGAACGAGGCTTTCCAGAGGGGGCTGATGTCCCAGTCAATGGTCAGGTCCGCGGTCTGCGACAGTGCCTTTTCCTTGCTGTAGCCGCCGGTGAGCTGCGGGGTGGGGATGGTGCAGTCGTCCGGGCCCCAGCCACCGGGCTTGAGGCCGGCGGCAGCCGCTTCATCCTCGCTGCAGTAGTAGGTCTTACCGGCCAGCTTCTGGTACTGCGCGCCGGTGACGATGCTGCCGCTCGGATCGAAGTCCAGGCCATTGAGCAGGCGGCCGCCGGCCCAGTTGCCGTCCTGGTTGTAGCGGGCCAGGTTCCACTCCGGCACCTTCAGCATGTTCTGGGTGTAGTCACCCTGCAGCTCGAAGCGGAAGTAGTTGGCCGTCATCGTGACGTTGTCGACCGGCTTGAACTGGAAGGTCAGCTGCCCGCCCTTGCGTTCGCGCTTCTCTTCCTTCACCGCGAAGTTCACCGAGGTCGGCATGAAGAACTCACTGTAGTTCTTGCCGGTCTGGTTGTTGAAACCGGACTCGCCCCACCAGTAGTGGATGCCATCCTGCTCCAGCAGGTTGCCGTTGGCATCGCGGGCGGTGGTGCCGTTGCCGTACCACTGGTAGTCCTCGGTGCTGGCCTCCATGGTGCGGGTAGTGCGTTTCTGCTGGGTCACGCCGACCAGCACGCCGAAGCGGTCGTCCTTGCTGTGCCAGGAATACAGCGCCGACACCTGCGGGTCGACGTCGTGGCTGGTGTCGGAGGTGGTGCCCTCCAGGTTCACGTAGCCGGAGTTGGATTCCATGTCGAGCGGACGGCGGGTATGCAGGATGACCGTGCCGCCGATGCCGCCTTCGTCGATGCGTGCTTCCGGCGACTTGAACAGCTCGGCGCTGGACAGCATGTTCGACGGCAGCAGGGTGTAGTTGAAGGAACGGGTGGCTTCGTTGTTGGTTTCCGAGGAGGCGACGAAGTTGCCGTTCAACTGGGTCAGGGTCAGGTCCGGTGCAAGGCCGCGCACGCTGACGCTCTTGCCTTCGCCACCGCTGCGGGTGATGACCACGCCGGGCACGCGCTGCAGTGCGTCGGCCACGTTCTTGTCGGGGAACTTGCCGACGTCTTCGGCGGTGATCACTTCGACCACGGCGTTGGCATCGCGCTTCTGCTCAAGGCTCTTTTCAATGGCATAGCGGTAGCCGGTGACCTGGACGCTGTCCAGAGTCGTGGCGTCCTGCGAGCTGGTGGTCGTGGCCTGCTGCGCGGCGGCGCCTGCCGGAATGACGGCTGCAGCCAGGGCCAGCGCGATGGCCAGCGACAATGCGTCCTGGCCGTGCGTACGTGTTGAATGCTTCATTCCCATCTCTCCCTCTCTCCTGGATTGATCCGGTGACGTGGCACGGACAACTTGAATCGATCTAATTTGAAGTGAATTTGTCGCTGTCGCCATGCAGTGGCAGTAGCACCGCACGCGTGGCCTGGTGTACGTCCTGTTGCTGCTCCCCCAACTCCCGGCCATCGCAGCGTCGTCTTGGATCGATCTAAGCGATGGGCGGGCGATTTTTAGCATGGGTCGCCCTTGGGCGCATGCTGCTCCGCAATATGGTACTGGCGTGGCGTAGGGATGACGGTTTGCTGAAATCAGTGAAATCGTTTTCGTGCGCAGGGAGGGGGGGCGGCAGGGCTGCGCCCTGCACCTGCGGGTGGTGCCGGCCGCTGGCCGGCAAGAGCCAAAGCCAAAGCGGCTCTGGGTTGTCTGGGTTTGGCGGTGCGGTGTGGACTGGCAGGACACGCCGTAAACCCTTCCATGGGGGCTCGATGGCGCCATCCATGGCGCCAACGGTCCTGCCAGCCCACACCGCCCCACCTTTGACAGTTTCCCGGTGACGGTTGGATTGATCCTGGAGCGACATGGGGTCATGGGGTTAGATCCGTTTCCCGTTGGAAAACGGATCTGACCCCGGATTGATTTCGATATCTGACAGAGATTCATCCACGCATGGCGTGGATCCATCCACAGATCGCGGAAATCTGTCGAAGGCGGGGTGGGTCCGGTTGCGGGGGTGTCCGCGGCATGGATGCCGCGGCCAAGCCCCCAGGGATGGGTTTACGGCGTCCCTCGCAACCGGACCCACCCCGCCATTCCACGGATCGCCGGCTTTTGCTGTTGCTTCGGCTGTTGCTTCTGAGGTTGCCGGCCAGCGGCCGGCACTACCCGCAGGTGCAGGGCGCAGCCCTGCCGAACCCCCTCATGCTGCGCCGCAGAATGCATTCGGCTGAAACTGCATGCTCTACTTGAATCGATCTAAATCCACGGTCACGTGGGTCGGGCGTCATTCCAGGGGGAGCCTTCTGCCGGTCCAGGCAGAGCTCAGCGGAACGGTGCCGGAAGGCCCGGGCCGTCTGTCTCTGCGTCATCGACTACAGGAACCCGACATGCGTCCAGTGCCGTCCGCTCCCGCCGTCCCATCATCCTCGCGCCCGCTGGTGCGCCTGGCCTGCCTGATTGCGCTGTCGGCGGCGCCGATGCTGCTGCAGGCCGCGCCGGCAGCGCTGGAGCGCGAGGTCAATACCTTCATCGGCAGCAAGGACGACGGCAACACGTTCCCGGGCGCGTCGGCGCCGTTCGGCCTGATCCAGGTCAGCCCGATCGGCAGCCACTATTCGGGTTGGCGCTATGACGACGAGAAGATCCGTGGCTTCGGCCACTCCTTCATCTCCGGTGCCGGCTGCTGGGAACAGGGCGGCCAGGTGTCGGTGCTGCCGGTCACGGGCTCGATCGGTCCGGGCGGCGATTTCGATACCGGCAACGCCAAGCAGTTCGACCACAAGGCCTACGCCGCGTCCTACACCCACGATGGCGAGGTCGGCCAGGCCGGCTACTACAAGGTGCGGCTGACCAGCTACGGCGGCATCGATGCCGAGGCGACCGCGCGTACCCGTGCCGCGGCCGAGCGCTACACCTTCAGCCAGCGCAGTGGCGATGGCCACGTGCTGGTCAATGTCGGCCAGGCCAACGAGCGCCATTCGGTGATCGGCAGCGTGGTCGATGTGGTCGGCGACCGCGTGGTCGAGGGCAAGCTGGTCACCAAGAGTTTCTGCGGCGGCCATCAGTACACCACCTGGTTCCGCATCGAGTTCGACCGTCCGTTCAAGGCGCATGGCACCTGGGGTGAGGGCGGCGGCCTGCCGGGCGCGCGCCACAGCATGGAAGGCGAGCAGAAGCCGAACGGTGCCTGGCTCAGCTTCGACCTGGCCAAGGGCCGGTCGGTGACGGTGGTCAGCGCGATCTCGCACGTGGATGCCGAAGGCGCGCGCACCAACCTGCGTGCCGAGGGCATGCAGGGTGGGTCGCTGCTCGGTTTCGACCGCATGCGCGCGCTGTCGCAGCAGGCCTGGCGTGAGCAGCTTGGCCGTGTACGCGTGCAGGGCGGCACCGCCGATGACCGCACCGTGTTCTACAGCGCGGTCTACCACGCGCTGCTGCAGCCGATGACCGGCAACGATGCCGATGGCCGCTACCGCGGCTATGACGATGGCATCCACCGTGCCGAAGGCTGGACCTATTACGAGTACTTCTCGCTGTGGGATACCTACCGCGCGCAGAACCAGTGGCTGGCACTGACCCGCCCGGACGTGGCGCGCGACATCGGCCGCACCCTGCTGGCGATCGATGAGCAGGGCGGTTGGCTGCCGCGCTGGGGCTATGCCAACTTCGAAACCAACATCATGACCGGCGATCCGGTCACCCCGTTCATGGTCGACCTGTGGCGGTTCGGTGCACTCAAGGGCCGTGAATCGCAGGCGTGGGATGCGCTGCGCCGCAATGCCTTCGGCACGCCGCCGCTGAACTCGCGCATGGCCGGCCGCTCCGGCAACCCGACTTACCTGGACAAGGGCTACGTGGCCTATGACCGTGCATTCCCGTCCAAGGGCATGGACGTCGATCCGCACCACGGTGGTTCGGCCACGCTGGAGTACGCGCTGGCCGACTGCGCGCTCTCGCAGATGGCCGACGGCCTGGGCCATGCCCAGGATGCGGCGACGCTGCGCGAGCGCGGCCGCAACTGGCGCAAGGTGTGGGACCCGCAGGTGCGCGACGCCGAGACCGGCTTCACCGGGTTCCCGCGCCCGCGTAACGAGGACGGCCAGTGGTACACCCCGTCCGACGGCCATTACAGCCCGCGTTCGCACCACGGTTTCCACGAGGGCACGGCGTGGCAGTACCAGTGGCTGGCGCAGCAGGACGTGCCGGGCCTGGTCGAAGCGATGGACGGCCGCGAGCAGGCGGGCCGCCGCCTCGATGCGTTCTTCGCGATGGACGCGCTGCAGGCCGACCCGCTCAATGCCGCCCGCAAGGCGTGGGTGGTCGGGCCGTACAGCTACTACAACCAGTTCCGCTACAACCCGAACAACGAGCCGGACCTGCACTCGCCGTGGCTGTACACGCTGATCGGCCAGCCGTGGAAGACCGCGGCCGTGGTGCGTGCGGCGCAGCAGCTGTTCACCAATGCCCCCAACGGTGTGACCGGCAACGATGACCTCGGCACGATGTCGGCCTGGTACCTGTTCAGTGCCATCGGCGTGTACCCGGCGGTGCCGGGCAGCGGCCAGTTCCTGCTGCACACCCCGCGCTTCAGCAAGGTGGAAGTGGACATGGGCAATGGCCGCACCCTGCGCATCGACGCGCCGGGCGCCGATGGCCGCCGCCTGCAGTATGTGCAGGGCGTGCAGGTCGATGGCCAGGCGCATGCACCGGTGTGGCTGGACTGGAACCGCCTGCAGCAGGGCCCGCGCGTGCGCTTTGCGCTGGATGCGAAGGTGCCGGAGCAGGGCTGGGGCACGGCGGTGAAGGATCTGCCGGTATCCTGGTGCGCGGCACCGGGCAGCCAGCTGCGCTGAGCCGGACTGTGCCGTTCGCGGCGACCCAGCGAACGGCACGGCACGACACGGCCCTGATCCATTAGGCTTGAGCTTCCAGCGGAGTCCGGGAAGACGATGAACGACAACGGCAGCAGTCCCAGCAAGCGCGCCGGCAAGGCGGTGACGGTGACCGACATCGCGCGTGCGATCGGCGTGTCACGGGCAACCGTGTCGCTGGTGCTGCGCGGCAGCCCGCTGGTCAATGTCGATACCCGCGCCAAGGTCGAGGCCGAGCTGCGCCGCCAGCGCTATGTCTACAACCGCGCGGCGGCCAACCTGCGCCGGCGCACCTCGTCGAGCATCGCGCTGGTGATCAACGACCTGTCCAACCCGTTCTTCGCCGAATTCGCGTCAGGCGTGGACGAGGCGCTGGGCGGGCGCGGTTACGTGACGTTGCTGGGCAGCACCGGGGAATCGCCAGAGCGCCAGCAGGCCGTGCTGTCCACGCTGATGGAGCACACCCCGGCCGGCCTGATCCTGTCGCCGGCCGAGGGCAGCGACACCGCGCAGTTGCGGCAGGCGCTGGGCGCCAATGCCAACGTGCTGCTGTTCAACCGCGAACTGGCCGGGGCTGACTGGGACTTCCTGACCCTGGACAACCAGCACGGCGCCTATCTGGCCACGCGCCACCTGATCGAGCGCGGCCATCGCCAGATCGCCTTCTTCGGCGGCCACGCCGCATCCAGTTCCTGCCACCAGCGCCGCGCCGGTTTCCAGCAGGCGCTGGCCGAGGCCGGGCTGTCGCTGCCGCCGGGTTGGATGATCGAGTCGGCGCCGAACCGCCTGGAAGCAGCAGCGCGCACCGATGAACTGTTTGCCGATGGCCATCGTCCGAGTGCGGCGGTCTGCTACAACGACACCGTCGCGCTGGGCCTGATGCTGGGCTTGAACTCGCGTGGCATCCGTCCCGGTGGCGACTTTGCCGTTACTGGTTTCGACGACATTTCCGAGGCTGCGGTGGCGGTGCCACCGTTGACCACGCTCACTGCCGACCCGCGCGAGCGTGGCCGGCAAGCGGCCGCGCTGCTGCTGCAACGGCTGGACGAACCGGATGCGCCGCCACGGCGCACGGTCGCGCCGGTGCAGCTGCGCATCCGCGAAAGCAGTGCTGCGCGACCGAACTGATTCCTTTCATACACCCCTTCCACGCAACAACGACCTTCCGCGCATCGAGGCGCGTACCGCATGCCGATCTCCGCAACGCCCCGTCCATCGGGTTCCTCGGGCAACGCACCCGCCGTCACCAACGGCAAGGCGTTGGCTGTCGTCACCACGATCTTCTTCATGTGGGGCTTCCTGACCTGCCTCAATGACATCCTGATCCCGCACCTGAAGGCGGTGTTCGAACTGAACTACGCCAAGGCGATGCTGGTGCAGTTCACCTTCTTCGGCACCTATTTCCTGATGTCGCTGCCGGCGGGGCGGCTGGTGGCGGCGCTGGGCTACAAGAAAGGCATCGTCGCCGGCCTGGTGATCGCCGGCATCGGCGCGCTGGGCTTCTGGCCGGCGGCCGAACTGCGCGTCTATGGCGCCTTCCTCGGCGCACTGTTCGTGCTGGCCACCGGCATTACCGTGCTGCAGGTGGCCGCCAACCCCTATGTCGCGCTGCTGGGCCCGGAGCAGACCAGCTCCAGCCGCCTGACCCTGGCGCAGGCGCTGAACTCGCTGGGCACGGCCATCGCCCCGATCTTCGGCGGCATGCTGATCCTGTCCAACACGGTCAAGAGCGCTGACGACATCGCGGCGCTGCCGGCCGCCGAGCAGCTGGCCTACCGTGCCGCCGAGGCGCAGGCTGTGCAGGGTCCGTACGTGGGCCTGGCGGTGGCGCTGGTGCTGCTGGCGCTGTTCGTATTCCTGTTCCGCCTGCCGGCGCTGAGCGACGCCACCGAGCAGGCCGACCAGGGCCACCACCACAGCTACCTGGATGCGCTGCGCAAGCGCCACCTGCTGCTGGGCGTGCTGGGCATCTTCTTCTACGTCGGTGCCGAAGTGTCGATTGGCAGCTTCCTGGTCAACTACCTGTCGATGCCGAACATCGGTGGCTTCAGCGAGCAGCAGGCCACGCATTACGTGTCTGCCTACTGGACGATGGCGATGATCGGCCGCTTCGCCGGTTCGGCGCTGCTGGCGCGCTTCTCGCCCAGCCGTCTGCTGGCGATCTTCGCGCTGGTCAACGTGGCGCTGCTGGTCACCACCATGCTGAGCTCCGGCAACGTCGCGCTGTACTCGGTGGTGGCCATCGGCCTGTTCAACTCGATCATGTTCCCGACCATCTTCGCGCTGAGCATCGAGCGCCTCGGCCCGCTGACCAACAAGGGGTCCAGCCTGCTGATCATGGCCATCGTCGGCGGTGCCGTGGTGCCGTACCTGCAGGGCGTGCTGGCCGACCACATCGGTGTGCAGGCCAGCTTCATCCTGCCGCTGCTGTGCTACGGCTACATCATTTTCTACGGACTGGTCGGCGCGCGTACGCCGGCCTCCGCAACGCAGGGAGGCTGAGTCCGGAATGGGTGCCATCGTTTGCTTCGGCGAAATTTTGATCGATCTACTAGCACAGCCGCCGGCCTCGGCCGACACCCCGCGTGCGTTCCTGCAGTACGCCGGTGGGGCGCCGGCCAACGTCGCGGTGGCGGCTGCGCGGCTGGGTGCGAAGACCCAGTTCGTCGGCATGCTGGGCCGCGACATGTTCGGCGATTTCCTGGCCGACAGCCTGGTCGAGCACGGCGTGGGTACCGATTACATCGTGCGCACCGACGCGGCGAAGACCGCACTGGCCTTCGTGGCCCTGGATGCCAATGGCGAGCGCAGCTTCAGTTTCTACCGCCCGCCGGCGGCTGACCTGCTGTTCCGTGACAGCGACTTCCAGGCGGCGTGCCTCGACAGCGCGCAATGCTTCCACGTCTGTTCCAACAGCCTGACCGAGCCGGCCATCGCCGAGGCGACCTTTGCCGGCATGGACCGTGCCCGCGCTGCCGGTGCGGTGGTCAGCCTGGACCTCAACCTGCGTCCTGCCCTGTGGCCGGCGAACGAGGACCCGGCGCCGCGCCTGTGGCAGGCGCTGGAACGCGCCGACCTGGTCAAGCTGTCGCGCGAGGAGCTGGACTACCTGGCCGCGCCGCTGGGCGCCGATGGCGAGGCGGCGGTGCTGCGGCGCCTGCTGGCCGCGCGGGCGCGCTGGGTGATCGTCACCGATGGTGCAGCCACGCTGCACTGGTACACCCGCGACAACCACGGCACGGTCACCAGCTTCCGCGTGGCCACGGTCGACACCACGGCGGCCGGTGATGCCTTCGTCGGTGGCGTGCTGGTTGGCCTGCTGGAGCGCGGCGGGGCCGGTGCCGGTTTTACCGCCTTCTGCCAGGACCCGGAGGCGATCACCGCCACGCTGCGCTTCGGCGCAGCGGTCGGCGCGCTGGCTGTTACCCGCAAGGGCGCGTTCGCCGCGATGCCCTCGCTCGATGAAGTGCAGCAGCTGCTGCAGGCACAGGACATTACTGCATGAGCACCTCGCCCGATTTCCGTTCGCCCGCGTTCCTGCGCGCGCACATCGCCGATACCATGGCGTTCTACCACCCGCGCTGCATCGATCCCAACGGTGGCTTCTTCCACTACTTCCGTGATGACGGCAGCATCTACGATGCCAGCCATCGCCACCTGGTGAGCAGTACCCGTTTCGTCTTCAACTACGCGATGGCCTACCGCGAGTTCGGCAATGCCGAGTACCGCGACGCGGTCGAGCACGGCGTGCGCTACCTGCGCGAGGTGCACCGCAACCCGGCCACCGGCGGCTATGCCTGGACCCTTCGTGATGGCAAGGTCGAGGACGACATGAACCACTGCTACGGCGTGGCCTTCGTGCTGCTGGCCTACAGCTGCGCGCTGAAGGCAGGTATCGAGCAGGCCCGCGCGTGGATGGACGAGACCTGGCAGCTGCTGGAAGCGCGCTTCTGGGAGCCGCAGCACGGGCTCTACAAGGATGAAGCGGACGGCCAGTGGAACTTCACCGGCTATCGTGGGCAGAACGCCAACATGCACATGTGCGAGGCGATGCTGGCCGCGTTCGAGGCCAGTGGCGAGCAGCGCTATGTGGAGCGCGCGCTGCAGCTGGCCGACAACATGACCCGCCGCCAGGCGGCCAAGGCCGGCGGGCTGGTCTGGGAGCACTACGATGAGAACTGGGAGATCGACTGGGACTACAACCTGGACGACCCCAAGCACCTGTTCCGCCCGTGGGGCTTCCAACCGGGGCACCAGACCGAGTGGGCCAAGCTGCTGCTGATCCTCGATCGCCACGTGCAGGCCGACTGGCTGGTGCCGACCGCGCAGCACCTGTTCGACGTGGCCGTGGCGCGCAGCTGGGACGACGCGCGAGGCGGCCTGTACTACGGCTTCGCACCGGAATCGCGCCGGCAGCCGGGCATGGATGGCGCGCCGATCGGCGGCGACAGCTTTGTCTGCGACGACGACAAGTACTTCTGGGTGCAGGCGGAGACGCTGGCGACCGCCGCGCTGATGGCCAAGCGCACCGGCGATGACCGCTACTGGCAGTGGTACGAACGCATCTGGGCGTACGCGTGGGAACACTTCGTCGACCATCAGTTCGGCGCCTGGTTCCGCATCCTCGATGCCGACAACCGCAAGTACAGCGACGAGAAGAGCCCGGCCGGCAAGGTGGATTACCACACCATGGGCGCGTGCTACGAAGTGTTGAACGTGGTGCGTTGAGGCGCGTGTCGCCATACGCATGATGAATCGGAATCAGTAGCGCCGGGCCACGCCCGGCGGAGAAACAGGAGCTCCGCGTGCATCGTCTTTCCCTCGTTGTCCGTCTGCTCCTGCTGCTGGTCGCAACGTCGGCCTTCCCGGCAATTGCAGCGCCTCTGCAGGCACAGTGGGAGTTCCGCATGCTGCCCGGCGACGCGCAGGGCGCCGCCCACCCAGGCCTGCAGCAATGGCGTGCGGCAACGGTGCCGGGCAGCGTGCACACCGAGCTGCTGGCGCATGCGCTGATCCGCGACCCGTACGTGGGTGCGCCCGAAGCGGAGCTGCAATGGATCGGCCTGGCGGCCTGGGAGTACCGCGCGCGCTTCGACGTGGACGCGGCGATGCTGGCCAAGCCCCATGCCGAACTGCGCTTCGACGGGCTGGACACTTATGCCGAAGTCAGCCTCAACGGCAAGCCGCTGCTGCGCGCGGACAACGCGCACCGGACCTGGCGCGCGCGCGTGGAAGGGCATCTGCGCGCAAGGGGCAATGAACTGCAGATCGTGTTCCGCTCACCGATCCGCACGCTGCTTCCGGGCGTACAGGCGATGCCACACAAGATCGCTGGCAACTACCCGTCGCCGTATGGCGATGAGCCGAAGGACGCGATGGTCGGAAACTTCGCGCGCAAGCCGGCCTACCACTTCGGCTGGGACTGGGGCCCGCGTTATGTCACCGCCGGGGTCTGGCGCGGGGTCGACCTGCAGGCTTGGGATACGCACCGCCTGACCAGTCTTGCCGTGCGCACCGATGCATTGAGCGCGGAGCAGGCGAAGCTGGCGGTGCTGCTGCAGGTGGAGCAGGGCAGCGCCACCGGTTCTGCGGTCGTCAATGTGGAAGTCCTCGATCCGCAGGGTCGCAGCGTGGCCCAGCAGCAGCGCACCGTACTGCTGAAGCCCGGGCAGAACAGTGTTGAACTACCGATTGAACTGGCGGAACCGAAGCGGTGGTGGCCGGTCGGCCATGGTGCGCAGGATCGCTATACCGTGCAGGCGCGCCTGGATGGCGGTGCCGACGCAACGCTGGTGCGCGAGCAGCGCATCGGCCTACGCACGGTCGAACTGCGCCGCGAAGAGGACGGCAAGGGCGGGCAGGGCTTCGCCTTCGTCATCAACGGCGTGCCGATCTTCGCCAAGGGCGCCAACGTCATTCCGTTCGATGCCTTCCCCGCACGCGTCGACGCAGCACGCCTGCGCCAGGTGCTGACCGCCGCGCGCGACGCCAACATGAACATGCTGCGCAACTGGGGCGGTGGCTACTACGAGGACGACGCGTTCTTCGACATCGCCGATGAGCTGGGCCTGCTGGTCTGGCAGGACTTCATGTTCGGCGGCGGCATGCAGCCGGGCTACGATCCGGCCTTCCGTGCCAGCGTGGTGGCCGAGGCGCGCGACAACGTGCGCCGGCTGCGCCATCACCCCAGCATCGTGCTGTGGTGTGGCAACAACGAGGAAGAAACCGCCTGGAAGGACTGGGGTCACGGCCGCGACCTGAAGGCGGCCGACCCGGCATTTGCGGCGAAGGTCTGGCAGGGCTATGTCGACCTGTTTGGCAACGACCTGCGCCAGGTGGTGGGCGAGGAAGGACTGGGCGTACCGTACTGGTCCAGTTCGCCCAGCAACGATCTGGACGAGAAGGCCAACGATTCGACCCGCGGCGACAAGCACTACTGGCAGGTCTGGGGCAATCCGGCGCTGCCGGTGCAGGCCTACCTGCGTGAGACGCCGCGCTTCATGTCCGAGTACGGGCTGCAGGCGTGGCCGTCGGTGGCGACGGTGGATCAGATCGCCACCCGCGCCGAGCAGCGCATCGACAGCCCGGTGATCCGCGCGCACCAGAAATTCATGGCCGGCGAGGGCAACAGCCGCCTGCTGCACTACATCGAACAGGGCTATGGCACGCCGAAGGACTTCGAGGACTTCGTCTACCTCAGCCAGGTCATGCAGGCCGATGGCATCGCACTGGCGGCGCTGCATCATCGCGCCTCCCGGCCATACACGATGGGTTCGCTGTACTGGCAGCTCAACGATGTCTGGCCAGGCGCCTCGTGGTCCAGCGTGGATTACTTCGGCCGCTGGAAGGCGCTGCACTTCGCCGCGCGGCGCTTCTTCGCGCCGGTCACGGTAGCCGCGCTGCGCGATGAAGGCAGCACGCGGGTACGCCTGATCAATGACGGTGCGGCGCTGGATGCACGTTGGCGGCTGCGGGTGATCGACATGGACGGCAAGGTGCTGCGCCGTCGCGAGGATGCGGTGACGCTGGCGGCGTCGGGTGTGACCTCGATCGGTGATTTCCGCGATGCCGAATTGCTGGCCGGTGCCGACCCGAAGCGCACGGTGGCGGTGTTTGAGCTGCTGCGGAACGGGGCGGTGAGCGCACGGCAGGTTGTCGGATTCGTCGAAGCCAAGGACCAGGTATTGCCGCGGCAGAAGCTCAAGGCCACCTTGTCCATCGAAGGCGACCACTATCGACTGCGGCTGGAAAGCGCGGCGTATGTGCGTGCGACGTGGATCGACTTCGGTGCGCTGGACGTGCAGGTCGAAGAAAACCTGCTGGATCTGCTGCCGGGCGAAACCCGCGATATCGCGGTGCGCGGCCCGGTGGATCTGGTTACCCTGCGCGAGGCGCTGAGGGTGAAGACCCTCAACGAGCGTTGAGGGATATCCCGCTTTGGTAGGTGCCAACCTTGGTTGGCACACCAGGAGCCTGCCAACCAAGGTTGGCCTCTACCATTTTGCTTACAGCTGGATCTGCTGGAAGTTCTCGACCCGCTCGTGGCCGTTGGCGGACTGGCCGGTACGCGGCATCGGGTAGTCATCCAGGCGGTCGATCAGCCGGGTCTGCAGGCCGGCTTCGCGGGCAGCATCCAGTTCTTCGACCACATCGGACAGGAACAGGATCTCGCCGGCCGGCACGCCAATGGCCTGCACGATGCGGCGGTAGCTGTCGGCCTCACGCTTGCCACCCATCTCGGTATCGAACCAGCCCGACACCAGCGGGCTGAGGTCACCGGCATCGCTGAAGCCGAAGAACAGCTTCTGTGCCGGCACCGAGCCGGAGGAGTACACGTACAGCGGCAGGCCGGAGGCATGCCAGCCCTTCAGCACCGGTGCCACTTCCGGGTAGAAGTGCGCGGTGTAGTCGCCGCGACGGTAGCCCTCATCCCAGATCAGGCCCTGCAGCGCCTTCAGTGCGGTGTGCTTGCGGTCCTGGTCAATCCAGCCCTGCAGCGTCTCGGCCACCAGGCTGTCCTGGCAGGCGCCGCCGATCTCGGTAGCCACCGCGTCCAGCCAGCGGCGGACCTCCGGCTGCTGGCCATGTTCGGCGACGAACGCGGGCAAGGCCTTGCGGGCATAGGGGAACAGCACGTTCTTGACGAACGAGATGCTGCTGGTGGTGCCTTCGATGTCGGTCAGGATGACGCGGGGCTGCATGGATCAGGACGCCTGGGTAGGTACGTAACGGGGGAACTTCTGCGCGATGTCGGTGCCGGTGAAATGACCCACCCAGCCGTCCGGCTCGGTGAAGAAGCGGATCGCCACGAAGCTCGGTTCATCGCCCATGTCGAACCAGTGGGTGGTGCCATCGGGCACGGCGATCAGGTCGTCCTTCACGCACTCGATCTCATAGACCTTGTCACCCACGTGCAGGGTGAACAGGCCCGAGCCTGCGACGAAGAAGCGCACCTCGTCTTCCTTGTGGAAGTGCTCGTCGAGGAACTTCTTGCGCAGCTCGGCGCGGTTCGGGTTGTCCGGGGCGATCGAGGCCACGTCCACGCTCTTGAAGCCGCGCTCGGCGACCAGGCGGTCGATGTCCGCACGGTAGGCGGCGAACACTTCCTCCTGGCTGGCGCCCGGCGCGACTGGCGCGGTGGCCTGCCAGCGCTCGAAGGTGACGCCGATCTTCTGCAGCTCGGCAGCGATGACCGCGCCGTCCTGGGTGTCCAGCAGCGGCGATTCGGGGCGGGTGTCGTCGTAGATGCGCAGTCGGCTCATGGCGGCAGCTTGAACGTCTCGGGGGGAAGACAGGGTAGCAGGGTGGGGGCGAGGCGCAGATTCCGGATCGGCATCTGCACCTGCGCGCAGGCTCAGCCGCGCAGCTTGCGCAGCTCGAGCTCGCAGTGGAACAGGAATTCGAAGGCTTCCAGGTGGCGGCGCGCCTCGGCCATGTCACGACCCCAGGCATACAGGCCGTGGCCGTCGATCAGGTAACCCCACAGGTTCTGCCGGTCGAGCAGGTCGTCGACCTGCGCCGAGAGCACGTTCATGTCCTGGGTGTTGGCGAACACCGGCACGTCGATGGCCATTTCATGGGTGCTGTTGCCGGCGAAGGCCTTCAGCAGCTCGTAGCCTTCCAGGCGGATATGACCCTGCGGCGCGTACAGGCGCGAAGCGATGGTCTGCACCGGCGAATGCGTATGCAGCACACAGCCGATTTCCGGGAAGCGGCGGTACAGCTGGGTGTGCAGCAGGGTCTCGGCGGACGGGCGCAGCGGGCGACCGACGGCCAGGCCGTCGAAGTCCACCACCATGATGTCGTCCTCGATCAGCCGGCCCTTGTCCTGGCCGGACACGGTGATCGCGGCGTGGCGGTCATCCAGGCGGTGGGAGAAATTGCTGCTGGTGGCCGGGGTCCAGCCGGCGTGCGCCAGTTCGCGGACGTTGTCGATCAGCAGCTGGGCCAGTTCGCTCAGGCGCGCGGTGTCGTACGGGAAGGTGGGGGCGTTCATGCCGGCGATTTTACTGGATTCGGCCAACGGCTGAGCCCCTCGTGGCGGGTCGTGTAGAGCGGTTCATGGGCGGGCGGGGCGGGTGGGCCGTGCAGGGGACGCTGCAAGTACGTCCCTGTAAGCTCGATGGCGCCATACATGGCGCCAACGCCCTTGCACGGCCCACCCACCCGCCTCGGACAGGTTCCGGCGTGCGGCCAGCCACGGAGTGAAGAAGGAAAAGCGAAACGCGGGTCGCGGCGCTGGGCTTGCTCGGAGCCGAGCATGGCTCGGCTCTACAGGGGATTCATCGACCGGAGAGAATTCATCTCTCAGACGCAATTCATCCACGCATGGCGTGGATCTACCGGACGTGCCAGGAGACTGTCGGAGGCGGCGAGGGGGGAGGTTGCGGGGGCGTGAGCCGCATGGATGCGGCGACCGAGCTTACAGGGATGTACTTGCAGCGTCCCCCGCAATCTCCCCCCTCCCCGCCAAACCCTCAGCCCAGCTCTTGCCGTCGCTCCGGCTTCAAAGGCGGGTGCAGGGCCGCAGGCCCTGCAATACAAAAACCCCTTACTGACCCCGCAGGCGGCTGTGCCGGAACCCGTAGCAGAAATAGATCACGAAGCCGACGAACGTCCATACACCCATCAGCATCCAGTTGTGCATCGTCATCGCCGACAGCAGCGCCAGGCAGCTCAGCACGCCCAGGCTGCAGATCAGCCACGCCATCGGCATGCGGAACGGGCGCGGCAGGTCCGGCTGGGTGCGGCGCAGGATCAGCACGCCGGCGCAGACTGCGGCGAACGCGATCAGCGTGCCCATCGAGGTCAGCTCGCCGAGGATGTCCAGCGGGAACAGCGCCGCCAGCAGCGCGATGCCGATGCCGGTGATCACGGTGTTGATGTGCGGCGTGCGGTACTTCGGGTGGATCCGGGTGAACACCGGTGGCAGCAGGCCGTCGCGCCCCATGATCATGAAGATGCGCGGCTGGCCGATGATCATCACCAGCACTACCGAAGACAGGCCGACCAGCGCACCGACCTCGACCACCCAGCGCAGCCAGCCCAGCTGTGGGTGCGCGGCCACGGCAGTCACCACCGGCTCGTCGGTGCCCAGCAGCTGGAACGGCACCAGGCCAGTCATCACTGCGGCCATTGCGATATACAACACGGTGCAGATCACCAGCGACAGCATCATGCCGATCGGCATGTCACGCTGCGGGTTCTTCGATTCCTGCGCCGCCACCGATACCGCCTCGAAACCGATGTAGGCGAAGAACACCATCGCCGCGCCACGCAGCACGCCTTCCATGCCGTACTTGCCCGGGCCTTCATTGGCCGGAATGAACGGGGTCCAGTTGCTGGTGTCCACGTATTTCCAACCGACCACGATGACCAGCACGATCAGGCCGGTCTTGAGCACGACCATCGCCATGTTCATCGCCGAGGACTTGCTGATGCCGACGTAGCACAGCCAGGTCAGCAGCAGCACCAGTGCGGCGGCGGGCAGGTTGGCGATCGCGCCGGTGGGGCGCAGCTGCGCGTCCAGTGGCGCGCTGACCAGTGCCGCCGGTAGATGGATGTCGAACTGGCTGAGCAGGCTGAGGAAATAACCGGTCCAGCTGACCGCCACCGCCGAGGCGGAGACGCCGTACTCGAGCACCAGCATCCAGCCGATGAACCAGGCCGAGAGCTCGCCGAAGGTGGCGTAGGTGTAGGTGTAGGCGCTGCCGGAGACCGGCACCATCGAGGCGAATTCGGCATAGGCCAGCGCGCAGAAGGCGCAGCAGATGGCGGCCAGCACGAAGGACAGCATGATCGCCGGGCCGGCGTGGTTGGCGGCGGCCTGGCCGGTGATGACGAAGATGCCGCCGCCGATCACCGCGCCGATGCCCAGGGCGGTCAGCCCCCAGGGGCCAAGGTGGCGACGCAGGCTCAGGCCGTTGGCGTCTTCATGGGCGGCATGCGGATGCTTGGTGGCCCACAGTTGCTTGAACATGTGTGGTGGTCTTGTCGAAGCGCGCCATGGGCGGCGCGCGGGAAAACGGACGGGCCGGCGCGAGGCCGGCCCGAAGGCGGATCAGGGCGACTTGGCGAGCTTGCTGTTGCGGATGCCGTAGCCCAGGTAAATCAGCAGGCCGAGCAGCGTCCAGCCAACGAACAGGTGCCAGTGCACCACGAACGCCTGCCAGAACAGGAACAGGCAGGTGGCCGCGCCGAGCGGGCAGATGATCCAGACCATCGGCACGCGGAACGGGCGGTGCAGGTCCGGCTTGGTATAGCGCAGCACCAGCACGCCGACGCAGACGGTGGCGAAGGCCAGCAGGGTGCCCATCGAGACGAGTTCGCCGAGCACGTTCAGGGGCACCAGGCCGGCCAGCGCGGCAGCGATCACGCCGACCACGATGGTGGCCACGTACGGGGTGCGGAAGCGGGCGTGGACCTTGCCGAAGAACTTCGGCAGCAGGCCGTCGCGGGAGATGGTGTAGGCGATGCGGGTCTGGCCCATCATCATCACCAGCACCACCGAGGACAGGCCGGCGATGGCGCCGACTTCCACGAACGTCTTCAGCCAGGACAGGGTCGGGTAGGGCTCCAGCGCGGTCGCCACCGGCTTGTCGGTGCCCAGCAGGTGGTACGGCATCATGCCGGTCAGCACCGCACAGACGATGATGTAGACGATCGTGCACACGGCCAGCGAGCCGAGCAGGCCGATCGGCATGTTGCGTTGCGGGTCCTTGGTCTCGCCAGCAGCGGTGGAGACCGCATCGAAGCCGATGTACGCGAAGAACACGATGGTGGCGGCGCGGAAGATGCCGCTCCAGCCGAACTCACCCGGCACGCCGGTGTTTTCCGGAATGAACGGGTGCCAGTTGGCCGGGTCGATGTGGGCCGCGCCGATGCCGATGAACAGGCAGATGACGGTGACCTTGATCGCCACGATGATGGCGTTGACGAACGCCGACTGGGTCACGCCCACGTACAGCAGGCCGGACACCGCCGCCACGATCAGCACCGCCGGCAGGTTGAACAGCTTGCCGGAGGAGACGAACTCGCTGCCGGTCCAGGCGATGGGCGCGGCGCTGAGCATGTCCGGGAAGGGCATGTGCAGCGTGGTGGTGATGAAGCTGATCAGGTAGGCCGACCAGCCCACCGCGACCGAGGCCGAGGCGAACAGGTACTCCAGCACCAGGCACCAGCCGATGAACCAGGCCATGCCTTCGCCGAGGGTGGCGTAGGAATAGGAGTAGGCACTGCCGGAGACCGGCATCATCGCCGCGAACTCGGCATAGCACAGGCCTGCCAGCGCACAGGCGAAACCGGCCAGCACGAACGACAGCATGACCGCCGGGCCCGCGTGGTTGGCTGCGGCCTGGCCGGTCAGCACGAAGATGCCTGCGCCGATCACCGCACCCACGCCCAGCAGGATGAGGTGTTTAGCCGTGAGGGTCCGTTTCAACGTGGCTTCGCCGTCCAGGCTGCCTTCGATGGGTTCGCCGGCATCGACGTGCCCGGCCGGCTCGACCGGCTTGACCCTCAACAGAGCTTTCAGCATGCAGTACTTCCTAGTGATCGGATGGGGTGGGCGGCCGATACGTTGCCGGCTGCCTTGAATGGTGAAGGCCGTGCGAACGGCCCGCTGTACCTTAGCCAAAGCTGAAGCCAACGCACAAGCGCAATCGCAACAATGAACGGCGATAATGAGCAGTATTTTTCCGAACCGCCCCCATTCATGAGCCAGACCGCCGAAACCCTTGCCGCGCTTGACGATCGCCTGCGCGGCCTGCTCCGGGACTACGCGCGCCGCGAACCCGCCCACGACGCCCTGGCTGCCGAATTCGGCACATTGCTGGATGATCCGGAAGATCCGTTCCGCCGCGAGCGCCTGGCCGGCCACTTCACCGCCAGCTGCTGGCTGGTCAGCGCCGATGGCCAGCGCCTGCTGCTCACCCACCACCGCAAGCTGCAGCGCTGGCTGCAGCTGGGCGGCCACGCCGACGGCGACCGTGACCTGGCCCGGGTGGCGCTGAAGGAAGCCGAGGAGGAGTCGGGCCTGAGCGGCCTGGTGCTGGAAGACCCGGCCATCTTCGATCTGGACAAGCACTGGATTCCGGAGCGCAAGGACGTGCCGGGGCACTGGCACTACGACGTGCGTTTCGTGATCCGGGCGCTGGGGGGCGAGGCCTTCGTGCTCAGCGAGGAATCGCTCGACCTGGCGTGGCGGCCGGTGACCGAGGTCGCGTCCGATCCGGAATCGGATGAATCCATGCAGCGCATGGCGCGCCGCTGGCTGGCACGTTGATGCTCTCGGACGGCTGTGCCGCGTTTGTTGCGGCTCATGCCTGTGGCGAGGCGAAGCACGATGCTGCCCTTGCGATGATCAAGGCTGCATTGCCAGTCATCACATCCATCGACTGGGAGCGCGTGCCATCGCGCCTGGAGGTCCCCGGGGTGGGGCGGGAGCGGCTGGCGCAGGAGTTGAGCGCCATTGCAGATGCTGTTGGCTTGCCAAGCGAGGCTGCGTTGACGGTTGTCCAGGTGGATGGGGCGGTACCTTCGCTGGGTAGCCGCCTGCAGGACTGGCTGGTTCATGCCGAGGAGCTGGATTTCGTCGATACGCTGTTCCTGTCGATGGAAGACAGGGTTCTGATCCATTGGGACTTTTACAAGAACCTCCACGCCGTAAGGTTCTGAGGTGTTCCATCCACGCATGGCGTGGATCTACTGCGGGATAGCGCGAAACGCCAGTAGATCCACGCCATGCGTGGATGGTGCGACGCCGGAAGCAATCCGCCGGGGCATGCCCGGCGACGCCTTGCTCAATACAAGATGCGCGTCCGCAGCGTGCCCGGAATCGCGGCCAGCTCGTCGCGGACGGCGGCGGCCTGCGCCTCGCTGGCGGTGATGTCGATCACCACGTAGCCCACCTTCGGGTCGGTGCGCAGGAACTGGCCGTCGATGTTGACGTTGTGGCGCGAGAAGATCTCGTTGACCCTGGACAGCACGCCCGGCACGTTCTGGTGGATATGCAGCAGGCGCAGGCTGTCCTCGTGTTCGGGCAGGGTCACTTCCGGGAAGTTGACCGCCGACAGCGTGCTGCCGTTGTCGCTGTAGCGCACCAGCTTGGCCGCCACTTCCACGCCGATGTTGTCCTGCGCTTCCAGCGTGCTGCCGCCCACGTGCGGGGTCAGGATCACGTTGTCGTGGCGGGTCAGCGGCGACTCGAAGATATCGCCGTTGCCCTTCGGTTCGACCGGGAATACGTCCAGCGCGGCACCGCCGACGTGGCCGCTGGCTAGCGCTGCGTCCAGCGCGTCGATGTCGACCACGGTGCCGCGCGCGGCGTTGATCAGGTGCGCGCCCTTGCGCATCTTCGCCAGCTCGGTGCTGCCGATCATCCACTGCGTGGCCGGGGTCTCCGGCACGTGCAGGGTGACGATGTCGGCGCGGGCCAGCAGATCGTCCAGGCTCGCCGCGGCACGGGCATTGCCCAGCGCCAGCTTGGTTTCCACGTCGTGGAAGATCACCTGCATGCCCAGCGATTCGGCCAGCACGCCGACCTGGGTGCCGATGTGGCCGTAACCGATGATGCCCAGCGTCTTGCCGCGCACTTCATGGCTGCCGCTGGCCGACTTCGACCAGCCGCCGCGATGGCACTCGGCGTTCTTCTGCGGAATGCCACGGGTCAGCATGATCGCCTCGGCGATCACCAGCTCGGCCACGCTGCGGGTGTTGGAGTAGGGCGCATTGAACACCGGGATGCCGGCCAGCTCGGCCGCGTCCAGGTCGACCTGGTTGGTGCCGATGCAGAAGCAGCCCACCGCGATCAGGCGCTTGGCCTCGGCCAGCACCTCGGCGCTGAGCTGGGTGCGTGAGCGGATGCCGACGATGTGCGCCTCGGCGATGCGCGCCTTCAGTTCGTCCTCGGGCAGCGCCTTGGTGTGCGCCTCGATCTGGCTGTAGCCGGCGGCGCTGAACACCTCCACGGCGGTCTGGCTGACCCCCTCCAGCAACAGTACGCGGATATCCTGCTTCGGGAACGAGGTCTTCTTCGGCGACATGGGGCAACACGGCCAGTGGGACAGGGGCTGACCACTATGCCAGATCGAAGCGCCCATGGTGCAGTGCGCAATTGGTTGCATCCGTAGCTATCTGTATCGCTGCGGGGCTGGACGCTGGCGCGTACCGCTGGCACGCTTGCCCGTCTTCACGCACCGCGTTGGACCGTCATGACCGATTCCCGCATTGCCTCGCTGCAGCAGGCCTGTCCCGGCCTGAAGCTGAAGATCGACCCGGCTGACCTGGAGCATTACGGGCGCGACTGGACCCGGCGCTGGACGCCAGCGCCGCTGGCGATCGCACTGCCGGCCACGGTCGAGGAAGTGCAGGCGGTGATGCGCTGGAGTGCGGGCGAGGGCGTGGCCGTGGTGCCGTCCGGCGGACGTACCGGCCTTTCCGGTGGCGCGGTGGCCGCCAACGGCGAGCTGGTGCTCAGCCTGGAACGGATGAACAAGGCACTGGCCTACGACGCGGTCGATCGCACCCTGGTGGTGCAGGCCGGCATGCCGCTGGAGGCCGTGCACAACGCCGCGCTGGACCACGGCCTGATCTACCCGGTGGACTTCGCTGCGCGCGGGTCGTGCACGATCGGCGGCAACATCGCCACCAATGCCGGCGGCATCCGCGTGATCCGCTATGGCAATACCCGCGAGTGGATCGCCGGGCTGAAGGTGGTTACCGCCAGCGGCGAACTGCTGGAACTCAACAAGGGCCTGATCAAGAACTCCAGCGGCTATGACTTCCGCCAGCTGCTGATCGGTTCGGAAGGCACGTTGGGCGTGATCGTCGAGGCGACAGTGAAACTCACCGATCCGCCGCCAGCCAGCAACGTGATGCTGCTGGCCGTGCCCAGCTTCGAGGTGCTGATGCAGGTGTTCGCCGCGTTCCGCGCGCGCCTGCAGCTGCAGGCCTTCGAATTCTTCACCGACCGGGCGCTGGAGCACGTGCTGGCGCATGGCGCGCAGGCACCGTTCGACGAGGTGCATCCGTACTACGTCGTCACCGAGTTCGCGGCCAACGACGAGGCACAGGAAGCCGCGGCGATGGCGGCCTTCGAGGACTGCATGGGCAACGGCTGGGTCAGCGACGGTGTGATCAGTGCCAGCGATGCCCAGGCCGCCCAGCTGTGGCGCCTGCGCGAAGGCATCACCGAGTCGCTGGCGCGCTACAAGCCCTACAAGAATGACGTCTCGGTGCGGATCTCGGCGATGCCGGCGTTCCTGGCCGAGACCCAGGCACTGATCGGGCAGGCCTACCCGCACTTCGACGTGGTCTGGTTCGGCCATATCGGCGATGGCAACCTGCACATCAACGTGCTCAAGCCGGACGACACCAGCGACGCCGACTTCGTGGCGCAGTGCGAGCACGTGACCAAGCTGCTGGCGCAGGTGCTGGCCCGCTTCGATGGCAGCATCTCGGCCGAGCACGGCATCGGACTGGTCAAGAAGGGCTACCTGGACAGCACCCGCGGCCCCGCCGAGATCGCGCTCATGAAGGCGGTCAAACGCGCGTTCGATCCCCAAGCGCGGCTGAATCCCGGCAAGCTGTTCGACGCCTGAGCCGGGCAAATCCTTCACGTACCCGTTACGCTCCACGCACCTTCACAACCGGCTTCGAACCGATGACCCGTCCGCTTCTGCTGCTCGCCCTGCTGTCCCTGCCGCTGGCCGGCTTCGCTTCCAGCTTCGCTGGCACCTCGGCCGGTTCGGCGACCGGTGCCTCCTCCGGTTCCTCGGGCAGCAGCTCGGGCGACGACAAGGTGGTGCAGGCCGCGCGCGACGATGCCGCTGCGTTCGTCGCCAGCGACGGCCAGATCCGTGGCGCCCGCCTGCAGGCCGCGCTGGTCCACCTGCGCGAGCAGAGCGCTGCCGCACAGCAACAGAGCGACCTGGAACTGGCCCGCGCGCTGCTGGCGCGTTGATGCGGGCTGCATGACCTCGGCGCCATCGCTTTCTGCAGAGCCGAGCCATGCCCGGCTGGATGCCCGGCGCACCCGGATCGCAACAGCAGCCGAGCATGGCTCGGCTCTACGGAAGCACAGCGGGCGGTGCGGGTGGATGGCCGCATTGGCATGGCTGCTCATCCCTTCCGCCCATGCGGCTGATCGGCTGCAGCTCGATCCCTCCGGTCTCGATCCGACGCAGCAGCAGCTCGCCAGCCAGACCCTGGCTGACGTGCAGTCCCTGCTGCCGGAAGGCCTGCTGCGCGCTTTGCCGGCTCAGGTGCAGGTGCGCTGGAGTGATGACCTTCCCGCCGAGGTGCACGGGCGCGCTTTCGCCGGCCGCATTACGTTGCGCCGCACCCTGCTGGATGACGGCATGCCCGGCAACCGCCGTGCGCGCCGCAGTGCGCTGGTGCATGAACTGACCCACGTCGCCGACCGTGGCGGTGCGAACTGGTCGCAGAGCGTGCGATGGCGTGACCTTGCGGGCTGGCAGCGCAAGCCCTGGCACCTCGGCCGGGGCGACAACGATTTCCGTGATCGCAGCCCGGATGTCTATGAACTGACGAACCCGGCCGAGTACCTGGCCGTGAATGCCGAGCATTTCGTCCTCGACGGCGAGTTCGCCTGCCGGCGGCCCGCATTGGCGCAGTGGTACCAGGCGCATTTCGGAACGCCACCGTCGCTGCCACGGCCGCGGTGCGCCACGACGCTGCCCCTGCTGCAGGCCGAATCGGAGGAGGGCGCTGCATCGCTGCTGCAGCTCGATCCGGCGCGCGTCTACGCGGTGGACTACCTGTTCGCCGAAGGCAGTGCGCAGCCGATGAGTCGCTGGGGCCACAGCATGCTGCGGCTGGTGGTCTGCAAGCCGGGCCGCGTACCTGGGCCGGACTGCCGCCTGGACCTGGAGTACCACCGCGTGCTGTCGTTCCGCGCGTTCGTGGGCGACGTGCAGATATCCAACTGGCGTGGCCTGACCGGCGGCTATCCGTCGCGGCTGTTCGTGCTGCCCCTGCAGCAGGTGGTGGACGAGTACACCAAGGTCGAGCTGCGCGGGCTGCAGTCGCTGCCGCTGCAGCTGGGCCGCAGCGAAATCGCGAGCCTGCTCGAGCGCACCGCGCAGGTGCACTGGAGCTATGACGGGCGCTATTACTTCGTCAGCAACAACTGCGCGGTGGAAACCGCCAAGCTGCTGCAGGCCGGGGTGCCGCGCCTTGGCGAGGCGGGCCTGGCCCAGCTGAGCCCGCGCGGCCTGAAGCGGCGACTGGTGCGGCTGGACGTGCTCGACGAGAGGGTACTGGCGGACCGCACTGCAGCGCAGGCGCAGGGCTACTACTTCGCCTCGGCGCGCGACCACTACCAGCAGTTGTTCGCAGTGGCCGCGGCCCAGCTGGCCTTGCCCGCTCGTGATGTGCGCGGCTGGTTGAAGCTGCCTGCACAGCAACGCGCACCGTGGCTGCTGCAGGGTGACCTGCGTGCCAGTGCCGGCCTGTTGCTGCTGGAACAGGCCGCGCAGCGGCGCGCCGAGCTGCGCGCACGCGATGTGCTCAAGCGGCAGCTGCTGGCCGCACCGGACAGCGCTGAAACGCGCAGCCTGCGCGGGTTGCTGGAGCAGAGCGGGCAGTGGCTGCGCCCGGGGACGCTGCTGCAGGATGACGGCTATGGATTGCCGCTGGGCGACGAGCAGGCGCTGCTGTCCGCGGCCGTGGCCACTGCCAGTGCGCAGGCGGTCCCGGCGTGGCAGGCATTGCGCGTCCAGCTGCGCCAGCAGCTGCCGATCCGCCAACGCGAGGAAATGGATGCGATCGACGCCAATCTGGCCGCACTCGGTGCACACCTGCGTACGCAGGCAGCCCGCCCGGCTACTGGCGCGGCAGTTCGATGACGAAGCGGCTGCCGCCGGCGCTGCCCGGGATGCAGTAGACGCGGCCACCGTGCGCGTCGGCGATGGCCTTGACCACCGCCAGGCCGAGCCCGCTGCCGCCGCCCTGTCGCGAACGCGAACCGTCGCCACGCATGAACGGGGTGAAGATATCCGCGTGCAGTTCAGGGTCGATGCCCGGACCCTCGTCTTCGATCGCCACCTGCACGTGGCCGGGCGTGTCATGCACTGCAATCCGCACCTTGCCCGGGCTGGCATAGCGCCGCGCGTTCTCCAGCAGCGCCAGCAATGCCTGGCGCAGGCGGGTCGGGTCGCAGTGCGCGTTGTGTTCCTCGCGGCTGGTTTCCAGCTCAAGCACGAAGCCGGCGGCGCGGAACTGTGGATCGACCAGGGTCATCACCGAATGCACCTCGGCCACCACGTCGGTGCGCGCGCGACGCACGTCCAGCCGCGCGTTGTCGGACAGGCTCAGCACGCGCAGGTCCTCGATCAGCCGTGACAGCCCTTCGACCTGGGCCAGCAGGCTGCGGAACTGCGACTCGTCTGGCTGGAACACACCCTCTGCCAGCCCCTGCAGGCGGCCACGCAGGATCGTCACCGGTGTGCGCAGCTCATGGGCGATGGCCGCGTGCCACATCGCGCGCTCGCTCTCCATGTGCTGCAGGCGGCGCGCCATCGCATTGAAGTCCTCGACCAGGGTCGCCACTTCGCCCGGCGAATTTTCCTCGACGCTGGCGCGTGCACCCAGGTCGCCGCCCGCGAGCGCACGCACGCTGTCCACCAGCGAATTCAGCGGCGACAGGATGCGGTGGGCGAGGCGGAACGAGGCGGCGATGGCCAGCGCCAGCCCGGTCAGGATCACGCCCACCATCCATGCCAGTTCCGGGCCGGTCGGCAGCCAGCTTTCCGGCTCCTCGGCACTGCCGGGGAAGAACTCGACCAGCACCGCGTACAGCAGCCACGATGACAGGATCATCATCACGATGACGCCGATCACCATCAGCGACATCGAAACGATGATGTGGCGGCTCAGCCCGGAGCGGCGCAGGGAGGGCATCAGCGATCGGCCATCAGCCGGTAGCCGACGCCACGCACGCTGGCTGGGACGTTGACCATGCCCACTTCATCCAGCTTGCGGCGCAGCTTGCTGACATGGCTGTCGACGGTGCGCTCCAGTGCTTCGCTTTCCGGCAGGCATTCGTGCATCAGCTCGCTGCGGCTGAAGATGCGCGTCGGCGCCAGCGCCATGCAGTGCAGCAGCTTGAACTCGGTGAGGGTGAGCAGCACTTCGTGGCTGTAGCCTTCGCCCTCCACGTGCACCGCGTGGGTGGCCGAGTCGATCAGCAGCGGGCCGACGCGCAACGCGGTGGGTGCGTCCACGCGCGCGGCGCGCAGCGTGCGCCGCAGTACGGCGCGCACGCGCGCGGCCACCTCGGCCGGGTTGAAGGGCTTGACCACGTAGTCATCAGCGCCCATCCGCAGCGCGGTCAGCTTGTCCAGGTCCTGGTCCAGTGCGGTCAGCATGATCACCGGCGTCTCGCCGCGCTGGCGCAGCTGGGTCAGCACGCTCCAGCCGTCCAGGCGCGGCAGCTGCACATCGAGCAGGACCAGGTCGGGCCGGGCGCTGCGGTGCAGGTCCAGTGCGCTGTGGCCATCGGCGGCGCGCAGCGTGCGCAGTCCTTCGCGTTCCAGGTAGGCGCAGAGAATGTCAGCGATCTCGGCCTCATCCTCGACGATCAGGACGAGGGCGGCGAGGGCAGGGGAGGCATGCATGCAGGGGCGGGGCCGTAAGGTGCTTGCCTCCATCGTATCTCCACAGTTCCTCCATCGAAACCCCATCATCGCCACGCAGACTGCGCGCTTCAGAACCTATCCGCCGCCTGCGCGGCATTGTGCACAGCAATGAGAACCTTCAGGACTCCGGTCGCGTTGATCGCGGCCCTCGCCTTGGCCATGACGGCCTGCTCCACTCCCGAAGCCACCCCCGAGGCGGCGCCGCGCGTCAGCGTGATCAGCGTCGGCCCGCAGGTGGTGCAGCGTGACGACGAACTGCCAGGCCGCGTCGCGGCGGTGCGCACCGCGCAGATCCGCGCACAGGTGGGCGGCATCGTGCAGCGGCGCCTGTTCGACCAGGGGGCGGAAGTCAGTGCAGGCCAGGCCTTGTTCCAGATTGACCCGGCAGCGTTCCGGGCCGACGTCGATTCGGCGCTGGCCGCACTGCAGCGCAGTGAGGCGGCGTTGGGCCGCAGTCGCGTGCAGTCGCAGCGCCTGCACGCCCTGGCTGCCGCGCAGGCGGTCAGCCAGCAGCATCGGGACGACGCCAGCGCCGAGTACGAGCAGGCACGCGCGGCAGTGAATGAAGCGCGCGCGATCCTGTCCCGTCGCCAGCTCGACCTGCGCTATGCCACGGTCAGCGCACCGATTGCCGGTCGTATCGATCAGGCATTGGTGACCGAAGGTGCGCTGGTCGGCGTGGCCGATGCCGAGCCGATGGCCGTGGTACAGCAGATCGACCAGGTCTACGTGGATGTGCGCCAGCCGGCGGCGCAGCTGGAGTCGCTGCAGCGCAGTGCGGCCGGCGGCGACAAGCTGCCGGTGACGATCATCGGTGCCGCCGGCAAGCCGCTGCCCGAGCGTGGCCAGCTGCTGTTCTCCGGTATCAATGTCGATGCACGGACGGGTGATGTGATCCTGCGCATCCTGGTGGACAACCCGCGGCGGCAGCTGCTGCCCGGCATGTATGTGCGCGCGAGGGTGCCGCGGGGTGCCCCGGCCAGCACGATGACCGTGCCACAGCAGGCGGTGCTGCGCAGCGCCGGTGGCCAGGCCTATGCCTGGGTGATCGGCGCCGAGGGCAGGGCGGTGATACGCACGCTGGAGGTGGAAGGCAGCGTCGATCGCCAGTGGCTGGTGCGCGCGGGCCTGAAGGCCGGCGAGAAAGTGGTGGTCGAGGGCCAGGAGCGCCTGCAGGAAGGCGTGGTGGTCGATGCGCGCGACTGGCAGAAGCCAGTCGCCAGCGCCGGTGCGGTGCAGGCCGGCAGCAAGGGCTGAGCCTTTCCCGGGACAGCCCCTCCAGGAAAATCCAACATGGCACGTTTCTTCATCGATCGCCCGGTGTTCGCCTGGGTGCTGGCGATCTTCATCATCCTGGCCGGCGCGCTGGCGATTCCGCGCCTGGCCGTGGAGCGCTATCCGGCGGTCGCGCCGCCCAGCGTCAGCATCTATGCCAGCTACCCGGGTGCGAGCCCGCAGACGTTGAACGATGCGGTGGTCGGCCTGATCGAGCGCGAGCTGTCCAGCGTCAAGCACCTGCTGTACTTCGAATCGTCGGTGGACACCTCCGGCGAAGCCTCGATCACCGCCACCTTCAAGCCCGGCACCAATCCGGAACTGGCGCAGGTGGACGTGCAGAACCGGATCAAGGCGATCGAGCCGCGCCTTCCGCGCAGCGTGCGGCAGAACGGCCTGTTCGTGGAGGCCGCCGATTCCGGCTTCCTGATGCTGGTCGGCCTGCGTTCGCCGGATGCCAGCGTCAGCGAGGCCGCGCTGGGCGATTTCATGGCGCGCAACATCATCGAAGAGCTGCGCCGCATCGATGGCGTCGGTCGCGTGCAGTTGTTCGGTGCCGAGCAGGCGATGCGCGTGTGGCTGGACCCGACCCGGTTGACCGGCTACGGCCTGACCATGGGCGATGTGGCCACTGCCATCGAGCAGCAGAACCTGGAGATCTCGCCGGGGCGCATCGGTGATTCGCCGGGTGTTCCAGGCCAGCGCATCACCGTGCCGCTCAGCGCCGACGGCCAGTTGTCCACGCCGGAACAGTTCGCGGCGATCGTACTGCGCGCCGGGGCCGACGGTTCACGGGTGGTGCTGGGTGATGTCGCCCGCGTCGAACTGGGCGCGCAGAGCTATGCCTGGGGCACCCGCGAGGATG
This sequence comes from Stenotrophomonas sp. YJH_SMC_105-26, assembly GCF_059368915.1. Classification (NCBI taxonomy): domain Bacteria; kingdom Pseudomonadati; phylum Pseudomonadota; class Gammaproteobacteria; order Lysobacterales; family Lysobacteraceae; genus Stenotrophomonas; species Stenotrophomonas sp. YJH_SMC_105-26. The sequence goes on along the minus strand of NZ_JCAFSD010000003.1, from coordinate 59,484 downwards.
GCCATCCAGCCACCGCCGCCGGGGTGCAGCTGCGGCCGGGCGCGAATGCGGTGCGCACGGCGTCGGCGGTCCGTGAGCGCATGGCCGAACTGGCGCCGCTGTTGCCGCGCGGCGTGGAGGCGAGCATTCCGTTCGACACCGCGCCGTTCGTCAAGATCTCGATCCAGAAGGTGGTGCAGACGCTGCTGGAGGCGATGCTGCTGGTGTTCGCGGTGATGTACCTGTTCCTGCAGAACTGGCGCTACACGCTGATTCCAGCGCTGGTCGCACCGATCGCGCTGCTCGGTACCTTCGCGGTGATGCTGGTGCTGGGCTTCTCGATCAACGTGCTGACCATGTTCGGCATGGTGCTGGCGATCGGCATCATCGTCGACGACGCGATCGTGGTGGTCGAGGGCGTGGAGCGGATCATGGCCGAGGAGGGCCTGCCGCCGCGCGAGGCGACCATCAAGGCGATGCGCGAGCTGACCGGCGCGGTGATCGGCATCACCCTGGTGCTGACCGCGGTGTTCATTCCGATGGCCTTGGCCAGCGGCTCGGTGGGCGCGATCTACCGCCAGTTCACCGTGGCGATGGCGGTGTCGATCCTGTTCTCGGCGCTGCTGGCACTGAGCCTGACACCGGCGCTGTGCGCGACCCTGCTGCGCCCGAACACCCACGGCCATCATGGTCGTGGCGGGCTGTTCGGCGCCTTCAATCGTGGCTTCGAGGCGTTGACCGGGCGCTACCAGCGTGGCGTGGCCTCCGTGCTGCAGCGAAGCGGCCGGGTGATGGGCGTGTTCGCCGCGCTGGTGGCGGCGCTGCTGCTGGGCCTGCACTGGCTGCCGGGCGCGTTCCTGCCGGAAGAGGACCAGGGCTATTTCATGACCTCGATCCAGCTGCCGGCCGAAGCCACCGCCGAACGCACGCTGGCGGTGGTCGAAGCCTACGAACGGCACGTGGCCTCGCGCCCGGGCATCGGCTCCAACCAGTCGATCCTCGGTTACAGCTTCTCCGGTTCCGGCCCGAGCGCGGCGCTGACCTACACCATGCTGAAGGACTGGGGCGAGCGTGCTGGCGCCACCGCGGCCAGCGAGGTGGAGGCCGCGCAGCAGGCGATGGCCACGGTTGCCGAGGGTGAGGTGATGAGCGTGATGCCGCCGGCGATCGACAGCCTGGGCCGTTCGTCCGGGTTCTCGCTGGCCCTGCAGGCGCGTACCGGGCAGAGCCAGGCCGAGCTGCGCGCGGCCCTGCAGCAGCTGCTGAAGCTGGCCGAGGCCAGTCCGCTGCTGTCGGAGGTGCATGCCGATGGCCTGCCGGCAGGTATCAGCGTGCGGCTGGACATTGATCGCGCCAAGGCCGAGGCGATGGGCGTGGGCTTCGAGCACATCAGCAGCACGCTGTCAGCGGCGATGGGCTCGCAGTACGTCAATGATTTCCCCAACAAGGGCCGGTTGCAGCAGGTGATCCTGCAGGCCGACGCGCCGCATCGCATGGAACTGGAGGACGTGCTGAAACTGTACGTGCGCAACAGCGAGGGCGGCATGGTGGCGTTGTCGGAACTGGTGACCCCGAACTGGACCGAGGCGCCGCTGCAGCTGCAGCGCTACCTCGGCTTCCCGGCGTTGAATCTGTCCGGCGCACCGGCCTCCGGCGTGTCGACCGGCCAGGCCATGGCGGAGATGGAGCGGTTGGCCGGGAAGCTGCCGTCCGGTTTTGCCCTGCAGTGGACCAGCCAGTCGCTGCAGGAGCGTGAGTCGGGGGCGCAGGCGCCGTGGCTGCTGTTGTTGTCGATGCTGGTGGTGTTCCTGGTGCTGGCGGCGCTGTACGAGAGCTGGTCGATTCCGCTGGCGGTGATGCTGGTGGTGCCACTCGGCCTGCTCGGTGCGGTCGCCGCGGTGCTGTTGCGTGGCATGCCCAACGATGTGTTCTTCAAGGTCGGCATGATCACCGTGATCGGGCTGTCTGCGAAGAACGCGATCCTCATTGTCGAGTTCGCGCGGCAGCTGCAGCAGCAGGGGCGCGGCCTGGTCGAGGCGGCATTGGAGGCGGCCAGGCTGCGCCTGCGCCCGATCGTGATGACCTCGCTGGCATTCGCGCTGGGCGTGGTGCCGCTGATGCTGGCGCAGGGCGCGTCGAAGGAAACCCAGCAGGCGATTGGAACCGGTGTGTTCGGCGGGATGGTCAGTGCGACCGTGCTGGCCGTGTTCTTCGTGCCGGTCTTCTATGTAGTGGTGCAGGGCGCGCGGCAGTGGATCGCGCAGCGCCTGCGCAGGCGCCGGCCGATGCCGGGAGGAACCGTGGATGGAACGGAACATCGTTGAAGATCTGCATGAGCAACAGTTGATGGCGCTGGAGCAGCGCCTGTGCGCGGCGCTGCTGGAAAATGACCACGAGGCGTTGAACGCGCTGGTATCGCCGGCCTTGTTCATGATGGAAGGCCACGGCGGCCGCATGCTCGATCTGCCAGGGCTGGGCGATTGGCTGGCCGGCAGCCTGCAGGTGCGAAGCCTGCAGCTGCACGCGGTGGAGGCGCTGCTGTGTGGCCGCCTGGCGTTGCTGTCCAGCGACGTGCGGTTGTCCGTGTGGCGGCAGGGCCGGGAGCGTGAAGTGAAGCTGCGCCTGCTGCGGGTCTGGGCCTGCAGTTCCGCCGGCAGCGGTGCGCAGCTGTTGTCGATGGCGGTACTGGCCGCGTGAGTACGGTCAGGCCGCTTTCAGGCCGCGCTCACCGGCAGGTGGTAGGGTCGAAGGTCTCTGTAGTGTCGACAAGGAGTCGAGCCATGCGTGTAGTTCCCAGTCTGTTGGCAGCCTCGCTCGGGTTGGTGCTGGCCGCGTGCCAGCCGGCCCAGGCACCCGCTGCGGGCGGCACCGATGCCGCGCCGCCGGCGGCGCCCGAACCGGCTGCCAGCACCAGCGCCGGTACCGGCAGCGAGACCACGTACCGGTGTGGTGATCTGAGCGTGCGCGCGGCCTTCAATGGCGAGGATGCGGCCACGGTGGTGATCGGCGAACGTACCTTCGCCATGACCTCCGAACGTGCAGCGTCGGGTGCCAGGTACGGTGATGGCCAGGGCAACAGCTTCTGGACCAAGGGCAGCGATGACGGCCTGTTGAGCCTGAAGGGCGAGGCGGACCGCGAGTGCCATGCGGTCGAAGCGACCGAAGGCGATGGCAGCGCGGGCACGGCCGCGTTCCGCGCCACGGGCAACGAGCCGGGCTGGTTGGCGGTCGTCGATGGCGACGCGCCGGGCCTGCGGGTGGAAGTTGACTATGGCGAGCGTCGCTTCGACGTCGCCACGCCCACCGAAGGTGCTGACGGTTGGAGTGGCAAGGCGTCCGACGGTACCGACGTCAAGCTCAGCTTCCAGCGCACCACCTGCCAGGACGACATGAGCGGCGAGGCGTTCGATGCCAAGGTGAACCTGACCATCGGCACCCGCCAGTACCACGGCTGCGGCAACTTCGGCGCGAAGAAGCCGTAAGCCTTCTGTAGAGCCGAGTCCACGCTCGGCTCTACACGATCGCTACATCCGATGCGCTGCCCGCTGCCTGCGGCGAGCACGCCGCAAGCAGGGACAGGCAGCCGATCAGCGCAAGGCGCTTAGTCGGCACGGCCGGCGAATTCGCCGGTGGCGGTGTTCACCAGCACGCGTTCGCCGTTGACGATGTATTCCGGCACCATGATCTCGATGCCGGTGTTGAGCTTGGCCGGCTTCGGGCGCTTGGTGGCAGTGCCGCCCTTCAGTTCCGGCGGGGTCTCGATCACTTCCAGCACCACCGAGGCCGGCAGCTGGATCGCCACCGGCTGCTCGTCGATCACCTGCACGTAGATGCCGGTCAGGCCGTCGGTGATGTAGCCGGCGTCGTCGCCGATCACGTCCGCGTCCAGGGTGTAGGGCGTGTAGTCCTCGTCATCGAGGAACACGAAGGCATCGCCGTCCTTGTACGAATAGGTGGACTGGCGGCGCAGCAGTTCGACCTCGACCAGGTTGTCGTCGGCATCGAAGCTGGCGTCGAGCTTGTTGCCGCCCGGCACGCTGTACATGATGAAGCGGAAGCGGACGTTGCCGCCGCGACCCTGCGGCGAGCTGCGCTCGATGTCGCGGATCTGGTACACGCCGTTGTTGTACTCGACGACGTTGCCCTTCTTGATGTCGTTGGCTTTCATGGTGATCTAGGTCGTTGGGGGAGGGCGCCGTCCCGGCGCCCGGGGGGAATCACTTCGGAGCGAGGCGGGTAGCGCCGTCCAGGCGGATGGTCTCGCCGTTGAGGTAGGTGTTGCCGAGGATGAAGCCGACCAGGCTGGCGAAGTCTTCCGGCTTGCCCAGGCGCGACGGGAACGGGATCGAGGCGGCCAGCGACTGCTGCACGGCTTCGGGCATGCCATCGACCATCGGCGTCCAGAACACGCCAGGAGCAATCGTATTGACGCGGATGCCGAAGCGCGACAGTTCGCGCGCCATCGGCAGCGTCATCGACACCACGCCGCCCTTGCTGGCGGCATACGCGGCTTGGCCGATCTGTCCTTCATAGGCAGCGATGCTGGCGGTGTTGATGATCACGCCGCGCTCGCCGTCTTCGCCGGCGTCGTTGTGCTGCATGCGGTTGGCCGCGGCCTTGGCGACGTTGAAGCTGCCGACCAGGTTGACCATCACCGTGCCCTGGAAGCCGGCCAGCGGCATCGGGCCTTCCTTGCCGAGCACGCGACCGGCGCCGAGGATGCCGGCGCAGTTCATCGCCACGTTCAGGCCGCCGAGGAAATCGTGGGCCTGGTCGATGGCTGCAGCCACGGCCGCCTCATCGCTGACATTGACATTGAAATAGCGGGCCTTGTCGGCACCCAGCCCGGCAACGGCAGCTGCACCCTTGTCGTCGTTGAGGTCGAACAGAGCCACCTTGCCGCCCTGGGCGACGAGGTGCTGGGCCACGGCCAGGCCGAGGCCGGAGACGCCGCCAGTGATCACGGCACGTACGGAAGACAGCTGCATTGCACGGTCCTGCAGGTTCGAGAACCGCCGATTCTAACGGAAGCGGCGACCGTCGCCGTTGTGCGCTGCGCCGCCCGAGGGGGAGCGGCGCAGCGGGGTGCTCAGCCGGCCGCTGCGAGCGCCTGGCCGGTGCGGCTGGCGGTGGCGCGGCCGAGCAGGCCGGCCAGCCAGCGGCCGGTCTCGGCCAGTGCCGGCAGGTCCACGCCGCTGTCCAGGCCCAGGCCCTGCAGCAGGTAGACCACGTCCTCGCTGGCGACGTTGCCGCTGGCCCCCTTCGCGTACGGGCAGCCACCGGCGCCCGAGACTGCACTGTCGACCACGCGCACGCCTGCTTCCAGGCAGGTGGCGATGTTGGCGATGGCCTGGCCGTAGGTGTCGTGGAAGTGCACGGCCAAGGCTTCCATCGGGATCTCGGCAGCGACCGCCTGCAGCATCGCCCGTGCCTTGCGTGGGGTGCCGACGCCGATGGTGTCGCCCAGCGAGATTTCGTAACAGCCCATCTGGTGCAGCGCGCGCGCCACCCGCACCACGTCGGCCAGCGGCACCTCGCCCTGGTAGGGGCAGCCGAGCACGGTGGAGACGTAGCCGCGCACGCGCACGCCATCGGCGGCGGCGCGGCGCAGGATCGGCTCGAACCGGGCCAGCGATTCGTCGATGCCGGCATTGGTGTTGGTGCGGTTGAAGGCCTCGGACGCGGCGGTGAACACCGCTACTTCCTCCACGCCCACCGCACGGGCGCGGTCGTAGCCCTGTTCGTTCGGCACCAGTACCGGGTAGTGGATGCCGGGGCGGCGCTGGATGCCGGCGTAGACCTCGGCGGCATCGGCCAGCTGCGGAATCCACTTCGGGCTGACGAAACTGGTCGCCTCGATGCTGCGCAGGCCGGTGGCCGACAAGCGGTTGATCAGTTCGATCTTGTCGGCGGTGGACACCGATTGCTTTTCGTTCTGAAGGCCGTCACGCGGGCCGACCTCGACGATGCGGACGTAGTCGCTCATGCAGCCACCTCGCCGACGGGGCGATGGCAGACCGCTTCGATGTTGTTGCCGTCCGGGTCGAGCACGAAGGCGGCGTAGTAATCCGGGTGGTACCACGGGCGCAGGCCCGGCGCGCCGTTGTCGCGGCCACCGGCGGCGAGGGCGGCGGCGTGGAAGGCGTCCACCTGCGCGCGGCTGGCGCAGGCGAAGGCCACGTGCACGCCGTGGCTGGCGGTGCCGCCATTGCCGAGCCAGAAGAACGGCTTGCCGTCGCTGCCGAAGCCGATGTGGTCGTGGTCGCCGGTCTGTTCGGCGCTCACTTCCATCACCACGCCGATCTGCAGCGGCGCCAGCGCCTGCAGGAAGAAGGTCTTGCTGCGCGCCAGGTCGGCGCTGGTCAAACCAAGATGATCGAGCATGTTCAGGCTTCCGTGACCCAATGGGGGGCGCGCTTGTCGAGGAAGGCGCCCAGGCCTTCCTGGCCCTCGGGGGACACCCGCAGGCGCGCGATCAGGGCGGCATTATCCCGATCCAGCGCGTCGCGGTCATGGCTGTCGCGGACCTGCCGGACCAGCTGCTTGGCGGTGGACGAGGCGATCGGGCCGGCCTTGTCGAGCAGGGCCAGCTGGCGCTCCAGCGCTTCGTCCAGGCGCTCGGGCTCGACCAGCTGGTGGACCAGGCCGATGCGCAGTGCGGTATCGGCGTCGAAGTGCTCGCCGGTGGCGAACCAGCGCCGCGCCTGGCGCGGGCCGATGGCCTCGATCACGTAAGGCGAGATCACCGCCGGCAGCAGGCCAAGGCGGCTTTCGGTCAGGCCGAAGCGGGCCGAGGTGCTGGCGATGGCAATGTCGCAGCAGGCAACCAGGCCGACGCCGCCACCGAAGGCCGCGCCGTGGACCCGGGCCAGGGTCGGCTTGGGCAGCTCGTCCAGGGTGCGCATCAGCCGTGCCAGTGCCAGCGAGTCCTCGCGGTTGTCGGCCTCGCTGGCCGCCGCCATGCCGCGCATCCACTGCATGTCGGCGCCGGCCGAGAAGGAGGCGCCGTGGCCGGCGACCACCACGGCCCGGACCGAATCATCGCGGCCGGCGGCTTCCAGCGCGGCGGTCAGCCGGGCGATCAGGCTGGCGTCAAAGGCGTTGTGCAGCTCCGGCCGGTTCAGCCAGAGGGTGAGGACGGCGCCACGGCGCTCGATCTGCAAAGCATCGTTCATGGGATTCCAGGGTCACTCCATACCTGTATGGATCATAGCGGGCCATTGGTCATGGGCCATGACGCGACGCGGGAATGTTAGAATCGAGAACCATTTACATCCAGCAGAGAACACGCTAGATGACGCTGTCCGAACTGCCGCTGCACACCTCGGCCGTGGTCGAGTCCGTGCAGGACCTGCATGCCAACGATGCCATTGCCCGTCGCCTGCGCGAGCTGGGTTTCGTGAATGGCGAGGAAGTGCGCTTGGTGGCCAAGGGCCCGGTGGGCGGCGAGCCGCTGCTGGTGCAGGTCGGGTTCACCCGGTTCGCGCTGCGGATCAGTGAAGCCAAGCGGGTCGTGGTCGACGCCGCCAGCCAGGAACGACGTGCATGACCGCAATCGCCGCCACCGCCCCCCTGCGCATCGCGCTGGTCGGTAACCCCAACAGCGGCAAGACCGCGCTGTTCAACCAGCTGACCGGCAGCCGGCAGAAGGTCGCCAACTACACCGGCGTCACCGTCGAGCGCAAGGAGGGCCGCCTGCGTGCGCCGTCCGGCCGTGAATTCGCCGTGCTTGACCTGCCGGGTGCCTACAGCCTGCATCCGGCCAGCCTGGACGAGGCGATCACCCGTGACCTGTGCCGGGGCTTCTACCCGGGCGAGGCCGCGCCGGACGTGCTGCTGTGCGTGATCGACGCCACCAACCTGCGCCTGCACCTGCGCTTCGCGCTGGAGCTGCGCGAACTGGGCAAGCCGATGGTGGTGGCCCTGAACATGGTCGATGCGGCCCAGCGCCGCGGCATCCAGGTGGATGTGGCCGCGCTGGAGCGCGAGCTGGGCGTGCCGGTGGTGGAGACCGTGGCGGTGCGCAAGCAGGGCGCCAAGGCCCTGGTCGAGCGCCTGGACGCGATGGTGCCGCACCTGGATGCACCGGTGCCGGGCCCGGAAGGTGGCATCGACTACCACGCCAAGGTGCGCGGGATCCTGTCGGTCGCCGTGCGGATGCCGGCACGGACCGCGAAGATCGACGACGCGCTGGACCGCTGGCTGCTGCACCCGGTGTTCGGCCTGGTCAGCCTGGCGGTGGTGATGTTCCTGATCTTCCAGGCGGTGTACGCCTGGGCGACGCCGCTGATGGACGGCATCGAGGCTGGCTTCGCCTGGCTCGGCACCTTTGTTGGCAGCGTGCTGCCGGAAGGCCCGCTGGCCAGCCTGCTGACCGACGGCATCATCGCAGGCGTCGGCGGCGTGGTGGTGTTCCTGCCGCAGATCCTGATCCTGTTCTTCTTCATCCTGGTGCTGGAGGAGTCCGGCTACCTGCCGCGTGCAGCGTTCCTGCTCGACCGCATGATGGCGGCCGCCGGCCTGTCCGGCCGCTCGTTCATCCCGCTGCTGTCCAGCTTCGCCTGCGCGGTGCCGGGCATCATGTCCACGCGCAGCATCCAGGACCCGCGTGACCGCCTGGCCACGATCCTGGTGGCGCCGCTGATGACCTGCTCGGCGCGCCTGCCGGTGTACGCGCTGCTGATCGGTGCGTTCATTCCGCAGAAGACGGTGTGGGGCGTGTTCAACCAGCAGGGCCTGGTGCTGTTCGGCCTGTATGCGGCGGGTATTCTCAGCGCGCTGGCGATGTCGTGGATCATGAAGAAGTGGCGTCGCGACAAGAGCGAGCACCCGCTGATGCTGGAGCTGCCGTCGTACCGCCTGCCGCATGTGCGCGACCTGGCGGTGGGGCTGTACGAGCGCGGCATGATCTTCCTCAAGCGCGTCGGCGGCATCATCCTGGCGCTGACCATCCTGCTGTGGGTGCTGCTGTCGTTCCCGGCGGCACCGGCCGACGCCACGATGCCAGCCATCGACTACAGCTACGCCGGCCAGATCGGCCATGCGATGGCGGTGTTCTTCGCGCCGCTGGGCTTCAACTGGCAGATCTGCATCGCGCTGATCCCGGGCCTGGCCGCGCGCGAGGTGGCGGTGTCTTCGCTGGCCACCGTGTATGCGCTGTCGGCCGCCGATGACGATGCCGCCAGCCAGGCGCTGACCCCGCTGATCAGCGATGGCTGGTCGCTGGCGACCGCGCTGTCGCTGCTGGTCTGGTACATCTACGCCCCGATGTGCATCTCGACGCTGGCCACCATCAAGCGCGAGACCAATTCGTGGAAGCAGATGGGCTTTGCCGCGTTCTACCTGTTCGCAGCGGCTTATGTGGCCGCACTGATCACCTACCAGGTGACCAGGGCGCTGGGAGGCGGCTGATGGATACCGGCCTGCTGATCCAGTACCTGATCATCGCGGTGGCTGTGCTGGTCAGTGCCTGGGTGGTGCTGAAGAAGCAGTTCCCGGGCACCGTGCGCACGCTGCGCGGTGCGTTGGCGTTGGCCCTGTTGAAGCCGGGCCGCGCCGCCTGGCTGCAGGCGCTGGGGCGGAAGATCGCGCCGCCGGCAACGGACGGTGGTGGTGCCTGTGGCGGTTGCGACAGCTGCGGGCCGAGCAAGAAGTGAAGTAGCGTCGAGCCTGTTCGGCTGCGGCCGCCTGGTGGGCGCGAACCTTCGGCCGGTGGGTGCGGGCCTTCGCCCTGTGGGTGCGAACCTTCGCCCTGTGGGTGCGAACCTTGGTTCGCACGCTCTCGGGGTTCAGACTTCTCTGCGGATGATTGCCCGGAAGCTCCCGTCCCGGTTCAATCGCCGCACCGATTCCCTGTTCCCATGGGCTGCCGCGAAACCCGCCACGTCGGCCAGGGCATCGAGCAGCAGGGCCTTCAACGCGTCGCGGTTACCGGCCTCCAGCAGATCTTCAAGATCCTGCTGGATGAAGGTCCGGCGCAGGCCCGGCGTTTCTTCGATCCGCCAGTCGACATGGGGCGTGGGGATGCTGGAGCGGTACCGGAAAGCCGTTTCAAGATCGTCAGGCGCGAGGGGATACGCGAGCAGTTCCGGAAAGTAGAGTCCAGCATTCACATAGAAGCCCCGGCTTTCGCTGGCGCGCTGGTGATTCACGACAAGCAGCGCGGCGTCCAGCAAGCGGTAGCGGGTCGTCGACGTCCCGGCAAAGCCGGTCTTCCTGGCGCACTTGCTGAAGACAGTCGAGGATTTCATGGGCTTTGCCTGGGCCGTAACAAGGGCCCACAGCCTTGAGGCGCAGTGCCTGACGGTCAATTGGCAAACGCGACACCCGCAACGAGCGCCCCAGGTGGGTGCGAACGCTCCAGGTGGGTGCGAACCTTGGTTCGCACGCTCCTCTAGCTAGTTGGCCCGTGAGCCCAGCTCCGCTGCCAACGCCAGCCACCGGTTGCGTTGCTCCGGCGAGTTGCTGCGCACCGCACCGAGTCGGCTGACCCGCACAGGGCGGATGCCGCAGAATTCCAGAATAGTGGCGCGGATCTGGGTGATGCCCGGGTCGCGGTAGATCCAGCGGTAATACCAGGGCGGCGTATCCAGCGTGGTGATCACCCGTGCGCTGCGACCGGCCAGCAGCCGGTCCCACCAGACTGAATCGCGCCGGTAGCGGAAGGCGTACCCCGGCAGCAGCACGCGATCGAAGAAGCCCTTCAGCAGCGCCGGCATCGCGCCCCACCAGGTGGGATAGACCAGCACCAGATGGTCGCAGGCCTCGATCGCATCCGCAGTGTCCTGCAGGTCGGCTTCCAGCGGCTGGATCTGGCGGTAGCCATGGCGCAGCACCGGATCGAACTCGAGTTCGCCCAGTGCGATCAGGCGCACCCGATGGCCAGCATTCTCGGCGGCGGTGGCGTAGCGCTGAGCGAGGGCACCGCACAGGCTGTCGCGGTCGGGATGGCCGAGCAGGATCAGGATGGAACGGGACACGGCAACCTCGGGCAATGGAAAGTGCGCGAGGTTGGGCTATGCCCTTGGGGCAGAGTCAACGACCAGCGGCGCAGCCGCTGGGTTCCAGGATGCAGTCACCGCTGCCGGAGTGCAGCCACTGCCGCAGTTCGTCGCTGACCTGCTGCAGGTCGAGCTCGACCTGCGCCAGCCGTGCCCGCTCGCTGGCGATGCGGCTGCGTTGTTGCTCAAGCAGGGCCAGCACCGCGGGCCAGTCGAGCCGTCCGTCGCGGCCCTGCAGGCGGGAGATCGCGGCCAGGGTGATGCCCAGCGCCAACGCCTGGCGGATCAGCTGCACCCAGGCCACATCCTGTTCGCTGTAGTCGCGATAGCGGTTCAGCCGAGGCACCGGCGGCAGTAGTCCGCGCGCCTCGTACAGGCGGATGGCCTTGGCGCTGGCGCCGGTCAGGCGGCTGACCTCGGAAATGCGCATTGGCTCAGTCCCGCACCAGCCCGCCATCGACCACCAGGTTCTGCCCGGTCACCGCGCGCGACCAGGGGCTGGCGAAGAACAGCGCGGCATCGGCGAATTCTGCTGGCGTGGTAACGCTGCGCAGTGGCGTGTTGGCGGCGATGTAGTCGAACACTGCCTCCGGCGTGGCAGCGCTGGCATCGGTGGTGCGCAGCAGGCCGCCGGACAGCATGTTCACGGTGATGCCATGTGGGCCGAGGTCGCCGGCCAGCGTGCGCGTGAGGGACAGTAGCGCGGCCTTGGCGGCGGTGTAGTCGTGGTAGGGCACGACCGGGTTCTGGAACAGGTTGGTGCCGATGTTGATGATGCGGCCGAAGCGGCGGGCCTGCATGCCGGGCAGGGCGGCCTGCACGGTGTTCAGCGCGCCGCGCACGCTGCCCTCGAACTGCGCCTGGAACGCCGACCAGCCGATATCGGCGGCGCCGTCGCGGGCATCACCATTGAACGAGAACGCGGCGAGCGCGTTGTTGACCACCGTGGTGACACCCTGGCCGAAGTGGGCCAGGGCGTGCTGCAGCATTGCATCGACCTGGCTGCGGTCGGTGACGTCGGCCGGCAGCGCGATCGCCTGTCCGCCCAGCTCGGCGGCCAGCGCCCGTGCGGGGCCTTCGCTGCGGTGGTAGTTGACGATGACGCGCGCACCCTGCGCCGCGAACGCGCGGGCGATGTGCTGGCCAAGGCCGCGGCCGGCGCCGGTGATCAGCACCAGCTGTTCGCTGATCTGCATGAGGGAGCTGCCATCCATTGCATGAAAGGGCATGCAGCGTAGCAGCGATGGCGCTTGCCGGAGCGGGCGTGCTGCCGCTAGCCTGCAGGCATGAACCAGACTCCTCTGCGATTGCTCATTCACGGTGCCTCCGGGCGCATGGGCCAGGCCCTGCTGCGGCTGGCCGCCGAACATCCCGAAACCCTGCAGATCGTGGCCGCAGTGACCGGCCGTGCGCCGGCACAGCGCGTGGTCGACGGCGTGCCGTTCTTCGGCGCCAGTGAGCTGCCCGGCGCGCCGGTGTTCGATGTGGCGATCGACTTCAGCCTGCCGGAGGGCTTCGACCCGATGCTGGCGCTGTGCGTGGAGCGGGGTGCCGGGCTGGTGTCGGGCACCACCGGTATCTCCAGCACGCAGCGCCAGGCGCTGGAGGCCGCGGCGGCGAAGATCCCGCTGGTATGGGCCTCGAACTTCAGCCTGGGCGTGGCGGTACTGGACGAGCTGGTGGAGCGCGCGGCGCAGGCGCTGGCCGGCTGGGACTGCGACATCGTCGAATCGCACCACACCCAGAAGAAGGATGCGCCATCGGGCACCGCGCTGACCCTGGGCGCGGCCGCGCAACGGGGCGGGGCGGAGCCGCACTACGCCAGCCTGCGTGCCGGTGACATCGTGGGCGAGCACCTGGTGCAGTTCACCGGTCTGGGCGAGCGCATCGAGCTGGTGCATCGGGCCACCAACCGCGACATCTTCGCCCGCGGCGCCCTGTTCGCCGCCCGCCAGCTGCAGGGGCGGGCGCCGGGCAGCTACCGGGTAAGGGATCTGCTGCAGTAGGGCGGGCTGATTCCTGGGGTCGGATCCCTTTCCTGCGGAAAGGGCTCTGACCCCATCCGAGGGCGCCTGGGGTCAGAGCCTTTCCCATTCGGGAAATGGATCCGACCCCGCCTCCGGCCCGCATACGCCATCGGATTGAAATGAATGCGCAATCGCCGAAGCGCGATAACCGCTGGCGCGAGCGCCCCGGCAGCGCTACAATTCGCACTCGCCGAATCACGAAAGCCGGACCGGTCCCAGACCGTACGTCCGCGCTTTTTTGCAACCGGATTTCCGTGAAGCGCAGGCGTGACTTCGGCAGCCCCCTCGGTAGCCAAAGTGAGATTCCCGTGACCCAAGCCGCAATCCTCGTCCTCGAAGACGGCACCGTATTCGAGGGCGAATCCGTAGGCGCGCCCGGCCTGTCCGTCGGTGAGGTGGTGTTCAACACCGCCATGACCGGCTACCAGGAAGTGCTGACCGACCCGTCCTACGCCCGGCAGATGGTCACGCTGACCTATCCGCATATCGGTAACACCGGCATGACCGACCAGGACAACGAAGCGTCCAAGGTGTGGTCGGCCGGCCTGATCGTGCGCGACGTTCCGCGCCGCCCCAGCAACTGGCGCAGCCAGGTGTCGCTGCAGGACTGGCTGATCCAGCGTGGCGTGGTCGCCATCGCCGGCATCGACACCCGCAAGCTGACCCGCATCCTGCGCGAGAAGGGCGCGCAGAACGGTGCGCTGATGGCCGGCGACATCGACGTGGAAAAGGCACTGGAAGCCGCCCGCAAGTTCCCGGGGCTGAAGGGCATGGATCTGGCCAAGGTCGTCACTACCGAGAAGACCTACACCTGGACCGAGGGCCAGCTGGACCTGGATGCCAACGCTTTCGTCAGCGTGCCGGCCCGGTTCAAGGTCGTGGCCTACGACTTCGGCGTGAAGACCAACATCCTGCGCATGCTGGCCGAGCGTGGCTGCGAAGTGACCGTGGTACCGGCGCAGACCCCGGCCGCCGAAGTGCTGGCCCTGAAGCCGGACGGCGTGTTCCTGTCCAACGGCCCGGGTGACCCGGAGCCGTGTGACTACGCCATCGAAGCGATCAAGACCTTCATCGATGTGAAGATCCCGACCTTCGGCATCTGCCTGGGCCACCAGCTGCTGGGCCTGGCCTCGGGCGCGCAGACCATGAAGATGGGCCATGGCCACCATGGTGCCAATCACCCGGTGCAGGACCTGGACAGCGGCCGGGTGATGATCACCTCGCAGAACCACGGCTTCGCGATCGATGAAGCGACCCTGCCGCCGACCCTGCGCGTGACCCACCGTTCGCTGTTCGACGGCACCAACCAGGGTGTCGCCCGCACCGACGTGCCGGCGTTCTCGTTCCAGGGCCACCCGGAAGCGTCGCCGGGCCCGACCGATGTCGGTCCGCTGTTCGACCGCTTCGTGGTGCTGATGGAGCAGGCCAAGGCGTGATCAGTACGCCGCCGGCCCCCCGGTGGCGTCGCGATGGACCGTAAACCCCGCATCGCTGCTGCCCCCGGCGCGGCGCTGCGGATCAAGATTCCTGATCGACAGCGTGCGATCACTCCCCCTTGTCACGCTGTACTGACTTAGAGAAGAAAATGCCCAAGCGCACTGACCTCAAGACCATCCTCATCATCGGTGCTGGCCCGATCGTCATCGGCCAGGCCTGCGAGTTCGACTACTCCGGCGCCCAGGCCTGCAAGGCCCTGCGTGACGAGGGTTACCGCGTGGTGCTGGTCAACAGCAACCCGGCCACGATCATGACCGACCCGGAGATGGCCGACGCCGTCTACATCGAGCCGATCAACTGGCAGACGGTCGAGAAGATCATCGCCAAGGAAAAGCCCGATGCGCTGCTGCCGACCATGGGTGGCCAGACCGCGCTGAACTGCGCGCTGGACCTGGCCGACAACGGCGTGCTGGAGAAGTACAACGTCGAACTGATCGGCGCCAAGCGCGAAGCGATCCGCATGGCCGAAGACCGCGAGCTGTTCCGCGTGGCCATGGGTGAGATCGGCCTGGAATGCCCGACCGCCGCCGTCGCCCACACCCTGGACGAAGCGCTGGAGATCCAGACCCGCGTCGGCTACCCGACCATCATCCGCCCCAGCTTCACCCTGGGCGGCAGCGGTGGCGGCATCGCCTACAACCGCGAAGAGCTGGTCGAGATCGTCAGCCGCGGCCTGGAACTGTCGCCGACCACCGAGGTGCTGGTGGAAGAGTCGGTGCTGGGCTGGAAGGAATTCGAGATGGAAGTGGTCCGCGATACCGCGGACAACTGCATCATCGTCTGCTCGATCGAAAACCTTGACCCGATGGGCGTGCACACCGGTGACTCGATCACCGTGGCGCCGGCGCAGACCCTCACCGACAAGGAATACCAGCGCCTGCGCGATGCCTCCATCGCCGTGCTGCGCAAGATCGGCGTCGATACCGGTGGCTCGAACGTGCAGTTCGGCATCAACCCGAAGACCGGCCGCGTGGTCGTCATCGAGATGAACCCGCGCGTGTCGCGTTCCTCGGCGCTGGCCTCCAAGGCCACCGGCTTCCCGATCGCCAAGGTCGCCGCCAAGCTGGCCGTGGGTTACACCCTGGACGAACTGAAGAACGAAATCACCGGTGGCCTGACCCCGGCCTCGTTCGAACCGTCGATCGACTATGTCGTCACCAAGATCCCGCGCTTCGCCTTCGAGAAGTTCCCGGCCGCCGACGCCCGCCTGACCACCCAGATGAAGTCGGTGGGCGAGGTGATGGCGATGGGCCGTACCTTCCAGGAGTCGGTGCAGAAGGCCCTGCGTGGCCTGGAAACCGGCAAGGTCGGCTTCGACCCGACCGGCCTGGACCTGGCCAACGAAGACGACCTGCAGACCCTGCGTCGCGAGTTGAAGGCGCCGGGCCCGGAGCGCCTGTTCTTCGTCGCCGACGCGTTCCGCGCCGGCATGAGCGTGGAAGAGATCTACGCACTGTCGTTCATCGACCACTGGTTCCTGGACCAGATCGAGGAAATCATCGCTGCAGAAGGCGAAGTCGCTGCCGGTGGCATCGACGCGCTGGACGCCGCACGCCTGCGCAAGCTGAAGCGTGCTGGCTTCTCCGATGCGCGCCTGGCGCAGCTGACCGGCACCAATGAAGCCGCCATCCGCGCGCTGCGTCGTGCGCACAAGGTGCGCCCGGTCTACAAGCGCGTGGACTCCTGCGCCGGTGAATTCTCCACCGGCACCGCCTACCTGTACTCGACCTACGAGGACGAGTGCGAGGCCGCGCCGAGCAACCGCGACAAGATCATGATCCTGGGCGGTGGCCCGAACCGCATCGGCCAGGGCATCGAGTTCGACTACTGCTGCGTGCACGCCGCACTGGCGCTGCGCGAGGATGGCTATGAAACCATCATGGTCAACTGCAACCCGGAAACCGTGTCGACCGACTACGACACCTCCGACCGCCTGTACTTCGAACCGCTGACCCTGGAAGACGTGCTGGAGATCGTCGAACTGGAACAGCCGAAGGGCGTGATCGTGCAGTACGGCGGCCAGACCCCGCTGAAGCTGGCGCGCGCGCTGGAAGCCAATGGCGTGCCGGTGATCGGCACCAGCCCGGACTCGATCGACCTGGCCGAAGACCGCGAGCGCTTCCAGCAGCTGGTCGACACGCTGGGCCTGAAGCAGCCGCCGAACCGCATCGCCCGCAACGACCAGGAAGCCCTGCTGCTGGCCCGCGAGATCGGCTACCCGCTGGTGGTGCGCCCGAGCTACGTGCTGGGCGGCCGTGCGATGGAAATCGTCTACGGCGAAGCCGACCTGGCCCGCTACGTGCGCGACGCGGTGAAGGTGTCCAACGATTCGCCGGTGCTGCTGGACCGCTTCCTCGACAACGCCGTGGAGTGCGACGTCGACATCATTGCCGATGCCCAGGGCAACGTCCTGATCGGTGGCGTGATGGAGCACATCGAAGAAGCCGGCGTGCACTCGGGCGATTCCTCGTGCTCGCTGCCGCCGTACTCGCTGTCGGCTGAAACCCAGGCCGAGCTGCGCCGCCAGGTGGTGGAGCTGGCCAAGGCCCTGAACGTGGTCGGCCTGATGAACACCCAGTTCGCGATCCAGACCAGCGACGAGGGTGCCGACACCATCTACCTGCTGGAAGTGAACCCGCGTGCCTCGCGCACCGTGCCGTTCGTGTCCAAGGCCACCGGCATGCCGCTGGCCAAGATCGCCGCCCGCTGCATGGCCGGCAAGACGCTGGCCGAGCAGGGCGCGACCAAGGAAATCGTGCCGGACTACTACTCGGTGAAGGAAGCGATCTTCCCGTTCGCCAAGTTCCAGGGCGTCGACCCGATCCTCGGGCCGGAGATGCGCTCCACCGGTGAGGTGATGGGCGTGGGCCGCACCTTCAACGCCGCCTTCGCGCGGGCGCAGGAAGCCGGCGGCATCAAGGCCCCGCCGGTTGGCAAGGCCTTCGTCTCGGTGCGTGATCCGGACAAGAAGCGCGTGCTGCCGGTGGCCAAGGCGCTGCTGGCGCGCGGCTACAGCCTGGTCGCCACCCGTGGCACCGCCGCCTGGCTGCAGCAGCACGGCATGGACTGCGAGATCATCAACAAGGTGGTCGAAGGCCGTCCGCACATCGTCGACTCGATCAAGAACGGCGAGATCGTCTACATCGTCAACACGACCGAAGGTCGTTCGGCGATCAACGACTCGTTCTCGATCCGTCGCGAGGCGCTGCAGCATCGCGTCACCTACTCGACCACCATTGCCGGCGCCAAGGCGCTGGTGGATTCACTGGAATTCCGCGGCACCGGTCCCGTCTGGTCGCTGCAGGAGCTGCACAAGGAGTTGAATGCATGAGAGCCCCCATCACCATGAAGGGCGCGCAGAAGCTGCGCGACGAACTGGATCACCTGAAGTCGGTCAAGCGCCCGAAGGTGATCGCCGCCATCGCCGAAGCGCGTGAGCATGGCGACCTGAAGGAGAACGCCGAGTACCACGCCGCGCGCGAGGAACAGGGCTTCATCGAAGGCCGCATCAAGCAGCTGGAAGGCGAGCTGTCGCACGCCGAGATCATCGACGTGAGCAAGCTCAACGCCGGCTCCAAGGTGGTGTTCGGCGCCAGCGTGACGCTGGCCGACGTGGAAACCGACGAAGAGAAGAAGTACCAGATCGTCGGTGACCTGGAAGCGGACATCAAGCTGGGCCTGATCGCGATTTCCTCGCCGGTGGCGCGCGCGATGATCGGCAAGCTGGAAGGCGATTCGATCGTGATCGACGCCCCGGCCGGCCAGCGCGAGTACGAGATCGTCAGCGTCAGCTACGTGGACTGACACGGTGGCAACGGCGACCCTGCTGTTGCCGGCCCGCAGCCGCTTTGCCGCGGCTGCGTTGCCGGACGATGTGGCACGTGCGCTCGGCCGTGCCACGACCGTGCAGGTCGCGCCGGGCGAACGCGCGCAGCTGACGCGCCATTTCGCGGTTGCCGCGCCGCACTGGCCGGTGGCCGCGTTGACCCGCCAGCGCGACGTCGGCGATGCGGCCGGCGCCAGCTGGCTGCGTGCCGATCCGGCCTGCATGGTGCCGGACATGCATGGCGCGCGGATGATGGCCTACGGCGAAACCCTGCGGCCGACGCTGGCCGACAGCCTGGCCCTGCTGCCGGTGCTGCAGCCCTTGTTTGCCGATGCCGGGTTCGTGCTTGACGCACCGGACCCGTCGCGCTGGTACCTGCGGCTTCCAATCGACCTGGTGCTGCCGGACTTCAATAGTCCGGACGAGGTGCTGGGCGATGACCTGTTCTCGCATCTGCCGGAGGGCGAGGGCGGCCGTCGCTGGCGGGCGCTGATGACCGAAGCGCAGGTACTGCTGCACAACCATTCCTGGAACCAGCAGCGCGCCGCTCAGGGACAACAGCCGATCAATTCGCTGTGGTTCTGGGGCGGTGGCGTGATGCCGGTGTCGGTCAGCACGCCGCACGCACAGGTGCGCAGCCGCGATGCCCTGCTGCAGGGCCTGGCCCTGGCGGCTGGCGTAGCCGTGGATGGCGAACAGGCGGTGGATGCACTGGTCGACCTGCGCCAGCTGCGTTCGCTGCAGCAGCTCGGCAATGATGCAATCCGGCCGCTGCTGGCCGCGCTCAAGCGTGGCGAGCTGCAGCGGCTGGTGCTCGATTTCGAGGACGGCCTGCAGTTCCAGCTGGACCGCGGCCAGCGCTGGCAGTTCTGGAAGAAGCCGCGGCAGCTTCACGATTGATCGGGGTCGACCGATCGGGGTCGGATCCGTTTTCCATCGGAAAACGGCTCTGACCCCCAGGGTTTGTCGGGGTTGCCGACCAGCGGCCGGCACTACCGCAGGTAGCGGCGCCTCAACGGACCTCGCTGACCACCGTCGGCAGTGTCCAGTGCCCGCCGAGCATATTGCGACACTGGCCCGTCGTGAAATCGCTGCTCTTCACGAAGCGCTCCCCGTCCCACACCCAGTCATTGGCGGAGATGCAATCGCCGACACCGCGGCCTCGGGAGCGGCCTCGCAGCGTAGCGTCATCGCGGTCAAAATCTTCGGCCAGGTTGGTGACAAAGGTCGCCTGGTACGGCGATTTGTCTCGCACCACCCAGTAGGCGTTGCTCATGTTGTAGGCACCCACGAAGCAACTGGTGCTTGCCAGTACATGCTGGGCGTCCAGTCGCTGGATCTCGATCTCATCTGTCCCGCCATCGCTCAGGCGGCCGCACTCATCCGGCTTCGGCAGGCTGGCGATCAGTGCCTTGCGCAGGCCCGTTGCCTTGGCCAGCGCCGCGTCCGAGGCGCGCGGTGCCACCAGCGTGCCGCGCATGATCACTGGCACCGGTAATGCCGCAGGCACGCTCGCTTCGGGCTTGTCGCCACGCCGCACCAGCGCACCGGGCGTGCCCAGCCGGCCCTGGGCCTCGTCCATCTTCAGCAGTACGGCCGCTGCGCCGCTGTCGGAGATCGGCCACGCCTTGCCCTTGCCGTCGATGATCTCGATGCGTGCCTGGCGCGGCAGTGCGGCGACCAGTGCATCGGTCTGTGCCTGCTGCAACAACACGTTGTCCCCGTCGCCGGTGTCGTGCACCGGGCCCAGGTCCTTGCCGTTCAGGCGCAGGCGCAGCGCCCCGGTCGGCGTCGGGCTTTCGCCATCCTCGCCATTGCGCAGCCGCGCGAGCACCTTCGTAGCCGGGCCGCCCGCGCGTTCCAGCATCAGGCTGAGCAGATTGCCGGGTTCTTCCGGGCTGTAGCCGGCGGCGCGGCAGGTGCGGGTGCTGTCACAGGCCAGCGACCAGTCGTTGTGCTGGAACTGCACGCCGGCCTTCGGTTCGGGCGTGGCGGCGTGGGCGGCCGGGGCCAGGGCGAGGCCCAGCAGCGCGGGAAGGAGCGTGCGATGCATGCGTTGAAGTCCATTTCAGGGCCGACAAGCATGGAAGATATGCTGGCAGATTCCAAATGCTCGCGATCAGGGGGGGAGCCTCCTGCGGGCAGAGAGATCCGACCCCGCGCTATCATGGGGATGTCTTCCGCAACCCGGCGATGCCGATGTCCCTTGCCGCCGATGCTGTGCAGCCATTCCCTGATACGCCGACGATCCGCCGCCGCGATGCGGTTGCGCCCGGCAGCTGGCCGGAGGGCACGCTGCCGCTGCTGGCGCGTCTCTATGCCAACCGGGGCGCGGGTACACCGGAGTTGGCGCAGCCGAAACTGGGCAATCTGCACGCCCCCGAGCTGCTGACCGGCATCGATGATGCGGTGGGCCTGCTGATCGAGGCCATCGCCAATGACAAGCGCATCCTGGTGGTCGGCGATTTCGATTGCGATGGCGCCACCGCCTGTGCGGTCGGCGTGCGTGGCCTGCGCATGCTCGGCGCGCAGCATGTCTTCCACGCGGTGCCGAACCGAATGGTGCACGGCTACGGCCTGTCACCTTCTCTGGTGGAGGAGCTGGCCGAGCTGCAGCCGGACCTGCTGGTCACGGTCGACCACGGCATCGCCTGCCATGCGGGCGTGATCGCGGCCAAGGCGCGGGGCTGGCAGGTGCTGGTCACCGACCATCACCTACCCGGGCCGCAGCTGCCGCCGGCCGATGTCATCGTCGATCCCAATCTCGACGGTGATGCCTTCCCCAGCAAGTCGCTGGCCGGCGTCGGCGTGATCTTCTACGTGCTGATGGCGCTGCGCCGGCACATGCGCGAGGCCGGCGTCTTCGCCGATGGCAAGGGGCCGGACCTGACCACGCTGCTGGACCTGGTGGCGGTCGGCACCGTCGCCGACCTGGTGGCGCTGGATCCGAACAACCGGGCACTGGTCAGCGCGGGCCTGCGGCGTCTGCGCGCGGGGCAGGGCTGTGTCGGCCTGCGTGCGCTGATCGAAGCCAGCGGCCGTGATGCCGCGCGGCTCACAGCCACCGACATCGGCTTCGCGCTCGGCCCGCGCCTGAATGCCGCGGGCCGGCTGGAAGACATGGCGCTGGGCATCGCGCTGCTGCTGACCGAAGACCCGCGCCAGGCGCGCGAGATCGCGCAGACGCTGGAGCAGATCAATTCGGAACGGCGCGCCGTGCAGCAGTCGATGACCGACGATGCCGAGCAGGCGTTGACCCGCGTGGTGCTCGACATGTCGGGGCAGCGACCGGTGGCGGCCTGCCTGTTCGATGCCGACTGGCATCCGGGCGTGGTTGGCCTGGTCGCATCGAAGATGAAGGATCGCCTGCATCGCCCGGTGATCGCCTTTGCCCCGGCCGAACCGGGCGCCGACACCCTGCGTGGCTCGGCGCGCTCGATTCCCGGCCTGCACATCCGTGACGCCCTGGCGCTGGTCGACGCGCGCCATCCGGGCCTGATCGAACGCTTCGGCGGCCACGCCATGGCGGCCGGGCTCAGCCTGCGGCGTGACCACGTCGACGACTTCAAGGCCGCCTTCGTCGCCGTGGTGCTGGAAATGCTCGATCCGGCGGCACTGCAGCAGCAGGTCCTCAGCGACGGTGAGCTGGCCGCCAACGAACTCGATCATCGCCATGCCGATGCGCTGCGTCTGGCAGGCCCATGGGGCCAGGGCTTCCCCGAGCCGCTGTTCGACGGCCACTTCGAAGTGGCCAACTGGCGCGTGCTGAAGGAGCGTCACCTGAAGCTGGAGCTGCGCCTGCCGGGCGTGCCCGGCACCATCAACGCGATCCACTTCGGCGGCTGGCACGGCAACGCGCCCGGTCGCCATGTGCATCTCGCCTATCGCCTCGCCTGCGACGACTATCGCGGCGGCAGCGCCATCCAGCTGATCGTGGAGCACTGCCTGCCCGCATGAAAAAAGGGGACGGAGGGGATTAAGTCGCTTGTGCCTTGTTTGCCACTTGCGACTTAATCCCCTCCGTCCCCTTTTTGGGGGCGCCAACCCCATTACGGTTGCTGGTGCGTTCAAAGGTTCACGATCCCACTGGAGTCCGCTCATGGTCTTCGTCCGTTGCTGCACTGTGTTGTTGCTGGCCCTCGCGGCCTGGCCCGCTGGCGCGCAGTCGCCGCCGATCTCCCGGCCGCAGGCCAGCATGCCTCTGCTGATTGCCCCGGCCGCCGAGCAGGCGGTGCAGCTGCGACACGCCCGCATCGAAGGCGAAGTCCAGGCCGGCATCGCCCAGACCCGGATCACACTGGAATTCCACAACCCGAACCGGCGCGTGCTGGAGGGCGAGCTGCAGTTCCCGCTGGCCGACGGTCAGCAGATCAGCGGCTTCGCGCTGGATATCAACGGCGAGATGCGTGACGCGGTGCCGGTGCCCAAGGATCGCGGCCGCCAGGTGTTCGAGGAGATCGCCCGTCGCGGGGTCGACCCGGGCCTGCTGGAACAGACCGCCGGCAACCAGTTCCGGCTGCGCATCTACCCGCTGCCGGCTGGTGGCAGCCGGCGCGTGGAGCTGGTGATTCGCGAGCCGTTGGCCTTCGCCGGCCAAGGCTGGCAGTGGACGCTGCCGCTGCAGTTCGCCGCCGGCGCGGCCTCGGTTGAACTGAAACTGCAGACACCCGGCGCGACCACTGCAGGTACGGCACCCTTCCGCATCAGCGCGGGCCAACTGCTGTGGCAGGGCAAGGGCGCGCAGTTGCCGCAGCAGCTGCAGTGGAACCTGCCGGCAGCACGTCAGGCGCAGGTCCAGGTGGCGCACTGGCAGGATGGGCACTACCTGCTGGCACAGTTGCCGGTGGAAGCCAGCAGTATGCCGCGCACGTTGCCCAGCGAGATCGGCCTGCTGTGGGACGGCTCCGGATCGGCGGGACAGCGCGATCGCTCGCGTGAGTTCGCCCTGCTGGATCGCTATTTCGCTGCGCTGGGTGACGGCAGCGTGGCGTTGACCGTACTGCGGGATCGCGCCGAGCCGGTGCGTCGATTCCGCATCCGCGCCGGCAACTGGAGCGAGCTGCGCGCAGCCCTGCAGGCCGTGCGCCCGGACGGTGCCAGCGCGCTGGCGCAGTGGCAGCCGCAATCGAGCGTGAAGGAATACCTGCTGTTCAGCGATGGCCTGCTGACCTATGGGCCGGAACAGCTGCCGGCGATGGCGCCGGATCAACGCCTGTTTGCGGTCAGCAGCGCCGGCGCGCGCACCGATGCCGTGCGACTGCGTGGCTGGAGCGAAGCGCATGGTGGTCGCTTCGTAGCGCTGGGGAAGGATGTCGAATTGGCCGCCCGTGAGCTGCTGTCGTCGCCGCTGGATGTGCAGGTCGATGCAGGGCGCGGCGTGCAGGACGTGGTGATCGATCGTCGCAGTGAAGCCCAGGGCTGGTTGTGGCTGCATGCACGACTGGCGGCCGACGGCGTGCCGATGCGGGTGCGCGTGGGTGGCGGCGAATGGCAGGCACTGCCGGCCACGCAGAAAAGCGATGACGGCGAACTGCTGGCCGGCCTGTGGGCGCAGGCGCGCCTGCAGCAGCTGGCCGCCGACCGCCGCGGCAACCGCGAGGCCATGCAGCGCCTGTCGCAGCAGTTTGGCCTGGTCGGGCCGGATACCTCGCTGATCGTGCTGGAGACACTGGAGGACTACCTGCGCTATGCGATCCGCCCTTCGGGCACGCTGCGCGCCGAGTACGACGCCAGGTTCGCAGTGCAGGTAAGAGATCGCGCCGCTGCTGATCGCCAGCGCCTGGATGAGGTGGCGGCACGCTGGAAGGAGCGCCAGCAGTGGTGGAACCGCAGCTGGCCGAAGGGAATGCCGCCGCAGGCAAAGGGCGGGGCACTGGAAGTGGCCTCCGCGGACTACGCGATGGAATCAGCGCCGGTGGCGATGCTCGCCGCGCCGGCCCCGGCGGCACCACCCGCCCCGGCACCGATGGCCGCCGCCGAGCAGCGCATGGAAGCCAGCAGCGCACGCGCGCGCCGCTCCGCACCTGCATCGAGCAAGGCGCTGGATGCGATCGCGGTCACCGGTGGGTTCGCCGACGCATCTGCTGCCGCCAACGACGGCCAACTCGGCATCCAGCTGGCGGCCTGGCAGCCGGACTCGGCCATCGCCCGGCGCCTGCGCGAGGGCCCGCCGTCGCAACTCTACGACCGCTATCTGGCCGAGCGCGATGCCCACGCCGACAGCAGCGCGTTCTTCCTCGATGTGGCCGACCTGCTGCTGGAGCAGGGCCAGCGCGAACTGGCACTGCGGGTACTGTCGAACCTGGCCGAGATGGATCTGGACAACCGGCATCTGCTGCGCGTGCTCGGCTACCGGCTGATGCAGGCTGATGCCCCGGCACTGGCGGTGCCGGTGTTCGAGCAGGTGCTGGCGATGGGCCAGGAAGAACCGCAGAGCTTCCGCGACCTGGGCCTGGCGCTGGCAGCGGCCGGCAAGCCGCAGCAGGCGCTGGCGCCGCTGTACCAAGTGGTGGTGCGGCCGTGGGACAGCCGCTTCGATGGCATCGCCCTGATCGCATTGGATGAGCTGACCAACCTGGTGGCGCGCAGCGCGCCCCGGCTGGACACCACCAGCATCGACCCGCGCCTGCTGCAGGCGATGCCGCTGGACCTGCGCGTGGTGCTGTCGTGGGATGCCGACAACAGCGACATGGACCTGTGGGTGACCGACCCGAACGGCGAGCGTGCCTACTACGGCAACCGCCAGACCTACCAGGGCGGGCGGATGTCGCAGGACTTCACCGGCGGCTATGGCCCCGAGCAGTTCTCGCTGCGCAACGCCAAGCCGGGCAAGTACAAGGTCGAGGCGAACTATTTCGGCAGTCGCCAGCAGCTGGTGACCGGTGCGACGACGCTGATGCTGCGCCTGACCACCCATTGGGGCACGGCCAAGCAGAAGGACCAGATGGTGACGATGCGGCTGAAGGATCGCGCCGAAACCGTGCTGGTGGGCGAGTTCGAGGTGCGTTGATCGCTCGGGCACCCGTGTAGAGTCGAGCTGGCTCGACTGCCTCAATGTAGAGCCGAGCCTGCGCTCGGCTCATGGCAGAAGCAGCCGAGCGCGGGCTCGGCTCTACACTACTGCGGTGCGCGCCATTGGCGCCGCCGGCGGATTCGCACGCAGGCCGAACAGGGGCCGCAGCCAACGCACGCGACGGATCAGCAACTCATGGATCAGCAGGCAGCCGCCGACAGTACCGGCCAGCAGCAGGGCCGGTTCCATCCACGGGCCCAACTGAAGTGGCTTGAGCCAGAACAACAGCACGATGATCAGGCTCTGGTGCAGCATGTACCAGGGATAGATCGCCTCGGTGCAGTACGGCAGCCAGCGGAACGGGCGACCGAGGAAGACCTTTCCCCAGCCGAGGATGGCCAGCAGCGCGGTCCATACGTAAAGCGACTGGCTGGCCCGGCCCTGCAGGTCCCAGAACGGTTCGGGCCATTGCCGCAGCGGGGAATCGGCGGGCAATACCTGGCCGAGGATGCGCAACCCCAGATACCAGCCGACGGCAGCCAGCGCCAGCCATAGCGTGGTGCGGCGCAGGGCGACCACGCGCTCCCAGAACACCGGTTCACGACCCAGCAGGTAGCCGGCCAGGAACACCGTCGCGTACTTCGCGTGCTGGTACCAGTCGCCGAGCAGGGCATTGGTGGACGGGTAGATCGGCTCCAGCCAGATCACCCAGGCCAGCAGCAGGGCGGACGGAAGGCCGATCAGCAGCATCGGCGATGCTGCGCAGAGCGCCATCGCGCGGCGAACCACCGCCGTTCCCAGCAATGGCATCAACAGGGCCAAGGCCAGCGTGTAGTTCCACAGATAGGCCAGGTACCACAGGTGGTTCCAGGTGATGCCGTACTGCCAGCCGGCGAAGCTGCCTTCCGGCCACGGCCGCACCTGCCAGTAGCGCAGCAGGAACTGGCCGAAGCCGGGTGCCACGTGGCCGTTGGCCACGCCTTCGCAATAGGGCTGGATCGGCACGATCACGAACATGCCGAACAGCAGCGGCAGCAGCAGCCGCCAGGTGCGCAGGCCGGCGAAGCGCAGCAACCTGCCTTCCGGCCGCATCAGCGCGATGGCGATACCCGAGATCAGGAACAGCAGCGACATCCGCCAGCGGTTGACGAACAGCATCGGCCACTGCAGCCATTCGGCGGTATGCACGCTCTTGAGGTGAAAGCCCCAGTCGTCCACGTAGGCCATGGCGGTGTGGTAGAGGATCAGCAGGGCGAAGGCGAACACGCGCAGGGCGTCGATGTCGTAGCGTCGGGTCATGGTGGTGGTGTGCCGGAGAGTCGAGCCAAGGTGACGCCGCCCGGTCCGTGCGGCGACTGGCAAGGGGCCGCTGGAACCGACGCAGTGACCAATGGCGGGGGTGGTGGGATCAATGGAGCCGCTACCCTTTGTCCCTTGAGGCAGGCTGGAGCACCGCAACGACATGGATGCAGCAATGACTCAGGGCCGACCATCGCGCTGGCGTACTTCAACCCGGCTGCTGGTATGGGCGGCGATCCTGTCGGCCTCGGCAGTGACCAATGCGCTGGTGGAAGTGATGGACGCCAGTCGCCGCGGCGGCGATCTCGGGCTGTGGGAGCCGATGATCTGGGAGTTCAGCAGCCTCGGCCTGGTCCTGTTGACCCTGCCGCTGCTGTGGTGGGGCTGCGAGCGCTGGCCGCTGCATGCCGATACCTGGAAGCGGCGATTGCCGCTGTATCTGCTGGCCAGCGTCGGCTGGTCGCTGCTGCACGTGGTGGGGATGGTGCTGCTGCGGCACCTGGCCTACGGGTCGCTGGGCCATCGCTACCAGGATGATGCCGGCTGGCTGGAGCGTTTTGCCTACGAATACCTGAAGGATGTACGCACGTTTGCGATGTTCGTGGCACTGGAGCACTTTGCCAGCTGGTTCGGCCGGCGCAGGCAGGGCGAGGCGAGCCTGCTGGCCGAGCCGGACGTCGGCCCGCCGGTGGAGCCGGTCGAGCGCCCCCAGCACTTCCTGGTGCGCAAGCTGGGCAAGGAGTTCCTGGTCGCCACGGCGGACGTGGAGTATGCCCAGGCCGCGGGGAACTATGTGAACCTGCGGGTACGCGGCCACGACTATCCGCTGCGGATCACCATGGCGGTGCTGGAGCAGCGGCTCGACCCGGGCGAGTTCCTGCGCCCGCACCGCAGCTGGCTGATCCATCGGGGCCAGCTGCGCTCGATCGAGCCGCTGGACGGTGGCGAGGCCCTGCTGCACATGGCCGACGGGGCGAAAGTGCCGTGCAGCCGGCGCCAGCTGCCGCTGCTGCGGCAGGCGCTGGGGGCAGGGTGAGGCCCTCATTCCGGGCACCCGCAGCCTGCGGTATCATTACCAGTCATCTTTTGAATGCATAACCGCCGACATGATCGAACTGAATCCTGTCCGCCAGCGCATCACCGATCTGACCGATCGCGTGCTGTCGCTTCGGGGGTATCTTTGACTACGACGCCAAGAAAGAGCGTCTTGAAGAAGTAACGCGGGAGCTGGAAAGCCCCGACGTCTGGAACAACGCCGAATACGCCCAGAACCTGGGCCGCGAGCGTTCCAGCCTGGAAAAGACCGTGGGCGGCATCGCCTCGGTGCTGGATGGCCTGAACGACGCCACCGAGCTGCTGGAGCTGGCCGAGTCCGAGCAGGACGAGGACACCGCCCTGGCCGTGGTCGCCGACCTGGACAAGCACCAGGCCCACGTGGAGAAGCTGGAGTTCCAGCGCATGTTCTCCGGCGAGATGGACAATGCGGCCGCGTTCGTCGACATCCAGGCCGGTGCCGGTGGTACCGAAGCCCAGGACTGGGCCGAGATCCTGCTGCGCATGTACCTGCGCTGGTGTGAATCGCGTGGCTGGAAGACCGAGCTGATGGAAGTCTCCGGCGGCGACGTTGCTGGCATCAAGTCGGCCACGCTGCGCGTGGAAGGCGACTATGCCTATGGCTGGCTGAAGACCGAGACCGGCGTGCACCGCCTGGTGCGCAAGTCGCCGTTCGACTCGGACAACCGCCGCCACACCAGCTTCACCTCGGTGTTCGTGTCGCCGGAAATCGACGACAACATCGACATCACCATCAACCCGGCCGACCTGCGTACCGACGTGTACCGTTCGTCCGGTGCCGGTGGCCAGCACGTGAACAAGACCGAGTCGGCGGTGCGTATCACCCACATCCCGACCAACATCGTCGTGGCCTGCCAGACCGGCCGCAGCCAGCACCAGAACCGCGACAACGCGATGAAGATGCTGGCCGCCAAGCTGTATGAACTGGAGATCCAGAAGCGCAACGCCGAGAAGGACGCGGTGGAAGCCACCAAGTCCGACATCGGCTGGGGCAGCCAGATCCGCAACTACGTGCTCGACCAGAGCCGCATCAAGGACCTGCGCACCGGCATCGAACGGTCGGACACGCAGAAGGTGCTGGATGGCGACCTGGACGAGTTCGTCGAGGCCAGCCTGAAGGCCGGCCTGGCCGTGGGCTCCAAGCGCGTCGATGCCTGATCGGCGCGCCTGCGCGGATATCGTCACCCTCGTGCGCAACGCCGAGGGTGGCTGATCACGCTTCCGATGTGGGGCCGAGCCCATGCTCGGCTGCTGTTGGCGCAGTAGCAGATGCGTCGAGCATGGCTCGACGCTACAACGGGTACGGCGGTAGCGATGATGCGCAGCGAAAGTGAACGCAAGGAACTCGGCGGCTTTCTCAAGGCCTGCCGCGCCCGTGTCGATCCTGCCACGCTCGGCCTGCCGGCCGGGCGCCGGCGTACCCCGGGCCTGAAGCGCGAGGAAGTCGCGCTGGCGATCGGGGTGAGCGTCAGCTGGTACACCTGGATCGAGCAGGGCCGTGAAGTGCGCGCCTCGCCCGAGGTTCTGGAGCGCCTGGCGCAGGTGCTGCGCATGAGCGACGACGAACGCGCCTACGCGTTCGCGCTGTCCGGCTACGGCGTGCCGCTGGAATCACCGGACGAGAGCGTGACCGACGGCTTGCGCCAGCTGGTGGAGGCGATGCAGCCGATCCCGGCCTATGTGCGCAACACCCGCTTCGACATCCTGGCCTGGAACCCGGCCATCGCCGATCTGTTCGTGGACTACAGCCAACTGGCGCCGCATGAGCGCAACACGCTGCGGCTGATGTTCCTGTACCCGCCGTACCGCACGCTGATCCTCAACTGGGAAGAAATGACCCGCGGCCTGCTGGCAGGCTTCCGTGCGGCGATGGCGCAGGCGCCGGACAAGGCGCCGTTCCTGGCGCTGGTGGAGGACATCGCGGCGCACAGCGAGGAGTTCCGCCAGTGGTGGCCGGAGCACGACGTGCGTCGGTTCGATGAAGGGGCGAAGAAGCTGAACCATCCCACGCGCGGGTTGCTGGACCTGCAGTACGTGGCGCTGGTGCCGGAGAGCCGGCATGACCTTTCCCTGGTGACTTACCTGCCGCGAAAGTAGGGGTGTTCGGCAGGGCTTGCAGCCCTGCACCTGCTCAATGCAACGGCCAAAGCCAGAGCCAGAGCTATGTTCCGTGGTTCGGCGGGGCGGTGTCGGCGTGCGGGGACGCCGCAAGTACGTCCGTGTAGGCTTGGCAGCCGCATCCATGCGGCTGACACCCCGCACGCCGACACCGCCCCACCTTCGACAGGTTCACGCGGCTGTTGGCAACTGCGGCTTTGTTCCGCGCGGCTGTTGGTAGGTGTCGACCTTGGTCGACACGATTTTTCTCTCAGATATCGAATGAGTCATCCACGGATGGCGTGGGTCTACTGTGTCGACCAAGGTCGACATCTACCAACAGCAACGCAGAGCGCCGCCCCGACAGATCGCGGAAAACCGTCGAAGGCGGGGTGGGTCCGGTTGCGGGAGTGTCCGCGGCATGGATGCCGCGGCCAAGCCCCCAAGGACGGGTTTACGGCGTCTCCGGCAACCGGACCCACCTCGCCATCCCACAGATAGCCCGCTGTTGCTGCTGCTTCGGCTGTTGCCGTTGCCTCTGCGGGTGCAGGGCGCAGCCCTGCAAGAGCCCCCATTCAGACAGGTAAGTGCAGGTCACAGGATAAGCAGACGCCTTGTTGCCTCCGCCAATCGGGTCCACATTCCTGTGCAGGAGACGGGCCGCCGCCCGTCGTCGAGACACCAGGAGACCTGCATGTCCGCTGCCCCCACCACCGCCATTTCCCGCGATCCGGCTACCGGCCAGCAGATCGCCAGCCATCCCTTCGCTACCGACGCCGAGCTGGAAACAATCCTGGATCGCGGCCAGGTCGGCTTTGCGGCCTGGAGCGTCAAGAGCCTCGAACAGCGCTCAGACGTACTGCGTGCGATGGCCGCGGTGCTACGCCGTGACCGTGAAAAGCTGGCCGCGCTGGCTACCACCGAGATGGGCAAGGTGCAGGCCGAAGCACTGGCCGAGATCGAGAAGTGTGCCGTGCTGTGCGACTGGTACGCCGACCACGGTGCGCAGTTCCTGCGCGACGAGCCGACCCAGGTGCCCGACGACAAGGCTTACGTGTCCTACCTGCCGCTGGGCGTGGTGCTGGGCATCATGCCGTGGAATTTCCCGTACTGGCAGGTGATGCGCGCGGCGGTACCGATCCTGATGGGCGGCAACGGCTTCCTGCTGAAGCCGGCCGAGAACATCGTCGGCACCGCGCAGCTGCTCGATGCCGCCTGGCGTGATGCCGGGCTGCCGGAAGGCACCTTCATCGCCGCCAACATCAGCCGCGAGGGTACCAGCCGTGCGATCTCCGATGACCGCATCGCCGCCGTCACCCTGACCGGCAGCGTGGCCGCAGGCCGCAGCATCGCTGCCCAGGCCGGGCAGGCGCTGAAGAAGGTGGTGCTGGAACTGGGCGGCTCGGATCCGTTCATCGTGCTGGCTGACGCTGACCTGGATGCGGCCGTCGATGCGGCGGTGACCTCGCGCTTCCAGAACACCGGGCAGGTCTGCATTGCCGGCAAGCGCATCATCGTTGAAGACGCGGTGTACGACCGCTTCGTGGCGCAGTTCTGCCAGAAAGTGCAGGCGCTGACCATCGGTGATGGCCGTGAAGCGGGCAATCGCATTGGTCCGATGGCACGCCAGGACCTGCTGGAACAGTTGGACGCGCAGGTGCGCGCCTCGGTGGACGCAGGCGCGAAGCTGCTCGTCGGCGGCCATCAGCTCGATCGTCCGGGCGCGTTCTATGCGCCCACCGTGCTGGCGGACGTGGAGCCGGGCATGCAGGCCTTTGACACGGAAACGTTCGGGCCGGTGGCCTCGATCAGCCGCGCCCGCGATGCCGACCACGCGGTGGAACTGGCCAACCAGAGCGAGTTCGGCCTCAGCGGCAACCTGTGGACCGGTGACCGCGCGCGGGCCATGCAGCTGGCGCGCCGGCTGCAGACCGGCGGTGTGTTCGTCAACGGCTTCTCCGCTTCCGACCCTCGCGTGCCGATCGGCGGTGTGAAGAAGAGCGGCTTCGGCCGCGAGCTCTCGCACTTCGGCATCCGTGAATTCGTCAACGCGCAGACAGTGTGGTTCGACAAGCATTGACGCGCGGCTCTCATCCTTCCTGCAACGATCCACCATCAGTCCAGCACAAAGGACGGCATCCGATGTCCAAGGGTTCAGATCTGCTCGTCGCCGCACTTGAGAACGAAGGCGTCGAGCGCATTTTCGGCATTCCCGGCGAAGAAAACCTCGACGTGGTCGAGTCGCTCCGCCATTCCAGCATCGAACTGGTCATCACCCGCCACGAACAGGCGGCGGTGTTCATGGCGGCCACTTACGGCCGCCTGACCGGCAAGCCGGGCGTATGCCTGGCCACGCTCGGCCCGGGCGCGCTCAACTTCACCACCGGCGCCGCCTATGCGCTGCTGGGTGCGTGGCCGGTGATCATGATCACCGGCCAGAAGGGCATCGTCGCCAGCAAGCAGGCGCGCTTCCAGATCGTCGACATCGTCGGCACGATGAAGCCGCTGACCAAACAGGCGCGGCAGATCGTCTCGGCACGCACCATTCCGACCATCGTCCGCGAGGCGTTCCGTGTCGCCCAGGAAGAGCGCCCGGGCCCGGTGTTGCTGGAGCTGCCCGAAGACATTGCTGCCGATGAGGTCGAGGGCGTGGCGCTGATTCCGCCGCACGCGGTGGACCGTCCCATTGCCAGCCCGGAGGCGCTGGATCGGGCAGCAGAGCTCATCCGCAATGCAAAGCGGCCGCTGCTGATGATCGCTTCGGCGGCCTCGCGGCCGCAGTCCAGCGACGCGCTGTCCGCGTTCGTGCTGCGCGCCGGCATCCCGTTCTTCACCACGCAGATGGGCAAGGGCGCGGTGGCCGGTGGTTCAGGCCTGTACATGGGCACCGCGGCGCTGACCGAGCGCGATTACGTGCACATGGCGATCGACCAGGCCGACGTGATCGTGACCATCGGCCACGAGGTCACCGAGAAGCCGCCATTCGTGATGCGCCCGGGTGGGCCGACGGTGATCCATATCGGGTACTCGCAGGCGGCGGTGGAACAGGTGTATTTCCCGCAGGTGGAGGTGATCGGCGATATCGGTCGTTCGCTGACCCAGCTGGCCGACCGCATCGAGGGCGCGGTGCCGGATGCCGCTGCGCTGCTGCCGCTGCGCGCGACCATCCTCGAGCACCTGGCCGACCGGGCCGAAGAGGCCGGGTTCACCCCGCAGCGGCTGGTGCACGACGTGCGCCAGGTGATGCCGCCGGATGGCATCGTGGCGCTGGACAACGGCATGTACAAGATCTGGTTCGCGCGCAACTACCGCACCCAGGTGGCCAACACGCTGCTGCTGGACAACGCGCTGGCGACGATGGGCGCGGGCCTGCCGTCGGCGATCATGGCCTCGATCCTGTATCCGCAGCGGCGGGTGCTGGCGGTGTGCGGCGACGGCGGCTTCATGATGAACAGCCAGGAGCTGGAGACGGCCCGCCGGCTGGGCCTGAACCTGGTGGTGCTGATCCTCAACGACGGTGCCTACGGCATGATCCGCTGGAAGCAGGCCGTGGACGGATTCACCGACTACGGCATGACCTTCAGCAACCCCGATTTCGTGAAGTACGCCGAGGCCTATGGCTGCAAGGGCCACGAGGTGACGGCCATCGAGCAGTTCATCCCGACCCTGGAAGCGGCCTTCAACGAGGGCGGGGTGCACCTGGTGTCGGTGCCGGTGGACTATTCGGAGAACCAGCGGGTGCTGGTGGATGAGTTGCGCCAGGCGTTCCCCGGCAACAGGTAGCGGCGGAGCAGGGCCGGCCGATCCGCCCGGTAGGTGTCGACCTTGGTCGACACGCACGGCGCCAACCAAGGTTGGCGGCTACCGGGGCGGGCCCGGCCCAGGGCTGGGGCTGGGCGGTTTTGGTATGCTGGGCAACCGGCTGTGCCGGGCGCTGCATCCCCCCTCACTACACGATTCCCGCAGATCCATGAGCGAAGCTACCGATACCCCCCCCGTCGACGAAAACAAGTTGATCGCCGAGCGCCGTGAGAAACTCAAAGCGCTGCGTGGGCAGGGCATCGCGTACCCGAACGACTTCCGTCGCGAGGACTTCGCCGGCCGCCTGCAGGAAGAATTCGCAGATGCCGAAACCTGGACCGCCGAGGCCCTGGAAGGCAACGGCCGCCAGGTGAAGATGGCGGGCCGCCTGATGGCCAAGCGCATCATGGGCAAGGCCAGCTTCGCGCAGATCCAGGACGAGTCCGGCCGCATCCAGCTGTTCCTGCAGGGCGCGGTGCTGGGCGATGCCTATACCGCCTTCAAGGGCTGGGACGTGGGCGACATCATCGCCGTCGAAGGCGGCCTGACCCGTACCAAGACCGGCGAGCTGTCGGTCAAGGCCGAATCGATCCGCCTGCTGACCAAGTCGCTGCGCCCGCTGCCGGACAAGTGGCATGGCCTGGCCGACGTCGAGCAGCGTTACCGCCAGCGTTACGTCGACCTGATCGTGACCCCGGAGTCGCGCGCGGTGTTCATCAAGCGCTCGAAGATCATCCGCGCCATGCGCGCGTGGCTGGACAACCGCGACTTCCTGGAAGTCGAGACGCCGATGATGCATTACATCCCCGGCGGCGCGGCGGCCAAGCCGTTCACCACCCACCACAATGCGCTGGACCTGGACCTGTACCTGCGCGTGGCGCCGGAGCTGTACCTCAAGCGCCTGACCGTGGGTGGCCTTGAGCGCGTGTACGAGATCAACCGCAACTTCCGCAATGAAGGCGTCAGCACCCGCCACAACCCGGAATTCACCATGATGGAGCTGTACGAGGCCTATGCCACGTACAACGAGATCATGGACCTGACCGAAGGCGTGATCCGTGACGTGGCCAAGGCCGTCAACGGTGGCACCGAGGTCGAATGGGACGGCGCGAAGATCGACCTGGGCCCGGCATTCCGCCGCTGGCGCATGGACGAGGCGGTGCGCCACCACAACCCGGAAATCTCTGCGGCGGACTGCACCGACCGCGACGCGCTGCTGCGCCATTGCGAGCGCCTGAAGATCCGCGTCAAGCCGTCCTACGGCTGGGGCAAGCTGCTGCTGGAGATCTTCGAGGCCACCGTCGAGCACACCCTGATCCAGCCGACCTTCATCACCGACCATCCGGTGGAGGTCTCGCCGCTGGCCCGTGCCAACGACAATGACCCGGGCTACACCGACCGCTTCGAGCTGTTCGTCAACGGCAAGGAGCTGGCCAACGGCTTCTCCGAGCTGAACGATCCGGAAGACCAGGCCCAGCGCTTCCAGGCCCAGGTGGCGGCGAAGGAAGGTGGCGATGACGAGGCCATGCACTACGACGCCGACTACATCCGTGCGCTGGAGTACGGCATGGCACCGACCGGCGGCCTCGGCATCGGCGTGGATCGCCTGGTGATGCTGCTGACCGGCAGCAGCTCGATCCGCGATGTACTGCTGTTCCCGTACATGCGTCCGGAGCAGTAAGTCGCCTTTTTGACTCCCGATTGTGCGCGCCGTCCCGAAACGAGACGGCGCGATTGACGCGTCCCGCACTCGGCGTATCGTAATTGCACTACCTTGACGCCTGTTATGGCTTGATCGGCGCCAGGGGGAGGGCACGGTGTGGGGAGTCCGCTTCACATTGTGATGACGATCATGAATCGGGACGCATGACACGGGAGTCAGGCCGATGCAGGGTGCGAGCGTTCGCAGCGGCAGAGTATCCTCGCCTGCTGATGATCCAGCGTGGTCGAGAAACCAGGCAGAGTACGCGTTGAACATCGTCATCGTTGACGACCAGACTTCGGCCCGGACGATGCTGCGTCACGTCATCGAAGACATCGCGCCGGAACTGAGCGTGTATGACTTCGGAGACCCGCTGACCGCATTGGCCTGGTGCGAAGCCCATCCGGTCGACCTGCTGCTGCTCGATTACCGCATGCCGGAGATGGATGGGCTGGAATTCGCCCGTCGTTTCCGTCGCCTGCCCAAGCACCGTGACATTCCGGTGATCCTGATCACCGTGGTCGGTGACGAGCCGATCCGGCAAGCGGCACTGGAAGCAGGCGTCATCGACTTCCTGGTCAAGCCGATCCGCCCGCGCGAGCTGCGTGCGCGCTGCTACAACCTGCTGCAGCTGCGCCAGCAGACCGAGAACGTGAAGCAGCGGGCGCTGTCGCTGGAGCAGCGCCTGCTGGCCAGCATGCATGAGGTCGAAGAGCGCGAGCGCGAGACGCTGTCGCGGCTGGCACGCGCGATCGAGTTCCGTGATGCCGGCACCAGCGCCTACCTGGAGCGCATGGCGCGCGTGGCCGGACTGATCGCCGAACAGCTCGGGCTGCCCGAAGAGGAGGTGCGCCTGATCGAAATGGCTGCGCCGCTGCATGACATGGGCAAGATCGCCATTCCCGATGCGGTGCTGCTCAAGCAGGGCAAGCTCAACGAGGAAGAGCTGGCGATCATGCGCCGGCACCCGCGGATTGGCCATGAACTGCTGAGCGGCAGCCAGAATCGCTTCATCCAGGTTGGCGCGTTGATCGCACTGCGTCATCATGAGCGCTACGACGGCAGTGGCTATCCCGATGGGCTGGTCGGCGACGCGATTCCGCTGGAAGCGCGCATCGTGGCCGTCGCCGATGTCTTCGACGCCCTGATTTCGCCCCGTCCGTACAAGGAAGCATGGACCATGGAAGCCACCCTGGCTTATCTCTACGCCCAGCGTGGCCGCCTGTTCGATCCCCGATGCGTGGACGCGCTGCTGCGCGGCCGCGAACAGCTCGACCAGATCTGCGCCGAGCATTCGATGGCGTCCGCGCGCCCGGGGCTGGGCGCGTGAAACGCCTGTTGTCGCAGCTGCGGCTGCGCCTGTCCCAGCGCCAGGACAGCGAGCACGGCCAGCAGATCGTCCGCATCGTGCTGATCAGCCTGATCCTGGCCTACGTACTGTTGCCGGCACCGCGCCACGATCTGCCGCATACCCAGTACGTCGGTGTGCTGGCGATCGTGCTGACCGGCCTGAGCCTGTCACTGTTGCTGTTCGGCTGGCTGCTGTGGCGGCCGGCGCGTTCCGATCCCCGCCGCGTGCTGGGCATGCTGGCTGACTACGGCCTCATTGCTGCCGGCATGGTGCAGATGGGTGAGCCGCTGGCCTGGGTCTACATCGTGGTGATGTGGGTGACGGTCGGCAATGGCATGCGCTTTGGCAACCACTATCTGTACGTGGCGGTGGCCATGGCGATGGTGAGCTTCGGCTGCACCGTGATGCTGACGCCTTACTGGCAACAGAATTTCCGCCTGGCCATCGGCCTCTGGCTGGGCCTGGCAGCGGTGCCGCTGTACTTCTCGACATTGCTGCGGCAGCTGACCGAAGCGATGGCCGAGGCGCGCCGCGCCAGCGAGGCCAAGAGCCGGTTCCTGGCCAACATGAGCCATGAGTTCCGCACGCCGTTGAACGGTCTCAACGGCATGACCGAAGTGCTGGCCACCACGCGCCTGGATGACGAGCAGCGCGAGTGCCTCAACACCATCCAGGCGTCGTCGCGCAGCCTGCTGGCACTGGTGGAGGAAGTGCTGGACATCTCGGCCATCGAGGCCGGCAAGCTGCGCGTGGTGGCCGAGGACTTCGCCGTGGCCGACGTGATCCAGGCGATCGGTCTGATCCTGTTGCCACAGGCCAAGGCCAAACGGCTGGATTACCGGGTGAAGGTGGCCGATGGTGTGCCGCCACGCGTGCGCGGCGATGTCGGGCACCTGCGGCAGATCCTGCTGAACCTGGCCGGCAACGCGGTCAAGTTCACCGACCATGGCCGGGTCGAGATACGTGTCGGCGTGGTGCAGGCCGACGCCAGCGGGGCGGTGCGGTTGCGCTTCGACATCCTCGACACCGGCATCGGCGTGCCACCTGCCATGCGTGCACGGCTGTTCGACGCGTTCGAGCAGGCCGATGTCAGCATGGCGCGCCGCCACGAGGGGACGGGGCTGGGCACGACCATCGCCAAGGGCCTGGTCGAGGCGATGGACGGTGACATCGGCTATCTGGAAAACCCGCCGCGCGGCAGCCACTTCTGGGTCGAGCTGCCGTTCGCGCCGCCGCAGCCGCAGGTGCCGGGCGCGGTGCCGAGCCTGAGCGGCGACGAAGACGCGGGCCCGGGCGGCAACGTGATCGCTTTTGCCGATCCGTTCCTGCGCCATCGCGCCCGCGTGCGCAGCATGC
This sequence comes from Stenotrophomonas sp. YJH_SMC_105-26, assembly GCF_059368915.1. Lineage (NCBI taxonomy): Bacteria > Pseudomonadati > Pseudomonadota > Gammaproteobacteria > Lysobacterales > Lysobacteraceae > Stenotrophomonas > Stenotrophomonas sp. YJH_SMC_105-26. The sequence goes on along the minus strand of NZ_JCAFSD010000003.1, from coordinate 21,463 downwards.
AGATCCTGGTGGCCGACGACCACGAGGCCAACCGCATGGTCCTGCAGCGCCTGCTGCAGAAGGCCGGCCATCGCGTGCTGTGCGTGGACGGCGGTGAGGCGGTGCTGGATGCGCTGGCCGACAGCGAGTTCGACGCGGTCATCGTCGATCTGCACATGCCGGGCATGAGCGGGCTGGACATGCTCAAGGAACTGCGGGTGATGCAGGCCGGCGGCGGTCCGCGCACGCCGGTACTGGTACTGAGTGCAGATGTAACGCCCGAGGCGATCCAGCGCTGTACCCAGGCCGGCGCACATGCCTTCCTGGCCAAGCCCGTCGTTGCGGTGCGCCTGCTCGATACGCTGGCCGAGATCGCCAGCAATGCCCAGCTGAAGACCATGGCCGCACCGGTGGTGCGACCGGCGGCGCCGCTGCAGGATGGCGTGCTCGACAGCAGCGTGCTGGACGAACTGGCCTCGCTGGGCATGGGCGAGGGCTTCGAACGTGAGTTCATCCGCCAGTGCCTGGAGGACGTGGCGAGCTGCATGGGCAAGGCCGAGCAGGCCGGCGAGGCCACGCAGTGGGATGTGTTCCGCGAACAATCCCACGCGATCAAGGGCGTGGCCAGCAACCTCGGCCTGATGCGCGCGTCCAACCGTGCCGGCGAGCTGATGCGGATGGCCGACTGGCAGCTCAAGACCGAATGGCGTCAGCGCCTGGGCATCCTGCAGGAGGCGATCAAGGAAGGTCGGCGCGCGCTGGACGCGCGGGCCGAACGCCGCATGCGCGGCGCCGCCGATGATGGTGAAGCGCGCTGAGGCGTGGCGTGAACCCAAAAAAAGCCCGGTGGCCAGCCGGGCTTGAACCCATCCTGGGGGAGGGGAGGAATCAGGCCGCGTCGAGACTGGCGCGACGGGTCTGGGCCTTGATCAGGCGATCCATGGTGCGCAGCGAGCGGTCGCCGAGTGCGAGGGCGGAATCGACCCATACCTTGGTGATCTCCAGCAGTTCGTCGTAGCTGACCGGCTGGGCGATGGCGCGTGCGGCGTTCATCGCCAGATAGGACTGCGGCGTGCGCTGCTGCTGGCGGATCAGTTCCTCCACCGCCGCCCGGCCTTCGCCCTTCTTCACCAGCACGTCGACCACGCCCATCGCGTGCATCTCCTCGGCGCTGTAGACCCGGCCGTCGAGGATGATCTTCTCGGCCAGGTGGGGGGACACGCGCCGGCACAGGAAGGAGTACGCACCCATGCCCGGGAACAGGCCGAACAGCACCTCCGGCAGGCCCAGTCCGCTGCCTTCCTCGGCGACGATGGTGTGGCAGGCCAGGGCCATTTCCAGGCCGCCGCCGAGGGCGTCACCCTGGATCAGCGCGATCGAACGGACGTCGCCGCCGAACCCGGTGTGCAGGTGGTGCACGCCCTCCACGCAGCGCTGGGCGTAGTTCAGCAGGAGGTCGCGGTTGCCTTCGCGGATCAGGCGGGTGAACAGGTCCAGGTCGCCGCCCAGGTTGTAGGCGACGGCATCGGAGGCCAGCACGAAATGCCGCAATGTCCCGTTGTGGCGTTCGGCAGGGCTGCGGGTGATGGCCGCCATGTAGCTCCACATTTCGTCGAGCATGTCCTTGCGGCAGCAGGGACGGATCCCGGTGGCGGCATCGGCGTGCATGAACAGCCAGTGGGCAGCGCCGTCGGCGCTGTCTTCGGTACGGATGGTGGCGAACGGTGAGCCGCTTGAAGGCAGCTTTTCGATGGTACTCATGGAAGGGTCCTCGGCATGCGGCCCGCAGTGTCAGGTGGGTGGCCGGCGGGCCGAACGGTCCACACACGCGGCGATGCTACACCGCCTCAGCAGCGTCGCATGCGAAAGGGCCCGGGACGTTTCCGCCCCGGGCCCTGCACTGTCCAGATTGCCGCAAACCCTTACTGGGCGGGCGTATCGCGGAGTTCGCGACGGAGGATCTTGCCGACGTTGGTCTTCGGCAGCTCCTTTCGGAATTCAACGATTTTGGGGTGCTTGTAGCCGGTCAGGTTGGCCCGGGCATGCTCCTTGACCATTTCGGCGGTCAGGTTCGGGTCCTTCTTCACGATGACCACCTTCACCACCTCGCCGGACTTGTCGTCCGGGACGCCGACTGCGGCCACTTCCAGCACGCCCGGCATCATCGCGATCACGTCCTCGACTTCGTTCGGGTACACGTTGAAGCCGGACACCAGGATCATGTCCTTCTTGCGGTCGACGATGTAGAAGAAGCCGTGTTCGTCCATCTTGGCCATGTCGCCGGTATGCAGCCAGCCGTCCGCGTCGATGGCCTTGGCCGTTTCCTCCGGGCGCTGCCAGTAGCCCTTCATCACCTGCGGGCCCTTGATGCAGAGCTCGCCGACCTCGCCCAGCGGCAGGATGGCACTGTTGTCATCCTTGATGCAGGCATCGGTGGAGGGGATCGGCAGGCCGATCGAGCCGTTGTACTCGGTCAGGGTAAGCGGGTTGATGCAGGCTGCCGGCGAGGTCTCGGTCAGGCCATAGGCCTCGACCAGGGTCACGCCGGTGACCTTCTTCCAGCGCTCGGCGACGGCGCGCTGCACCGCCATGCCGCCGCCCAGGGTGACCTTCAGCGAGGAGAAGTCGACCGTGTCGAAACCGGGGGTGTTGAGCAGGCCGTTGAACAGCGTGTTGACGCCGGTGATGGCAGTGAAACGTACCGACTTGAGCTCCTTGACGAAGCCCTTCATGTCGCGCGGGTTGGTGATCAGGTGATTGCAGCCACCGAACTTCATGAAGACCAGGCCGTTCGCGGTCAGCGCGAAGATGTGGTACAGCGGCAGGGCGGTGATGATCCACTCCTTGCCCATCTCGATGCCGGACGCACTGATCCAGGCCGAGGCCTGCTGCATGTTGGCAATCAGGTTGCGGTTGGTCAGCATCGCGCCCTTGGCCACGCCGGTGGTGCCGCCGGTGTACTGCAGGAACGCGATGTCGTCGTGGTCGATCTCGACCTTGGGCAGGCTGTGGCGGCTGCCGAGCTTGAGCGCCTGGCGGAAGCGCACCGCGCCCTTGAGATGGTAGTTGGGCACCATCTTCTTGATGTACTTCAGCACGAAGTTGACGATCACGCCCTTGGCGCCGAGCAGGTCGCCCAGGCCGGTGGTGACCACATGCTTGACCGGCGTATCGGCGATGACCTGCTCGACGGTGTCGCCGAAGTTGTCGACCACCACCAGCGCGGTCACGCCGGCATCGACCAGCTGGTGCTTGAGCTCGCGGGCGGTGTACAGCGGGTTGACGTTGACCACGGTCAGGCCGGCGCGCAGCACGCCGAAGGTGGCCACCGGGTACTGCAGGCAGTTGGGCATCATCAGGGCGACGCGGTCACCCTTCTTGAGCTTGAGCTCACCGAGCAGGTAGGCCGCGAACTGTTCGACCAGCGCGTCGGTCTCGCCGTAGGTGAGGACCTTGCCGAAGCTGGAGTAGGCGGGACGGTCGCGGAATTTCGCGACGGAAGCGTCGAAGACCGAAGCTACCGAATGGAACTCGTTGACGTCGATCTCGGCGGGAACGCCTTTCGGATAGCTCTGCAGCCAGGGACGATCCAGACTCATATTCCCCCTCCAGGAATCGTGATGTATTAGGTCCGGCCCTGAGCGTATCGACAACGGCCGGTCATTGCAGCATACCCCGCCGTAGGGAAAACGCGAAGAGGCCCCGAAGGGCCCCTTGCTGGGTAGTGCTGGCCGCTGGCCGGCATCTGCGCTGGACGGACCATACGATGGATGCCGGCCAGCGGCCGGCACTACCGTGGCCCCAAGCGGGCCGGCTGCGTCAACCCTGCTTGCGAACGGGTGCGCCGTTGGCCTTGTAGTACGGCGCGGTGCTACGGGCGAGCGGGGTGCGGCCGCGGATCACGTCGGCCAGCTTCTCGGCCATCATGATGGTCGGCGCGTTGAGGTTGCCGGTCACCACCTGCGGCATGATCGAGGCATCGACGATGCGCAGGCCTTCCAGCCCGTGTACGCGGCCCTGGCCATCGACCACCGCCATCGGATCGTCGGCATGGCCCATCTTGTTCGAGCACGACGGGTGATAGGCAGTCTCGGCGTGCTCGCGCACGAACGCATCGATCTGCGCGTCGGTCTGCAGCGCGCTTCCCGGCGAGATCTCGCGGCCGCTGTACGGGGCCAGCGCCGGCTGCGCGAAGATCTCGCGGGTGATGCGGATCGCCGCACGGAACTCGCGCCAGTCCTGGTCGTGCGACATGTAGTTGAACAGGATGCTCGGATGTTCGCGCGGGTCCTTCGAGCGCACGTGGATGCGGCCGCGGCTGGGTGAGCGCATCGAACCGACGTGCATCTGGAAGCTGTGCGCCTTGATCGGGTTGGAGCCGTTGTAATTGATCGCCACCGGCAGGAAGTGGTACTGCAGGTTCGGCCAGTCGAATTCGGCGTCGCTGCGGATGAAGCCACCGGCCTCGAACTGGTTGCTGGCGCCGATGCCGGTGCCCAGGAACAGCCACTCGGCACCGATCGCCGGCTGGTTGTACAGCTTCAGTGCCGGCGCCAGCGACACCGGCTTCTTGCACTCGTACTGCAGGTACATCTCAAGGTGGTCCTGCAGGTTGGCGCCGACGCCCGGCAGGTGGTGCACCAGGTCGATGTCCAGGCTGCGCAGCAGGTCGGCCGGGCCGACGCCCGAGCGCTGCAGGATCTGCGGCGAGGCGATGGCGCCGCCGCACAGCAGCACTTCGCGGCGGGCGGTGGCGCGCTGCGGCTGGTCGCTGTGCAGCCACTGCACGCCCACGGCGCGCTTGCCCGAGAACAGAATGCGGTCGGTCAGCGCGTGGGTGACGATGGTCAGGTTCGGGCGCGGCTTGGCCAGGTCCAGGTAGCCGCGGGCGGTGCTGGAACGACGGCCCTTCGGGGTCACCGTGCGGTCCATCGGGCCGAAACCTTCCTGCTGGTAGCCGTTGAGGTCGTCGGTGCGCGGGTAGCCGGCCTGCACGCCGGCTTCGACCATCGCAGCGAACAGCTCGTTGTTGCCGGCCTTCGGCGTGGTAACGCGCAGCGGGCCGTCGCCACCGTGGTAGTCATTGGGGCCGATATCACGGGTTTCGGCCTTGCGGAAGTAGGGCAGGCAGTCCAGGTAGGTCCAGTCTTCCAGGCCCGGCATGCTGGCCCAGTTGTCATAGTCCATCGCGTTGCCGCGGATGTAGCACATGCCGTTGATCAGCGACGAGCCGCCCAGGCCCTTGCCGCGGCCGCAGTCCATGCGGCGGTTGTTCATGAAGGGCTCCGGATCGGTCTTGTACGCCCAGTTGTAGCGCTTGCCCTGCAGTGGGAAGGCCAGTGCCGCCGGCATCTGGGTACGGAAGTCGAGCCGGTAGTCCGGGCCACCGGCTTCCAGCAGCAGCACGCTGACATCGGCATCTTCGGTGAGGCGGGTAGCCAGCACGTTGCCGGCCGAACCGGCGCCGATGATGATGTAGTCGTACTCGTTGTGGGTGCTCATGGGTGTCTCCTGCAGGCCGGGGCGCGCTGCATGCAGGCGTCCCGGCGGGATGTCGGATCGGCGCGGTGGCCGGACGATGGGGCGTGCTGGCGGCGCGCCGGTCAGAACACGCTGGCGTAGTCGCCCAGCTCGACCTGCACCGACTTGATGCGGGTGTAGTGGCCGAGGGTCGAGATGCCGTTCTCGCGGCCGACGCCGGATTCCTTGTAGCCACCGACGGGCATTTCGGCCGGCGATTCGCCCCAGGTGTTGATCCAGCAGATGCCGGCTTCCAGGCGGTGGATGATGCGGTGGGCGCGGCTGACGTCCTTGCTGACCACGCCGGCGGCGAGGCCGAAGGTGGTGTCGTTGGCACGACGCACCACTTCGTCTTCGTCGTCGTAGGCGAGGATGCTCATCACCGGCCCGAAGATCTCTTCCCGGACAATCGTCATGTCATCGCGGCAGTCGGAGAACACGGTCGGCAGCACGTACGCGCCATTGGCCAGCGCGCCTTCGGTGGCACGGCCGCCGCCGGTCAGCAGGCGGGCGCCTTCGGCCTTGCCGCTTTCGATGTAGCGCAGCACGTTTTCCATGTGCGGGAAGCTGGTCAGCGGGCCGAAGTTGGTCTCGGCGGCCATCGGGTCGCCGATGCGGATGCGCTTGACGCGCTCGACAACGGCGGCCTCGAACGCGGCCAGCATGCTGCGCGGCACGAACACTCGGGTGCCGTTGGTGCAGACCTGGCCGGAGCTGAAGAAGTTGGCCATCACCGCGATGTCGGCGGCGCGGTCCAGATCGGCGTCATCGCAGATCACCAGCGGCGACTTGCCGCCCAGCTCCATGGTCACTTCCTTCAGCGACGAGGACGCCGCGCTGGCCATGACCTTCTTGCCGGTGGCGACGCCGCCGGTGAAGGAAATCTTCTCGATCACCGGGTGCTCGGTCAGCCACTGCCCGATCTCGCGGCCCGGGCCCTGCACGACGTTGAACACGCCGGCCGGCACGCCGGCTTCGGTGTAGATCTCGGCCAGCCGGATCGCGGTCAACGGGGTCACTTCGGACGGCTTGAACACCATCGCATTGCCGGCGGCCAGGGCCGGGGCCGACTTCCACATGGCGATCTGGATCGGGTAGTTCCAGGCGCCGATGCCGGCCACCACGCCCAGCGGTTCGCGGCGGGTGTAGAAGAAGCTCGATTCGCGCAGCGGCAGCTGGATGCCTTCGATGGCGGTGGCCAGGCCAGCGTAGTACTCGACCACGTCGGCGCCGGTGACGATGTCCACGGTGGTGGTCTCGGCCAGCGCCTTGCCGGTGTCCAGGGTTTCCAGGTGGGCCAGTTCGTCGTTGCGCTCGCGCAGGAGCTCGACGGCGCGGCGCAGGATGCGCGAGCGCTCCATGGCCGTCATCGCGGCCCACACCTTCTGGCCTTCGGCCGCGCTCTGCACGGCGCGCTCGACGTCGGCCTGGCTGGCAACCTGCACTTCGGCGATCACCTCACCGGTGGCCGGGTTGACGGTCTTGAAGGTCTTGCCGCTGGTGGCATCGACGCGCTGGCCGTGGATGTAGAGCTGTTGGACGGGCAGGGTGGTCATGGGGCGTACTCCTTGGAAGGGGGCGGGTGCTGAAGCGCTTATAGCGCGGCAGCCTGCAACTGGAAGTCGATGTAGCCGTAGGCGATGCGCCGCGACTTGTCGGCGTTGAACTGGCCGCCGACCAGGCTGCCACGCAGCCACAGGCCGTCGATCATCGCGGCCAGGCCACGGGCGGCCAGGCGGGCCTGCGGGTGGGGCAGCAGGCGGTTGAACTGGTGGCACAGGTTGGAGAACAGGCGCTGGTCGTTGGCGCGCTGCAGCCGGGCCAGTTCCGGCTGGTGCATGCTGGCGGCCCAGAACGTGAGCCAGACGCGCATTGCCGTACCGTTGATCTGGCTGTCGTCGAAGTTGCCATCGACGATGGCACGCAACTGCTCGCGGGGGTCATCGCTGGCCTCGGCGCGGTAGCGGGCGACGGCGTCCTTCAGTTCGCGCAGGATCTGCCGCATTGCAGCATTGAGCAGGCCGTCCTTGTCGCCAAAGTAGTGGGCGACGATGCCGCTGGACAGCCCTGCCTTCTTCGCGATGGTGGCGACGGTCGCGTCGGCCATGCCGATCTCGTCGATGGTCTGGAAAGTGGCCCGGATCAGCTGTTCGCGCCGTACCGGTTCCACGCCTTTCTTCGGCATTGTCTCTCCACGGATTGCGACCCGAAGGATCGGCTGCCCGCCATTATGCTTTTTATTGATTGAACGTTCAATCAATAAACCCTAGGATGCGCTCGCGCCCCACGCCATGGGCCCGGTTTACCGGTCCGGCCCCGCCCATGTGCTCCCCCGGACTGATGAGACGATCCCATGTCTTCCCTGGCTCATCCCAAGCGTTCGCCCCTGCGCTTGAACCGTTTTGTCTTTCTCAGCTCCTCGGTGTCGATCGGCATCCTCGGGCTGCTCACCGTTCTCTATCCCGAAGGCAGCGAGCACTGGCTGCAATGGGCGCAGGCCGAGGTGTCGGCCGCGTTCGGCTGGTGGTACATGCTGCTGATCGTGCTGTGCCTGGGCTTCGTGCTGTGGCTGGCGTTCTCGCCGTATGGCCGCATCCGCCTGGGCCACAACGAGGAGTCACCGGCGTTTGGCTACGTTGCCTGGGTCTCGATGCTGTTCTCGGCCGGCATCGGCATCGCGCTGCTGTACTACGGTGCCTACGAGCCGCTGGACCATTTCCTGCATCCGCCCGGGCAACCCGGCGGGACCGTGGCCGCCGGCCGCGAAGCGATGGTGCTGACCTTCCTGCACTGGGGCCTGCACGGCTGGGCGCTGTACGCGCTGGTCGGCGTGGCGCTGGGCTACTTCGCGTACCGCCGCGACCTGCCGCTGGCGCTGCGCTCGGCCCTGTACCCGATCTTCGGTGAGCGCATCCACGGCCGCATCGGCGACATGGTCGATGGTTTCGGCATCCTGGCCACGCTGATCTCGATGGTGACCAACCTCGGCATCGGCGCGCTGGTGGTGCAGTCCGGCCTGGTCTACCTGTTCCACATCCCGGATACGCCGCAGGTGCTGGTGGCCATCGTGCTGGTGATGATGGTGGTGGCCACCATCGGCGTGGTCGCCGGTGTGGAAAAGGGCATTGCCTGGCTGTCCAACCTCAACGTGCGCCTGCTGTGTGGCCTGCTGCTGTTCGTGCTGGTCACCGGCCCGACCCTGCACCTGTTCGACGGCCTGATCCAGAACACCGGCGATTACCTTGGCGCGTTCGTGCGCAAGAGCTTCGACATGTACCTCAACGACCCGAAGGGCCGTGAGTGGATGGGCTCGTGGACGCTGTTCTACTGGGCCTGGTGGATCGCCTGGGCGCCGTTCGTCGGCCTTTTCGTGGCGCGCATCTCGCGCGGCCGCACCATCCGCGAAGTGATCATGGGCGTGCTGCTGATCCCGCTCGGCTTCACCCTGGCCTGGCTGTCGATCTTCGGCAACACCGCCATCGACCTGGTGCTCAACCACGGCCAGGCGATCCTGGGTGAGGTGGCCCAGCACGATGCGGCGATGACGCTGTTCAAGCTGCTGGAATACCTGCCCGGCGCGCCGTACGTGGCCGGTGCCGCAGTGGTGATCGGCTTCGTGCTGTTCCTGACCCCGGTCGACTCGGGCACGCTGATGATCGCCAACCTGTGCACCCGTCGCGTTGACGATGGTGTGGAAGACGGCCATGACGCGCCGATCTGGCTGCGCGTGTTCTGGGCGGCCGGCATTACCGTGGCCAGCGTCGGCCTGCTGCTGGCGGGCAATTTCAGTGCGATGCAGACGGCGGTGGTGCTGTGTGGCCTGCCGTTCTCGTTCACCCTGGCGTTCTACATGTGGGGCCTGCTGAAGGCGCTGCGCACCGACCCGGACGCACCCCGCCGCTGAGCGCCTCTGTAGAGCCGAGCCCACGCTCGGCTGCTGTTGGCGCAGAAGCAGACGAGCGCAGGCTCGGCTCTACAGGGGGGGCATCGCAGACGGAAAGGGCCGGACCCGCAAGGATCCGGCCCTTTTCCGTTACTTGGCTGCCAGCTGGCGCAGCACGTACTGCAGCAGGCCGCCATGACGGAAGTACTCGACTTCCTTCGGGGTCAGCAGCATCACCGAGACCTCGAAGGTCTTCTTCGTGCCATCGGCCTTGGTCGCGGTGACCGTGGCGCGCTTGCTGGCACCGTCCTGCAGGCCGGTGATGTCGATCACTTCCGAGCCGTCCAGGCCCAGGCTCTGCGCGTTCTCGCCTTTGCGGAACTGCAGCGGCAGCACGCCCATGCCGACCAGGTTGGAGCGGTGGATGCGCTCGAAGCTTTCGGCGATGACCGCCTTCACCCCCAGCAGCAGGGTGCCCTTGGCCGCCCAGTCGCGCGACGAACCGGTGCCGTATTCCTTGCCGGCCAGCACCACCAGCGGCACCTTGTCGGCCTTGTACTTCATGGCCGCATCGTAGATCGCCAGCTTCTCCGGCTGGCCACCACCGGCGGGGTAGTACAGGGTGTTGCCGCCTTCCTCGCCACCGAACATCAGGTTCTTGATGCGGATGTTGGCGAAGGTGCCGCGGACCATGACGTCGTCGTTGCCGCGGCGGCTGCCGTAGCTGTTGAAGTCGGCCGGCTGCACGCCGCGTTCCTGCAGGAAGCGGCCCGCCGGCGAGTCCTTCTTGATGTTGCCGGCCGGGGAGATGTGGTCGGTGGTGATCGAATCGCCGAACAGGCCCATCACGCGTGCGCCGTGCACGTCGTCGATGCTGCCGGTCTGCATGGTCATGCCATCGAAGTACGGCGGGTTCTTGATGTAGGTGGAGGCATCGCTCCACGCGTACAGGTTGCCGTCCGGCGAGGCGATGGTGTTCCAGCGGGTGTCGCCCTTGAACACGTCGGCGTAGTTCTGCTTGAACATCTCCGGGCCGATGGTGGCGGCGATGACATCGCCGATTTCCTTGTTGCTCGGCCAGATGTCGCGCAGGAACACCGGCTGGCCATCGCTGCCGGTGCCCAGCGGCTGGGTGGTCAGGTCGATGTCGGTGGTGCCGGCGATGGCATAGGCCACCACCAGCGGCGGGCTTGCCAGGTAGTTCATCTTCACTTCGGGGTGCACGCGACCCTCGAAGTTGCGGTTGCCCGACAGCACCGAGGTGACCACCAGGTCGCCGGTGGCGATGCCGGCGCTGACTTCGGTCGGCAGCGGGCCGGAGTTGCCGATGCAGGTGGTGCAGCCGTAGCCGACCACGTAGAAGCCGATCTTCTCCAGCTCCTTCAGCACGCCGGCCTTTTCCAGGTAGTCCGTGACCACGCGCGAGCCCGGCCCGAGCGAGGTCTTCACCCACGGCTGGCGGTTCAGGCCCTTGGCGGCCGCATTGCGGGCCAGCAGGCCGGCACCGATCATCACCGCCGGGTTGGAGGTGTTGGTGCAGGAGGTGATGGCGGCGATGACCACCGCGCCATCCTTCAGCCGCACCTTGCGGCCTTCGATCTCGATGTCGGCGAAGCCCTTGGCCAGCTGCTCGTTGCCGACCGCCGCGCCGCCGCCTTCATTGACGAACGAGGAAACATCATCACTGCGCTTGTCGCGGTTGCTGGTCATGCCAACCAGTGCTTCGCGGTAGTTCTTCTGCACGTCCTCCAGCAGCACGCGGTCCTGCGGACGCTTCGGGCCGGCCAGCGACGGCTTCACCGTGCCCATGTCCAGTTCCAGCGTGGTGCTGTACTGGGCATGCGGGCTGCCCGGTTCGTGCCACAGGCCCTGTGCCTTGGCATAGGCTTCGACCAGGTCGATCTGCTCTTCGCTGCGGCCGGACAGGCGCAGGTAGTTCAGCGATTCGGCGTCGATCGGGAAGATGCCGCAGGTGGCGCCGTACTCCGGGGCCATGTTGCCGATGGTGGCACGGTCGGCCAGCGGCAGGTGCTGCAGGCCGTCACCGTAGAACTCGACGAACTTGCCGACGACGCCCAGCTTGCGCAGCATCTGGGTGACGGTCAGCACCAGGTCCGTAGCGGTGGCACCCTCGGGCAGCTTGCCGGTCAGCTTGAAGCCGACCACCTGCGGAATCAGCATCGACGACGGTTGGCCGAGCATGGCGGCCTCGGCTTCGATGCCGCCCACGCCCCAGCCAAGCACGCCGATGCCGTTGATCATGGTGGTGTGGCTGTCGGTACCGAACACGGTATCGGGGTAGGCGACCGCCTTGCCGTCCTTGTCGGCGGTCATCACTACGCGGGCCAGGTTCTCCAGGTTCACCTGGTGGACGATGCCGGTGTTCGGCGGCACCACCTTGAAGTTGTCGAAGGCCTTCTGGCCCCAGCGCAGGAAGCCGTAGCGTTCCTGGTTGCGCTGGAACTCGATCTTGCCGTTGAGGTCGAGCGCGTCCGGCTTGCCGAACACATCGACCTGCACCGAGTGGTCGATGACCAGTTCGGAGGGGATCTGCGGGTTGATCTGCTCCGGCGAGCCGCCCAGCTTGACGACCGCGTCGCGCATCGCGGCCAGGTCGACCACGCAGGGCACGCCGGTGAAGTCCTGCAGGACCACGCGCGCCGGCATGAAGGCGATCTCGGTGTCCGGCTCGGCCGCCGGGTTCCAGCGGGCCACGGCTTCGATGTGGTCCTTGCCGACGGTGATACCGCCGTCCTCGTGCCGGAGCAGGTTCTCCAGCAGGATCTTCATCGAGTAGGGCAGGTGGGAGATATCGAAGCGCTGGCCCAGCGTGGGCAGGCTGAAGTAGTCGTAGGTCTTGCCGCCGACGTTCAGCTGGCTGCGGGTGGAGAACGAATCGCTCATGCGGGGTAACTCCTTCTTGCGGATGGCTTGCAGTGGCCCGCGCATGGGCGGGCCTGCTTGCGGTCGCCGCGGGCCTGACGTCCCCGGTCGTCCCAGTATGAACCTCAGACTGAATGGATTCATCCGGGCCGGGTCCCGGCCTGCGGCATCGGTTCCAGACTACAGGGGAAGGTGTATGGCGTATGTCACGTTTGTGGCCGATCCTTTGCAAGGCAAGGGCTGGCGGGGCGCCGGTCCTGTTCAGGGTGGAAGTATGCCCGGGGAAGTATGTATAATTTGTGCATACTCTGGAGGGCCTACCGATGGAAGCCACTGTTGCAGAACGCGGACAGATCACCCTGCCCAAGGCGGTGCGTGATGCCCTCGGCCTGACCAAGGGCACGCTGCTGAAGGTCGAGCTGGACGGCAGCCGCATCATCCTGCGCAAGAGTGTTGACGATGCCATTTCACGGGCGCGCGGCAAGTTTGCGCTGGACGGCTTCGAATCGTCCGACGCAGCGGTACGCGCGGTGCGTGACGAGGAATAAGCCGTGATGATCGCCGTCGATTCACCGGTGCTGGTCGAGCTGCTCAGCAATGGTCCGCAGGCCGATGCCGTGGAAGCCATCCTCCGGCAGAGCCTGGTCGGTGGCCGCGTGGTGGTCTGTGGCGCGACCCTGGCCGAGGTCTGCGCATCGCTGCGCGGCGGCGCCGAGGTGCTCGAAGCGCTGGAAGAAATGGGCGTGCACTTCAACCCGATGGAAGCCAAGTCGGCGCTGCGCGCCGGCGAGATGCACCGCCGTCATCGCCAGCGCGGCGGCAGCCGCCGCAGCCTGGACGAATTCATGGTCGGCGCCCACGCACTGCTGCAGTGTGACGGCCTGATCACCTGGAACGACACGTTTTACCGCGACTACTTCAAGGGCCTGAAGCTGATCGTGCCGCACGCCTGAGCCCACTTTGTTATTTCAACCTACGCATTACCCGGGAGTTGTCATGTTGGAAGCCTACCGCCACCACGTCGCCGAGCGCGCTGCGCTTGGCATCCCGCCGCTGCCGCTGAGCGCGCAGCAGACGGCCGATGTCATCGAACTGCTGAAGAACCCGCCGCAGGGCGAGGCCGAGTTCCTGCTCGACCTGCTGACCCATCGCGTGCCGGCCGGTGTCGATGACGCGGCCAAGGTCAAGGCCTCTTACCTGGCGGCGATCGCCCTGGGCAGCGAGCAGAACCCGCTGATCAGCCGCGAGCGCGCCACCGAACTGCTGGGCACCATGCTCGGCGGTTACAACGTCGCCCCGCTGGTGCAGTTGCTGGACGACGCCAGCGTCGGCACCATCGCCGCCAACGGCCTGAAGAAGACCCTGCTGGTGTTCGATGCGTTCCATGACGTGCAGGAAAAGGCCAAGGCCGGCAACGCCAACGCCCAGGCCGTGCTGCAGAGCTGGGCCGATGCCGAGTGGTTCACCAGCAATCCGGAAGTGCCGCAGAGCCTGACCGTCACCGTGTTCAAGGTGCCGGGCGAGACCAACACCGACGACCTGTCGCCGGCACCGGACGCGACCACCCGCCCGGACATTCCGATGCACGCCCTGGCGATGCTGAAGAACAAGCGCGACGACGCGCCGTTCACCCCGGAAGAAGACGGCAAGCGCGGCCCGATCCAGCAGATCCTCGACCTGAAGGACAAGGGCCATCTGGTCGCCTACGTCGGCGACGTGGTCGGCACCGGTTCCTCGCGCAAGTCGGCCACCAACAGCGTGCTGTGGTGGACCGGCGATGACATTCCGTTCATCCCGAACAAGCGCGCCGGTGGCGTCTGCCTGGGTTCGAAGATCGCCCCGATCTTCTACAACACCATGGAAGATGCCGGCGCGCTGCCGATCGAGCTGGACGTGTCGAAGATGGAACACGGCGATGTGGTCGAGCTGCGTCCGTATGAAGGCAAGGCGCTGAAGAACGGCGAGGTGATCGCCGAGTTCCAGGTCAAGTCCGACGTGCTGTTCGACGAAGTGCGTGCCGGTGGCCGCATTCCGCTGATCATCGGCCGTGGCCTGACCGGCAAGGCGCGCGAAGCGCTGGGCCTGGCCCCGACCGATCTGTTCCGCCTGCCGGTGCAGCCGGTCGACACCGGCAAGGGCTTCTCGCTGGCGCAGAAGATGGTCGGCCGCGCCTGTGGCCTGCCGGAAGGCCAGGGCATGCGCCCGGGCACCTACTGCGAACCGAAGATGACCTCGGTGGGCTCGCAGGACACCACCGGCCCGATGACCCGCGACGAGCTGAAGGACCTGGCGTGCCTGGGCTTCTCGGCCGACCTGGTGATGCAGTCGTTCTGCCATACCGCCGCGTACCCGAAGCCGGTGGACGTGAAGACCCACCACACCCTGCCGGAGTTCATCTCCACCCGTGGCGGCGTCTCGCTGCGCCCGGGCGACGGCGTGATCCACAGCTGGCTCAACCGCATGCTGCTGCCGGACACCGTCGGCACCGGTGGTGACTCGCACACCCGTTTCCCGGTGGGTATTTCGTTCCCGGCCGGTTCGGGCCTGGTCGCCTTCGCCGCGGCCACCGGCGTGATGCCGCTGGACATGCCGGAGTCGGTGCTGGTGCGCTTCAAGGGCAAGATGCAGCCGGGCGTGACCCTGCGTGACCTGGTCAACGCGATCCCGCTGTACGCGATCAAGTCGGGCCTGCTGACCGTGGCCAAGGCTGGCAAGAAGAACATCTTCTCCGGTCGCATCCTGGAAATCGAAGGCCTACCGGAGCTGAAGGTCGAGCAGGCGTTCGAACTGTCCGATGCCTCGGCCGAGCGTTCGGCGGCCGGTTGCTCGGTGCGCCTGAACAAGGAACCGATCATCGAGTACCTGACCAGCAACATCACCCTGCTGAAGTGGATGATTGCCGAGGGTTACCAGGACCCGCGTTCGCTGCAGCGTCGCATCGAGAAGATGGAAGCTTGGCTGGCCAACCCGCAGCTGCTGGAGCCGGATGCCGACGCCGAGTACGCCGCCGTCATCGAGATCGACCTGGCCGACATCCACGAGCCGATCGTGGCCTGCCCGAACGACCCGGACGACGTGAAGACCCTGTCCGAAGTGGCCGGCGCCAAGATCGACGAAGTGTTCATCGGTTCGTGCATGACCAACATCGGTCACTTCCGCGCCGCTGCCAAGCTGCTGGAAGGCAAGCGTGACCTGCCGACCCGCCTGTGGGTGGCCCCGCCGACCAAGATGGATGCTTCGGAGCTGACCAAGGAAGGCGTGTACGGCACCTTCGGCGCTACCGGCGCGCGCATGGAAATGCCGGGCTGCTCGCTGTGCATGGGCAACCAGGCGCAGATTCGCGAAGGCTCCACCGCGATGTCGACCTCGACCCGCAACTTCCCGAACCGCCTGGGCCGCAACACCAACGTGTACCTGGGCTCGGCCGAACTGGCGGCGATCTGCTCGCGCCTGGGCCGCATCCCGACCAAGGAGGAGTACATGGCGGACATCGGCGTGATCAACGCCAATGGTGCGGAGATCTACCGCTACATGAACTTCGACCAGATCGAGGAATACCAGGACGTGGCCAAGACGGTCGCTGCCTGATGCGGTAACTGAAAACCCCCGGCTCGCGCCGGGGGTTTTTTTGTGAGCGGACGACGCATGGTAGTGCCGGCCGCTGGCCGGCAACCCGTTGAAACGAAGAACCTCCGGTGAAAGCCGGGTTTCTATTGTGCCCGGCCAGGTGGCCTAGCCCATGCGCATCGCGGTTCGGGTCTGCTCCTGGACGTGGTCTTGCTGACCGACCTGCTGTGCCTGCGCAATCTGTTCGGCCTTGGCGATCGACTGCTCCACCGGCGTATTGATTGCCTCGCTGATCGGAACCGACGCCCGCAGGTGTGCCGGATTGCCCGGTGCTCCCTGCACAACGAACAGGCGAGGGCCCGAGCCATCGCTGGGTGGACTGCCCAGGACCACATGATCAACGCGTTCGAGGCCGCTGCTCTTGGCCGTCGCAAGCAGGCTGGCCGTCATGCGCTCACTGGTTTCATCGAAGCTGCGCCCGTGCCTGGCATCCACGGCGGATACACCATCGCGGATCTGCTGGTAGAGCACATGGTCTGGATGGCCTTCCTTCCTGGGATCCAAGCCTGCCTTGTCCAAGGTTGACTCAATGCTCTCCTGCAATGGACTCCTGGGAGAGAAGCCGGGATTGCCGAGAGAGGGCGAGCCCTTGTCGGTTGCATCCTGGATCAGCTGCTCCCCCGGCCTGAGCGCATTCCGGGCCCGCTGCTCCGCTTCAGCCTCGCGGCGGGCATATGCACCGGCTTCCTCAATACCGCGCAGGTAATTGACCCCGTCGCGCAGCAGGCCAGGTCCGCCGCCGACAAGCACGGTCGCGCCTGCGCGCAACTGATGAACATCACTGCGGTAGTCGGCAATCCTGCGCAGGTCTTCGGGATCCGTGATCCGGGCCAGGGGATTGTCCAGTACAGACGGCACCGGGCCCTTGTCGGTCACGCGATCAAGGAAATGAACCAATCGATGGGAGTCGCCCAACTGGACCGCCACCGCGGCGGACATGACATGGCCGCTTTTCATCCCAGGTGTTCCAAGCGAGGCGATGCGCTGGCCGTGCTCGGCGTTGCGCAGGACCTCCAGTTCCCTGGGCAGCGCATACATCTCGACCTTGCCGTAATGAGGACCGCCCGCACTGACCAGGTCGCCTGCCATCACATGGTTGGTGAAGGGCGCCGCGTTGGCCGGCTGGCCCTCAGGAAGGCGATACGCCAGCCCGGCAGCACCGTAAGGATTGAATGCGTCGCCGGGGAGGTTGTAGTGGTGTGCAGTGATCTGGGCGAGCGCGCCGCCCAGCGAGTGGCCGGTGACGTACACCGGACCATACCCATTCTCTTTAGCCAGATCGATCGCCTGCTTGGTGAGTGCGAGGGCATCGCCGAGTTGTGCGTTGACTCTTGACGCCTTGGTAGCCGGTGGCGGAGTTTAGGCTGGCCAATACACGATATTCCGTCCCGGCAATGGTAACAATGGCCTTGGGCGCAGGGAGCGGATCCTTGTAGACATGATCTGAGAGGGCTGCATTTGCTCCAGGATTCATTGGGCTGTTCCTTCAGTCCGTGTGGAGATTTCGATTGGGAAGTAATCCTTTCGCTTATCTTGAGGCATCTTCTCGTACCAAGTCGAAGGCTCGGTAGGCGTCCACTCTGGCGATCCCCCTGAAGTCATGGGGCGCAAGGCGCGATGTACGTAGGTAGTAGCGAGTTTCTCGGTTTCAAGCTTTGTGAATGAAGTCCATGCGGTTGCTTGGATAGGGCGATCATCGATGATGAAGGCGAATGAAGCTTCCACGAGCACGGGCGTCCAAGTGCACGGGCCGCGACCGTAATAGTCGGCAACTTCCATGCCATCGTTGAATACAACACTGCTGAATTCAGTGGCACTGAGGCGCTGTGCCTGAAGCTCAACCTTGTGCTGGTTCGGCTCGTACTGCACCCCCTCCCAATTGTTGACCGGAGGGAGACAGAGTGGGTCTATCTCATACGTGACAAAGACCGAAGGAACGGGGACATCCACGGGTGCATCGTGGACCCGAATCACAATAGGCAGCGCATCCCTGGGTGCAGGATTCTCGCGATAGACCGGGTATGAGCGTTCCTTGTTGCAGCCCGGAACGGCCAGTGTGATCGAGGCGATCAACGCAACGTGAGCAAGGGTCGGGAGAACTTTCAGCATGAGCGGTCCATGTCGCTGCAGGATTTTCCTTGATCCCTGGAACATGCGGTCTCATCACGAACGACGGCGCCGCATCCGGGCAAATGCGACAGGTTGCGCAGTGGGTATTGCCCGCTATCCGGACCTCCCTCCCTGCGTACCCGAGCAGCGCGGCCTTGCGGGGTAACGTTCATCGGCGTTCCATTGCTGTGCGATACCTGACTATACGACCCGCTCCAGCCGCGCTCCAAGTCGGTGTCCTGCGGGCCTCCCGTTTGGCGCGCATGGCTTGCGGCAGGATCAAACCTCGATCAGCGTCGTTGAAACATCAATGGTCGAAAGTGCTGGCGGCGGATCGGCAATGGAGCCTGACGTCTCTTGGAGGTGTCCAGCAGGGTGCAGAGCCGAGCGTGGGCTCGGCTCTACAGGGGCCTGTCAGCCGCGGGCGAGGGCGAGCAGCCGCTCGGCGATCCGCTCCAGTGGCACCTGTTCCTCGGCCGCGCCCAGCTTGAACGCGGCACCCGGCATGCCCCAGACCACGCTGGTGGCCTCGTCCTGCACCAACGTCGGCGCGCCGGCCTGGCGCATTTCCAGCAGGCCGCGTGCACCGTCATCGCCCATGCCGGTGAGGATGGCGCCGATGGCGTTGCCACCGGCGTTCTGCGCGACCGAACGGAACAGCACGTCCACTGCCGGCTTGTGGCGGTTCACTGCCGGGCCATCGTCGACGCGGCAGCGCCAGCGCGCACCGTCGCGGATGATCCGCAGGTGCTTGCCGCCCGGCGGCAGGTAGGCGTGGCCGGGCAGCACCGCTTCGCCGTCGCTGGCCTCACGTACCGCCATCGCCGAGTGGCGGTCCAGGCGTTCGGCGAAGGCACTGCTGAAGCTGGCCGGCAGGTGCTGGGTCATCACCACGGCGGGCGCGTCGGCAGGCATGCCTTCCAGCACCACGCGCAGCGCTTCGGTGCCGCCCGCCGAGGAACCGATCGCGATCAGCCGGTCGGTGGTGCGGAACTGCGGCGCGGCCGGGCGTATCGCGGGCGCGGCGTCCAGCATGAGCTTCGGCGCGGCGGCGCGCACCAGCGGACGTACCCGCGAGCGCGCCGCCATCTTGACCTTGGCGATGATCTCGTCGGCGTAGCCCTGCAGGCCGCGGGCCACGTCCAACTTCGGCTTGGACACGAAATCCACGGCGCCCAGCGCCAGTGCCTGCAGGGTGGTGTCGGCGCCGCGCTCGGTGAGCGAGGAGATCATCACCACCGGCAACGGGTGCAGGCGCATCAGGTTTTCCAGGAACGCCAGCCCGTCCATGCGCGGCATTTCCACGTCCAGGGTGATCACGTCCGGGGCCAGTCGCTTGATCTTTTCACGGGCCAGCAGCGGGTCGGCGGCGGTGCCGACCACGTCGATGGCGGGATCGCTGGACAGGATCTCGGTGAGCATCTGGCGCACGACGGCAGAGTCGTCGACGATCAGCACCCGGCAGGGGGCGTTGCCGGTAAAGGTCATTCGAACAGCTCCACGCCACCGGTGACCGGCGCCTTGGACAGGCGCGCACGCACCGCCGATTCGGTGGCGGCCACTTCGGCCTCATGCGCATGCGGCAGGCGCTGCACCACCACGCGGCCGGTGTCGGCGAAGAACCAGATCTTGCGCGGATGGATGCCGCACAGGTCCTCGGCGATGATCGGGATGTGCTCGGCCTGCAGGTACTGGCGCACGAACTCGGCGTTGCGGGTGCCCACTGGATTGCTGGTGAAGCCCTTGAGCACGTTGGCGCCGCCGAACACCTTGGCTTCGATGCGCTTGCGGTGGGCGCCCCGCTTGAGCATGTCGTTGATCAGCAGTTCCATCGCATAGCTGCCGTAGCGTGCGGGTGCGCCGTCACCGGCGTTGCCCTCCGGCAGCAGGAAGTGGTTCATGCCGCCGATCTTCAGCACCGGGTCGCGCAGGCAGGCCGCCACGCAGGAGCCCAGCGTGGTGGTCAGCGCAGTGGTGTCATCGACCACCAGGTACTGGGTCGGCAGCAGCTTGGCGGCGATGGTCTGGAAGCGCGCATCCTGGTAGCGCATCACATCGTCGGTACGCAGCGAGGCATTCATGCGCCGGCCTTTGCCGCACGGCGGTACAGGGTGCGGCCGCAGGGCTGGATCAGGTCGGCGGCGTGCAGGTAGTTCTCCGAATGGCCGGTGTAGAGCAGGCCGTCATCGGCCAGGTGCTGGACCAGGCGACCGAGGATGGCGCGCTGGGTCGGCTTGTCGAAGTAGATCATCACGTTGCGGCAGAACAGCGCGTCGAACGGGCCGCCGACGTCGTAGCGCGGGGCGAGCAGGTTCAATGGGCGGAACTCGATCAGTTCGCGCAGCGCCGGCAGCACGCGGCACTGGCCCTCGTTGGGGCCGCTGCCGCGCTGGAAGTAGCGGCGGCGCAGGTCCGGATCGAGGCTGGCGACGCGATCGATGTTGTAGACGCCGCGGCCGGCGGTGGCCAGCACCTGGGTATCGACGTCGGTGGCAATGATGCGTACCGGCGGCTTCAACGTGCCGAAGGCCTCGCAGGCGGTGATCGCCATCGAGTAGGGCTCTTCGCCGGTGGACGCCGCGCACGACCACAGCAGCAGTGGGGCGCGGCTGGAGCGCTGTTGGAGTTCCTCGCGCAGCTTGTCGAAGTGATGCGGTTCGCGGAAGAACGAGGTCAGGTTGGTGGTCAGCGCGTTGGTGAACGCCTGCCATTCGTCACCATCTTCCTGCTCCAGATGGTCCAGGTACTGCTGGAAGCTGCGCATGCCCAGCGTGCGCAGGCGGCGCGACAGGCGGCCATAGACCATGTCGCGCTTTGCCGGCGCGAGGGCGATGCCCACGCGCTGGTAGATCAGGTCGCAGACGCGGCGGAAATCGCGGTCGGCGAACTCGAATTCGCGCGGGCCGGTGACGATGGGGGTAGGACTTTGCACGGGGGACGTGTCCATCGGCAGAGGCGGCGGCCGCAGCCGCCGCGGGTGGGTCTCAGAATTCCTGCCAGTCGCTGTCGCTGGCGGCGAAGGTGCTGGCGTTGCTGCTGCGGCGGACCGGAGCGGGCGTGCTGGTCGGCTGCGGGCGTGCCACGGTGGTGATACGGGCCGGCTCCGCGCGCGCGGCCACGGCCTTCACTGCGGCGGACACCTGGTTGTCGAGGCGGAAGATCGCCACGGCGTCAGCCAGCTGGCCGGCCTGGTCCTCCATTGCGCGTGCCGCAGCAGTGGCTTCTTCCACCAACGCAGCATTCTGCTGGGTGGTTTCGTCCATCTGCACCACGGTCTGGTTGACCTGCTCGATGCCCGCCGACTGTTCCTGCGAGGCCGCAGAGATCTCGGCCATGATGTCGGTCACGCGCTGCACCGAGGCGACGATCTCGCCCATGGTCGCGCCGGCCTTGTGCACCAGCGCCGAGCCGTCGTTGACCTTGCCGACCGAGTCGTCGATCAGGCCCTTGATCTCCTTGGCG
>NZ_JCAFSD010000002.1:0-627639 GCF_059368915.1 Stenotrophomonas sp. YJH_SMC_105-26 | reverse complement strand
GGTCGACCGGCTTGCCGTTGTAGCGGGTGAGCCGGCGGTGTTTGCGGCCCATGGGCCGCACCGTCGGCGAACGCCCGGCGCGCTGCGCCGGGCCGGGGATCCGCCCGGATTATGAATCGACGATCAGCGCGCCGGCAGGTACTGCTGCGGGTCGACCGGCTTGCCGTTGTAGCGGATCTCGAAGTGGACCATGTCGCGGTTCGCACCGGTGCGGCCCATCTCGGCGATCTGCTCACCGGCCTTCACGCTCTGCCCTTCATTCACCAGGCGCTTGCGGTTGTGGCCATAGGCCGACAGCCACTGGTCGCTGTGCTTGATGATGATCAGCTCGCCGTAGCCGACCAGGCCGGCGCCGGAGTACACCACCACACCGTTGGCGGTGGCCTTGACCGGCTGGCCGCTGGTACCGGCGATGTCCACGCCCTGCTTGGTCGCATCGCCGGCAACGTAGCGGCCGACGATCGCGCCATCGGCCGGCCAGCGCCAGGCGATGTTGCTCTTCACCGGACCGGCCGGCGTCGGAGTTGGCGCCGTGCTGCCGGCGCTGCTGCCACCCGAGCGCGGCGCGGTGACCACCGTGGTCGGCGCGCGGCCGCCGCTGGCACCGGCCGGATACAGCCGGATCACCTGCCCCGGATGGATGGTCGAGGGGTTGTCCAGGCTGTTCCAGGCAATCAGGTCGGCCGGGGTGATGTCATGGATGCGGGCCAGCGCATAGATGGTGTCGCCCTTGCGCACCACCACGGTCTGCCCGGGCTTGGGCACCGAGGTCTTCGGCGTGGTCACGCCACCACCGGTGCTGCCACCACCAGGACGAACCACAGTGGCGGTGCCGCAGGCGGCCAGGGTGGAAACCAGCAACGCCAGCGCGCCGATGCGCACTCCCTTGCTCAGACGATCAGGACTCATGCGAACTTCGACCTCCATACAAGCCAGGCGATCAGCACCACCACCAACGCGGTGGCGATCCAGCCCAGCGGTTCAATCCAGCGACGCAGTGCCGCTTCAGCACGCGCACCACCGATACGGATGACCGCAGCCAGCACGAACACGCGCTTGCCGCGACCGATCAGCATGCTCAACAGGTACTGCGGCATCGGTACGCCGACGATACCCGATGCCCACGTGAAGACCTTCATCGGGATGGGCATGAAGCCGCCCAGCACCAGGAAGGTGAACACCGCCCACGGCGATTCGGCCATCTTCGCCTGCACGGTGGTGATGCCCTGCTCGATCGCCGGCAGCATGCCCAGCACTTCAAACAGCGGCTTGATCGCCTCGAAAGCGTAGTGACCCAGCGCGTAGCCGACCAGCGCACCGACCATCGAGCCGGCCAGGCTGAGGGTGGCAAACCACCAGCCGCGCTTGGGCTGGGCCACGCACATCGGCGCCAGCATCACCTCCGGCATCACCGGGAAGATGATCGCCTCGAAGAAGCTCAACACCGTCAGGTAGGTCGGCGCGCGTTCGTGCGCCGCCCACTTCATCGCCCGCTCGTACAGCGGCCCGAAAATCTTCATGCAACCCTGCTCCGTGGATTAGTCGAGCATGCCAGACAGCAGCGGCACGAACGTGACCGGCGCCAGCACGTGTTGTTCGATGCTGCCGTCGGCCTTGCGGTCCAGCTGTACCAGCGACTGCGCCCCAGGGCCACCGACCGGCGCCACCAGGCGGCCGCCTTCGGCCAGCTGCTCGATCAGGGCGTCGACCAGTGCCGGCGCCGCCGCAGTGACCACGATGGCATCGAACGGGCCGTGCTCGGCCCAGCCGACGCGGCCGTCGTCGTGCTTGGTGCGGATGTTCATGCCCAGCGCACGGAAGCGCTTGCGGGCCTGGCGCAGCAGATCACCAATGCGCTCCACGGTGTAGACCTCCAGGCCCAACGCGCCAAGGATGGCGGCCTGGTAACCGGAACCGGTGCCGACTTCCAGCACCCGCTTCGGCGAGACCTGCAGCACTGCCTCGGTCATCCGCGCAACCACCCAGGGCTGCGAGATGGTCTGGCCATGGCCGATCGGCAGCGCGGTGTCTTCATAGGCACGCGAGGCCAGGGCTTCATCGATGAACAGATGGCGCGGCACCACCCGGATCGCGTTCAAGGTCGGCTCGTCGACGATGCCGGCTTCGCGCAGGCGGTCGACCAGGCGGTCACGCACGCGCTGCGAGGTCATGCCGATACCGACGGCTTCCGGCTGCAATCGCAGGCGTGGGCTCATGCCGGCTGGTCCAGCGCGGCGCTGAGGCCGCCGACCCAGCTGGCGACCTTCTCCAGCGCCTGGTAGCGGGTGAGGTCGACCTGGATCGGGGTGATCGAGATGTGGCCGGTGCGCACCGCGTGGAAATCGGTACCGGGACCGGAATCCTGCTCACGGCCGGCAGGGCCGATCCAGTACACCTCGTTGCCGCGCGGATCCTTCTGCGCGATGCAGCCTTCGGCACGATGGCGGTTGCCGAGGCGGGTGACCTCGAAGCCCTTGACCTCGCTCCACGGCAGGTCCGGCACGTTGACGTTGAGGATGGTGTCGGCCGGCAGCGGATCGGCCTTGAGCCGGGCGACAATCTCCACCGCAGCACGCGCGGCGGTCTCGAAGTGCTTCGGATCGTGGTTGCGGCTGACCAGCGAGACCGCCACCGCCGGCAGGCCGAGGAAGCGACCTTCCATCGCCGCCGAGACGGTGCCGGAATAGATCACGTCGTCGCCGAGATTGGCGGCGTTGTTGATGCCGGACACGACAATGTCAGGCTCGAATTCAAGCAGGCCGGTCAGCGCCAGGTGCACGCAGTCGGTGGGCGTACCGGCCACCGAAACGGTGTAATGGTCGATGCGCTTGAGCCGGATCGGCAGGTCCAGGGTCAGCGAGTTGCTGGCGCCGGAGCGATCGCGGTCGGGCGCAACCACCGTGACTTCGTGACCGGCCTCGCGCAGGACCGCGGCAAGCATCCGGATGCCTGCGGCGTCGACACCATCGTCATTGCTGACCAGGATTCGCATCTTCGATTTAACCGCTTGATTTTCCAAGAATTCGATTCCATCACCGTGCAGTGTGGGCGGGACCGTCGCGCTCCCCTGCGGAAGCGGTCGACCCTGCAAGGGCATCGTCTATTGTGCCGCATGCGGGCCGCCGGTCCTACCCTGTCAGCGGTCACGGCCGACATCGAACCGTCATAGGCAGACCTGCGCCGGCGGTTTACCCTGTGCGCATGTCGCACCCTGATGACGAAGATCCGGCCGCCTTGTTCCGTGCGGCCATCGGCGAAGTGAAGCCGCTGCGCAAGGATGCCGAGCCGACACCTGCCGCGCCCCGGCCGAAACCGCGCGCGCGCATGGCCGAACGTGACGAGGCCGAAGCGGCCGGCGAGTTCGCCCGGCTGCTGCGCGACAGTGCGCCACTGGAAGCCGGCGACGTGGCCAGCTATCGCCGCGACAACCTGCCACCACGCCTGTTCCAGCGCCTCAAGCGCGGCCAGTACTCGGTGCAGGACGAACTGGATCTGCACGGCGCCACCGCCGCACAGGCCGAAGCCCTGCTGCGCCAGTTCCTGCTGGAAGCGCATGCACACGAGTACGGCTGCGTGCGCATCATCCACGGCAAGGGACTGCAGTCCGATGGCGGCGCACCGGTGCTGAAGAACCTGGTCGATCGCCTGCTGCGGCTGCGCAACGACGTGCTGGCATTCCATTCGGCACCGACCGGACAAGGCGGCACCGGCGCGGTACTGGTGCTGCTGGCGCGGCGTTGAAAAGGGGACGGAGGGAATTAAGTCGTTTGTGCCACAAACGACTTAATTCCCTCCGTCCCCTTTTTTTCTGTCAGGCCTGCGAGGCGTCTTCGACGGGGCCGAGTTCGTGCAGCACGGCGGTGGCGTAGCAGCCTGGCGGCAACGCGAACGACAGTTCCAGCACGTCGTCGGCCAGCCACTGGTGCTGCAGCAGCGCCGGACGCAGGCGCAACGCGCGGCGCTCCTGCTTCAGGCGCGCGTCTTCCAGGCCGGTCCGCAGTGCCTTCGACTCGTCGTCGTCCAGCGCGGCCAGCTCCAGCTCACGCGCAGCGTCGGTGCTGCGCAGCTCGCCTTCGCCCCACAACGGCGCGCTGGGATGGATGTCGAAACGCGCCAGCCGCTCGGCCAGCACATCCGTGTACGGCTCGGGGCCGAACACGCTGCGACTGCCATCGAGCATCCAGACTTCGCCATCGAGCGGCTGGTCCCAGCTGCCCTGCTCCACGCGCGCGGCCAGCACGCGGTTGAACAGCGCCGAACGGGCTGCAGAGAGCAGCAGCGAACGCTGGTCCTTGCGCATGCGGCGGCCACCGAACATCGCCAGTGCAGCCGGCACGTTGCCACCGTCGCGGCCGAAACGCTGTTCACCAAACCAGTTCGGCAGGCCGCGCGCGGCAATCTGCTGCAGGCGCTCGCTGATCGCGGCGGCATCGCCCTGCACCTCGCGCAGCACCAGCTTGAAGCGGTTGCCGGCCAGTGCGCCGCGCTGCAGCTTGCGGTTGTGCCAGGTTGCCTCGATGACTTCGATTTCGTCACTGGCCAACTCGGCCAGGTCCGGCGCAATGCGCTTGGGCAGGTGCACGCTGAAACGCTGGGTGGTGACCGCGTGACGGTCTTTCATGCCGGCGTAACTCACCGCCATTTCCGGCAGGCCCGCCCATTTTGCCAGCACCTTGGCCACATGCACGGTGTTGGCGCCGCGCTTGCGGATGTGCAGCAGCAGATGCTCGCCTTCACCGCTCGCCTCGAACGCCGGCAGTTCATCCACCTGGAAATCGTCCGGCGTGGTGCGGATGCGCGCCGTCAACAACGGCGCACCAAACGCCAACGGCAGCGGGATCATGCCGCCACCAGCAACACGACCGCCTGCGCGGCGATGCCTTCACCACGGCCGGTGAAGCCCAGCTTCTCCGAGGTGGTGGCCTTGACGCTGACCGCGTCCAGCGGCAGCTGCAGCAACCCACCGATGCGCTCACGCATGGCCAGCGCATGCGGGCCGACCTTCGGACGCTCGCAGATCACGGTGATGTCGGTGTTGCCGACGCGCCAGCCGCGCTCGCGCAGCAGGCTGTCGCAGTGGCGCACGAACTCGCTGCTGTCGGCGCCCTTCCAGCGGTCGTCACTCGGCGGGAAATGCTGGCCGATGTCACCCAGCGCCAGCGCGCCGAGCATCGCATCGCACAGGGCGTGCAGGATCACGTCGCCGTCGCTGTGTGCAAGCACGCCGCAGCTGTGCGGCACGTTCACTCCGCCAAGCATGATGTGGTCGCCTTCACCGAAGGCATGGACGTCGTAGCCCTGGCCGATGCGGACGGGCGGGAACGGTGCGGTGCTCATGGATGCAACCCTTGCTGCAGGGCCGCGCGGACGGTCAGCCGGCGCGGCGGGAAAGTACGAATTCAAACCGGTCCAGATCGGCCGGGGTGGTGACCTTGAAGTTGTCCTCGCTGCCTTCCACCAGCAGCGGGCGCTGGCCCTGGCGCTCCATGGCCATGGCCTCATCGGTGACTTCAACACCGGCGGCGGCGGCTTCGGACAGCGCGCGGCTGAGCTGGTGGCGGCGGAACAGTTGTGGTGTCAGTGCGCGCCACAGCCGCTCGCGCGGCTCGGTGCCATCGATGCCACCGTCGTCGCCCGCACGCTTGAGGGTGTCGCGTACCGGTGCGGCCAGGATCGCCCCGACCGGATCGGCACGACCGACTTCAAGCAGGCGGCCGAGATCGACCAGGGACAGGTTCGGCCGCGCGGCATCGTGGACCAGCACGAATTCATCAGCGCGCACCGTCTCCGGCAGCGCCTGCAGGCCAGCCAGCACCGAAGCGGCACGGGTCGCGCCACCGATGCAGGTCAGCACCGGCTTGCCCGCCCACTCGTTCCAGCCGGGCCAGTCGGCGTCGTCCGGGCCGATCACTACCATTGCCCCGGCTACGGCCGGATGCGCCAGCAGGGCGTCCAGGGTATGGGCGAGCAGGATCTGCCCGCCCGCCTGCAGGTACTGCTTGGGCAACGGCGCGCCAAAGCGGGTGCCACGGCCAGCAGCCGGAACCACGACCCAGATCGCCGCACTCATGGCACGTCCGCCGGGTGGTCGCCAACCTGCGCACTGACACCTGCCGCAGGCTGCGCCGGGTGGACCGGCGCATCCTCGACCACGCGATAGAACTTCTCGCCGGGCTTGATCATGCCCAGCTCGCTGCGCGCGCGTTCCTCGATGGCGGACTGGCCTTCCTTGAGGTCCTTCACTTCCGCAGCGAGCGCATCATTGCGCTGCTGCAGGCCCTCATTGTCCCGCTCCTGGTTGGCGACCTGGGCTTCGAGCATCATCACTTCACCCGAATTGCCCGGACCAAACCAGAAGCGGTACTGCAGCCAGCCCAGCAACAGGGCCAGCACCAGCAGCATCCAGCGCCAGTCGCGCATCGGCTCAGCGCTTCAGCGAAACGAACGCGTCACGACCGGCGTAACGCGCGCCGGCGCCGAGGGCTTCCTCGATGCGCAGCAGCTGGTTGTACTTGGCCACGCGATCGCTGCGGCACAGCGAACCGGTCTTGATCTGGGTGGCGGTTGTGGCCACTGCGATGTCGGCGATGGTGGTGTCTTCGGTTTCGCCCGAACGGTGCGAGACCACGGCGGCGTAGCCGGCACGATCGGCCATGGCGATCGCTTCCAGGGTTTCGCTGAGGGTGCCGATCTGGTTGACCTTGATCAGGATCGCGTTGGCGGTGCCCGAGTCGATGCCTTCCTGGAAGATCTTCGGGTTGGTCACGAACAGGTCGTCGCCAACCAGCTGCACCTTCTTGCCGATGCGGTCGGTCAGCAGCTTCCAGCCGGCCCAGTCGTTCTCTGCCAGGCCATCTTCAATCGTGATGATCGGGTACTGCGCGGCCCAGTCGGCGAGGAAGTCGACGAACTGCTCGGAGGTCAGGCGCTTGTTCTCGCCGACCAGGTTGTACTTGCCGTTCTCGAAGAACTCGCTGGAGGCCACGTCCAGGCCCAGCAGCACGTCTTCACCGGCGGTGTAGCCCGCCTTGCCGATCGCTTCGAGAATGGTGTCCAGCGCTTCGACGTTGCTGCGGAAGTCCGGCGCGAAGCCACCTTCGTCGCCGACCGCGGTGCTCAGGCCGTGGCCCTTCAGCACCGACTTCAGCGAATGGAAGATTTCGGTACCGGCACGCAGCGCTTCGGAGAACGAGGTGAAGCCGACCGGCAGCACCATGAACTCCTGGAAGTCGACGTTGTTGTCGGCATGCGCGCCGCCATTGATGATGTTCATCATCGGCACCGGCAGCGCCGGGGTCACGCCGGTCCTGGCAGCCAGGTACTGCCACAGTGCCTGCTTGTTCGATGCAGCGGCGGCATGCGCGGCGGCCATCGAAACACCCAGCAGCGCGTTGGCACCCAGGCGGCCCTTGTTCTCGGTGCCGTCCAGATCGATCAGGCGACGGTCGAGGCCGGCCTGGTCGGTGGCCTCAAAGCCCTTCAGCGCGGCGGCAATCGTGGTGTTGACGTTGTCGACGGCCTTGCGCACGCCCTTGCCCAGATAACGGGTCTTGTCACCGTCACGCAGCTCGACCGCTTCCTTGGTGCCGGTCGAGGCGCCGGAGGGAACCGCGGCACGACCGAACGAACCGTCCTCCAGGATGACTTCGGCTTCCAGCGTGGGGTTGCCACGGCTGTCAAGGATTTCACGGGCGTGGATGCTGCGGATCGTACTCATGGTCGGGCCGGTTACCTGTCTGGAGAGGGGGCGACAAAACGAATGCCGCGTGATTATCCCCGGCTGCCCGCCACTTGCCAAATGGCCTGGGCGGCATCAGCCCCAGCTGGACCCGATCACGATCAGGGCCAGCGACACCAGCATCACCAGCAACGCACCGGCCACCGCCGCCGCGACGGGTCCACGACGGCGTCGCCAGGCGAGCACCATCGCCACCAGGCTGCCGACGAAAGACACACCCAGCGCGACCAGCGCGGCCACGATCCAGTACTGCATGGCCTGGATGCCATGGTTTCCGTCACCCGGCGAGCCGAAGCTGGCCGCAAAGGCCATTACTCCCAGCAGCAGGGACGCCCAGGCGAGCACGGACAGCCCCAGCGCGACCAGGCCCCAGGGCCAGCCGCGCGCCGACGTGCTCGTATTCATCAAAGCAATCCGTAGAACAGGGCGCCGAGCCACAGCGAAAGCAGGATGATCGCAAAGCCAGCCGCCACCTTGCCGCGATTCAGCCGCCAGGCCAGCACCGCGGCCGCGAGGCAGCCCGCGGCACCGAGCAGCTCCGCGACCAGCAGCGCAATGAAATACGCACGCAGATCAAGCGCGCTGCTGCCATCACCCGGGGGGCGCACCGACGCCGCACCGATCAGCACCAGGCCAAACATGCCCACGGTGAACAGCACGGCCAGGCCCAGTGCGATCAGGCCCCAGGGCCACTGTTTCCAGTGCCGGCGATGACGCTGGGCTTCCAGCGCCACCCTCGGGTCACGACTCACGCGAAGCGCGAGAAGCCGTGCTTCTTGGTCACCGCGTCGAGCTCCATCAGGGTCTCGAGCAGAGCTTCCATCTGGTCCAGCGGCCACGCGTTGGGGCCATCGGACAGGGCCTTGGACGGATCCGGATGGGTCTCGGCGAACAGGCCGGAGATGCCCACCGCGACGGCAGCACGGGCCAGCACCGGCACGTGCTCACGCTGGCCACCGGAACTGGTGCCCTGCCCGCCCGGCAACTGCACCGAGTGGGTGGCATCGAACACCACCGGGCAACCGGTATCGCGCATCACCGCCAGCGAGCGCATGTCGCTGACCAGGTTGTTGTAGCCGAAGCTGGCACCGCGCTCGCAGACCATGATCTGCTCGTTGCCGGTGGCCTTGGCCTTCTCCACGACCGGCTTCATGTCCCAGGGCGCCAGGAACTGGCCCTTCTTGATGTTGACCGGCTTGCCGGCCGAGCACACCTTGCGGATGAAGTCGGTCTGGCGGACCAGGAACGCCGGGGTCTGCAGCACATCCACCACCGAGGCCACTTCGTCCATCGGGGTGTACTCATGGACGTCGGTCAGCACCGGCACGCCGATCTGCTTCCTGACCTCGGCCAGGACCTTCAGGCCCTCTTCCATGCCCGGGCCGCGGAACGCGGTGCCCGAGGTGCGGTTGGCCTTGTCGAAGCTGGACTTGAAGATGAAGTTGACGCCGAGCTTGTCGGTGACTTCCTTCAGCTTGCCGGCGGTATCGAGCTGCAGCTGCATCGACTCGATCACGCAGGGGCCGGCGATCAGGAACAGGGGCTGGTCCAGCCCGACCTCGAATCCACACAGTTTCATGGCGTTTCCTTGTTGTCCGCAGCACCGGCCGGGCCGGTGCGCTGGGGGTTGAAGCATGCAGGATGGGGGCCGAAGCCCCCATTCACAAGTCAGGCGCGCGCTTCGGAAAGCAGCTTGCCGCCGGCCTTGCGCTCGCGCGCGGCACGGATGAAACCGATGAACAGCGGGTGGCCGTCACGCGGCGTGGACAGGAATTCCGGGTGCGCCTGGCAGGCCAGGAACCACGGATGCGCGTCGCGCGGCAGTTCGACCACTTCCACCAGGGTGTCGTCCATCGACTTGCCGGCGATCACCAGGCCGGCATCTTCCAGCTGGGTGCGGTAACGGTTGTTGAACTCGTAGCGGTGGCGGTGGCGCTCGGCGACGACGTCCTTGCCGTACAGCTCACGGGCCAGCGTGCCCGGCTTCAGGCGCTGTTCCTGCAGGCCCAGGCGCATGGTGCCGCCGAGGTCGCTCTTGTCGTCACGCTTCTCGACATCGCCGGTGGCGGTGCGCCATTCGGTGATCAGGCCGATCACCGGGTTCGGCGACTGGCGGTCGTTCTCGGTGCTGTTGGCGCCTTCCAGGCCGACCACGTTGCGCGCGTAATCGACGACGGCCGCCTGCATGCCGTAGCAGATGCCGAAGTACGGCACGTGCTGCTCGCGGGCGAACTTCGAGGTCAGCACCTTGCCTTCGAAACCACGGTCACCGAAGCCACCCGGCACCAGGATGCCGTCGACATCGGCCAGTGCGGCCATGTCGGTGCCTTCCAGATCCTGTGCTTCCAGCCACTTCAGGTTGACCTTGGTGCGCTGGCGCAGGCCGCCGTGCTTCAGTGCTTCGCCGACCGACTTGTAGGCATCCTGGTGATCCACGTACTTGCCGACCACGGCGATGGTCACTTCATCCAGCGGATGCAGGGTCGCATCGACTGCGTCCTCCCACATCGACAGATCGACCGGACCGGCCTTGTCGGCCAGCTTCAGCTGGTTGACCACGATCTCGTCCAGGCCCTGCGCGTGCAGGCCCGACGGAATGCGATACAGCACGTCCACGTCCGGCACGCTGATCACTGCGCGCTCGGAGACGTTGGTGAACTGGGCGATCTTGCGGCGCTCCGAATCCGGCACGGCCTGCTCGGAACGGCACAGCAGCACGTCCGGCTGGATGCCGATCGAACGCAGTTCCTTCACCGAATGCTGGGTCGGCTTGGTCTTCAGCTCACCGGCGGCGCCGATGTACGGCACCAGGGTGAGGTGCATGAACAGCGCCTTCTCCGGGCCACGCTCGGTGCGCACCTGGCGGATCGCTTCCAGGAACGGCAGCGACTCGATGTCGCCGACGGTGCCACCGATCTCGACCAGCGCCACGTCGTAGCCTTCGGTGGCTTCGTCGATGCAGCGGCGGATCTCGTCGGTGATGTGCGGAATGACCTGCACGGTCGCGCCCAGGTAGTCGCCGCGGCGCTCCTTGCGGATCACGTTCTCGTAGATGCGGCCGGTGGTGACCGAGTTCTTGCGGCTCAGGCGGGTGCGCACGAAGCGCTCGTAGTGGCCCAGGTCGAGGTCGGTCTCGGCGCCGTCGTCGGTGACATACACCTCACCGTGCTGGAACGGGCTCATGGTGCCCGGGTCGACGTTGATGTAAGGGTCGAGCTTCATCATCGTGACCTTCAGGCCCCGGGCTTCGAGAATGGCGGCCAGCGACGCGGCGGCAATGCCTTTGCCGAGCGAGGACACCACGCCGCCGGTTACGAAAATCAAGGGAGTCATGGCTGCAAGCATCCTGTCTGGAAATGGAAAACGGCAACACCACGCGCACCCGGAGGGCGGGCATGGTGCTCGGAGGGGGTTTTCCGGTTCGCTGGGACAGCGAGGGAGGTGCGGATCCGTGCGGCGGCAGGCGCCGGACGGGGACCATCGTGCGAGGTCGGGGCGGCCGTGCCGGCCAAATCGACCGTCACCTGCGACCCGCCATGCTGGAAGCCACGCTTGGCCGCTCCAGCCCATTCGCAAAGGGTGGACACGCACTTACTCCCGGAAAGCCATAGTTTACAGATTGATGGCCGCCAACCCAAGGGGCAGACGCCACGTTCCTAAAAAGAAACGCCCCGCTGAGCGGGGCGTTCCGTTGCGCACCCCTTGTCGCAAGGGCGCTTGGCAGGTTGCGGGATCAGCGCTTCTTGCGCGCTTCTTCCTCTTCTTCCTTCTGCGGGGCCGGCTGGCCCTGCGCCTTCATTTCGGCATTGGCCTGGGCACGACGCTTGGCCTTGGCATCGGCCTCGGCCTGCGCCTTGTCGGCCTGGTCACCCTGCTGCGGGGCCGGCTGGCCCGCGTTCTGCGCCACCACCAGCGGCACTGCAACGGCGGCAGCGGCCAGGATTGCAACGGTCAGCAACTTCTTCATGAGGTCCTCCTCGCGGTATGGCTTGGATGTTTCGACCCGATGGGGCCGCCGGCGTTCAGATTCCAGCGACTGCCATTTTACCCCCTCCCCGGCGCCGAGGCTGAACCGCAGGCGTGCAAAATCGCCGTCCAGACCGCACACTTGCGCGTCGCTCCGCGCTTTAGAAGATAGATGAACGCCCGCTATAACGCCGCCGATATTGAAGTCCTGTCCGGCCTTGACCCGGTCAAGCGCCGTCCCGGCATGTATACCGACACCGCGCGCCCGAACCACCTGGCGCAGGAAGTGATCGACAACTCGGTGGACGAGGCCCTCGCCGGCCATGCCCGCTCGATCGAGATCACCCTGTACAAGGACGGCAGCGTGGAGGTCAGCGATGACGGCCGCGGCATGCCGGTGGACATCCATCCGGAAGAGAAGATCCCGGGCGTCGAACTGATCCTCACCCGCCTGCATGCAGGCGGCAAGTTCAGCAACAACAACTACACCTTCTCCGGCGGCCTGCATGGCGTCGGCGTCAGCGTGGTCAACGCGCTGTCGACCCTGGTGGAGGTGCACATCAAGCGCGAAGGTGCCGAACACCGCATCACCTTCCGCAATGGCGACCGCGCCACGCCGCTGGAGGTGGTCGGCACCGTCGGCAAGAAGAACACCGGTACCCGCGTGCGCTTCTGGCCGGACCCGAAGTACTTCGACACGCCCAAGTTCGCGGTGCGCGCGCTGAAGCACCTGCTGCGCGCCAAGGCCGTGCTGTGCCCGGGCCTGACCGTCAAGCTGACCGACGAAGCCACCGGTGAAGTCGATACCTGGTACTACGAAGACGGCCTGCGCGACTACCTGAAGCTGGAACTGGGCGAGCGCGAATCGCTGCCGGCCGACCTGTTCGTCGGCAACCTCAAGAAGGACACCGAGGTGGTGGACTGGGCCGTGGCCTGGCTGCCGGAAGGTGAGCTGGTCCAGGAAAGCTATGTCAACCTGATTCCGACCGCCCAGCATGGCACCCACGTCAACGGCCTGCGTACCGGCCTGACCGAGGCGCTGCGCGAGTTCTGCGACTTCCGCAACCTGCTGCCACGCAGCGTCAAGCTGGCCCCGGAAGACGTGTGGGACCGGGTGTCGTTCGTGCTGTCGCTGAAGATGACCGACCCGCAGTTCAGCGGCCAGACCAAGGAACGCCTGTCCTCGCGCCAGGCCGCCGGCTTTGTAGAGGGCGCCGCGCACGATGCGTTCAGCCTGTTGCTGAACCAGAACGTGGAGCTGGGCGAGAAGATCGCGCAGATCGCCATCGAGCGCGCCAGTGCGCGCCTGAAGACCGAGAAACTGGTCGTCCGCAAGAAGGTCACGCAAGGCCCGGCCCTGCCCGGCAAGCTGGCCGACTGCATCAGCCAGGACCTGTCGCGCACTGAGCTGTTCCTGGTGGAAGGTGACTCGGCAGGCGGCAGCGCCAAGCAGGCGCGCGACAAGGATTTCCAGGCGATCCTGCCGCTGCGCGGCAAGATCCTCAACACCTGGGAAGTGTCGTCCAACAGCGTGCTGGCTTCGGAGGAAGTGCACAACCTGGCCGTGGCCATCGGCTGCGACCCCGGCAAGGACGACATCACCGGCCTGCGCTACGGCAAGGTGGTGATCCTGGCCGACGCGGACTCCGACGGCCTGCATATCGCGACCCTGCTGACCGCACTGTTCCTCAGGCATTTCCCGGCGCTGGTCGATGCCGGCCACGTGTTCGTGGCAATGCCGCCGCTGTTCCGCATCGACGTGGGCAAGCAGGTGTTCTACGCCCTGGATGAGGAAGAGAAGCGTTCGATGCTGGACAAGATCGAGCGCGAGAAGATCAAGGGCGCAGTCAACGTCACCCGCTTCAAGGGCCTGGGCGAGATGAACCCGAACCAGCTGCGCGAGTCGACCATCCATCCGGATACGCGCCGCCTGGTGCAGCTGACCGTGGACGATGGCGAGCAGACCCGTTCGCTGATGGACATGCTGCTGGCCAAGAAGCGCGCGTCCGACCGCAAGGGCTGGCTGGAGTCGAAGGGCGATCTGGCCTCGCTGGAGGTCTGATCCGGAGCGGGGTCGGATCCCTTTCCGCAGGAAAGGGCTCTGACCCGGTTGGCGGCAGTGGGGTCAGAGCCGTTTCCTGTCAGGAAACGGATCCGACCCCATGCGCTCCGACCCCATCCGCCCCCATCGGCAAACCCGGCAGCGCCATAATGCGCGTCCACCCGTGTGGACCATCGTATTGGCCAGCCACTCGCTGCTGTTCCCCGGCCTGCCGCTGCAAAGTGCACGGCTGGTCCTGAGCCCGATCCGTCGTGACGATGCCGCCGCGCTGTTCACGCTGCAGTCCAACCCGGATGTCATGCGATGGTGGAACCATCCAGCCTGGACGCGACTGGCCGAAGCGCGCGAGCAGATCGACGATGACCTCGCCGCCCATGCCATCGGCACCCAGCTGAAGCTGGCCGTGCGCGAGTCGCTGGAAGGTCCGCTGCTGGGCATCTGCGTGGTATTCGCGGTGGACCGCGATGCGGCGCGCGCCGAGATCGGCTACCTGCTGGCACCCGATCGCCAGGGCCAGGGCTATATGCACGAGGCCCTGCAACAGGTACTGGCCTACCTGTTCCGCACCCTGCACCTGCACCGGGTGGAAGCCGAGATCGACCCGCGCAATGCGCCGTCCGCGCACGTGCTGGAACGCCTGGGCTTCCACCGCGAGGGGGTGCTGCGCCAGCGCTGGCGCATCCAGGGGCAGCTGGCCGACTCGGCCGTCTACGGCCTGCTGGCCGATGACGACGCCGCAGCCACCCTGCCCGCTTGACCCAATCTGGCCAGTAGCGGGCTCAACGCACGGCCATGCCTTTGGACACATACGGCATGGCCCGCCACCGGCCTAGCATCGGAACCCCCTTCCGCTGCCGAACCGGTGCCATGAAGTCCCTGCTGCACACTGCCGCGCTCTGCGTCGGCCTGCTCATCGCCCCTGCCAGCGTGCTGGCCGCGCCCGACGCCGAGGGCAAGCCCGACCCGAAAGACGACAAGACCGAAGCGCCTGCGCTGCCCGCCGACGCCTCGGCCCGCCAGAGCATGCGCCTGGCCGGCCGCACCCTGGACTACACCGCCACCGTCGGCACCCTGCCGGTACGCGATGCCAAGGGCAAGGTGATCGCCGATGTGGTGTTCACCGCCTACACGATGCCGGGCAAGGACCGGCCGGTGACCTTCGCGCTCAATGGCGGCCCCGGTGCGTCGTCGGTGTACCTCAACATGGGCGCGATCGGGCCCAAGGTGGTGACCTTCGGCTCCGAGGGTGACAGCGCATCGGCGCCGGCCACCCTGCACGACAACCCGGGCACCTGGCTGGACTTCACCGATCTGGTGTTCATCGATCCGGTCGGTACCGGCTTCAGCCGCGCGCGGATCGGCGACGATGAAGCCAAGAAAGCGCTCTACAACCCCAGTGCCGACGTCGAATACCTGTCGCGCTCGATCTACGACTGGCTGCTGCGCAACCAGCGCATGGCCTCGCGCAAGTACCTGACCGGCGAGAGCTACGGTGGCTACCGCGGCCCGCGCATCACCCACTTCCTGCAGACCCGGCTGGGCGTGGCAATGAACGGGCTGGTGCTGGTCTCGCCCTACCTGAGCCCGACCCTGGAAGACAACGCCGATGTCTCGCCGATGGCGTGGATGCAGACGCTGCCGTCGATCGCCGCGGCGCACCTGGAGCGCCAGGGCAAGCTGACCGATGCGGCGATGCGCGAGGTGGTGGAGTACACCCGTGGCGATTACGCCACCGCGTTGATGAAGGGCCGCAGCGATCCGCAGGCTACGGAAGCCATGCTGCGCCGGGTCACCGCGCTGACCGGACTGGACCCGCAGTTCGTGCGCCGCGCTGGCGGGCGCCTGGAGACCCAGGCCTACCTGCGTGAAGTGTTCCGCGACAAGGGCACGCTGGGCAGCCGCTACGACTCCAACGTGACCGCGTTCGATCCGTTCCCGAATGATCCGGAGCAGCGCGCCAACGACCCACTGCTGGACAGCATCATCGCGCCGACCACCACGGCGATGGTCGACTTCGTGACGCGCGTGGTCGGCTGGAAAGTAGATGCGCGCTACCAGGCGCTGAACTACGACGTGAACCGGCTGTGGGACCGCAATGGCGAACTGCGCCAGGGTGCGGTGACCCAGCTGCGCCAGGCGGTGGCGATCGACCCGCATCTGCAGGTGCTGATCGTGCATGGCTGGAACGACCTGTCGTGCCCGTTCATGGGCTCGATCCTGACCGTGGACCAGATGCCGACGATGGGCAGCAATCCGGACCGGGTGCAGGTGCGCAGTTATCCGGGCGGGCACATGTTCTACAGCCGGGCGGACAGCCAGGCGGCGTTCCGCAAGGATGTACAGGCGTTGTTCCAGCGTAATTGAAGGGGTTTGGCCGGGCCTGCGGCCCGGCACCCGCTGACAGCCACGGCAACGGCAACTGCAAAAGCTGGCTTCCTGAGGGCTGTTGGTGGGTGCCGACCGTTGGTCGGCACGGGGGCGGATCCCGTTGCTTGGCAACGGGCTCTGACCCTGGTTCTGCTCTGGCAGGTGTCGACCTTGGTCGACACGGTGGGTGCGGAAAATTCTTGCCCATGAAAAAGCCCGCCTGATACGGCGGGCTTTTTCGTTTGCAACCTTGGCGTGGCGATCAGGTCCAGCCGAACAGCTCGAACAGCTTCAGGATCAGGTACGCACAGCCACCGGCCGCCGGGATGGTCAGGATCCAGGCCCAGACGATGCGCTCGATCACGCCGAACTTCAGCGAGCGCGGGTTCTTGGCGAAGCCGACGCCCATGATCGCGGTGGAGATGCTGTGCGTGGTCGAGACCGGCATGCCGAAGTGGGCCGCCAGGGTCAGGATGGTTGCCGAGCTGGTCTCCGCGGCGAAGCCGTGGATCGGGTGCAGCTTGACCATCTTGTGGCCCAGGGTCTTGATGATCTTCCAGCCGCCCGAAGCGGTACCGGCCGCCATCACCACCGCGCAGGTCAGCACGATCCACATCGCGATGCCATCACCGGCATGCGCGTCCGGGTGCATGAAGGCCAGCCAGGACGGCAGGTCGTTCAATGCGCCGGTGGCTTCGGCACCGATCAGGGTCATGGCGATGATGCCCATGGTCTTCTGCGCGTCGTTGTGGCCGTGGGCGAAGCCCATGTAGGCCGCCGAGGCGATCTGCGCCTTGCCGAAGAAGGCGTTGACGATGCGCGGACGCGCCAGGCGGCCGATGGCACCACCGATCTTGGCCAGGCCGGCGATCAGCGCCCACAGCAGCACCATCACCACGATGCCGAGCAGGAAACCGGCAATCGGCGAGGTGATCATCGGCACGAACACCTTCCACAGCAGGCCCTTGTTCTGCGCCCAGCTGCCCAGGCGCTCGGACCAGATCAGCGCGTCCCAGTTGTTGTGGGCGGCAGCCAGGCCGGCGCCGCAGAGGCCACCGATCAGGGCGTGCGAGGACGAGGACGGCAGGCCCTTCCACCAGGTGATCAGGTTCCAGATGATGCCGCCCAGCAGGGCGCACAGGATCACCTGCGGGGTGACCTCGACCACGTTGGTGTTGAGCAGGCCCGAGGCGATGGTCAGCGCCACCGCGGTACCGGTCAGTGCACCGATGAGGTTCATGAAGGCGGCCAGCATCACCGCCCAGCCGGGCGAGAGCACCTTGGTCGCCACCACGGTGGCAATGGAGTTGGCAGTGTCGTGGAAGCCGTTGATGAACTCGAAGACGAGCGCGGCCAGGATCACCACCAGGACAAGGGTCAACATGCGGCGGCGTCCGTCAGCTGTTCTTCAACACGATCTGGTACGCCACCACGCCAGCCTCGCGGCAGCGGTCGATGGCCTTTTCCAGGATCTCGAAGAATTCCTTCAGCAGGAACATCTGCAGGTTGTCCAGGCGGCCCGAATAGATGTCGCGGTACAGCTCGAGCATCAGGCGGTCGGCCTCGTTCTCCAGCGAGCGCAGCTTCTCGTTGAGCGCGGTCATCCGGTCCAGGTTCATGTGGCGCAGGTCGGCCACCATCTCCACCACCACGCCGGCGGCCTGTTCGAGCATCGCCGCGCGCGGCGCGAAGTCGATGTGCTCCAGGTGCGTCGTGGCCAGCGAATAGCGGTCGGCGAACTTCTCGATCTGCTTGGGAATCTTGTACAGCGCCGAGCCCA
This sequence comes from Stenotrophomonas sp. YJH_SMC_105-26, assembly GCF_059368915.1. Taxonomy (NCBI): domain Bacteria; kingdom Pseudomonadati; phylum Pseudomonadota; class Gammaproteobacteria; order Lysobacterales; family Lysobacteraceae; genus Stenotrophomonas; species Stenotrophomonas sp. YJH_SMC_105-26. The sequence goes on along the minus strand of NZ_JCAFSD010000002.1, from coordinate 609,726 downwards.
GCGCTTCGATGTCTTCGCGCTCGATCGGGGTCATGAAGCTGTCTACCAGCGCCTGGCTGATCTTGTCCGAGGCCGCGCGTTCGCGCAGGCGGGCCAGCTTGAAGGCGTCCAGCGCGGGCTGGCGGTCGGCCTCGCGCAGCATGGAATGCAGCGCCTTGGCGGCGTCGGAAGCCGCGACGGCAGCCTCATCGAGCAGGGTGTAGAACTGTTTGCCGGAACCGAAAATGGTCTGCAGAGAGAACATTGAGAAACCTGTCAGCCGTCGCGGGAAGGACGGCACCAGATGGAATTATGACGGCTAGATGACCATCACGGGTATCCCCGCCCCCTTTCGAGGCCTTGGAACCCCCAACCTGAACAGGCGGTTGCCACCCTGCCATGCCCCTTTGCTAAGATGCCAGCGCGCCTTCGGGCGCACCTTATGGACGACGACCCTTATCCCCCTGCGCCGCGCCGGATCCCGTTCCTGAGCGCCTGCCGCCATCGCCAGCACCCGCCCTCCCTGCCACCAACCGGGGACGACGCCCGTGTTTGAAATGATCCTGATTGTCTTCGCGCTTGTTCTGCTGAACGGCTTCTTCGCCATGTCCGAGATGTCGGTCATGACCTCGCGCAAGAGCCGCCTGAAGCAGATGGCTGCCACCTCCAAGCGCGCGGCCAAGGCGCTGGAGCTGTCCGAGAAGCCGGAGAGCTTCCTGTCCACCGTGCAGATCGGCATCACCGTGATCGGCGTGCTGACCGGCTACCTCGGCGGTGAGGCGCTGGGCGAGGCCTTCGCCGGCTGGATCCAGGGGCTGATGCCGGGGTTTGCGTACGCGGGCAACATCGGTACCGCGCTGGCCGTCAGCCTGATCACCTTCATCACGCTGATCTTCGGCGAACTGGTGCCCAAGCGCCTGGCGCTGACCCGCTCGGAGGCCATTGCCGGCCTGGTCGCGATGCCGATGAGCTGGCTGGCCAAGCTGGCCCTGCCCTTCGTCTGGCTGCTGTCCAGGACCACCCAGCTGGTGCTGCGCCTGTTCGGCCTGGGCAAGGATGAAGTCGCCTCGGTGACTGAAGAGGAGATCCGCATGCTGGTGGCCGAGAGCCACGAAGCCGGTGTAATCGACGCCCACGAGCGTGACATGATGAACCGCGTCATGCGCCTGGGCGACCGCACCGCCGACAGCCTGATGACCCCGCGCAACCGCATTGCCTGGCTGGACACCCAGGCCGGGCTGGAGCGCAACCTGGAAATCATGGCCGAGCACGAGTTCTCGCGGTACCCGGTGTACCGCGACAACGACATGGACGTGGTCGGCGTACTTGAATTGAAATCGCTGGCCACGCGCATGGCGCGCGGCGACAACGCGCTGTTCCAGACCCTGCGCGAACCGCTTTACGTGTCCGAATCGACCCACGCGATGAAGCTGCTGGAGATCTTCCGCGAGGAACAGCAGTCGATGGCGCTGGTGGTGGACGAGTACGGCGAGATCCAGGGCCTGGTGACCATCAGCGACCTGATGGGCGCCGTGGTCGGCCGCCTGCAGGCGGTGGAGAATGCCGATGAAGACGCGCTGGTGGTGACCCGCGAGGACGGTTCGCTGCTGGTGGATGGCTCGCTGCCGATCGAAGACCTGCGCGAGCTGATCGGCAGCAACGAGCTGCCCGATGCCGAGGACGGCGATTACTACACCCTGGCCGGCATGTGCATCCACTACTTCGGCCGCATCCCGCACGCAGGCGAGTACTTCGACTGGGCCGGCTGGCGCTTCGAAGTGGTCGACCTGGACGGTGCGCGGGTGGACAAGCTGCTGCTGCGCACGCTGTCCGACGAGCAGGCCGATGAGCTCACCGCCTGAGGCCGGCCAGGGTCCAGGCGCCGAGCGCCCGGCCTACCGCAACGAGGGCATTCGCACCCTGCTGGAGATGTTCGCTTCCGGCGACCCCGCCGAGCACATGCCGCTCGGCCAGATCCTGAGCAACCTGCAGCAGAGCGCGTTCGGCGTGTTCCTGTTCGTGGCGATCCTGCCCTCGTTCATCCCGATCCCGGGCATGGGTGGCGCGGTCAGCGGCCCGCTGGTGATCCTGATCGGCCTGCAGATGCTTTTCTGCCTGCGCCGGCCGTGGCTGCCCGGCTTCATTGCCCGCCGCGGACCCAAGCGCGGCACCATGCACCGTTTCCTGGACCGCATCGACCGCCCACTGCGGCGCCTGGACAGGATGCTGAGGCCACGCCTGCCGCAGCTGTTGACGCCCCTCCCCGCCCACGCCTTCAGCGGCCTGCTGCTGGTGCTGCTGGGCCTGCTGCTCTCGTTGCCGATTCCCTTCACCAATTTCCTGTTCGGCTTCCAGCTGCTGCTGTTCTCGCTGGCGCTGCTGGAACGCGATGGCGCGCTGATGCTGTTCAACTGGATCGCCGCGTTGGCGGCGATCGCCTTCTTCGGCTTCAGTTCGGGACAGCTGGTGGGTTACACGGTGGACCTGTTCCAGCGCTGGTTCTGAGCCGGAATCCGGTAGAGCCGACCGCTGGCCGGCTGCCACGTTTCCAGGTCTGCCGGCCAGCGCCCGGCACTACCAATACCGGACATCGATCCTCACCGAAGATCGATGAAGCCATTGTCGGCCAACTGCGCCGGCTCGTCCTGCACCGCCGACAGCACGAAATTCAACGCCTTGCCCAGCAGCGTACCCGGACCATCCCAATACTCGGCCGAGTCGGCCCGCACGTGGATCAGGCGCAGGTTCGGGTCGTCCTTGCCGCCCGGGAAAAACAGTTTCATCGCCGGCGACCACAGTTCCTCGATCTTCGCGCGGTCGTCAACGATGCGCGCGCGCCCTGCCACCGATACGTAGGTGTTCTTCGACGGCGAGGCATAGGCCACGTTGACGTGCGGATCAAGCGCGATCTCGGCAACCTTCGGGCTGTCGGCGGTGATGACGAACCACAGGTCACCGTCGAAGGTGACCTGCTGGGTGGCCAGCGGCCGGCTGTAGAGTCGTCCGTCGACGCCGGTGGTGGTGAACATCGCCACCTCCACGTCCTTGATCAGTTCTGCCAGCTGGGCGATGTGTTCGGCGCGGGTATCCGCCATGGGAGGCTCCAATGGGAAGAGCCCCCATCAGACCCGTCGCGGCTGCAACGGGCCGTGACGCCATTGTTCAGCCCGCGTGGCGGGCATGCCAGGCCTGCATCGCCAGTTCGAACGAACGCAGGCGCGCACGGTGGTCATGCAGGTTGGCGGTGAGCATCAGCTCGTCCGGCGAGTGCCGCTCAACGAACGCGGCGATGCCATCGGCCACCTGCTGCGGATCGCCGAGCACGGTGCAGGCCAGGGCCCGCTCCACGCCGAGCTTTTCGTGCGGCTCCCAGAAGGCTTCGATGTCGTCGATCGGCGCCGGAATCTTGCCCGGCCGGCCGCGGCGCAGGTTGACGAAACTCTGCTGCTGGCTGGTGAACAGGCGGCGCGATTCGGCCTCGCTGTCACTGGCGACGACATTCAGGGCCAGCATCGCGTGCGGCTGCTTCAACGTGGCCGAGGGGCGGAACTCGCGGCGGTACACCGCCAGCGCCTCGTCCATGGCATCGGGCGCAAAGTGCGAGGCAAACGCATAGGGCAGGCCCATCGCGGCGGCCATGCGCGCGCCGAACAGGCTGGACCCCAGGATCCAGGTCGGCACCCGCAGGCCACCGCCCGGAACCGCCTGCACCGCCTGCCCGGGCTGTACCGGCTCGAAGTAGTGCAGCAGTTCGCGCACGTCCTGCGGGAACTGGTCGGCGCTGTCGAAGTAGCGGCGCAGTGCACGCGCGGTGGGCTGATCGGTGCCCGGCGCACGGCCGAGGCCGAGATCGATGCGGTCCGGATACAGCGAAGCCAGCGTGCCGAACTGCTCGGCCACCTGCAGCGGCGCATGGTTGGGCAGCATGATGCCGCCGGCACCGACGCGGATGCGCCGGGTGCCGCCCGCGACATGGCCGATCAGCACGGCCGTGGCCGCGCTGGCGATGCCGGGCATGTTGTGGTGTTCGGCCAGCCAGTAACGGCGGTAGCCCAGCGCATCGGCGTGCTGGGCCAGTTCCAGCATGTTGGCGAAGGCGGCGGTGGTGTCACTGCCCTCGCAGACCGGGGCCAGGTCAAGGATCGACAACGGGATCATCAGCGGTTTTCCGTCTCAGGATCCCCCCTGCATGGGGTCGGCCAGGCGCAGCGGCCAGTGACGGTGGCGGGATGCTGATTCCCGCGGAGCCGGTTCAGGGCCTGCCGGACCGTGTAGAGCCGAGCCCATGCTCGGCTGCTGTTGATCAACAAAAGGCAGCCGAGCATGGGCTCGGCTCTACAGAAGCGTGTCAGAACGCGCTGGGGCGCGGCTCCGGCAGCGGCTGGTCGACCATCGGCTTCAGTTCGGCATCCAGCGCCACGCGCTCGTCGAACACGAAACAGCGGCCTTCATAACCTTCGCCGCCCACCTCCTCGAAGTAGCCGAGGATGCCGCCATCGAGCTGCAGCACGTTGTCCATGCCATCGTTGGCCATCCACAGTGCGGCCTTCTCGCAGCGGATGCCGCCGGTGCAGAAACTGACCACGGTGCTGTCCTTCAGCGCCTCGCGATGCGGCGCCAGCGCCTCGGGCAGGTCGGTGAACTTGTGGATGGGCAGCACCAGCGCATCCTTGAAGGTGCCGTACTCCACTTCCTGCAGGTTGCGGGTATCGAGCATCACCACCGGCTTGCCGGCGTCATCGTGGCCCTGCCGCAGCCAGCGCTGCACGGTGGCCGGATCGACCGCCGGTGCACGCGGATAGTCCAGCGGCTGGCCGTCATCGCGGCGGAAGCTGATGATCTCGTCCTTCACCTTGGCCTTCAGCCGCGCGAACGGCTGGTGCTCGCTCAGGCTGGTCTTGACCCGCATCCCGGCAAAACGCGCATCGGCATGCAGCGCGGCGTAGAAATCCTCGACCGCCTCCGGCTCACCGGCCAGGAACAGGTTCAGTCCCTCGCCCGCCACCAGGATCGTGCCCCGCAACCCGGCCGCCTGGGCACGCGACAGCAGCTGGTCGCACAGGGCCTGGGGGGCGTCGATGACGGCGAAATGGTAGGCAGCGGTGTTGGCGATCATCCTGCCATTTTAGCGCCTCCCGCCCGCACAGACAGATTCAGGGGTCAGAGCCCTCTGCGCAGCAGAGGGATCCGACCCCAAGCCCGGCAGACACCCGGAATCTGTCAGAGGCGGGGCGGTGTGGGCAGGCGGGACCGTTGGCGCCATGGATGGCGCCATCGAGCCCCCAAGGATGGGTTTACGGCGTGTCCCGCCTGCCGACACCGCCCTGCCCGCCACGGATTGCCTGCCGTTGCTGTTGCTGTTGCTGTTGCTGTTGCCGGCCAGCGGCCGGCACTACCGCGGGTGCCGGGTGCAACCCGGCCGCGCCCCCTACCCCCGCAACAGCATGAACGGCAGCAGCACCAGCGCCGCCGCAGCGGCCATGCCCAGCAGCACCAGCACCACGAACACCGGCCGCCGCCGGAACAGGCTGCCAAAGGTCTCCGCCGTGCCATCCCGCAACGCCTGCTCACGCTCGGCCCGCACGCGCACACCGCGCGCCGCCTGGTACCCGGCCATCAGCGCCTTCGCGCGCGGATGATCGGCGTCCTCGCGCAGCCACAGGCCACCGTTGGAAATACCCCAGGGGCTGGGTTCGGTGCGGTACCAGGCGATGCCGTGCTGGTCGAGCAGCGTGCAGACATCGGCATATTCGTCGTCGCCGACATTGCGCAGATTGAGCAGGAGTTTTGCCATGCCGCCATGATACCCGGCGCCGATGCGCTACCCTTGCCGCCCTCGCCCTGCGCCCTTCTGGAGACGCCCGATGCGCCGCCTGCTGCTTCCCCTGCTGCTGTCCCTCGCCGCCGCTGGCTGCTCGAGCGAGCCCTCCGGTCCGCCGCCGGGCGGCACCCTGACCACCTTCGAGCGCATCGATACCGTCGCTGGCACCGGCACCGAAGCCGTTCCCGGCAGCAAGGTCACCGTGCACTACACCGGCTGGATCTACGACAACCGCACCGAAACCAAGCACGGCAAGACCTTCGACAGCTCCTTCAAGCACGGCCAGCCGTTCACCTTCGCGCTCGGCGCCGGCCAGGTCATCCGCGGCTGGGATGAGGGCGTGGCCGGCATGAAGGTCGGCGGCAAGCGCACGCTGATGATCCCGCCGGATTACGGCTACGGCGACCGCCGGGTCGGCCCGATTCCGGCCGGTTCGTCGCTGGTGTTCGATGTCGAGCTGCTCGATGTCAAGCCGTAATACCGCATTGCCCCATCGGGTCGCCGTCATCGGCGGTGGCCCGGCCGGCCTGTTCGCCGCCGAGCGCCTGCGCGCCGCGGGGCTGGACGTGGACCTGTACGAGGCCAAGGGCTCACCCGGCCGCAAGTTCCTGATCGCCGGCAAGGGCGGTCTCAACCTCACCCATTCCGATCCGCGGCCGCTGTTCGACAGCCGCTACCGCGAGCAATCCACGGCCGTGGGCCGCTGGCTGGATGGCTTCGACGCGCAGGCGCTGCGCGACTGGGCTGCCGGCCTTGGCGTGGAGACCTATGTCGGCAGCTCCGGCCGCGTGTTTCCGGTCGACCGCAAGGCTGCGCCGCTGCTGCGCGGCTGGGTGCGCCGACTGAAGGAACAGGGCGTGCGCCTGCATGCCAACCACCGCTGGATCGGCTGGGGCAACGACGGCGCGCTGCGCTTCGCCACCGAAGCCGGCGAGATCGATGTCCACGCCGATGCCAGCGTGTTGGCGATGGGTGGCGGCAGCTGGCCGCAGCTGGGCAGTGATGGCGCCTGGGTCGCCCCCTTGCAGGCACGAGGCGTGGACATTGCGCCGCTGCAATCGGCCAACTGCGGCTTCGACATCGACTGGACGCCGTTCTTCGCCCAGCGCAATGCAGGCGCACCGTTGAAGCCGGTGGTCGGGCACTGGCTCGACCTGGCCGGACAACCGCAGTCGCTGCAGGGCGAATGCGTAGCCAGCGAGTACGGCATCGAAGGCAGCCTGATCTACGCGTTGGCCGCAGACCTGCGCGAGACCATCAACCGTGATGGCCATGCCATGCTGTGGCTGGACCTGGTGCCGGGACGCGATGAAGCACGCCTGCTGGCTGATCTTTCGCGGCCGCGCAAGGGTCGCAGTTTTGGTGAGCATCTGCGCCGTCAGGCCGGCCTGGATGCGGTGAAGGCCACCCTGGTGTTCGAGATCCTTGGCAAGGATGCGGGCCACGACCTGCCTGCCGTGGCTACCACGCTCAAGCGCCTGCCGTTGCGCCTTCTGCGTCCACGGCCGATGGCCGAGGTGATCAGCACTGCCGGCGGCGTGCGCCTGGCTGCGCTGGATGATGGCCTGATGCTGCGGGCAGCACCCGGCGTGTTCTGTGCCGGCGAGATGCTGGACTGGGAGGCCCCCACGGGGGGCTACCTGCTGACGGCGTGCTATGCCAGTGGCCTGCGCGCCGCCGAGGGCGTGATCGGGTGGCTGGCTGGGCGGTGACACCCGCATTGTGGAGTTTAGCCGTGCTCAACTGCCTTTGATTCAGGCGATGAAGCAGTCGAGCATGGCTCGACTCTACAATCCCCGGGCGCTCACCACGGCCTGCGCATGCTCACCGAAGCCAGCGCCACGCCGCTGGGATGCGGGTAGGCTTCCTCCCGCACGGCAATGAATCCCTGCCGTTGGTAGAACGGCACGGCGTTTAGCGAGGCTGACAGCACCACCTCGCGCTCACGATCGGCCATCGCCAGCAGACGCTGCATCAGCGCCTGGCCGATGCCCGTGCCGCCACGATCCGGATCGACGAACAGCGCATCGACTTCATTGGCGTCGGTATCAAACACGCCGAACCCGAGCAGGACACCCTGCCCGTCCTCGGCCACCACGCAGCCTCCCTGCCCCAGCAGCCGTGCGTACTGCGACGGCGGCGGCGAAGCAGACCACGGATCGATCACCTCCGCCGGGTAATGGCTGCTGCACGTCTCGCGAACGCAACGCGTGCGCAGTGCCCACAGCATGGCGACATCGTCGATGGTGCCGGTCCTGAACCGCATGACATCTCCCTGTAGAGCCGAGCCCATGCTCGGCTCGGCTGTTCTTCGTTCCAACATCGCGATGAGAGAAGCAGCCGAGCATGGGCTCGGCTCTACAGCAACACATTATCGCGACTTGCTGGCGCGCAGCGCCTGGATCTTCGGCGGCGGCTGGAACGAATCGCTGCGTGCATCGGCCCAGAATGCATGGAACACCGCATGATCCGGCACCTTGTGCAGCAGCTCGCCCGGTTCCAGGTAGCGATACAGCGACGCCAGCGAGCGGATCTCGACAGGCGAAACACGACGCAGGATGTGCTCCGGCCCCAGTTCGGCCGGATCGTTCAGGCCGGCCGCACACAACAGCTCCTTCAGGGCGTGCAGCGTGTGCTCGTGGTAGCTGTACACGCGGGTGGCCTTGTCCGGTGCATCCAGGTGCTTCCAGCGCGCCGGGTCCTGGGTGGCGATGCCGGTCGGGCACTTGTCGGTATGGCAGCTCAACGACTGGATGCAGCCCAGCGCGAACATGAAGCCACGGCCGGCATTGCACCAGTCGGCACCCAGCGCGATGGTGCGCGCGATGTCGAAGGCGCTGGTGATCTTGCCCGCCGCGCCGATGCGGATCCGCTCGCGAAGGTCCAGGCCGACCAGCGTGTTGTGCACCAGCAACAGTGCTTCGTGCATCGGCACGCCGACATGGTCGACGAACTCCGCCGGTGCTGCGCCAGTACCGCCTTCGGCACCGTCGACCACGATGAAGTCCGGCAGCAGGCCGGTTTCCTGCATCGCCTTGGCAATGCCGAACCACTCCCACGGGTGGCCGATGGCCAGCTTGAAACCGACCGGCTTGCCACCGGACAGTTCGCGCAGACGGGCGACGAACTGCAGCAGTTCGACCGGCGTCGAGAATGCCGAGTGACGCGACGGCGATACGCAGTCCACGCCCATCGGCACGCCACGGGTGACCGAGATCTCGGCGGTCACCTTTGGCGCCGGCAGCACGCCGCCATGACCGGGCTTGGCGCCCTGCGACAGCTTGATCTCGATCATCCTGACCTGATCATGGGTGGCGTTGGCGACGAAGCGCTCTTCACTGAAACCGCCCTTTTCGTCACGGCAACCGAAGTAGCCCGAGCCGATCTCCCACACCAGATCGCCGCCCATCTCGCGGTGGTATGGCGAAATCGAACCTTCGCCGGTGTCGTGGTAGAAGCCACCGCGCCGCGCGCCTTCGTTCAGTGCGCGGATCGCGTTGGCCGACAGCGAGCCGAAGCTCATCGCCGAAATATTGAACACGCTCGCCGAATACGGCTTTGCACAATTGGCGCCGATCAGCACGCGGAAATCGTGCTTGGCGATGGCGGTCGGCGCCAGCGAGTGGTTGATCCACTCGTAATCCACCGCGTAGGTGCTGCGCAGGGTGCCGAACGGCACCGTGTCCATCTCGTTCTTGGCCCGCTGGTAGATCAGTGCACGCTGCTGGCGCGAGAACGGCACGTCCTCCAGGTCGCTCTGCACGAAGTACTGGCGGATTTCCGGACCGATCGATTCCAGGCCGTAGCGGAAGTGTGCCATCACCGGATAGTTGCGGCGCAGCGTGCTGCGCTTCTGCAGCAGGTCCCAGGTCCCCAGAGCCACCATCGCGGCGGTCAGGCCGACGCCCCAGTACCAGGCCGGCCAGATCGTGGCCAACCACAGGCAGATGGGGAACATCAGGATGGCGAGCAGGTAGACGATATACCGGTGCATGGCGTTCCTTGGTTGCAACTGCCTGCGAGTCTACCGTGCTGCCCGCCGCCCGGGTTTACAGGCGATCGTCAACCACGTTGCGTGGCCAGGCCGATTTGACGTCGTAGACCAGGCCGCCCGGCGCCAGCAGCGACCGGATACCGGCCTCGTCCATCGCCTTGAAGCGGGCATGGGCAACCGCCAGCACCACCGCGTCATAGGCCCCTGCCACGGGTTCGGCCAGCCACTGCACGCCCTCATCGGCCAATGCCGCCGGGCCGACCCAGGGATCACTGACCTCGACCTGAGCGCCGGCATCACGCAGGCGCTGCGCCAGCTCCAGCGCGCGGCTGTTGCGCAGGTCCGGGCAATCCTCCTTGAAGGTCACACCGAGCACCAGGATGCGCGACTGCACTGGTTCGCGGCCGCGTTCGGCCAGCATCGCCAGCACCCGCGACGCCACATGCTCACCGACGCGGTTGTTGACCTGCCGCGCGGTGTGGATCAGGTCCGGGTGGTAGCCCACGCTCTCGGACTTGTGCAGCAGGTAATACGGGTCCACGCCGATGCAATGGCCGCCGACCAGGCCCGGCCGGAATGGCAGGAAGTTCCACTTGCTGCCGGCGGCATCGAGCACATCCTGGGTATCGATGCCCAGCCTGTCGAAGATCAGCGCCAACTCATTGACCAGCGCGATGTTCACATCGCGCTGGATGTTCTCGACCACCTTGGCCGCCTCGGCCACGCGCATCGATGGCGCGGGGAACGTGCCGGCGGCAATGATGCGCTGGTACAGGCCATCGATCACCGCAGCCACTTCCGCTGTCGACCCCGAGGTGATCTTGCGGATGTCGGCCAGGCGCCGCTGGCGGTCACCGGGACTGACCCGCTCCGGGCTGTAGCCGCAGTAGAAGTCTTCGTTGAAGCGCAGGCCCGAGCCTTCTTCCAGCAGCGGCACGCAGACTTCTTCAGTGGTGCCGGGGTACACCGTGGATTCGTAGATCACCAGGTCACCCGCGCGCAGATGGCTGGCGATCAGCCGCGTCGCCGAACGCAACGGCTCCAGATCGGGCTGCTCATAGGCATCGATCGGCGTCGGCACGGTGACGATGTAGACGTTGCATGCATCAAGCAAGGCCGGATCGCTGCCGTACTGCAGCTGCCGAGCACTGGCCAGCTCGTCGGCCTCCACCTCCAGCGTATGGTCCTGGCCATCGCGCAGCTCGGCGATGCGATCGGCATCGATGTCGAAGCCCAGCGTCGGCCAGTGCCGACCGAAGGCCACCGCCAACGGCAGGCCGACGTAGCCCAGGCCGATCACCGCAAAACGCGGGGTCTCCGCTGCCGCAAGGGACGCGCTCACTGGCATGTCCCGCGCAACGGCATGCATGCCGCCATGGATTCGGCCGACCTGCTCATTCGCTGCACCACTCCGTGTAATTCCACGCCAGAAAGGCGACAGCGTAACGGCCCGGGCGCCTGCCCGCCAAGATGGGATCAGGAGCCCAGTGCGACCGCGGCCGGTTCCAGTTCGCCATCGGCGCCGGTCCAGGCCTGCCGCAGGCGCTCGAAGCCACCGCTGCCAAGCAGGAAGCCCGGCCACGCCGATTCAACGATCTGTGCCAGCAGCTCCGCATCAATGCGCCGGGTTCCCATCGACCAGCGCGGAAACGCCCGCTGCGCCACCGGCGCGCGGCACAGCACCTTCAGCTGGCCGTGGCTGCGCGCATTGACGATGCGCTGGTACACCGAATCGATACCGTCCTCCGGGCCTTCCAGGTACTGCAGGAAACGGCTGCCATCGAACATCAGCACACCGGTGACACCGGCTACACGGTTGAATGCCGTGGCATCGGCCAGCAGGCGGTCAAGATCGGTTGTCTGCAGATCGGCGCGGGCCTCACTGGCATAGGCAATCGCGTGCAGCGACATCGTGCGGCTCCCCCCCTGGGAACGATGGTTGGGACTATGACATGAATGGGAGCGACAGTTAAACACGCTGCCGCTCCACGGCAATCCGGCTGCGATTCTGCAGCTGGGCTACAATCGGCGCCGCGCTGCAGGCCCGGATGGCGAAACTGGTAGACGCATCGGACTTAAAATCCGCCGGGGGCAACCCCATGCCGGTTCGATTCCGGCTCCGGGCACCAACCGCGCTGCGCGAGTACACCTTAGATTGCACGCGAGTAACGCGGCTGTTCATGCGCCGCGCGCAGGTAGGGGTCGAAACACATCGCCAGCAGCCGCAGCAGCGGCCGACCCGGCTCGCTGGCGCGCACTACACCGTCGCGGTATTCGGCCAGGCCGTCTTCCTGCAACCGCTGCACCGAACGCAGGTCCTCGGCGAAGTACTGCTCGAAATCGACGCCATGGCGCTGGCCCAGCACGGCACCGTCCACCTCGCCCTGGCACATCAGCTGCTGGATGAGTTCAGCGCGCAGCTGGTCGTCGGCGCTCAGTGCCACGCCGCGCCAGACCGGCAGCTGGCCCTGGTCCACCGCGTCCTCCCACGACGGCAGGTCACGCGGATTCTGGCTGTAGGTGGCACCGATATGACTGATCGCACTCACGCCCAGGCCGAGCAGGTCGGTATCGGCGTGGGTGGTATAGCCCATGAAGTTGCGATGCAGCTGGCCGGCACGCTGCGCGCGCGACAGGTCCTCTTCCGGCAGCGCGAAGTGATCCATGCCGATGTACTGGTAACCCGCAGCAGAAAGCTTCTCCACCGCCAGGCCCAGCAGCGCCAGCTTGTCTTCCGGTGAAGGCAACCGGCGCTCGTCGATCTGCTTCTGCGCGCGGAACAGGTGTGGCAGGTGTGCGTAGCCATACACCGCCAGGCGATCCGGTCGCAATGCCAGCACTCGTTCCAGGGTGCGGCCGAATCCCTGCAGGCTCTGTCCAGGCAGCCCATAGATCAGGTCGACGTTGACAGAGCGCATGCCGCTGTCGCGGCAGGCATGCAGGATGTCCAGCGTCTGCTGCACGCCCTGTATGCGGTTGATCGATTCCTGCACATGCGGATCGAAATCCTGCACGCCCAGGCTGGCCCGGTTGAAGCCCAGCCGCGCCAGCATGGCGACATCGCGGGTATCGATGAAGCGCGGATCGAGTTCGATCGAGAAATCGCGCTGCGGCGAATCGCTGAAATCGAAGCGCCGGCGCAGCCCCTCCACCAGCGTGGTCATCGCCTCGGCCTCGAGGAAGTTCGGCGTACCACCGCCCAGATGCAGCTGGATGACCTCACGGCCGTCCTCGAACTGCGGCGCCAGCAGGTCGGCCTCGGCCAGCACGCGCGCGACGTAGCTGTGGCCCCGACCGCGGTCGCGGGTGATCACCCGGTTGCAGCCGCAGTAGAAGCAGGGGCTGGAGCAGAACGGCACATGCACGTACAGCGACAGCGCGCGCGCCAGCTGGTTGCTGTCGGCGATCGCCTGGCGCAGCGCCGGCGCGTCGAAGCCATCGTGGAAGTGCGGCGCGGTCGGATACGAGGTGTAGCGCGGCCCCGGCCGGTCATGCCGGCGCAGCAGGTCGGGGTCGAAGGTCCAGGCCAGGCCACCGGCGGCGGGAGAGAACGTGTCCATGCCGCCAGCATCGCGCCGGACGGCCATGACCGCCTTGACCCAGATCAATCGCGGGTGGGGATTCCCAGCACCGGCAGGCCCACCTGCGGCCAGCGCAGCATCTGGTAGCGCTTCCAGAAGGTGTCACCGATGCGCGCGGCGACGTCGTTGGCCAGCTCCTGCATCGGCGGGTTGCCGCACTCGGCGGTGGTGATCCGGAACAGCACCAGCCAGCGATCGAACAAGTCCTTGTCCAGCTCGATGGCCATGTGCTTGGACATCGGCGAGCCCTTGAAGCGGCGCGTGCCGCGCAGCATCGCCGACCAGAAATCGACCAGCTGCGCCAGATGTTCCGGCCAGTCGTGGACATGCGCCTGGAACACCGGCCCCAACCGCTCTTCCTCGCGCACGCGCGCATAGAAGTCGTGGACCAGGCGGGTCACTTCCTGCTCGGTGCACAGCCCGGGCGAGGCGACGGGCAGGACAGGTGGCGGTATTGCGTTCATCGGGGGTACCCAAAGCGTGCCGGCAGTGTGCCGCAGCCGGCCGGCACCGCCGTTGATCCAGATCAATGTCGGCGCAGTCCGCTGCACCTAGGCTGCCACGATTGCAGGAAGCATGCCCTGCGGATGCTGCGCCGGCCTCGGCGGAGTATACGCGCCGCCCTCATTCCGATCCGGGACAGCATGAACAGACCCTCTCCCAGCCGCCGCCAGCAGCTGATCCAGCACTGGGGTGCCATCCTCTGGCCCAGCTTCATCGCTGCCGGCCTGGCCAGCGTGGTGTTCTTCGCCTTCGTCGACCCGCTGCGGTTGCAGGCGATCAGCTTCCCGGGCACGGCGATCAGCCGTGAACTGGGCTATACGGCAGGATTCTTCATGTTCTGGTCGGTGACCGCACTTTCCAGCGCAGTCACCTGGTACCTGCAGCGGCCCCTGCCGAGCGATGACGACGACGAGCTGCCGCTGGGATGAGTACGCCCTGTACCGGAACCGGAACCCCACGCCCCTGGCGTTGGCGCGGCGCGCTCAGCGCGCTCTTGCTGGTCCTGTTCTATGCCCTGCCATGGCTGCGCTGGAATGGACACCAGGCCCTGCTGCTGGACATCAACGCACGGCGCTTCGACCTGTTCGGCTGGACGTTGTGGCCCGGCGATGTCGGCGTGCTGATCGGGTTGCTGGCGGTGCTGGCGGTGGGCCTTGCGCTGCTCACCCACCTCGCCGGCCGCATCTGGTGCGGTCATGCCTGCCCGCAGACGCTGTGGCGTCGTGCCTTCGACTGGATCGCGCACGGCATGGCCAAGGTCTTGCCAGTGCCAGCCGTGCGCCCGGCCACCCAGGTCGCGTGGGGGCTGCTGTCGCTGTGGACTGGCATCACCTTCGTCGGCCTGTTCAGCCCGATCGCCGGACTGCTGGCCGCCGCTCCGAATGCCGGCTGGAGCGGCTGGGAAACATTCTGGGTGCTGTTCTATGCCGCCGCCACCTGGGGCAATGCCGGCTTCCTGCGCGAGCAGGTGTGCCGTTCGCTGTGCCCGTTCGCGCGCATGCAACCACTGCTGATCGATCCACATACACCACGCATGCTGTACGACGCGCGCCGCGGCGAACCGCGCGGCATGCGCCCTCCGGGCATGGGGGGCGTGCTCGGACGCGGACGCGGCCTGCTCGACCCGACCACCGCACAGGACTACGTGTTCCGCGCCGCACATCCGCTGCTGGCCGGACCGATGCCCACCTTCAGCGCCGATCGCCTGGGCGACTGCACCGACTGCACCGCGTGTGTCAGCGCCTGCCCGATGCAGCTGGACATCCGCCAGGGACCGCAGGCCGATTGCCTGGCCTGCGGCGCCTGCCTGGACGCCTGCTCGCGGCAGCAGCACCAGGCCGGTTTCGGCCCGGGGCTGGTGCGCTACTGCAGTCCGCAGGCCATGGCCGGGCAACCGCGGCAATGGTGGCGACCGCGGACCCTGGCACTGCTGTCGATGCTGCTGGCGCTGTTGGCCTGTGGCGCCTGGCGCCTGCTTTGAATCAACGGGTCAACGCGGCCCGTTGGCGTGCGGCGGCACCAGCTGCGCACGTCGGACGATGCCGAGCTGTTCGATGATCAGCGCCATTTCATTGGTGACTTCGGTACGCTCGGTCCCCTGCGGGACCAGGCGGTCCAGCACCTGCTGGTAGGTATCCCAGAACGCCGGACCGCATCCGTGTTTGTGATAACTGGCTTCCAGTTCGCGGCGTACCCGTTCAGCCAAGCCATGCATGCCGTATTCCATACGACCTCCGTTGGACTTGTTCTGCATCGTTGACGGTCTACCGACTCACTTGCGAGCTACTGAAAGACTCCCGGGCTTCACGCCCGGTTGATGCCAATTAGTCATAGATTTCACGACAGGTCAATTACATGCAGCGACTTTCGTGATCGAAATTATTAATCGTTCACGAAACCACATACGGGATGACAGGCTTCCCGGATGGGCCGGAGCCGACAACCTACCCGATTCCTCCAGCCTCTGCCTTGGTAGGCCTCATCGATAGCCCGACCCCGTTCTATCGAAGTTTCCTATGTTGCTAAGCATACTTAGCAAATGGCACTTAGAGTGCTATATGCGACAAAAGGCGGCGCAGTTGAGGCTTATTCGCCCTGCGTGGCTTCAGTTGCCGGGAACAGGTTGGGATAGCGCTGATGCAGGATGTATTGGCGTAACGCAGGAATCGGGAAATCCTTGGGCCATTGCGACACTGCAGATCGGCTTATGCCAAAAAAGCGCGCCAGTTCGGCATCGGTGCGGAAACCCAGCCGGGTGCGCACCTGCCCCTTGCTCCAGAATTCGGTCACGGTCGGTCCTTCTGTTAACCAGACTTATTCTTGGAACAAGGGATCTTTGCGATCCACGCGTTAAGCTGGCTTGCATAGATGAATACTCTCGGCCAACGACTCGCCATTGCCATGAAGAAAGCCGGGCACCCTCGCCCGGCCGATCTGGCCCGCGCCGCCGATTCGACGACGGCAACCATCAGCAACTGGCTCAACGACCACGTCAGCCCCGCCCATGTGAAGGCCGAACAGCTGTTCCGCATCGCCGATGCGGCCAAGCTGGACGCGCGTGAACTGCTGTATGGCGTGAGCGGGCTTGGCGTCGGTGAGCGGGGCAATACCTATATCCCCAGCCAAGCCCACCTGGATGTCTGGCAGGACGCCTACGAACTGGTCAGCCATCTGGTGGAAGAGAAGGGCCTGGAGATCGACCACCGCCGCCACGCGGCCCTGGACCTGCTGGCCTTCGAACTGCTGATGGACGGCTTCAGCCGCAGCAAGGTCATCCGGGTGCTGACGACCTCGATGACGTGAATGCACTACCGCTGGTAGCATGGTCGCCGATGGGGATGGGGCTCCCCCGATAACCGCCTGAAAGGGCTGATGGCTCCTGCCAGGACGAACCGGCGTTCGTCGATGGCAGGCCGTGCCTGCCCTCGGCGTTCGCCATCGAATCAGCGAACCCGTACCCGAGGCACGTGATGCACGCATTGAACAACTACTTGCTGGTCTTCATCGGCGGCGGGCTCGGCGCCTGCCTTCGCCATGCCTGCAACCTGATCGGTACGCGGGTGGCAGTCGGCAGCCCGTGGCCATGGTCGACCTTCCTGATCAACATCAGCGGCGCGCTGCTGATGGGCGTGCTGGTCGAAGCCTTCGCCCTGCGCAATGGCGCCTCGCCGCAGCTGCGCCTGCTGCTGGCCACCGGCGTTCTCGGCGGCTACACCACGTTCTCCACCTATGCGCTGGAAATCGGCGTGCTGCTGCAGCGCGGCCAGCACGGCCTGGCAGCGTTGTACGCCGGCGGTTCGGTGGCACTGGGCCTGGTCGGCCTGTTCGGTGGCATGAAACTGGCCCGGCTGGTGCTGGGCTGAGACTCAGGCCGCGCCGGCGCGGGCCTGCCCGCGCCACTCGCGCGGCGACTGCCCGGTGTGCGCCTTGAATGCGCGCGACAGCGCGGCTTCGCTGCCGTACCCCACATCGTCGGCAATCCGCTTGAGCGGTCTGCCCTGGCGCAGTGCCTGCTGCGCCAGGCCCACCCGCCAGCCCTGCAGGTATTGACCGGGCGTGGTGCCCATCGCCTCACGGAAACTGGCAGCAAACACGCTGCGTGACATGCCGGCGACCTCGGCCAGGTCTTCCAGGGTCCAGGACTGTGCGGGCGCTTCATGCATCGCCACCAGCGCCAGCCGCAGCCGCGGATGACCCAGCCCGGCAAACAGG
The DNA here is from genome assembly GCF_059368915.1 of Stenotrophomonas sp. YJH_SMC_105-26. Lineage (NCBI taxonomy): Bacteria > Pseudomonadati > Pseudomonadota > Gammaproteobacteria > Lysobacterales > Lysobacteraceae > Stenotrophomonas > Stenotrophomonas sp. YJH_SMC_105-26. Next base: position 592,136 of record NZ_JCAFSD010000002.1, on the reverse strand, counting down.
CCACCACGCATTTCGCCACCTTCCATCAGCTGGCGCAGCACCTGGATCATCACCACCTCGAACAGCCGGTTGACCATCGCCGCACGCCCGCAACGCTGCTCGAAGGCTTCCTCGAACAGCAGTTCCAGCGCTGCGTTGCCGCCGTACAGATCGGCCAGCGGCAGGCAGATGAAATCGGGCAATGCGGCGCTGATCGGGTTGAGCCGTCCGCCCTCGAAATGCAAGTTGGCGCAGGCCATGTCGGCGCCCTGCTGCGGGTCGGTACTGAAGCGATGCGGCATCGGCCGCGGGTACAGCAGCAGGCTCGGCACCTCGACCTGCACGGTCTGGTGGCCGTGGCTGACCTGCAGCGGGCCACGTCGCACCAGGTGCAACTGCCCGGCTTCATCCTCGCCCTCCAGCGTGTTGATGCCGCACAGCGCGCCGGCATGGAACACCGAGGCGGTGACCGAAAAACGTTCCAGCAGAATGGCGAGACGGTCGACCATGACGGGACTCCGGATCAAGCGAGACGAACTCAATGCGACAGATCGTATCGGATTCGGCGGTTGAGGGGGCGGCACTGGCTGAGTGATCCGTCTCGAATTCATGCAGCTGCGCCAGCATGACGACGGCCGCCTGGTGCTGCGCTACGCCGGGCCTGCCTCGGTACAGCGCATCACCACGAAGCGCTCTTCCGCGGCCGGTGCAACGAAGTGGCGGGTGATACGTTCGAACTCCTCGTCGCTGGCCTGGAACGGATGTTCGCCGAGAGCATTGCGCGCGCGCAGCCGCGCCTTGCAGACCTCATCGGCAATGTCGAGGAAATGCAGTTGATGTGCAGCGCCAACCGGCGAGAACACTTCACGTGCCCACGCGCGGCTGGCTGGCGTATTGAATGGAAAATCGAGCACCACCGAAACACCGGCCTGCAGCAATGTGCGCAGATGATCGGCCAGCACATTGCGCAACGTGGCTGCACGCTGCAGATAGTCGGCAATGGAATGGATTTCGCCCGGATACAGCGCCGCCAGCCACGTGTCTTCGCTGATCAATACGTGGCGCGGCTTCAACGCCAGCTGCTGCGACAGGGTGGATTTGCCGGCACCGATCTTGCCGCACACCAGGTGCAGCGTCGGCGCAGCGTCGTTCGATGAAAGGTCGTGCATCTGTATTCTCCTTGGTGGATTCATTACCCGGGAGAGCGCTGCATGCAACCCGCCTTCCCGGGCAGGTTGCTTGGCCGTGATGACCGCGCGCTACCCCGCCTTCCCGTGGGGAATGCGGATAATCGACGCGATGCTGTGCAGGGCCATGCCGCCAGCGTAGAGCGCAGCACCGCCGACCGGCAATGCCCTGCGGCACTGCAGCGCGCGCAAGGTTGTGCAGGGATCTATGCTCGGCGCCATTCCCGCATGGAATGACCCCGATGCGAACCTTGTTTCGATGTGCGCTTGCCCTCTGCCTGCTGCCCTGGATGACATTGCTGGCTGCACCACCGCCGGCACCGCGCACGCTCAGCGGCGAGCGGCAGGGCGCACCGTGGCGGCTGGATGTTCCGGCCAGCTGGAACGGCGACCTGGTGATGCTGGCCCATGGCTACGAACCGGTCGGCATGCCACGCACCGCACCCATGGCGGCCAATGACAGCACCGCGCCACTGCTGGCAGCAGGTTACGCCGTCGCGCAGAGCGCCTATGCCAGCCAGGGCTGGGCGGTGGCCGATGCGATCACCGACATGGAACGCCTGCGCCAACAGGCAGTGGCTGAACTCAAGCATGTCCGCCACACCTGGATGCTGGGATTCTCGATGGGCGGCGCCGTGACCATCGGCAGCCTCGAGCGCTTCCCGCAGCACTACGCAGGTGGCGTGTCGCTGTGCGGCGCCAATCTCGGTGGCGAACAGATCGCGACCGATCTGCTGACCACGCTGGTCGCATTCGATTACTTCTTCCCCAAGGCCGATGGGCTGCCGGCCGCCGGCCTGGTAGCGCGCGAAGTCGCCGCGCTGCCACAGGGCGAGTTGTACCAGGGCATCGCCAATGCCCTGCAACGTGATCCGTCGCACGCCGCAGTGCTGGCGCGGCGGCTGCAGGTGTCCCCTGATGCACTGGCCGGCGCCATCAGCCTGCACGCACTGGTGCTGCACGAACTGGCCACGCGCAGCGGCGGCATGCCGGTCGGCAACCTGGGGGTGGTGTACAGCGGATTCGGTGACGACGCCGCATTCAATGCCGGCGTTCAGCGCATCGATCCCGTGCCTGCGGCACAGGCGCATGTCCGCGACACGCTGGCAATGACCGGCGCACTGAAGCGACCGCTGGTGATCCAGTTCAACCACAACGACCCGACCATCGTGCCGCACATGCAGACGGTGTATCCGCAATTGGCCGTACGGGCTGGCGCACGCCCGCTGCCACGCGTGTTGCCGCCGGTGGGCGAAGGACACTGTGGTTTTTCTGGGACACAGGTGGTCGACGCCTTGAAAGCAGTGCAACGCTGAGTCCATCGCGTGCCGCAACGCATCACCACCGTGCGGGAAGGGGCTGCTCGGGTGGCGTGTGTCGTTCAGCCGCCAAGGCCTCGGCCTGACCAGCATGGTGCTGCACGATGCACGCCGCCCGATCGGCATGCAGGGCCAGGCGCTGACCGTGCGAGCGCAACCATGACGGGCCCAGTCAGCCGCCCAGCGTGCCCATCGTGAAGGTGTAGCCCGAGCTCATCAGGAATTCGCGCATGCGCATTTCCGCGCGCCGCGGTGAGGCCAGGCTGGCCGGCGCATACAGCGCATACACCAGGCCCGATCCCTCGATATGCTCGCGGCGGACCTCGCAGCGGGCGGTTTCCGAGGCAATCACCCATCCGTCCTTCAGCCGCTCCGGCCCGATGGATTGCCCGTTCTTCAAGCGAAAGGTCAGCCAACGCACATCTGCCATGACTTTGCTCATTTCCGTTTCGCTCCGTGGCTGAAGCGACGCGTGATGTCCTTGCTCGCCATTGCGGCTCCCTGAGACGTGGAACCCGACCATAGCGCCTTTCCATGTCGTGGGTGGCTGAGACTGGCGGCCGCGGCATGCGAGCTGCCGCACGGGTTCCCTCGCGGCGTCGGAAATGGCGACGGCAGGGAGCGTCCTGCCGGCGCAGTTCACGGGCAGGGAACCCGACTCACGCAGCGCGGTCGCTGCCCTGGTTCAAGGCGTGCAGCGCATCGGCCAGCGCCTGGATTTCGGCACGCAGGGCCAGCCGCTGCAACCACCGCCCGGGGATTCCGCGCGCACCATGGAATGCGCCCGCCAGCTGCCCCGCGATGGCGGCCGTGGTGTCGGCGTCCTCGCCAAGATTGGCCGCCTCGAGTACGACGGCTTCAAAGGTGTCGTGGCGATCAAAGCACCAGAGTGCAGCTTCGACACTGTCGACAACATAGCCATTGCCACGGATCTGCTCACGCGCGGCACCGCGGTAGCCGCCCGCCGCGATCTGCTGCAGCCGCGCGCTCTCAACGGGGACATTGCTGAGATCCAGCACCGCGTCACGGGTGCCACCTGCCAACGCCCGCTCCAGCGCGACCGCCAGCAAGCGGCACGCCTCCAGGCACTCCTGCGCAGCGTGCGTCGTTCGCGAACTCAGCTCGGCCATTGCCTGCAGGTCGGGGGTCCCGGCGTAGCGCAATGCCACCGGCGCCAAACGCATGATCGAGCCATTGCCAGCGCTGCGTGGATCGTCACTACCCGCCAGCGGATGGCCATCCTGCAGGAACCGGTCGATCGCAGCCCGCGTTGCCATACCGATATCGAAGCACTCGCCGGTCGCACTCCAGTACCCATGCCGGTACCAGTTGGCGTAGCGGTTCATCTGATCGTGCACATCGAAGGTGTCACAACGCACCAGGCTCTCGGCCAGGCACATCGCCATGGAGGTATCGTCGGTCCATTGCCCCGGCTGCAGCTGGAACGGCCCACCACCCACCATGTCGGTGATCGGGGTGAAGCTGCCACGAGGCTTGAACTCCAGCGTGGTACCGACGGCATCGCCGCACGCGAGGCCGAGCAAGGCGCCGCGGAAGTGATCAATCTGGTTCATCAGACCAGTGTAGCGCCACCGGATCCGCCATGACTGGCCGCCAGGCCGCGCAACGATCGCGCAAGCGGGAACGCAATCGTAGCCAACAAAAAAGCCCTGACCGGAGTCAGGGCTTTTCAATTGGAGGCCTCAAGCGGAATCGAACCGCTGTAAACGGATTTGCAATCCGGTGCATAGCCACTCTGCCATGAGGCCAACGTACTGCGCGCCAGGAACGGAACCCTGACAAGACAAAACCCCATGATGGGGCCTGTCGGAACATGGAGCGGGAAACGAGACTCGAACTCGCGACCTCAACCTTGGCAAGGTTGCGCTCTACCAACTGAGCTATTCCCGCGTAAGCCGACATGCTACCGGAAATCCGGAAAACACACCAGCGATTTCACCTTTCTGACTGCGCGCAAAGCCTTGCGGCTCAACGTGCCCCGCCTTGCCGTGGCGGGAGAAAAACAAGGCCCCTGCCGGGGCCCTGTAGAATCTGGAGCGGGAAACGAGACTCGAACTCGCGACCTCAACCTTGGCAAGGTTGCGCTCTACCAACTGAGCTATTCCCGCAGATTCCGTTCGACCTGCGTCGAAGGAGCGCTATTGTGTCCAACTTCCATCACGCCGTCAACAGTCTTCACATCATGCGGTCACGGGCGTCCGCACTGGGGTACGCTGCCCCGCCCAGCCCCATGCGCCCATGTTCCTTCGCGGCAAACCCTTGTTGATCGCCCTGCTGCTGCATCTGCTGGTGGCGCTGCTGTACTGGGCACTGATTCCGCTGGGAATGAACTGGTATCGCGACCATTTCGGCTTCACCGCCCATCGCGACATCGGCCTGGGCATCGCCCAGTTCCATCTGTTCTGGATGTTCATTGGCGCCCAACTGCTGATCGCAGTGTTGCGGCCATTGTTCGCCAAGCTGCTGGTGCTGGCGGCGCCGCTGGCGTTCGCCAGCTGGACGCTGATGCACGACCATCCGCTGCGCCTGGTGTACTTCACCGTTGGACCTGGCCTGCTGGCACTGGCCGCAATCGCCGCAAGCCTGCGCTATTCGTCGCGGGCAACCTCCCGCTACACCACGGACACCACCGATGCCTAGACGTTACATCCGCCTGTTCTGGCTGCTGGTCGCGCTGACCTGGCTGGCGCTGATCGCCGCACTGGTCAATGCCGGCTTCACTCCGGACTACTGGCTGCTGCACCACCTGGAAGGCGCCGAACTGCCCTACCCGACCAGCACCGTCATCGTCTTCGCGTTGCTGGGCACCGTCGAACTGGTGGTAGCCGCCTTGATCGTGCGGCCGTGGAGACTGAAACGCCTGTGGCTGCGCCTGCTGATCGCCTTCGCCCTTCTGCTGCTGTGGTCGGTGCCGTGGATGCTGTCGGCGATGCATCAGCCGCCGGTACAAGGCATGCATCTGCTGTGGCTGCTGCTGTTGGACGTGGGCCTGCTGCTGGCGCTGTGCATGGTGTCGGCGGTGAGCGCGTGGCGGGCGTTCAGGCGTCGAGGGCGCGCGGATGCGCCCCCGTTGCAGCACTAGGCCTACTTCCGGAACTCCACCCGCACATGCTGGCCGAAGCGCGCCTTGGCCTCGCCATCGAACTCCAGCACGCACTCCACCACCTTGGCCACGCCACGCCCCGCGTCTTCAGGCAGGCGAGCCTGCGCGAACACCGGGCTGATGCGTACCACGCGTGCGGGCGGCAGCGTGCTGGCGTTCTCGGCACCATCGCTGTCTGGCACCACGGTGGCCCTCATGCCCACCTGCACGGCATCGGCGTAGGCCGCGCTGAGTTCGGCACGTACCTGCAGCGGGCGCGCCGGCAGCAGTGATATCGCCGGCTTGCCGGCCTGCACGAAGGCGCCGAGGCCCGGCACCTGGCCGACCACGGTGCCGGCTTCCGGCGCGCTCAGCGACATCTGCTGCAGTTTCAGCCTGGCGTGTTCCAGCTTGTGCTGGGCCATGTCGACCTGCGCACCGGCCACGTCGACATCGGCGCGTACGCCAGCCAGCTGCTGCTTGGCCGCATCGGCCTGCTGGTTGGACGACACGCCTTCGCTCGCACCCGTGGACAGGCGGGTGGCATTGCGCTCCAGTTCGCGCAGCTGCGCCTGGCTGCCCTTCAGGCGGTCATTGGCCAGTGCGAGATCAGCGGTGGCCATCGCCACTTCCTGCTGCAGCAGCGCACCGTCCAGCGACAGCAGAAGCTGCCCCTTCTTCACCGTGGCGCCCTCCTTCACCAGCGCGGCGGTGATCGAACCATCCACCGGCGGCGCCAGCGCGATCAGGCCACCCTCGACATCGATGATGCCGCGCGCCACCGCAACCTTGCCGGCGGTGGCAGTGCTGGCTTTACCTGCAGGTGCCTGGGCGGGCGCGTCCCTGGAACAGGCGCAAAGCAGCAGTGCCGCGGACAGTACCAGGCTGAGGGGAAGCAGGTGCGACGTCTTGGTCATGGGGCGGACTCTACGGTTTCGTTCTGGCGGCGGTCATCACGGACCATGCCGTCTTCCATGGCGATCACCCGATCGGCATGCCGGATCAGGCGCGGATCGTGGCTCACGCACAGCACGGTGGCGCCATGCGCACGTGCGTAGCGATGCAGGATGTCGATCACGCGCTGGCCATTCTCGGCGTCCAGCGCGCTGGTGGGTTCGTCGGCGAAGATCAGTGTCGGCGACTTGGCGAAGGCACGGGCCACCGCCACGCGCTGCTTCTCACCGCCGGACAACTGCGCCGGGCGCATGTGGCTGCGGTGGCTGAGGCCCACTTCTTCCAGCGCCTTGCGCGCCAGCGGCTCGCTTTCGCGATTGCGCATGCCGCGGTAGCCCAGCGGCAGCTGCACCTGCTCCAGCGCAGTCAGTGCCGGGAACAGGTTGAAGCCCTGGAACACGAAGCCGACATGGTGCAGGCGGAAGCGCTCCACCTCGCCGCGGGTCATGTGGCCCACGTCCTGGCCCAGCGCGTGCACGCGACCGCCATCCGGCGCGGACAGGCCGGACAGCAGCGACAGCAGCGTGCTCTTGCCGCACCCCGAAGGGCCCGAGACCAGGGTCAACTCGCCCGGATAGATGTCCAGCGACAGGCCGCGCAGCACCGGCACCTGCATATCGCCGGACATGAAGCCTTTTTCCAGTGCGTCGGCCTGCAACGTTGGGGCGACGGCATGTTTGGAGGTCATCGGCCGGTCCTCAACGCAGCAGCAACGATGGATCGGAGCGGACCACACTGCGTACCGCCATGATGCTCGACAGCATGGCCATCACCGCGACCAGCGCCACGCAGCCGATGATGACCATCGGCGTCAGCTGCACCGGCACGCGCTGGGACTGTGCGATCAACAGCACGACGGTACTGAACGCCGCCGCCAGCAACATGCCCACGCCACCGATCAGCAATGCCTGCTCGAATACCACCCGTGCCAGCGCGTAGCGACCTGCGCCGAGCGCGTTGAGCGTGGCGTACTCGCGCACCGAACCAGCCACCACCGAGGCGAACGACTGGTTGGTGATCACCGCGCCGACGAAGCAGACGATGACGGCCATGAACAGCACCGCGATGCCGGCGCCGGTGTCGAACAACCAGTACTGCTGCGAACGGCTGGCGAACGCCGGCGCGGTCCAGAACTCGACCGGCGTGGCCTGGCCCATCGACGCAGCGAGGCGGTCGCGCACGCGGTCGGCCAGGTCCGGCGAGCGCAGGCCCGCCACGAAATAGGTACTACCCTCGTGCGGATCGGTACCGGCGATGGCACGCGCGGTATCCAGCGAGGCCAGCACGTTGACGCCACCGAGGCCACGCAGGCCCGGTTGCGCGGCGACCACGCGCACCGCCTTGCCATTGATCCATGCACGGTTGCTCTGCAGGTCCACGCCCAGCGTATCCAGGTCGGCGCTGTCGACGATCACCGCCCCCGGCTCGCGCAGCTGCGCGCGCAGGTCGGCAGGCAGGATGCGCGCGAACATCATTGCGTCATCGCCGGTGGAGATGCCGGACAGGTACACCGACACGTTGCCGGTACCCTGCGCGCCCGAGCGCCATTCGCCATCGACCCACTCGTAGGGTTCGACGCGGGTGACATCCGGGTCCATGCGCAGGTGGCTTTCGACGTCGGCGCTGATCGCATGGCCGTAGTTGACGCTCTGGGTGCCGGGGAAGCCGGCCCAGATGTCGGCCGAGGACGCTTTCACGTAGATCGCAGCGGTACCGAAGATGCCCAGCACCAGTGCCGCCTGCACGATCAACAGCACACCGGCGAAGCACATCGCCAGCACCACCGGCAGGAACCGGCGCCATTCATAGGCCAGGGTCTTGCGGGCCAGCGCGATCATTGCGATTCGCCCTCACCCTCGACAGGCAACGGAGCACCACCGAGGGCGCGGTAGAGCGACGCAAAGGCCAGCACGCGCGCACCCTGTGCACCGATCAGGTCGGCCTGCGCGGCGAGTGCCGCACGCTGCCCGTCAAGCCCGTCGAATTCGCTGGACAGCCCCAACTGCACCTGCCGCGCCTGCCGCTTGACCTGTTGCCCGGCGGCATCATCGGCCGCGCGCAGCGACTGGATGCTGCTGTCCTGGCGCGCCAGGCTGCCGAGCGCGCCTTCCACTTCGCTCACGCCTTCCAGCACCGCCTTGCGGTAACCCAGCAAGGCGGCATCCAGCTGCTTTTCATCGGCATGGAAGCGTGCGCGGCGCTGGCCCCAGTCCCACAGCGGAATATCGATGTACGGGCCGATCGACGGGCTCGAATCGGAATTGGAGCGGGCGTTCTGGGTTAGGTTGTAGGCGTACAGGATGGAGCCACCGAGGCTGACACGCGGATACATCGCGGCGCGTGCCGAACCCTTGCTGGCAGCAGCCTGCATCACCTCCGATTCGGCCAGCAGGATCTGCGGCCGATGGCGCAGCAGATAGGCCGGGACCTGCTGCAGCGAGAACGCACCCAGCGTCGGCGGCGTGCGATAGGCACGCCAGGCCGGGTCCGGGCCATCGCGTCCCAGCAGCAAAGCCAACGCACGGGCAGCGTTGTCCGCGTTTTCCCGTGCCTGCGCCGTGGCCGCGCGGGTGGCGGCCTGGCGTGCACGCAGGCGATCAAGTTCGCCGGGCTCATCAAGGCGCAGGCGCTGGCGTACCAGGGCCAACTGTTCGCCGCGATCGTCCACCGCCTGCTGGCGGGCCAACAGGTCCTGCTGGGCCTGCGCCACGGTCAGATCCAGATAGCTGCGCACCACGTCGGCGATCACCGCGACCTGCGCGGCACCACGCAGCGCCTCGGCGTTACCGGCCGACGCCTGCGCGCTCAACTGCGCGCTCTCGGCGGCGCCGAACAGGCCCAGGTCCCAGATCGCTTCGATACCCGCGTGGAAGTAGGTGTCGACCGCAGCGGCATCCTGCACCTGCTTGGCGCTGGCCGTGATTTCCGGCAGGAAGCGCGAATCGGACGTGCCGGCGACAATCCGCACGGCCTGCAGGCGCAGCGTGGCCTGCTGCAGGTCGAGGTTGCCGGCGATGGCCTGATCGACCAGTCCATCCAGCGCTGGGTCGGACAACACTTTCCACCACTGTTTGGCGTCCACCGCCACGCCTTGGCCCTGCGGCACCTGGGTCCAGGTGCTGGGCGTGCGATCAGGCAGATCCGGAACCGGCACCGACATGCAGCCCGCCAATGCGAGACTTGCGAGCAGCGCGCCGGGTCGCAGCACTGCCTGCAGGGAGAGTCCGCGCCCCGTCCTGGGCACTGCCACTGAAGTGATACGCCTGACCACCAGCCCGCCAACGTGTAGAAGGAGCATGAAGGCTACCGTGCGATTGTGGAGCGAACATGGAGAAATGGTCCGAAAAAGGTCACAGCACGCGTGCGGTTCAGGCAACGCCGGCGCAGGCCTTTCGCCAGCCTTTCAGTGCCTGCAGCAGGCGGAACACTGGTGCGGATTCCAGGTCATTGCGTCTGTTGCAGCCCCTCGTGCCAGGTGCTTCCGATCGTCCCCACGATCGCTGCGCCCCCCCGTCATGCCGATTGCGACACCAATGTCGGAATCGCCCCCAGCTGCAGACTTACCACGCCCACCATGAAAATGTCGTGGCCCGCCTGTAGCGACCCGCCTGGCCAACGTCATGACAAACGAAAAACGCCCCCTTGCGGGAGCGTTTTTCTGATTCTGGAGCGGGAAACGAGACTCGAACTCGCGACCTCAACCTTGGCAAGGTTGCGCTCTACCAACTGAGCTATTCCCGCAGATTCCGTTCGATCTGCGTCGAAGGAGCGCTATTGTGTCGATATTGCTGCACGGCGTCAACAGGAATTTTCACCGGCATTGCGGGAGGCGTTCAGGCCCTCAGGACCGACACCTCAGGTTCGCAGGCCACGGCGGTGGAAGTAGACCTGCTCGGCGATGCGCCGCGTGGCCCCCGTGTGCAGCAGTGCGTTGAGCGGCCAGTCGGCCTGCAGATGGTCCATCGCCCAGCGCAGCAGGCGCTTGCCGTGGAATGCCGGCGCCACCTGCCGCGCCACCCGTTCCGCTTCCGGCCCTTGCCCACGCAGATGGCGGGAAATCGCCTCGCCGACCGCCCAGCCGTGCCGCCACGAGGAGTGGATGCCGCCGGCGGACAGCGGCGAGACGATGCCTGCCGCGTCGCCGGTCAGGATCACGCGTTGGCCGGTGAAGGGCCCATCCGGCCGGCCGCACGGGACCAAGCCGGCGCGGGTGGCCGAGGGACGCGCCGAAGGCGGAATGCCGACCACATTGCGCACGTGGTCGAGGAAGCCATCGATATCCGGCGGCCGTACCTGTTGCGGGTCATGACGCAGCGCCAATCCCACCTGCAGCCCGGTCGGATTCTGCGCGACCCAGCCGATGTAGCCCGGTGCGTAGCGCTTGCTGACGAAGCAATGCAGTGCATCGCCCTGCGACACCTGCAGGCCGGCGAACTCACGCTCGACGCCGTAGAGGTTGTCACGCACCTGGCCAAGCCCGGTGCGTTGTGCCACGCGTGAGCGTGCGCCGTCAGCGCCAACCAGATAGGCGCATCGCCCTGCCCCATCCACCTGCCAGCCGTCACCACTGCGATGGGCGTCGGTAAAGGACTGCTGCAGGCGCAGGTCGACGCCGTTCGCATGCAGCTCGCTGGCCAGCCAGCGCATCAGGTTCGGCGTATCGGTGGTGAGGAAGTAATAGCCCGGTGCGGCCAGCAACACGCTGCGAAGGTTCGGCGCATACAGGCGCACGTTTGCGACCCGGTCCACCAGATGTTCGGGCATGCGCCCCAGCCAGGTCTCCTCCATCGCTTCCTTCACCACGATGCCGGTGGTGTGCAGGCGCTCGCCGGGGTCGACCTTGCGTTCCAGCACGCAGACGCGCAGACCGTACTGCGCGGCGGCCAAGGCGCAGGCGGCACCGGCGAAACTGGCGCCGACGATGACCACATCGTGGTCGTAAGCAGAGGATTGATGAGGCATCGCGGCATCGCCGGGCTGGAACGGAGATACAGCTTCGCGAGCACGCGTGGTGAGGCGATGGGGTGGCGGTGAAGCAGGGATGAAGTGCCCTGCACACAAACGAAAAACGCTCCCTTCCGGGAGCGTTCTTCTTGAATCTGGAGCGGGAAACGAGACTCGAACTCGCGACCTCAACCTTGGCAAGGTTGCGCTCTACCAACTGAGCTATTCCCGCTTGGGAGGCGAAATTCTACCTGTTCCAAGGATGGCGTCAAGCGGTTTTTCCGGGGCCTGCGAGGCGCCTTGCACCGCGTATCCATGCATGGCGTGGATCTACTACAGCGTCTCCGCAAACTGATGGATCCGCCCCCTCCGTGGATGCGGCATTTCCAGTAGATCCACGCCGTGCGGGGATAGGCGCATCGATGGGGTCAGAGCCCTTTCCTTCGGAAAGGGATCCGACTCCGGGGCTCAGACACCGGGCTCAGTTGCCCAGCTTCTTCTGCCGCGCACGCTCGCGCGCAGCGCGCTCATCGTCGCGCAGGCTCGGCCAGGCGGCGTGCAGGTACTGCAGGCCCGACCACAGGGTCAGCACGGCGGCAATGGCCAGGGTCCAGTCGCCGATATGGAACACCGGCCAGCCCATCCAGATGTCTTCCACCGGCACGTTCGGGGCCACCGAGTAAAGCAGGCACAGCAGCGCGACCATCTGCGCGGTGGTCTTGACCTTGCCGATCATCGCCACGCGCACCTTCGCGCGCTGGCCCAGCTCGGCCATCCATTCGCGCAGCGCCGACACCGCGATCTCGCGGCCGACGATGACCGCCGCCCAGAACGCCATCCACGGCGTCGGATGACCCTGCACGATCAGGAACAGCGCCACCGCCACCATCAGCTTGTCCGCGACCGGGTCGAGGAAGGCGCCAAAGGCCGACTCCAGCTGGTAACGGCGTGCGATCCAGCCATCGAGCCAGTCGGTGATCGCGGCCAGGCCGAAGATCGCCGCCGAAGCGAAGTTGGTCCAGGTGTAGGGCAGGTAGAACACCAGCACCAGCACCGGGATCATCACGATCCGCAACAACGTCAGCCAGGTGGGCAGGGTCAACTTCATGCTTGCGTGCTTCTCTCTCTACTCGGCCGCATCAGGCGTGGCCAACCCGTGCAGGTTAGCGTAGATACGTGCCGCGAGGGCGTCATTGATGCCTTCCACCTTGGCGATTTCCGCTTCGCCAGCGGCTTTCAGGCCCACCAGGCCGCCGAAATGCTTGAGCAGGCTGGCGCGGCGGCGCGGCCCGATGCCGGGGATATCCTCCAGTTTGCTGGTCATCCGCGCCTTCTGGCGGCGCCCCCTGTGGCCGGTGATGGCGAAGCGATGCGCCTCGTCGCGCACCTGCTGGATGAACTGCAGCGCCGGGCTGGCCGCGCCCGGGCGCAGCTCGCGGCCATCGGGCATCACCAGCGCCTCGTGGCCGGCACGGCGCTCCACGCCCTTGGCCACGCCCACCAGCAGCACGCCTTCCACGCCCAGATCGGCCAGTGCGGCCTGGGCCTGCGACAGCTGGCCGGCGCCACCGTCGATCAGCAGCACGTCCGGCAGCACGCCCTGCTCTTCCACTGCGCGGCGGAAACGGCGGTCGATGGCCTGGCGCATGGCGGCGTAGTCGTCGCCCGGCTCGATGCCGCTGATGTTGAAGCGGCGGTACTGCGCGCGCACCGGGCCGGCGGCGTCGAACACCACGCACGAGGCTACGGTGGCCTCGCCCAGGGTGTGGCTGATATCAAAACACTCGACACGCTTGACCGGCTCGGCCAGGCCCAGCATCTCGCGCAGCGCATCGCTGCGCGCGTGCTGCGCATTGCGGCTGTTGAGTTCGGTGGCCAGGGTCAGCTGCGCGTTGCGGCTGGCCAATTCCACATAGCCGGCGCGCTCGCCGCGCACGTTCCACTTCAGCTGCACCTTGCGCTCGGCCGAGGCCGACAGCGCGGCGACCAGCAGGTCGGCGTCGGGAATCTCGCGGTCCAGCAGGATCTCGCGCGGCGGCTCGAATTCGATGTAGTACTGCGAGACGAAGGCGGCAAGCACCTCTTCCGGGCTTTCCTCGCCATTGGTGCGCGGGAAGAACGGGCGGGTACCGAGGTTGCGGCCATCACGGAAGGCCAGCAGCAGCACGCAGGCCTGCGAGCCCTGCATGGCCACGGCCAGCACATCGAGGTCCGCGGCGCGGCCATCCACGTACTGGCGGGTCTGCATGCTGCGCAGCGAGGAGATCAGGTCGCGCAGGCGCGCGGCCTGCTCGAACTCCAGCGCCTCGCTGGCGGCCTGCATCTGCTCGCCCAGTTCGCGGGTCAGCTCGTCACTCTTGCCTTCCAGGAACAGGGCGGCGCGGCGCACCGACTCGGCGTACTCCGGCGCCGGGACCAGCTCCACGCACGGCGCGCTGCAACGCCCGATCTGGTATTGCAGGCACGGCCGCGAGCGGTTGCGGAACACGCTGTCCTCGCAGCTGCGCAGCTTGAACAGCTTGTGCATCAGGTTCAGCGTCTCGCGCACGGCGGTGACGCCGGGATACGGCCCGAAGTAGCGCCCAGGAATGGCACGCGGACCACGATGCAGCGCGATGCGTGGCCAGTCCTCGCGGGTCAGCAGCACATGCGGATAGGTCTTGTCATCGCGCAGTGAGACGTTGTAGCGCGGCGACAGCGACTTGATCAACTGGTTTTCCAGCAGCAACGCCTCGGCTTCCGAGCGCGTCACGGTCACGTCCATGCGCGTGATCTGCGAGATCATCGACATGATCCGCGCGTTCTTCGGGCTGCCGTTGAAATAGCTGCCGACACGGTTGCGCAGCGCGCGCGCCTTGCCCACGTACAGCAGGGTGTCGTCGGCGGCGTACATGCGGTACACGCCAGGGGCGGTGCTGAGCTGGGCCGCGAAGGCCTTGCCGTCGAAGGCCGGGGCGGGAACGTCGGTCATTCGCTGATCGGGACTTCGCTGAGCACGCCGCTGTCGGGGTCGAATCGCAGCACGGCATGGGCGTCAGTCTCGGCGATCCACACCGCACCGGCGCCCACCGCCAATCCGGCCGGGCCATGCAGGCGGCGCGGCAGCGGCTGGGTGGTCAGTTCACCGCCGCCCAGGCGCAGCGTGCGCAGGCGACCGTTGCCGGTATCGGCAATCCACAGCAGCGGAGCGTCCGCGCTCAATGCGATCGCCTGCGGATACTGCAGGCTGGCCTGCGCACGCGGGCCGTCTTCGCTGCCGAAGCGCCAGGGCCCCTGCCCGACCAGCGTCTGCACCAGGTCGCCGCGCAGTTGCAGTGCACGGATCGAGGATCCCAAGGCGTCGGCGACGTACAACACCTGCTGCACCACGGCCAGCGCAGTCGGTTGGGCAAAGGCAGCCAGGTGGCCGCTGCCGTCACGCTCGTCGATGGAACCACTGCCGGCGCGCCATTGCAGGCTGCGCTGGCCCAGGTGGTAGCTCCAGATGCGGTTGTCGCCGGCCATCGCGATGTGCAGCTGGTTGTCGGCGATGGCCAGGCCGACAGGATGGTCCAGCGAGACCTGCCGCGCCTGCGCCACCGGACCTTCCATCGGCGCACCGGGACGTCCGTTGCCACACAGCGTGTCGACGATGCCGGTCAGCAGGTTGATGCGGCGCACCGCATGGTTGCCGGTGTCGGCGACGTACAGCGAATCGCGCTCCAGCACCAGCGCCTGCGGGCGGTGGAACGCCGCTTCGGCCAGGTTGCCGTCCATGAAATCGGCGGTACCGAGGCCGAACTGGCGCAGGATGCGGCCGCCATGGCTGCATTCGAGAATGCGGTGGTGGCCACTGTCGGCGATGTACAGGCGTTCGGTGCTGACCGCCAGGCCCAGCGGGAACCGCAGCGCCTGGCGTGGTTCCGGATGCAGTTCGCTGCCGCCACGCGGCGGTGCCGACGGAGCGCCCTGGCACAGCGCGTTCAAGGCGCGTTCGAGTTCACCGGGTGCGCCCTGCCCGACCAGCCGTTGCTGTTCGCGACCCTGCGCATCCAGCAGCACCATGGTCGGCCAGGCGGTCACGCCGAAGCGGCGCCAGCCATCCCAGTCCGCGTCGAGGAGCACCGGCATGGCCAGGCCCTGGCGGCGCAGCAGCTTCAGTGCGGCACTGGCGTCGCGCTCGAAATCGAAGCGCGGCACCTGCAGCACCAGCGGCTGCAGCTTGCCGGGGTGGCGCGACAGCCATTGCCCGAACTCGGCCAGGCGTTGCGCACTCCAGGCGGAGGCCGCATTGACGAACAGCAGCGCGACCGGCCGGCCGCGCAGTTCGGTCAGGGTGCAAGGGGTGGCATTGAGCCAGGTGGCGAACTCGGGCAGGTCCGGGACGGGCTGGACGTTCATGACCCGATTATGCCGGAGTCGGCGTCATGCAACAGTCGTGCCACCGCACGTTTTGCAGCATCGTCGACCAGCGACCAGACCTGTTCGAAATGATCGCTGCCGCCGCTGTAGGGGTCGGGGATGGCTACCCGCCCCTGAACGCCCGACCAGGGCAGGTACAACGCCAGCCGTTCACGCTGGGCCGCCGACGCCAGGCGCCCGGCATCACGCAGGTTGGCCTCGTCGGCACACAGGATCCAGTCGAAACGGTCGAAATCCACGGCCTGCAGCTGGCGTGCGCGCAGGCCGCCGATGTCCACGCCGTGCCCGGCCGCGCAGGCGATCGCGCGGCGGTCCGGCGGCTCGCCCACGTGCCAGTCGCCGGTGCCAGCCGAATCAACCTGCACCCGCCCGGCCAGCGGCGAGGCATCCAGGCGTGCGCGCAGCGCACCTTCGGCCATCGGCGAACGGCAGATGTTGCCGAGGCAGACGACCAGCAGCCTCATCGCGGCGCCATCGCCTGCAGCAGCCCCTCGGCGCGCTCCAGGTCCTCGGGCGTGTCGATGCCCGGCGGGAACGGCTCGGGCGAGATCGCCACGCTGATCGGATAGCCCGCTTCCAGCACGCGCAGCTGCTCCAGCGATTCGACCTGCTCCAGCTGGCCCGGCGGCATCGCCGCGAACTGCTGCAGGAAGCCGGCGCGATAGCCGTAGATGCCGATGTGGCGCAACCAGTGGTGGCCGTCCGGCAGCGTGTCGCGGCTGCGTGCGAAGCCGTCGCGGTGCCAGGCGATCGGCGCGCGGCTGAAGTACATCGCCTCGTTGCGCACGTTGCGCACCAGCTTCACCACGTTCGGGTCGAACAGGGTGTGCGCGTCCTCGACGGTCGTGGCGAGAGTCGACATCGTCGCAGTGCCTGCGACCAGCGCATCGGCCACCGCACGGATACCGGCCGCCGGTGCGAACGGTTCGTCGCCCTGCAGGTTGACCACCACCGTGTCATCGGCCCAGCCGGCAATGCGTGCGCATTCGGCAAGGCGATCAGTGCCGGAGGCGTGCGTGGTCGCGGTCATCGCCACCTTCACTTCGGCCAGCCCGGACAGCGCATCGGCAATGCGCTGATCGTCGGTCGCTACCCAGACTTCACGGGCACCGGCCTGCAGCGCGCGGCGCGCCACATGCAGCACCAGCGGCTCGCCGCCCAGCGGGCGCAACGGCTTGCCCGGCAGCCGCGAGGCGGCATAGCGGGCCGGAATGGCGACGACGAATTCAGTCATGCAGGCGGTACTCGGCAGGCTCGTTACAACGGGAATGCGGGCAGCAGCGCGTGAATGCAAGCGCCGCCGCGCCACTCAGTTCGGCCGCAGCTTGTCCAGGCGATCGGTCAGCGCCACCCAGAACGCCGCGGGCAACTCGGCGCGCAACGGAACCGCGTAGTGCCAGTCGTTGCCGAACGCACGGCATTTCACCGCGTCCTTCTCGGTCATCAATACCGGCAGCTGGCTGCCGAAGGACAGGTCCTGCGGCTGGTAGGCCTGGTGGTCGGCGAACGCATGCGGCACCACGCCGATCCCGCGCGCGCGCAACATGTCGAAGAAGCGCTGGGGATGGGCAATGCCGGCCACCGCATGCACGCGCTGGCCCTTGAAGTACGCCAGCGGGCGAGCGCGGCCACCGGCCAGCGGCTGTGCACTGTCGATGTGCAGCGCCATCGGCCACTGGCCGAAGCCACAGGCCTGCGCTGCGGTTTCCTCATCGGCCTGGCCGAGGTTGACCACCCGGAAATCACATTCGCTGGCGCGGCTGACCGGCTCGCGCAACGGCCCGGCCGGAATCATCCGGCCATTGCCGTAGCGACGCTGCGCATCGACCACTTCGATCTCGATGTCGCGCGCCAGGCGGTAGTGCTGCAGGCCATCGTCGCAGACGATCACATCGCAGCCGGCCTCGATCAGCGCCTTGCCGGCGGCGACACGGTCGCGGTCCACGCGCACCGGCACACCGGTCTTCCAGGCGATCAGCACCGGCTCGTCACCGCCCTTGGCAGTTGGCGTATCGGCCTGCACCCACAGCGGCTTGTCGGCGTCTTCGCGACCATAACCACGGCTGGCCACGCCCGGCTTCCAGCCGGCTGCGCGCAGGCGCTCGACCAGGGCAATGGTCAGCGGCGTCTTGCCGGTACCACCGGCGGTGATGTTGCCGACCACGATGACCGGCACCGGCAGCGAGTGGCGCTTGCGCCAGCCACGCCGATAGGCGCGCCGGCGCAGCGCGGTGACACCTGCGTACAGCGGCGCCAGCAGGCGCATCGTCCACGGAACGGGGCTGCCGTCGTACCAGTACGCCGGGGTCTGGGTACCCTTGCCGGCCATCAGTCCTGCCTTTCGCGGAACTGCATGCTGTGCAGATGCTGGTAAAGGCCGCCCAGTTCGAGCAGCTCCTTGTGGGTGCCACGTTCAACGATGCGGCCATGGTCCATCACCAGCACCTGGTCGGCATGCTCGATGGTCGACAGGCGGTGCGCGATGACCAGCGTGGTGCGTTCCGGCATCAGGCGCTGCAGCGCATCCTGCACCAGGCGCTCGGATTCGTTGTCCAGCGCCGCAGTGGCTTCGTCGAGGATCAGGATCGGCGCGTCGCGCAGGATCGCGCGGGCAATCGCCAGGCGCTGGCGCTGGCCACCGGACAGCAGCGCGCCATTCTCGCCGACCGGGGTCTGCAGCTGCTGCGGCATGCGTGCGATGAACTCCCAGGCATTGGCCGCTTCGGCCGCCGCACGGATCTGCTCATCGGTCGCCTCCATGCCGTAGGCGATGTTGGCCGCGATGGTGTCATCGAACAGCATCACCTTCTGCCCGACGATCGCCACCTGCCGGCGCAGGTCGGCCAGCGGATAGTCATCCAGGGCCACGCCATCGAGGGTGATGACGCCGCCACTGGGCTCGTAGAAGCGCGGAACCAGCCGGATCAGGCTGGTCTTGCCGCTGCCGGAACGGCCGACGATGGCCGTCACCGTGCCCGGCCTGGCAACGAAACTGATGTCGTCCAGGGCAATGCCGCTGTCTTCGCGGTAGCGCAGCATGACGTGGTCGAACGCCAGTTCGCCGCGCACGCGCTGCACGCGGTGCTGGCCCTCATCACGCTCCACCGGCATGTCGAGGATGCCGAACAGGCGCTCGGCGGCGGAGACGCCGCGCGAAATCGAGGTCTGTACGCTGGTCAGTCGGCGCAGCGAGGGAATGATGGCCATCATCGAGGTCATCAGGCCCATGAACTGGCCGGCATTGAGGCGGCCGGCCAGGGCTTCGCGGGTCGACACCCAGACGATCACCGCCAGCGCCAGTGCGGCCAGGAACTGCACCACGCTGGACGCGGCGGCGCGGGTGACCTCGACCTTCATGTTCAGCGCCAGCATGCGGTTGGCCAGGCGCGAGTAGCGCGAGATCTCATGCTGCTGGGTGCCGTGCACCTTCACTTCCTGCTGCGCGGCCAGCGACTGCTCGGCAGTCTGCGCCATCGTGCCCATGCCGTCCTGGATGCCGCGGCTGATGCGACGGTAGCGCTTGCCCACGTAGGACACGATGCCGCCGATCAGCGGCACCACCAGCAGCATCGCCAGGGTCACCTTGACGCTCATCTGCAGCATCACCGCCAGCATCGCGATGATGGTGAGGGTATCGGCGACCACGGTCTTCAGCGCGTCGGCACTGGCCTGGGTGACCTGTTCCGTATCGAAGTTGAGGCGGCTGACCATTACCGGCGTCGCTTCGGTATCGAAGTGCGACGACGGCAGGTGCAGGTACTTCTGCAGCACCTGCTCACGCAGGTCGCGGACCACGCTGCGGCCGGTCTTGGCCAGCGTGTAGTCGCTGACCCAGGTGGCCAAGCTGCGCATCAGGAACAGGCCGAGGATGGTCAGCGGCAGCACCACGGCCGCGCGCGGCTGCGGATCGACGAAACCTTCGTTGACCAGCGGCTCCATCAGCTTGGTGAAGTGGTAGCCGGCGAGGGCTTCGACCACCATGGCGATGACCGCGCCGACCATGAACACCCAGTAGGTGCGGGTGTAGCCCAGCAGACGTTTGTAGATCGGCCACACCGGCGCGTGATGGGAACTCATGGACGCACCTCTGGCGCAGTTGCAATGGCGATACGACGGAAACCGAGCTGACCGAGCGCGTCCTGCGCAGTCACCACGGCCTGGTAGGGAGTACGCGCGTCGGCGCGCAGCAGCACGGGCTGGCTGCGATCACTGCCGGCGACGGCGACGATGGTCTGCTTGACGGACTCGACATCGCTGCGCAGCACTTCCTGGTCATTGATGAAATAACGGCCTTCGGCGTTGATCAGCACGCTGAGCGAACGCGGCGGTTCGTTGTTGGGCTGCTGGCTGGCGGTGGGCAGCTGCACCTGCAACGTCGAGCGCGCATCGAAGGTGGTGGTGACCACGAAGAAGATGATCAGCACCAGGATGACGTCGATCAACGGGACCAGATCGATATGCGGCTCATCCTGGGATCGGTCATTGCCGATACGCATCGATCAGGCCTTCGCCGCAGCGGCGTTGGCCGGGCGCGCCGACGGGGACGGGTTCATCACCCCCGGGCGGCCGTCGAGCGTATCCAGCAGGGCGCTGGCCTCCTGTTCCATCTCCACCACGTAGCCGTGGATGCGGCCCTTGAAGTAGCGATGGAACATCAGTGCCGGGATGGCCACGATCATGCCGGTGGCGGTGCACACCAGGGCCTTGCCGATGCCACCGGCCAGCTGGTTCACATCACCCACGCCATGGTCGAGGATGCCCAGGAACATCTGGATCATGCCGATCACGGTGCCGAGCAGGCCCAGCAGCGGGCCAGCCGAAGCGATGGTGCCCAGCGCGTTGAGGAACCGCTCCATGCGGTGCACCAGGTGACGGCCGGTATCCTCGATGCGCTCGCGGATCTGGTCGCGCGGGCGGTTGCGGGCTTCCAGCGCGGCCGCCAGCAGCGCGCCCAACGGCGAGTTGGCACGCAGGGTCTGCAGGTGCGCCGGGTCAAGCTTGCCGCGCGCGGCCCAGTTGCGCACTTCCTGGCCGAGGCCGGGCGGCAGCACCTCCGTTCGCCGCAGGGACCAGAAACGCTCCAGGATGATCGCCAAAGCCAGTACGCCCAACAGCAGCAGCGGCACCATCGGCCAGCCACCGGCCTTGACCAGTTCCCACACGTTTCAACCCTCCGGCCCAACGGCCGCTTGTTCGATCGGCGATAGGATAGCAGCCGACCGCGCCCGCCCAGCGGCATCCCACCACCGGGATGCATGGATGCGCTGTTCACGCAGCTGCAGCCCTTGTGCGCCAAGCCATACGCGGATCGCCCCGGACTCCGCAGTGGACACCACCTCGGCGCCCTGCGCCTGCCAGCGCCGGACCACGTCCTTGCGCGGGTGGCCGAAACGGTTCTGGTGGCCGGCCGAGACCAATGCCAGCCGGGCTGACACCGCCGCCACCCAGGGCGCGCTGGAGCTGCCGCCACTGCCATGGTGCGGCACCAGCACCACATCCGCCTTCAGCGCCGCCGCAGACGCCCGCAACAGCGCCTGTTCGGCCGGACGGCCGATGTCCCCCGGCAACAGGACCACGCCATGGGCACCGGCCACGCGCAGCACGCAGCTGTCTTCGTTTTCGGCCCGCTGGCTGCCGGCATCCGGGTGCAGCACCTGGAAGTCGACGCCATCCCAGTGCCAGCGCAGGCCGCGCTGGCAACGGCCGGCCCCGGCGATCGTACTTCCCGGCGGCGCCAGCAATGGCAGCCCCGGCAGCTGAAGACGCAGGCTCGGCAGGTTGCCGGCATGATCGAGATCGTCGTGGCTGAGCAGCACCCGCTCGGGCGGCGCCTGGCCCAGGGCCCGCAGTGACGGAACCAGGATCCGCTCGCTGCCCTCGCCCCCGTTCGGCGGCCCCACGTCATACCAGAGGGCATGCCGCGCAGTACGCAGCAACACCGCCGTGCCCTGGCCGACGTCATGCACCAGCAGCTCCAGCTCTCCCTCGGCCGGGCGCTCACGCGCCGGCCACAGCAGCGGCAGGCACAGCAGCAGGCCAGCCAGCCAGCCCCCGGCCCCCCGTGGCAGCAGCCACCAGAACACCCCCAGCAGCGCCGCCGGCACCGCCCAGGCCGGCGCCTCGGCCAGCCACCACATCGCCTGCGGGTGCGCCGCCAGTGGCTGCAGGGCCTGCCAGCTGATCTCGAACAGCCACGCCGCCGCGCGCCACGCCCAGCACCCAGCACCGTCGTGCAGCGCCTGCAGGGCGGTGCCCACCAGCGACAGGGGCACCACCAGCAATGTCCACCACGGGATGACCGGCAGGTTCACCAGCGGCCCCAGCCAGGCGGTGCCACCGAACAAGGCGATGCCCAGCGGCAACAGGCCGACGCTGGCCACCCCTTGTGCGGCCAGGAACCCGCGCAGGTTGGCGGCCACCCCGCGCGGACGTCCCTGCGGCAAGCACCACACCAGCCACAGTACGCCGCCGAAGCTGAGCCAGAAGCCCGCTGACAGCACCGACAGGGGCGCCGGCAGCAGCAGCGCCAGCGCCGCCAGCGCAAGCCCCTGCACGAGACCGAGCGGGCGCCGCCCGCTGCGCGCCAGGGCCACCAGCCCGATCATCAGTGCCGTGCGCACGGTCGGCAACTCACCACCGGCCAGCACCGCATAGCCCGCTGCGGACAGCGCCGCGGCGCAGGCCGCCGCCTGTGGACGTGGCCAATGCCGGGCCAGCAGGGGGCACAGCCACCACAGCCCTCGGCACAGCAACGCCCCCAGCCCCGCCACCACCCCGACATGAAATCCGGAAATGGCCACCAGATGGGTCAGCCCCAGCGCCCGCAGCTGATCCCAATCGGTGTCGGACAGGCCACGCGTGTCGCCCAGGGCGAGCGCCTGCACGAAGCGGGCGGCCGGATGGGCCACTTGCATCGCGATGGCGGCGCTGGTGCGCTCACGCCATGCCGGCAGGCCATGTCCGGCCTGCAGCTCACGCGCGCTGGCCGGCGCCCTCACCGTTCCAGTGCCGGCTACGCCACGCAGCAGCGCATGACGCTCACTGTCAAAACCCCCGGGATTGATCCGCGAGCGAGGGGCCCGCACACGCAGCGCCAGCTGCCACTGCGCACCGGCCAGGACCTGCCTGCGCCGCCCCTCGGCAGCGGCGCTGGACCTGCCTTGCCAGCCGTCGTTCCAGGTGACCTGGAGGCGCTTGCCGCGCAGCGATGGCAGTTCGCGGCTCTCGCTGACCTGCAGCAGGAAGCGGGTGTGCGCGGCCCGATGATCCGGCAGATCGATGACCCGGCCACTGACCACTACATCCCGAGCCGGTTGGCCCGGTGGCAGCTGGTCCTGCATTGCCCAGTGCGCGTGCATCGACGTCCATCCGGCACCGAGCAGCATGACCGCCGGCAGGCGCCCCCGCCATCGCAGGCCCCACCCGGCCATGCCAAGCACGATCATCACCGTGCAGACCCACAGCGGCGGCAGCTGCGACAGCTGCACGCAGCCCAACGCCCCCAGTGTGAGCGCCCCAGCGGTGCCACTGCCCAGCAAGGGAGACGGGGAGCGCTCGATGGCCATGAGGCCAGCCTGCCGCTGCCGGCGGCAGGTTGCCTATCGGGACTTGCCCCGCAAACGCGTCAGCGCCGCGCGCTGCCGCGATGGAAATTGACCCGGAAGCTTGCGCCGCCGCCCGCGGCCTCACCGACACTGACCGAGCCGCCATGGTGCTGCACGATCTCCTTCACCAGGTGCAGGCCAAGGCCACTGCCGCTGCCCGCCGCGCGCAGGCGATGGAACGGCTCGAAGATCGCCTCGCGGTCGCCTACTGGAATGCCCGCGCCCTGGTCGCTGACTTCCAGCAACCCGCGCGTGTCCAACCGCACACAGATGGTGCCACGGCCACCACCATGCACGATCGCGTTGTGTACCAGATTGGCAATCACCCGCCCCAGCGCCAGGCTGTCACCGTGGATCCACACCGGCGCGTCCGGCGCGTCCACTTCGAATCCATAGCCGGCGCCCACCACCAACGGCGCCAGGTCCGCGGCTGCCTCACGCACCAGCAGGGCCAGGTCCAGCCGCTGCAATGCGCCGACATTGCGGTCAAGCCGCTGCAGATCAAGCAGGTGCTCGGCAACATTGCCCAGCCGCGCCACGTCGGTCAGCAACTGCGATTTCAGCTCGCCCTGCGGCAGCTGCGACAGGCGCGCCTGCACCACGGCGATCGGCACGCGCAGCTCGTGCGCTGCGTCGGCAAGGAACTTGTCGCGCGCGGCGTAGCCCTGCTGCACCTTGTCGATGGCATCGTTGAACGCTTCCACCAGCGGCGCCACTTCCGTGGAGACCAGCCGCGCATCCAGCCGCGCACCGGGCTGGCCGATGTCCAGCTCCTTGGCCTGCTGCGCGGAACGGCGCACACCGCGCATGGCACGGTGGATCACGGTCGGCATCACCAGCAGGGTGACCACGATCAGTGGCAGGAAGAACCACAGGCCGATCAGGCGCAGCACCATCAGCGCACCGTCCAGCAGCCCGCCCTTGGGTGCTCCACCGACCATCACGGTGATGCGGCGCCCATCCTCGTTGCGGATCATCACCCGCGCCACGTCCAGGTAGGGCGGTACCAGCGAACCCAGTTCGGTGGCGCCCACGGTCGGCAGCCGCGCGAGCATCGGCGCGTGGATCGCGGGGATGGTGCCGCGCTCGAGCCACATGCCCTTGTCGTCCACCGCGGCGAACCAGAGATTTCCCCCGGCGTTGGCATCGAGCTTGTCCCAGCGCGCCTGGTCCAGCACCAGGCGGCCGTCTTCGCTGTGCACCGCCTTGGCCACCGCCTCGGCAACGAACATGTCCATGCCCCAGGAGTCCTTGTCACCCCAGGTCAGGATCAGCGCGACCACCGCGAACAGTACGGTGAAGGCCTGCGCCAGGAACAGGCGCCAGGCCAGGCCAAGGGTGATCGAACGGATCGGACGGGCCATCTCAGGCCTCCGCCAGCAGGTAGCCGACGCCCCGTATCACGTGGATCTCGACGCCGGCACCGGCCTGCTGCAGTGCCTTGCGCAGCTTGGAGATGTGCGCGTCGAGCGCATTGGACTGGATCTCATCGTCGAAACCGTACACCGCAGCCTCCAACGCACTGCGGGTGACCGTGCGCCCCTGCCGCATCGCCAATGCCTGCAGCACCAGTACCTGCCGACGTGGCAGCGCCAGAGGCTGGCCCTCCACCTGCGCCTGCAGCGATTCGAAATCGAACTCGAGCCGCCCCAGCCGCAGGCTCGGTGTCACCATCGCCGAAGGCCTGCGCGATACCGCGCGGATGCGCGCCATCAGTTCCTCGATCGCCACCGGCTTGACCAGATAGTCATCGGCACCGACGTCCAGGCCTTCGACCTTGTCCGACAGCGTGCCCTTGGCGGTCAGCATGATCACCGCCAGGTTCGGCCGCAGCGCACGCGCCGTCGCGACGAATCCGGCGCCATCGCCATCGGGCAGCTGGCGATCGAGCAGCAGCAGCTGGTGCACCGGTTCGCGCAACGCGAGCGCGGCCTCGGCCAGGCTGCCGACCACGTCGGCGACCACGCCCTGCCGCTCCAGGCCCGATTGCAGGGCGCGGGACAGATCAGGATCGTCTTCGACCAGGAGGATGCGCATCAGGAACTCGTCTGCCGGAAACGCTGCCGATCATAGTGCCTGGCGCCAGGGTTTTGCGCCCATGCGTGCCGATCACGCGGGCGCAATGTTCTGACAATGTTGCCCCCTCACCATGCGCAGCCATCCTCCGCAACGTGGCTGATCGATGCCGTCGCTGTCCCCGACCCTGCTGCGCCCGCAGCTGTTCACCGCTGCCCTCGGCGTGCCGTTGCTCGCCCACGCTGCCGAGCAGAACCCGGGCGTACAGGCCGGCATCAGCGCTGGCGCGACCTCCGGTGCGTACGCGCACTACGACGTCAAACCGCTGGTGGTACCGGCCATTGCCTGGCAGGGCGAGCGCTTCTTCGCCAGCCCCGGCTCGCTGGGCATGTACCTCTACAAGGGCCAGGGACTGCGCCTGTCGGCGGCGGTCACGCCCTACACGCTGCGCTTCAAGACCGACGACGTGAACGATGCTCAGCTGCGCCGCCTGCACAGCCGGCAGATGTCGGCCATGGCCGGCATCAACGGCGAGTACAGTGCCGACTGGGGCATGGTCGAGGCCAGCGTGATGCGCGAAGTGACCGGCCATGGCGGCGGTTTCGAGTCGCGCCTGCATTACAGCTACCCGATCCAGGCGGGTCGCTTCACCTGGGTGCCGCGGGCGGGCGTGGTGCACTCCAGTGCACGGCTGCTCGACTACTACTACGGCATCAGCGATGAAGAAGCCCTGCGCTCGGGCCTTGCCGCCTACCGCCCCGGCAGCACCACGCCGCCGAGCCTGCAGATCGCGGTCAGCACGCCACTGGGCACGAAATGGCGCGCCACCGGCGTGGTGGCCAACCAGTGGTTCGGTGATGCAGTGAAGGACAGCCCGATGGCACGACGTGGCACGCAGACGTCGGCCTTCGTTTCCCTGATGCGCTCGTTCTGAGCGAGCGCCCCCTACGGACAAGGACCCCCATGGCCTCCGTCTCCTCCGCCACCGAAGCCCACGCGATCCTGCGCGCGCCCGACCTGGACAGCGCCGAGCGCGTCTATCTGGGACTGATGCCCGACCTTGAACATGTGAATGCACTGGCACGCCGTGCAGTGGGCCTGTCACGCGTTGCCGACGCGGCACGCGGCTATGCGTTGTCGATGACCCTGGTTGGACTGCGCCTGCAGGAACTGGAGATGGGCGAGCCGACGGCCAGGGAACACCGCCAGGCAACCCTGCGCAGCCTGCGCCAGGCCTTCAGCGCCTGACGGCACATGCACGGACACTGCCGCCGCACCCTTGCCGCGGCACCCGTATTCACTGCATCAGCAGCCAAGCCCACGCGGTAGCGTCGCTCAGCGCAGCGTGGTCCACGCCAGCAGCGCGCACAGGATCGCCACCCAGATCACTGCCTTGAACGTGCCTTCCAGCATGTTGCCGCCGAACAGGCGTTCCAGGAACGGATTGGGCCTGGACACCGGGACGTGATCGCTCATGCGGCAGCTCGTTGAAGTGACGGCGCGGTTGCGCGGTAGCGCCGAGTCTACGCCTGCGCGTCCCGGATTCATCGCCGCCTGCCCGCCTTTGGCGGCGCAATCCCCGCCTTCGTCGCAGGCCGGCTGCGGTGCCCGGCCGGCCATGCCAGCCTGCACGCACTTTCCCGCTGGAGCACCGTGCCATGCCGATGCTTGCCCTGGTCCTGCTGTTCTCCAGCCTGTTCGGCGACGGCAGCGGGCCCACCGAGGATGCCCTGCGCAGCCAGATCCTGCGCACCGAAGGACCGCAGGACACGCATGAAGCGCTGCCCCTGCAGCTCTATCACCTGCGCCAGGACCGCGTGCTGCGCCTGGGCAGCCAGCAACTGGCAGGCGACCATGGCGGCAGCCCGCATGCTGCGCTGGCCCGGGCAGGTGTAGCGCAGCTGTGGGAACGCGTCGATGGCCACTGGCGGATCCAGCGTTCGATCACCATCACCCACTGATTTCACGCCACTGAACCTGCAGGAATGTGGCTTCGCGGGAACGCCGGGGTCCTGCCCCTGGAAAGAAAAAAAGCCGGCCCCAGGGCCGGCTTTCATCGTTTCCACCGCTTCACCGGCAACGCCGGGAACAGGTGGTGGGCGGTACAGGGTTCGAACCTGTGACCCCTACCATGTCAAGGTAGTGCTCTACCGCTGAGCTAACCGCCCATCTTGTTCTTGCCGCCCGAAGGCTGGCCTTGTTACGTAAAAACCCGGCGCCAGGGCCGGGCTTTGCAGTTCACGAGAGCCCTTTTGCGAGGACTTCGTGGTGGGCGGTACAGGGTTCGAACCTGTGACCCCTACCATGTCAAGGTAGTGCTCTACCGCTGAGCTAACCGCCCGTTTTGCTTCTGCATTTCCGCGATTGCGTCGGTGCAGGCCGCGTATATTACGGATGCCGGCAGGGAAGCGCAACACTTTTGTGAAGATGATGCTGCACTGCCGCGTTCAGCCCAGGCTGGCTTCCTTCAGCTGGCGGATCTGGTCACGCACGCGCGCGGCATCCTCGAATTCCAGATCCTTGGCGTGCTGGTACATCTGCTGTTCCAGCGCCTTGAGACGGACAGCCAGCTGCGCCGGCGACAGCGAACGATAGTCGGTCGCCTCTTCGGCCACGCCCGCCCGGCCCTTGCCCTTGCCCTTCTTGGCTTCCTTCTCCGCGGCATCCGAACGCGCGCCCTCGAGGACGTCGACGATCGGACGCGCCACCGAACGCGGCACGATGCCATGTTCTTCGTTGTACTCGACCTGCTTGGCGCGGCGGCGGTCGGTTTCATCGATCGCCGCCTGCATCGAACGGGTGATCCGGTCGGCATACAGGATCGCCTTGCCGCGCACGTTGCGGGCGGCGCGGCCGATGGTCTGGATCAGCGAGCCGGTGGAGCGCAGGAAACCCTCCTTGTCGGCATCGAGGATCGCCACCAGCGATACCTCGGGCATGTCCAGGCCTTCGCGCAGCAGGTTGATGCCGACCAGCACGTCGAACTTGCCCAGGCGCAGGTCGCGGATGATCTCCACACGCTCGACCGTGTCCACGTCCGAGTGCAGGTAACGCACGCGGATGCCATGCTCGGTGAGGTATTCAGTGAGGTTTTCAGCCATGCGCTTGGTCAGCGTGGTGACCAGCACGCGGTCGCCCGCCTTGATGCGCGCGTTGGCCTCGCTCATCAGGTCGTCGACCTGGGTACCCACCGGCCGGATCTCCACCACCGGGTCGATCAGGCCGGTCGGGCGCACCACCAGTTCGGTGATC
The DNA here is from genome assembly GCF_059368915.1 of Stenotrophomonas sp. YJH_SMC_105-26. Taxonomy (NCBI): domain Bacteria; kingdom Pseudomonadati; phylum Pseudomonadota; class Gammaproteobacteria; order Lysobacterales; family Lysobacteraceae; genus Stenotrophomonas; species Stenotrophomonas sp. YJH_SMC_105-26. Next base: position 563,377 of record NZ_JCAFSD010000002.1, on the reverse strand, counting down.
TCGTCTCCGGCCTCGCGGTATTCATACGGACCCGGCGTGGCCGACACGTAGATGCTGCGCGGGCAACGCTCCTCCCATTCCTCGAAACGCAGCGGACGATTGTCCAGCGCGGACGGCAGGCGGAAGCCGAACTCGACCAGGGTTTCCTTGCGCGAGCGATCGCCCTTGAACATGGCGCCGATCTGCGGAATGGTCACATGCGATTCGTCGATGACCAGCAGCGCATCGGCCGGCAGGTAGTCGAACAGGGTCGGCGGCGGCTCGCCGGCGGCCTTGCCGGTCAGGTGCCGGGAGTAGTTCTCGATGCCGTTGCAGTAACCGACCTCGGCCATCATCTCCAGGTCGAACTGGGTGCGCTGCGCCAAACGCTGCGCCTCCACCAGCTTGTTCTGCGCGTACAGCTGCTCCAGCCGCTCCTTCAGCTCCACCTTGATCGTCTCGATCGCCGCCAGCACGCGTTCGCGCGTGGTCGCATAGTGGGTCTTCGGATACACGGTGAAGCGCTGCATGTTGCGCAGCGTCTCGCCGGTCAGCGGATCGAACAGGGTGATCTTCTCGACCTCGCCATCGAACAGCTCGAGGCGCAGCGCTTCACTGTCCGACTCGGCCGGGAACACGTCGATCACTTCGCCGCGCACGCGGAAGGTGCCGCGCTGCAGTTCGTACTCATTGCGCGTGTACTGCAGCTGGGTCAGGTGGTTGATCAGGTCGCGCTGGTCGATGCGCTCGCCCTTGGACAGGATCAGGCGCAGCGACAGGTAGTCTTCCGGCGCGCCCAGGCCATAGATCGCCGACACCGTCGCCACCACGATCGCGTCCGGGCGCGACAGCAGGGTCTTGGTCGCGGCCAGCCGCATCTGCTCGATATGTTCATTGATCGAACTGTCCTTCTCGATGAAGGTGTCCGACGACGGCACGTAGGCTTCCGGCTGGTAGTAGTCGTAATAGCTGACGAAATACTCCACCGCGTTGTGCGGGAAGAACGCCTTGAATTCGCCATACAGCTGCGCCGCCAGCGTCTTGTTCGGCGCCATGATCAGCGTCGGCTTCTGAATGTTCTGGATGACGTTGGCGATGGTGTAGGTCTTGCCCGAGCCGGTCACGCCCAGCAGGGTCTGCTTGGCGATGCCGGCCTCGAAGTTGCTGGTCAGCTTCGCGATGGCATCGGGCTGGTCGCCCGCCGGCGAATACGGCGAGACAAGTTCAAAACTGTCGCTCATGGTGTTGCCAGTTCCCGGGAAGGATGAGTATACGGGGCGAGGGGTGACGGCTGGCTGAGGGGTGGCCGGGCAGCCCGCCACGGGGATTCCCGATGGCGGCCGCGCAGCCTGGCGCGGAGGCTGGATGCATGCACCCGACCCATGCCCCCTGCCCCCTCGGCCCCCGCTCTGCGCGGGGCGTGCACCTGACCGAACTGCTGGTGGTCATCGCCGTGCTGGCGGTGCTGCTGGCGGCGTCCTGGCCGGCGCTGCAGCCTTTGCTGCTGCGGCAACGCGCCGATGCACTACAACTGACCCTGCACGCCAGCCTGGCCGGCGCGCGCAGCGAGGCATTGCGCAGACGCGAGCTGATCGGCCTCTGCGCCAGTATCGACGGCCTGCACTGCAGCGACGACTGGAGCGCCGGCTGGATCATCTACCGCAGTGGCGACCAGCGCGGGGAGCCAACGTCGCCGGAGGCGATCCTGAACCATCACACCGGGCGCTCGGACATATCGATCCTTGCCCAGGCCAGCAGCGGGCGGCCCCAGCTGTTCTTCCAGGCAGACGGACGCAGCCCAGGGGCCAACCTGACCCTGCGCATCTGCGCGGGCAACCGGCTGCACGGTGCGTTGATCGTCAACAATGGCGGCCGCGTGCGAAGTGAACGCGTGGACCGCGATACGCCCTGCTGACTGCCTGCGCAGAAAAGCAAAAGCCGCGATTTCTCGCGGCTTTTGCAGTGTCTGGCGCCCGAAGTTGGACTCGAACCAACGACCCCCTGATTAACAGTCAAGTGCTCTAACCGGCTGAGCTATTCGGGCGGGGAGGCGCATTGTACTGGTCGATTACAGGAAGATCAACACCTGTTTCACCAGCAACTGGCAACGCCACCGTCGGCCGTCTTGCGGTTGGCCTGGTCCACGCTCATCGTGCCGCAGCTGTCCTTGGCCTGCGTGCCCTGCGGGGTGGCGGTGATGGTGAAGCTGGTGCCATCCCCCTTGTAGTCCAGGTTGTAGCGCACGGTACCGCCATCACGGGGCGACACCTTGGTCGGCAGCGCGTAGCCGGTGTAGGAGTTGTTGCTGGTGTGGTAGCGCTCGGCGCGCTGTGCGTACTCAGCCAGGTCCGCCTTCACCACGGCACGATGCGATCGGCGCACGTATTCCTGATAGGACGGAATGGCGATCGCCGCCAGGATGCCGATGACGATCACCACGATCATCAATTCGATCAGCGTAAAGCCAGCCGCGCGGCGAGGCATGTGAGTGTGCAACATGAGCGTGGATCCTCGCACTGGGGTTACTGGAGCTGGCGCCAGGACTGGCGACCGCAAGGGTAAGGCAGATACAGCGACTGGCTGCCCGCCGCGCCGACGGCCATCCAGCAGGAGCTGCCTCCGGGCGGCGCCTTGTTGTCCGTCGGACGCGGCAGCACCGACAGCGAAACGTCACGGACCGGCGCAGTTCCTCCGGTCTTCAACGCGATGGCGGCGGTCGCTGCCCCGGGCCGGCTGCCGGTCGGCGAGCCATAGCGCACGTTCTCCAACATCGGCAAGCCGCTGATCGACGACAGCCCGAACAGCCAGTTCGAACCGCTGGTCGAACAGCCCACCGACTGCATGTTGGGCACGTAGGTCGGCATGAAGACGATGCCACTGACCAGGATCGGGTTGCCCACCGCACGCTCGCCATTGCCGGCAGGCAGCTGGATCATCCAGCCCCGGGCATTTGCCGGGGCCGTCCCCGCCGTGATCTTGCGTTCATCAACGCCTGCAGTGGCGGCCGCGGCCGTGTACGGGACCAGGTTGGCAGCGGTCACCGTCGAGGTCACTGTCTTCCCCGACAGATCGTTCACGGCGTACAGCGCCTGCTGCGCCTTGTCATCCTTGTCGCTGGTGAAGGAGAAGCTGCCGGTGCCGAAATAGAGCATCACGCCGCCCGAAGGACCGGTGGCAGCAGTCATGCCACCGGTGATCGGCTGGCGGTAGGTCTTGGTGGAGGAGTCCTGGGCAACCTGGCTGGTGAACATCGGCACGGTCAGCGTGGTGTTCGCACTGCTGGTCAGGTCGAACTTCCACACGGCGCCACGCTGATCGGCGGCATAGACGGTGTCGGCCAGTCCATCACGGCCGCGCGCATCCTGGTTGGTACCGGTCCAGCGATCGACAACCACAACATTGCCCAGTCCGTTGCTCCCGGAGATGCCGGCGCCTGACGTACCCTCGACGGCTTCGATCATCCGGATGTCGCCACTGGCCATGTCGACCACGAACAGCACCGCCTTGCCATTGGCGCTGCCGTACCCATTGCCGAAGATCGCCTTCCAGGCGACGCCGGTGCCGCTCTTCACCGGCACGATCACCGGCTTGCCCAGCACGAATCCGATGTTGTTGCGCACCTCGTCCCTCAGCGACGCGTTGATGTCGCTGATTTCCCACAGCACGTTGCCGGTGCCGAAGCTGCCCGGCGTGGTGACGTCCAGCGCGAACACCGAACGGCCACCTGCACCCGTGGTGCCTACCAGGCTGGTCTGCCACGCGGTGCCGTTGTAGGTATCGGCCACGGCAATCGGGCCATCGACGTAATAGCGGTGGCGGAAGGTCTGGTCGGCCGTATCGGACTTGTAGGGGAACAGCAGGTTGGCCATGTGCCCCAGCGCGGTGGCCGGGATGTAGGCAAAGCTCTCCGTGCCACCGGTGCCGTCCTGCTTGGCATCGGCCTTCATGCCGCCATCGAAGGCGTGCAGCATGCCGTCATTGGCACCGACATAGACCATGTACCGCTGGGACTTGGCCTTGGTCGCCAGGTAGTCGGTGTAGCTCTTGGCGTAGGTGCCGCCGAGCTGGCGGTACCCGTAGTCGTCCAGCGGCGAGCTGACCACCGGCGCCGAATTGACGATGTCACCCAGCGGCGTGGTCCGGTCACGATACTTGCCGCCGTTGCGGACCTCGGTGGAGCTGTCGGCACTGAGATAGTTGATGGCACTGGCCAGATCGGCCTTGATCGTCGTCAGCTTGTCGGTGGAGCAGACCAGCATCGACGCGTACTTGCCGTCGGGTTTGCTGCACAGATCCTGCAGGCTGATACGGGCACTGTTGAAGTCCACCGGCGAACCCAGCTTGTTGGCCACGATCCGGCGGCCGGACGACGTCAGGCGGCTGGAGGCTTCCCACACCTCGGTGAGCTCCGCGACCTGGTCGGCGTTGACCTTGACGCTGGCCGCAGTCAGCTTGCTCGACCAGTCGGTGCCGCTGTTGGTGATGTCATAGCGTGGGGTGACCGCCAGTGAGCCGGTGCCGATGCGCGCACCACTGATACCGATCGTGCCTGAAGGCGACGCACCACCACTGATCGAGGACAGCACCCGACGCATGGCCTCGGTGACGTCCGCCGGGGTCTGCGCGTTGATGAATTCGCCACGGCTGTTGACGGCCGCATGCCACAGCTCATCGATGACGGTACCGTCATCGACGTCCAGCGGATTGCCATTGCCGGCCCAGTTCGGCGCCGTCTTGTACGGATCGGCGGTTGCGGCCTGGTTGACGCCGTAGATCTTGCCCTGCGCGCCCAGGGTCACGCCGTAGAAGTTCATGTGCAGGTCGGTCTGGCAGTCCAGGCGCTTCCAGTCCGGGCTGCTCTTGTCCAGGGAGCTGCACTTGTCACTGACCGGCACCTGCCCCGCCGGGAAGCTGGTCCCGGTGCGCAGGGGGGTCCGGGCGCCTGCATAAGCCGCCGCGGCGATGTCGGCGATGGTATTGCTGTAGCCGTCGGAGAACGGAATGGACGGCAGGTGGGTCGAGTTCACCGAGTCGGCGTCACCGAAGGACGCGCTCGGTGCATTGCCGGAGTTGGTGTAGCCATCGGTGAACAGCATGCCGCCATTACGCTGGCAGGCCAGCTGCACGGGGGCATCGGCGTCGGTACGACGGAACTGGTCGACCAGATACTCCACCGCGCGACGGTTGGGCGTGCCGCCGTTGGCCGTCAGCGCATAAATCTGCTTGTAGAGGTCAGCTCGGTTGGTGACCATGTCATACATGGTCGCGTTGCTGAGCTTGTTGATGGTGAAGTAGCCCACCCGCATCGTATCCACGCTCACCAGGGCGGCGGTCGACGAACCGACGATGGCCAGCACGCGGTTGCGGTGATACTGGAACCAGTTGGCGAAATTCTGGATCGCGGCGTTGTAGGCGGCCGGACTCGAGTAATTGCCCGGCTTGATCTGGTAGCGACGCAGGTTGCAGCCCGGACCACAGGCACCGGTAATCACCGGGCGACTGGCGTCGTCGGTCTTGTATCCGTCCGGTGCAGGCGCTGCAGCCGGCAGGTAGAAGGTCGCCGGAAAATAACTGATGGAGTATGTGGTATTGCCGGTGTTGCTGATCGCGGCGGTCTTCCATCCACCATCCCACCAGCTGTCGACATAGTATTCATTGCCGGTACCGGAAAGGTCGGGAATCCGCATACCGTTGACGAACTGGAACTTCTCCGACGTGTCGGCCCGATTGACGGTCATGTTGTACACGGCGTTGTAGCCGCGCTGGCCGGACCGGGGATCGGCGCGGGTCTGGGTGATCGAGGCATCTGCCCACAGCGTGCCATCGGCATTGGTCCACGGCCGATAGGTCACTGCCGGGTTGAAGTAACTGGCGTTGTAGACATGCGAACGCGCGAAGCCGTAGATATCCAGCGGCGGAATGGCGCGGCCTGGCGAGTATTCCTTGTTGAACTCCGCGTGCGGATACAGGTAGAGGTAACAGTCCACCGAGTTGCTGGCGCACGCCGAGCCCACGCTGAAGAAGCTTCCATCGTTGTTGAAGAAGCTGTTGGTGTTGCTGTTCCAGCGCATGCGGCCGTCACCACCGGGGAACATGCGTTCGAAGTTCATCGAACCCGAATCGTCCACCGCCATGATGAACGCCGGTGTCGCGCGCGTCTGCACGTTCATCGGCTCCTGTGCCAGCACGCCCTGCGCCTGTGCGGCAAACAAGGTATGCGCCAGATAGCCGCCAGCGGCCAAGACGGCAAGGCCAACGCCTGCCAGGATCCTGCGGTTGCGAGTGTTCATGGGCTCCCCACCCTCACAGCTTGAATACGGTATCGATCGCCGCACGCGACGTCGCATCACTGGTGGTATCACCGGCATAGGTCGTGATCTGGTAGACCGGCGTCGGCTTCTCCACCGACTTGCCCATGTCCAGCGCACCCTCCCCCTGGATGCAGCCCTGGATCTCACGGACATAGATGGCCGGCTTGCTGCCCAGCTTGGTTTTCGCGACCCAGGCCGAGGGGTCGAAGCCGTCATCGCACTGCTGGTTGATGTCGGAGGAGGCCACGGCCGGATTGGCGCCGGCATCCTTGCGGTTGGCGATGTTCTCCACGGCGTTCTCGGCGCTGCGTGCCGCGCCTTCCGCGTTCTGGAGCGCCATGTTGGTCGCCCGGTAGCCGGCCGCCATGCGTTCCTGCATGCCGGCCACCTGCATGCCGATCACGCCCAGCAGGGCCAGCAGCACCAGCATGATCAGCGCGACATAGAGAACGGCACCCTGCTGTCGTGCCTGGGCAACGAAGGGACGGCGTCGGGAGGAAGGATGAGTGCGCATGGTCGTCAGTTCCCGAACAAGCGGTTGCGCAGCGCAACGGACGCTTCATAGGCGCCACGATGGCGCTGGTCGTAAGGATCGGCCGGGGCAAAGCCCACCCCGAGGATGGCCGGATACGTGGCCGCACTGCCCGGCGCTTCGGCCGACGCACGCTGCGGACTGCGCGCCAGCAGGCCGACCTGCACCATGCCGACGCGGCGCCACTGCCCTGCGGCGGTGGCATCGGTACCGGTACTGACCGCACTGGCCACGCGCTGGTCGACGATGCGACCGGTCGGCGGCGTGGGCAGGGCGATATCCGGGGTGGCATCCAGTCCGTACAGGAACTGCATGTTCTCGATGCCTTCCACCAGCTCCTCGCCATCGGCGTAGCCGCCGGCGCCATTCGCGCGTGCCCGGTAAAGCGCCGGCTCGCCATTGGGATTGGTCGCGATGTAGTACGCCATGCCATCGGCGCGATACAGCATGGTCATCGCGTTGTTGATCGAATAGTTGCTCAGGTCGACCTTGTCCACCTTCAAGGTCGAACCGCTGATGGTGGCGGGGAAGACGTCGGCACGGGTGCAGTCGGCTATGCCGAAGACCGTCGGCGTACCTGCGGCGTTGGCCTTCAGTCGGGCCATGCCATCACTGGAGACGGTCAGCGTGGTCGCACCCGCGGCCACGGAGATGCCGGTCACCACGGCCCCTTCCGGACTCATCAGGCGCAGCACAAGGATGTCGCTGCCAGGCAACGGCGCCGGCTTGAGGTTGGTGATGCTCTTCGGTACCGACTGCGCCGCGCTCCACGCACGGCCCAGTGTCAGCGTGGCGCCCGGCGCCGTACCTGCTGCCTCATACCCCTGCACCGGAACCGAGAAATCCTGCGGGTCGCCACTGCCCGAGCTGATGCCCAGGTGATAGCCGATATCGCCGGTGTTCTTGACCACGTGGGCCTGGTCGTTGACGCAGCCGAAGTGGCCGGCCATGCGCAGGTCACGCTGCAGGAAATCCAGCGCGAAGCGCGCGTTCTCCTGGGTACGGGCCGCGCCTTCGGACAGCCGCGACGCCGCACGCGAGGCGATGAAGATCTGGGTGACGCCCAGCATCAGGACCAGGCCGATGACCATGGCGATCATCAGTTCGATCAGCGACAGGCCTCGGGCTCGCGAAATTGGACTCATGGGCGCGTTCACAGGAAGGTCGTCAGGCCGAAGGTGGTAAGGCTGTCGGGATCCTTCGGATCCCAGCGCTGGTCACCCCAGCTGATGGCCACGGTGACCTGGCCGGTGCTCTGCACGAAGGTCACCTGCGCGCTGGCCTTCTCGCCCAGCGTGCGCGCGACCTCACACTGCCAGCGCGCCACGTTCGTCTTCGGCGTCACGGCAGCGCCGGTCGGCCAGGCGCAGACGCCGCTGGGCTTCACCGAGCCGGCCGAGAACGAGGCCGAGGAGTAGGCGCCACCGGCCAGGGTATCGGTGCGCTGGGCGCGCATCAGTTCGATCAGGTCGTTGGCCAGGTTGGTCGCCTGGGTGCGGTAGTTTGCGCTCTGCACGAAGCGGACGTTGGTGGTCTGCAGCAAGGCAAAGCCCAGCAGCCCGAACGCCAGGATCAGCACCGCCACCATCACTTCGATCAGGCTGAAGCCACCCTGCGACGAGCGCGGGCGGGCCAGGTTGCGGCGGCTCATGAGCAGGCTCCCTTGGTCACCCGGACCTGGCCGGATTGGTTGATCGTCAACGTGCTTTTCGATTCACCGGCCTTGCACGCATCCGGCGACAGCACCAGGGTCTGATCAGCGACCGCCCTGCGCCGGCCGCGCCCGTCGAAGGCGATGACCGCGCCCGGTGGGCCGACTACGCTCAGCTGCGGATTGCCCTGAGAAAAGCGCAGCGCGACGTCATTGCTGCCCATCTGGCCGTCGCCATCCAGGTCCGACCAGGCCAGTACACCCTTGGACCAGTCGCCATCACAGGCCTTGCCATCGGCGCTGCCACAGACACCGCCACCGTTGCTGTTGCGGATGCCTTCGCTGCGGGCCAGGTTGGCCAGCGCGATCAGTTCATTGTTGGCGGTCGCCAGCCGGTTCGAGCGGATCATCCCGCGGAAGCTCGGATAGGCGATCGACGCCAGGATCACGAAGACGGCCAGCGTGACCATCAGTTCAACCAGCGTGAAACCGTTTTGCCGGCGCAAAGACATTGGACGCTCCCCAGCGTGTTGGTGGCCACGATGGGCCATCGCCCCGCCACCGGCAAGCGGCGGCAGGATGAACGGTCAATCCGGGGCGACGGGCGTCAAAGGCTTGACGACCCGCCCTCCCCTGCCAGTGCCGGCGCGATCCCCATCGCGCCGGCCCGGGTTCAGGCCAGCACCTGGTAGCAGGGCTGGTATTCGCCGGAGATCTTCATCCGGCGCTGCTCGACGAAGGCGCGCAGCAGCGCATCCAGCGCCTGCATCATGTCCGGGTCCCCGTGGATCTGGAACGGCCCGAACTGCTCGATGCGGCGCATGCCGTCCTCCTTCACGTTGCCGGCCACGATGCCCGAGAACGCCCGGCGAAGGTCGGCCGCCAGCGCGTGCGGCGCACGCCCGTGGTGCAGGTCCAGCGCGGCCATCGCCTCGTGGGTCGGCACGAACGGCTGCTGGTACTCCCACGGGATCTCGATCGACCAGTTGAAGAAGAACGAGTCCTTCTGTGCCAGCCGGTGCTCGCGCACGCGCTTGATGCCGTTGGCCATCTTCTTGGCCACCGCGACCGGGTCACCGATGATGATCTCGTAGCGCTCGGCGGCCTCGTCGCCCAGGGTCAGGCGGATGAAGCGATCGATCTGCTCGAAGTACGGCGCAGCCACGGTCGGGCCGGTCAGGATCAGCGGGAACGGCAGGTCCTTGTTTTCCTCGCGCAGCAGGATGCCGAGCAGGTACAGGATCTCTTCGGCAGTGCCGACGCCGCCGGCGAACACGATGATGCCGTGGCCGATGCGGACGAAGGCCTCAAGGCGCTTCTCGATGTCCGGCATGATCACCAGGTGGTTGACGATCGGGTTCGGCGACTCGGCCGCGATGATGCCCGGCTCGGTGAGGCCGATGTAGCGCGTGACGGTGCGGCGCTGCTTGGCATGGGCTATGGTCGCGCCCTTCATCGGGCCCTTCATCGCACCCGGACCGCAACCGGTGCAGATGTCCAAGCCGCGCAGGCCCAGCTCGTAGCCGACCTGCTTGGTGTACAGGTACTCGTCGCGCGAGATCGAGTGGCCGCCCCAGCACACCACCAGGTTCGGGTCACCCGGGTTGAGGATGCGCGCGTTGCGCAGCAGGCCGAACACCGCGTTGGTGATGCCCTCGGACGATTCCAGCTCGGCCGCGTAGGCCGGGCCCATCTCGATGGCCATGTAGGCCAGATCGCGCACGACGGCGAACAGCAGTTCGGCGACACCGCGGATGATCTCGCCGTCGACGAAGGCCATCGCCGGTGCGTTGACCAGGTCGATGCGCACGCCGCGATCCTGCTGCGCCACCTGGATGTCGAAATCAGGGTAGAGGTCGCGCGCCGCGCGCGGATCGTCCGAAGCGCTGCCGCTGGTCAGCACAGCCAGCGCGCAGCGGCGCAGCAGCTCATGCATGCCGCCGGCGGAGGCATCGCGCAGGCGTGCGACCTCGGCGCGCGACAGCACATCCAGCCCACCGCGCGGGTAGATCCGCGCATCCTGCACCGGCAGTGCACGGGCTGATTTTTCGTTCGTGGTCATATCCAATTTTTCGCTTCCTTCAAGGTTTCCGACTGTACTGCCGCCCCCTTAAAAAGCAAAACGGCCGGGAAGCCCGACCGTTGGATGTGTGCTGCCCGCGTTCGCCTGTCCGGGACCGCATCGGCGGCATTGGCACCGCGCACATTTCCAGATGCTACGCCGTTGCCCAGCACCCCGCAAGGACTTTCGCCTGAACGGGAAACGGCCGGGTTTCCCCGGCCGTTTCCACTTACCACTTCAAGCGCTGATGGATCAGAACTTGTACTTCAGGGTCAGCTGCATCGACCAACGCGACACGGCGGTATTGCCCTTGTCGTTGTTGTTTTCCTGCACCGACGGGTTGTCGGTCGAACCGGTGAAGGAGTACACGTACTTGCCGGTGGCCGGGTCGATACCTGCGTAGTTGGCAACGCGACGGGTCGAGTAGAAGCCGTAGTCGTCGATCAGGCCCCACTTCTTGTTCAGCAGGTTGCCGACATTCATGATGTCCAGGGCGACTTCACCCTTGTGACCCTTCATGAAGCCCGGGAATTCCTGGCTGACGCGGACGTCGAAGCTGTTGACCCACGAGGCGCGGTGGCGGTTGGCAGGGACCACGCTGCCACGGTAGGCATCGAGTTCCGGGTTCTGCGCCAGCCAATCGAAGAACTGCTTCTCCATCGCGGCACCGCCGGTGAACAGCACGTCGCCCGGACCCTTCGGCACGTAGAACAGGTCGTTGGTGGCAGCACCGTCGCCGTTGGCATCGTTGTAGAAGATGTAGCTGTACGGACGGCCCGAACGGCCTTCGTAGAACAGGCCGACGCGGGTGGCGTTGTCACCGAAGAAGTTGTGCTTCCACTCCAGGGTACCGGTGATACGGTCCTTCATCGCGTAACGCGAGTTGTAGGCCACGTTCTCGTTGGCATTGAAGATCAGCGTGTTGTTCCAGTTCGAGGTGTTCTGCGAGCTGGACAGCGGGCTGACTTCGGTCGACTTGGTGTAGGTGTAACCCAGCGACCAGCCCCAGTTCTCGGTCAGCGGCTTGGCCAGCGAGAAGGTGGCCTGGGTGCCGCGGCCCTTGTCGGTGTTGCGCAGGACCAGAACGTCGCCAATGTCGGACGGACGGTTGGCGCGGTCAACCGCACCCTTGGTACCGGTCGACATGCCGTAGTCGACACCCTTGTCGATACGGGTATTGGCCTGGTTGCGGCCAGCAGCGTTCCAGTAGATCGCGCGGCCATCCTGCCCGAAGGCGGTCGGCGCCGACACGTCCAGACGGTCGAAGTAGATGCCGTCCTTGACCTTGGTGAACAGCACTTCGGCCGATGCCACGATGCCGTACCACGGCAGCTCATGGTCGAACGCCAGGTTGGCCTTCCACACCGACGGCAGGCGGGTGCCCGGCGCGATGATGTCGACGTTCTGACGGGCCGAAGCCGGGCCGCCGGCCGGGATGTACGGGTTGTTGCCGTCCGGAGTGAAGGCACCGGCCGGGATGCTGCGCTCGTCGTACTCGATGTAGTTCAGGCCGGTGTTCTGATAGGCACCTGCCAGCCACACGTTCGGGGCGGCGCCGCCGAACAGGCCCACGCCACCACGCAGCTGGGTCGGGCGATCGCTGTCGAAGGTGTAGTTGAAGCCGACGCGCGGCTGCACCAGGTTCTTGTCGACCAGCTTGGTGTTGTTGAAGCCGTACAGCTGCTCGATGCGCGGGTTGTACAGGCGCTGGGTGCTGAAGTCAGGCATGTCGATGCGCACGCCGAACATCAGGTTCAGGTTGTAGTTGATCGCCCAGGTGTCCTGCACGAACACGCCAGTGTTCTTCAGGGTGAAGTCGGCCGGGATGTCGCTGCGGCTGCCATCGGCGCGCGGAGCACGCAGCTGGTAACGCGAAGCCTTGCCCGCCAGGAAGTCGTTGACGCTGTTGAATTCGTACACGCCGTTGAGGTTGCGGCCGTAGAAGTTCATCAGGTCATTCTTCGAGTAATCGAAGCCGAACTTGACGGTGTGGTCACCGATGTACCAGGTACCGGCACCAAAGGCGCTCAGTTCCTTCGACTCGACGATGTTGACGTGGGTGTTCTGTTCGGTACCGACGTACAGTGAATCGTTGCCCGACTTGATGCGGATCTGCGGCATATCGACCAGCGGGACGCGGTTGGCCGAGTAATCCTTGTGCGAGACCTTGAACTCGGTCGAGAAGTTCTCGGACCAGTCACTGAACAGTTCGCCCATCCAGGTTTCGTACTGGGTCGGCTGCTGGTACCAGAAGTTGCTCAGTGAGATGGCGCTGCTGCTGACCTGCGGGAAGCGAACGACGTTCTGCTCCATCTTGTTGTAGCGCAGGGCCGCACGGTGGTTCTCGTTGATGTTCCAGTCCAGCTTGACCGCATACTCTTCGATCTCGGTCTTGCTGTTCGGCGCCGTCAGGCTGCCCGGGTCGTAGCCCAGCTTGCCCAGGAAGTTCTGGACATCGGTGATCTGCTGCTGGGTGATGGTGCCACGGCCGATCGGCGTGTCGCTCAGGGCGACGCCGGCAGCCGAGCGCTCGTACTTTTCATAGTTGGTGAAGAAGAACAGCTTGTCCTTGACGATCGGGCCGCCGAAGGTCATGCCATAGGTCTTCTCGTCCTCGAAGCCGTTGAAGTCCTGCTTGTCACCTTCCAGGCGCGAGCGGACCATGTCCTTGTCGCGGTACGAACCGTACACGGTGCCGTGGAATTCATTGGTACCCGACTTGGTCACGGCGTTGATCACCGCGCCGGTGCCACCGGCGATGGTGGTGTCGTAGTTGGCCAGGTCGATGTTGATTTCCTGGATGGCGTCCATCGACACCGGCTGACGCTCGGTCGGCAGGTTGTTGGAACCCAGGCCGAACGGATCGGAGGCGCTGATGCCGTCGATGCGGATGGCGTTGTAACGGGTGTTCTGGCCGCCAGCCGAGATCGCGCCGTCCGCCTTGCTGACCTGCGAGATGCGCGGGTCGAGACGGACGTAGTCCTGGATGTTGCGGCTGGCCGACGGCAGCGCATCCATCGTTTCGCGGGTCACGTTGGTGCCGGTGCCCATCTTGTTGGCACTGAACAGGTCCAGGCCGCCGGCGGTGGCAACAACGTTCACCGCGTCCAGGTTGGTCGCAGCCAGATCACCGCCGAGGTTGGCGTTGACGGTGTTGACCTGGTTCAGGTTCAGGTAGACACCTTCCTCGGTCTTGGTGCCTTCACCGGACTTGGTGATGGTGATGGTGTACGGACCACCCACGCGCAGGCCGCGCGCGTTGTACCGGCCCGACGCATCGGTGGTGGCACGCGAAACAGTGCCCGACTCGGTGTGCGTGATGGTGACTTCAGCGCCGGCGACAGGCTGGCCTGCAGCGGACATCACCTGGCCGCCGACACCGGCGGAGGTGCTGCTCTGGGCGAAGGCGGGAGCGGCAGCAAGTGCAGCCACGAGACCAAGGGTAAGCTTGGACATCCGGAGTGGGTGGGTCATTTTTCGGTAGCCTCGATGCGAGTTGGCGATGGCGGAAAAAAAAGCGCATCCAAACAGCCCTGCGGGTGGCTGGTCGGAGAGTTATCTGGGGTTCCCTACCGCTTGGCTGAAGGCAGCCATAACGGTTAACACTAGATTAACACGCTACGCCATCAATGTGACGGTTGTGCGACAAACGGCACCGGTTCGCAACGCAATCGTGACGGGTTCTTCACTCCGCCTTTCCCCGGGGCTCACTCGCGGGGAACTGCCCCGCTGGCATCGAGAATCGTCCCCCGCCAGGCATGGCCGGCCCGGGACAACAGGGTGACGGCCGCAGCGGCGGCCGCTTCGGGCCCTTGCGCGGCCGGGTCCTGGTCGACGGAATAGGCGCGGGCACGCAGGGCCGTGCGCAGGGGCCCCGGGTACAGGCCGCTGACCCGGACCGGGCTGCGGCCCAGCTCATCGTGCAGGCTCGCGATCAGGCCACGCAGGCCGTGCTGGGCCACGCCATACCCGCCCCAGTAGGCCTGCCCCACCCGTTCGGGGGCATCGACCGCGAACACCAGGGCAGCATCCTCGCGCTGCCGCAGCAGCGGCAGGCAGGCCTGGGCCAGCCAGGCCGGGGCGGTCAGGGTGACATGGACCGCGCGGGCGAAACTGGCCGGGTCGGCCAGCTCGAACGGGGTCAGGCCGGGGAAATGCGCGGCGCAGACCAGCAGGCCATCCAGCCGCCCCAGCTCGCGCTGCAGGGCCTGGGCCAGTTCGGCATAGTCATCGGGGCCGGCACCCTCCAGGTCCATCGGGTACAGCAGGGGTTCCGGGCCGACCGCCTGGACCTGGGCATAGACCCGGTCCAGCCGGCGCGGCTTGCGCCCCAGCAGGACCACCGTAGCCCCGGCCGCCGCAGCGGCAATCGCCGCCGCACTGCCCAGCCCGCCGCCGGCACCGGCAACCAGCACCACGCGGTCCTGCAACGGGCGGCCATCGAGCGCCCCGTCAGTCGGTGACGTCGACGGCCAGGCACTCATCCCTGGGTCGCCTCTTCGACGATGCGCTTGAGCTCGCCGGATTCAAACAGTTCCATGACGATGTCGCAGCCGCCGATCAACTCGCCGTTGATGAACAGCTGCGGGAAGGTCGGCAGGTTGGAGAAGCGCGGCAGGTTGGCGCGGATCTCCGGTTCTTCGAGCACGTTGACGGTGCGCAGGGTGACGGCGCCGGCAGCCATCAACGCCTGCACGGCGCGGCTGGAAAAGCCGCACATCGGGTACTGCGGGGTGCCCTTCATGAACAGCACGAGCGGGTAACGATCGACCTCGGCCTGGATTTGCTGCATTACCGCCACAACCACACTCCTTGCTTCGCCGGACAACCCGACCGTGATGGTCGGCTAGACTGCCCACGGTAGCCGCCATTGTAAGCGGATGGAACAGGCTGCCGTCGTCCCCTGGCCACGAACCTGCACATGCCCATCGAATTGCCCGCCCTGCCCTACCTCTCCGGCTCCCTGCAGCCCCACCTGTCCGCGCAGACCGTGGAACTGCATCACGGCCGCCACCACCGCGCCTATGTCGACGCGGTCAACGCCGGCACCCTCGGCACCGAGTGGGAGGAGGCGTCGCTGGAAGAGATCGTGCGCCATGCCCAGGGCACGCTGTTCGATGCGGCCGCCCAGGCCTGGAACCACGGCTTCTACTGGCAGTGCCTGCGCCCGCGCGGCGGCGGCGAACCGCAGGGCCGGCTGGGCGAGCTGGTCAAGCGCCAGTTCGGTGACGCGCAGCGCCTGCGCGAGGAATTCAACCGCACTGCACTGGGCCTGTTCGGCTCGGGCTGGGTGTGGCTGGTGCAGCACCCGGGGGGCCAGCTGGGCATCCAGGCCACCCGCAACGCCGGCACGCCCCTGACCGGCGACAGCACCCCGCTGCTGTGCTGCGACGTGTGGGAGCACGCGTACTACACCGACTACCAGAATGACCGCGCGCGTTACCTGGACGCGTTCTGGCAGATGGTCAACTGGGAATTCGCCGAGAGCCAGCTGCGCTGACCCCCTGTAGAGCCGAGCCCATGCTCGGCTGGCCGGACAGCAGCCGAGCATGGGCTCGGCTCTACAGATGAAGCTTCACGCGCTCTCGTGCGCGGCCACCGCATCCATCACCCGCGCCGAGTACACCAGCGCGGCGCCGGCGTTGAGCGAGACCGCCACGCCCAGCGCCTCGGCGATTTCCTCGCGACTGGCGCCATGCTTCAGCGCCGCGTCCACGTGCACGGTGATGCAGCCGTCACAACGGGTGGTCACCGCCACCGCCAGCGCGATCAGCTCCCGGGTCTTGGCATCCAGGTGGTTGGTCTGGGCACCGGCATTGGCCAGGGTGGCGTAGCCCTTGACCGTATCCGGCGAGAGCTTGCCGATCTCGCCGATGCGGCCCTTCAGTTCCTTGCGGTAGGCATTCCAGTCGAGCATGGTCGTGACTCCTGTGAAAGGAGCTCCACGCTACCACCGGGAATGTTGCGCCGATGGCTGCACCGGTGCGCCACACCGTTGCACTGCCGGCCTGCGGCCGGCACTACCGGACTCAGCGGTTGCGCAGCGCGTGCACCGCCGGTGCCACCTGGGCCTGGCGGTCCAGTTCCAGGCCCACCTGGTCCAACGCGTCGGCCAGTGCCGCGGCATCGTCATCGCGCAACGTGGCATGGCCGACCTTGCGGCCTTCGCGCGACTCCTTGCCATAGTCATGCCAGTGGCCACTGGCCTGGGCCAGCACCGGCAACGGGTCGGGCATCCGGCCCAGCCAGTTCAGCATGCAGGCATGGCCGAGCATGCGGGTGCTGCCCAGCGGCAGGCCCAGCACGGCGCGCAGGTGGTTCTCGAACTGCGAGGTCTCGCTGCCTTCGATGGTCCAGTGGCCGGAGTTGTGCACGCGCGGCGCCATCTCGTTGGCCAGCAGCTCGCCATCGCGGCAGAACAGTTCCAGCGCGAACACGCCGACGTACTGCAGGTGTTCGGCGACGCGACGGGCATAGCTGATCGCCGCCTGCCGCTCGGCGTCGGACAGCACGACCGGGGCCACGCTGGCCGACAGCACACCGTCGACATGCCAGTTGCCGGTGATCGGCCAGGCTTCGAAACTGCCATCGCGGCCACGCACGGCCACCACGCTGACCTCGCGCTGGAAGGCCACGAAGCCCTCCAGGATCAGTCCGGTGCGCTCGACCTGTGCACCCAGCGCATTCCAGGCGGCATCAATGTCGGCTTCGCTGCGCAGGCGGAACTGGCCCTTGCCGTCGTAGCCCAGGCGGCGGGTCTTGAGGATGCACGGCAGGCCGAATTCGACGGCTTTCGCCGCCAGCTCGTCACGGCTGCGGATATCAGCGAAGGCCGGCAGCGGAATACCCAGCTGCTGGAACAGGGTCTTCTCGCTCAACCGGTCCTGGGCCACCGCCAGCGCGGCCGGCGGCGGGTAGACCGGCACGCGGTCGGCCAGGAACTGTGCACTGTCGGCGGGCACATTCTCGAAATCGAAGGTGACCACATCGACCTTGGCAGCGAAGTCCGCCAGCGCCTGGCGGTCGTCGAAGGCACCGACGGTGAGCGGCGCCAGCGGGCCGCTGCAGGCGTCGGCCGCCGGGTCATACAGTTCGAAGCGCAGCCCCAGCGGCGCACCGGCCAGGACCATCATGCGGGCGAGCTGGCCGCCGCCCAGGATGCCGACGGTCAGGCTCATTGGCGCGGATCGTCGTGGGCCATCACGTCTTCGGTCTGGCGTGCACGGAAGGCGTCGAGCGCCTGGCCGATCGCCGGCTGGTCGCTGGCCAGCATCGCGGCGGCGAACAGCGCCGCGTTGGACGCGCCGGCATTGCCGATGGCGAAGGTGGCGACCGGGATACCGGCCGGCATCTGCACGATCGACAGCAGCGAATCCATGCCGTTGAGGGCCTTGGACTGCACCGGCACGCCCAGCACCGGCACGGAGGTCTTGGCGGCGATCATGCCCGGCAGGTGGGCGGCCCCGCCGGCACCGGCGATGATCGCGCGCAGGCCACGCGGGCCCGCCTGCTCGGCGTAACTGAACAACACATCCGGCGTCCGATGCGCGGACACCACCTTCACTTCGAACGGAACACCCAGGGCTTCAAGCTTCTGGGCGGCGTGCTGCATGGTTTCCCAGTCGGAACGGGAACCCATGACGATGCCGACAAGCGGCGCGATCGGGTTGGGGGTCATTGGCCGTCACCTGCCTTAAAGACGTATTCTAGCCATCTTCCACGCAAGACGAAGAACCATGGATCGCAAGCTGCTCGACCTGCTGGTGTCGCCTGACACCCGCCAGCCCCTGTCCCTGCTGGATGGCAAGGGCCTGGAAGCCCTCAACAAGGCCATTTCCGCCGGCGCGGTGAACAAGGCCGATGGCAACCCGCTGGCGCAGCCGCTGCGCGAAGCGCTGGTCACCCGCGACCGCAAGCAGGTCTTCCGCGTCGACGACGGCATCCCGGTGCTGCTGGCCGAGGAAGCCATCCCGACCGCCCAGATCGCCGATTTCCCGACCGCATGAGCACGCTGCCGACGCCGGATGCGGCCGTTGTCGCCGCCGATGTCGCGCGTGCACTGGCCGAGGACCTGGGCAGCGGTGATGTCACCGCCGCCCTGCTGCCCGACCAGGCCGACAGCGCCTACCTGCTGTGCAAGCAGGACGGGGTGATCGCCGGCCGCCCCTGGTTCGACGCCACCCACCGCGCGCTCGACCCGGACGTACGCATCGAATGGCAGGTTTCCGACGGCGACGCGGTCACCGCAGGCACCGTGCTGGCCCTGCTGCATGGGCGCAGCCGCAGCCTGGTCAGCGCCGAACGCACCTCGCTCAACTTCCTGCAGACGCTGTCCGGTACGGCAACCACCACCGCCCGCTACGTGGCGGCGGTGGCCGGTACCGGCACGCGCATCCTCGACACCCGCAAGACCCTGCCCGGCCTGCGCCTGGCGCAGAAGTACGCGGTGCGCTGCGGCGGTGGCGAGAACCATCGTTTCGGCCTGTACGACACGGTGATGCTGAAGGAAAACCACATCCGCGCTGCCGGTTCACTGGCCGACGCCGTGGCGGGCGCACGCCGGCAGTGGCCTGCGCTGCCGCTGGTGGTCGAGGTCGAGGATCTGGCGCAGCTGCGCCAGGCGCTCGACGCCGGTTGCGAACGCATCCTGCTGGACGACTTCAGCCCCGACCTGCGCCGCGAGGCGGTACGCATCACGGCCGGCCGCATTCCGCTGGAAGTGTCCGGCAGCGTCGGCCTGGGTGGCCTGCGCTCGATCGCCGAGGATGGCGTCGACTGCATCTCCATCGGCGGCCTGACCAAGCACGTGCAGGCCATCGATCTGTCGTTGAAGCTCGGCCCACCGCCGGGCTGAGGCCTGCAGGACTTGTAGAGCCGAGCCTACGCTCGGCTGCTTGTCGATTTGCGGCACGCCCTGCGCGCGCTTCGCGCGATGAGCCGAGCATGGGCTCGGCTCTACACGACCCGGGACGCCTTCACGGCTCGGCTACGGCCGCCTCTGCGACGCTGCCGGCATCCCCCACAGGAGCCGCGCATGCGCCGGATGCTCTTGCCTGCCTGTCTGCTGCTGGCCGCGGCACCCCTGTCCGCAGCGGCGGCCGAAGCCTGCGATGTGCCACCGCGTTTCGGCCTGGGCCCATTGGCGGTGGCCATCCGCAATACTGCCTGCAATGAACACCGGCTCTGGTTCCGGCCTTTCATCGATCGCGATGGCCGCGCGGCGAGCCTGAGTGTCACCGAGGCCGAGAACGAACATCTGGCCGACAACGGGCTGATTGCCTGGCAGCGCGTGGCCGGCTACTGGCGCAACAGCGGCACGCTCAACGCGATGGGCAGCATCGCCGGCGCCAGCAGCTGTCTGGCACCACTGGGCACGCGCTACACCGACAGCGACTGCCGCACCTTCCTGATCGACAACCCGTGGTCGGCCGCGTTCATTTCCTGGGTGATGGTGCAGTCCGGCGTCCCCGGCTTCAACGCGTCGCCACGCCACATCGACTACATCCGTGCCGCGTACCAGGGCGGACCCTCGGGCGTGCCGTACCGGCTGGTCGATCCCGCGACCGCAAAGCCCGCACCGGGCGACCTGCTGTGCTTCCTGCGCGATCGCAGCACCACGCTCAGCTACAGTGGGCTGGTGCAGGCACTGGGCAACGGTTCGGTGGGCCACTGGAAATCACATTGCGAAGTAGTGGTGGCCGCCAACCTGGGGGGCGACCAGACCCTGTACCTGGTGGGCGGCAACGTGATGAACACGGTGGCGATGCGACTGCTGCCGCTGGACCGCACCGGGTTGATCAAGCTGCCGCCGGCGCGCGAACGCAACAGCACCGGCATCGAGCCCAGCTGCACGCCGGGCCGCGAGGACGAATGCAGCTTCAACCGCCAGGACTGGGCAGCGCTGCTGCAGCTGACGGCGACCGCGCCATTGGTGATGCCTTCGCCCTCCGCCGCGCCGATGCAGACGGTGCCGGCGACGGCGCCGTCTAACGTGCCCGCATCACCGATGTCCAGCGAACCGCAGCCACGGCGGTGAGTGCAGCGCTTGATCCAGCGCGCGTTCGCCGCCATCTTTGCCGGATCCACCTCTGACGGCTGACGCCATGCCCACCCTGCTGTTGTTGCTGATTGCCGGCGGAATCATCTATTTCTTCTGGAATGCGGCGCGTTCGGCCGCCGAGCGCGCGGTCGAGCTGGGCCGCAATGCCTGCCGCGCTGCCGACGTGCAGTGGCTGGATCAGGCGGTACATGCCACCGGCCTGCGACTGTCGCGTGGCGAGGACGGACGGCTCGGTTTCGAGCGCACCTTCAAGTTCGAGTATTCCTACGATGGCATCGATCGCCACGTGGGCCGCATGGTGCTGCGCGGCGACCAGCTGATCTCGTTCACCGGCCCCGGTGCCGCGCGGATCAGCCAGATCCGGCCGGATGTGGAGGATGCCGAGGATGTGTAAGAACTGAAGGTGTGCCGACCAACGGTCGGCACCCACACAATTCCGGCACCCACCGGTAAAACCTGCAAAGGAAGACGCCGCCCATCGGGGCGGCGTCGGAATGGTTACTTGACCACGCGCAGGTTCGGGCGGCCCTTGGGCGGCGGACTGGCCGGTGGCGTATCGTCCGGCGGCGTGCCGTCCTCGTGCAGCAGTTCGTCACTGGTCGGCGCGGTCTCGCTGCCCGGAATGTCATCCGGCAGCGCCATGCCCTGCCCGGTCTCGCGGGCATAGACCGCCAGCACGGCGCTGATCGGTACCTGCACCGGGTAGCTGGTGCCGGAGAAGCGGGCCGAGAAGCTCACCATTTCGTTGTCGATCATCAGCCGCACGACGGCGCGTTCGGCGATGTTGAGCACGACCCGGCCATCCTTGACCGCCGAAGGCGGCACCTGCACGCCGGGGACGCCGGCGTCGACCAGGATGTGCGGGGTCAGCTGGTTGTCGTTGATCCATTCCACCAGCGCCCGCAGCAGGTACGGGCGGTGGCTGGTCATGTGGAAGAAGTCTTCGGTCATGCGTGAAGTGTACGCGCCCGGCGCCCCGCCGGGGCGGATCGCCTGCACGCCGGTCGGCGTGCAGACGGGTTACGCAAGGTCGGATCAGACCGGCAGATCGCGCAGCTTCTTTTCCTGGTCGGTCAGGCTGCGGACGAAACCCGGGTGACGGAAGATGCGGTTGCCATAGTCCTCGATCGCCTTGCCGTCCTTCGGCAGCGGCACGTCCAGCGACTGCAGGCGCCAGATGATCGGTGCCATTGCACAGTCGGCCAGGCTCATTTCCGGATTGAGGAAGAACTTGCTGGCCTTGAACAGCGGCAGCGAGGCGGTCAGCAGTTCCTTCAGGCGCTTGCGGCCGGCCTCGGCCTGGGTCTTGTTGCCCAGCTGGATGGCCTGCACCTGCGGTACCCAGTCGTGCTCGATGCGCAGCATGGCCAAGCGGATACGCGCACGCGAGAGCGGATCGACCGGCATCAGCGGAGGATGCGGGTAGCGTTCGTCCAGGTATTCGCTGACCACCGACGCGGCGTACAGCACCAGCTCGCGCTCGACCAGGGTCGGCACCGAGTGGTACGGATTGAGATCGATCAGGTCTTCAGGCGGGTTCTGCGGATCGACCGGGACAAAGTCGAAGGTGACCCCCTTGGCCGCCAGCACCAGGCGTACCCGGTGGCACAGTACGTCGTCGTTCGAGGAAAACAGCGTCAGTGTATTGCGCATGCGTACGCTCGCCGCCATCAAAGGCTCTCCCACGACAGGAGACCGCCTGCCGCATCGGCGCCGCCGGCACCGTGCCAGCGGTCGACTCCACCCCGAGTGTGCAACCGACCATCACAAAAGCCAATAGGCCCGGGCGATGGCCGGCGGCAGAATCAGTGGACGTCCTTCCAGTATTCCTTCTTCAGCAGGTACAGCAGGAAAGTCAGCAGGGCCAGGAACAGGATCACCCATACGCCCAGCTGCTGGCGCTTGAGCGCGGCCGGTTCACCGGCGTATTCGAGGAAGTTGGTGATGTCCCGAACGGCCTGATCGTACTGGCCGGCATCGACCGACCCGGGCGTTTCGATTTTCAGGCCGGTCACCGGCGGGTCCATGCCAGGCGCTTCCGCCTTGCCGTGCACCGCATGCTGCAGGCCCTGCATCTCCCACAGCGGGTTGGGCATGGAGGCATTGGCGAACAGCGCGTTGTTCCAGCCCAGCGGGCGGCTGCTGTCCAGATAGAACGACTTGAGATAGGTGTAGACCCAGTCACTGCCCCGCACGCGCGAGATCAGGCTGAGATCGGGCGGCATCTTGCCGAACCACTTCTCCGCGTTCTCCTTGGGCATCGCCACCGGGATCGGGTCGCCGATCGCCGAGCCGGTGAAGTTGAGGTTGTTCATCACCTCTTCCTCGGTCAGGCCGAGGTCCTGCGCCATCCGCGAATAGCGCAGGTACTTCAATGCGTGGCAGCCGGAGCAGTAGTTCATGTACAGCTGCGCGCCGCGCTGCAGCGAGGCGCGGTCACCGAGGTCGTTGCCGGCCTGCAGCAGCGGGGTGCCGCCTTCGGCGGCGGAGGCCAGGAAACTGCCCAGCATCAGGGTGGCCGCCAGGGCCAGCCGGACCATCCAGCGCTCAGTCATGCGTGGTCACCCTCTCCGGTACCGGCTTGGTCCTGTCCAACCTTGTCCATAGCGGCATGGTGATGAAGAACGCGAAGTACAGGAAGGTCAACACCCGCCCGATGTAGGTCTCGTGCACATCGGTGCCCGGGCCGGAACCAATCACGCCCAGCCACACGAAGCACACCGCCAGCACGCCCAGCATCACCTTCGAGATCCAGCCGCGGTAGCGCACCGATTTCACCTTCGCCTTGTCCAGCCACGGCACCAGGAACAGGATCGCGATGGCCGAGAACATCACCAGCACGCCGCCCAGCTTGTTCGGCACCACGCGCAACATCGCGTAGTACGGCGTGTAGTACCAGACCGGCTTGATGTGTTCCGGGGTCACCAGGCGGTTGGCTTCGGTGAAGTTGTCGTGCTCCAGGAACAGGCCGCCGAAACCGGGGGCGAAGAAGATGATGAAGGCGGCGATGATCAGCAGGAAGCCGGCACCGACGCCATCCTTGAGCGTGTAGTACGGATGGAACGGAATGCCGTCGGCCGGGGCGTTCGGCGACCAGCGGTTGCCCTTGGGCCCCTTCTTGATCTCCACGCCATCGGGGTTGTTCGACCCCACCTCGTGCAGCGCGCCCAGGTGCAGCACCACCAGCAACAGCAGCACCAGCGGCAGTGCGATGACGTGCAGCGCGAAGAAGCGGTTGAGCGTGGCGTCACTGGGCAGGTAGTCGCCCATGATCCACTCGGTCAGGCCGTTGCCGATCACCGGTATCGCGCCGAACAGCGAAATGATCACCTTGGCGCCCCAGAACGACATCTGCCCCCACGGGAGCACGTAGCCCATGAAGGCTTCGGCCATCAGCACCAGGTAGATCAGCATGCCCAGGATCCACACCAGCTCGCGCGGCTTCTGGTAACTGCCGTACAGCAGGCCGCGGAACATGTGCAGGTAGACCACGATGAAGAACAGCGAGGCCCCGGTGGAGTGCATGTAGCGGATCAGCCAGCCCCACTCCACATCACGCATGATGTATTCGATGGAGCCGAACGCCTCGGCGGCGTTGGTCTTGTAGTGCATCGTCAGGAAGATGCCGGTGACGATCTGGTTGACCAGCACCAGCAGCGCCAGCGAACCGAAGTAGTACCAGATGTTGAAGTTCTTCGGCGCGTAGTACTCGGTGACGTGCTTGCGGTAGACCGGCATCAGGCCCGGCGCGCGGGCATTGACCCAGTCGGCCACGCCGCTGGCGGTACGAGCGAGGATATTGGCCATCAGGCTGCCCCCTGCGGATCGACACCGATGATGATGGTGTTGTCGTCCTGGTAATGGTGCGCGGGCACCTTCAGGTTGATCGGCGCCGGCACGTCCTTGAAGACGCGGCCGGACATGTCGAAGCGCGACTTGTGGCAGGGGCAGAAGTAGCCGCCCTTCCACTGCGGGTCATAGGGTTCAGGCCGGATCTCGGCGACCATTTCCGGCGAACAGCCCAGGTGCGTGCACAGGCCGACCAGCACGGAAATGTCCGGCTTGATCGAGCGCAGCTCGGGGTTCTGCTTCAGCACGTAGTCCGGCTGCTGGTCCTTCTCGCCGGACTCGGGGTCCTTGAGGCGGCCATCGAGCCCGTGCAGTGCATCGAGGATCGCCTTGGACCGCTTGACGATCCAGATCGGCTGGCCACGCCATTCCACGATCAGGCGTTGGCCTTCCTGCAGGGCGCTGATGTCGGCCACCACCGGTGCGCCGGCAAGCTTGGCACGGGCACTGGGGTTCCAGGATTTGATGAAAGGAACAGCGGTGAATCCGACGCCGACGGCGCCCACCACGGCTGTGGTGGCAGAAAGAAAACGCCGACGTCCGGTGTTGACTGGATCGTGTACCCCATCGTTGGCCATCCGGCACTCCGATATTGATTAGGTAGCTTTAAGGCTGCCAGCGGATCCGGTGGGGGCCAGAGCCGCATTGAATCATGGGCGAGTGTAGCGGAACCGTCGAGCGCCACACAACGCATTGCAACAACATTGATTACGGGGCTGCCAGCCAGTGGCCGGTCGGTACCGGCCATTGCCCAAGGTTGCCGGCCAGCGGCCGGCACTACTGGTGCGTCAATGCGGTGCGGTAACGCTCGGCCAGCTGCCCGACCCGGCGCACGTAGTACTGGGTCTCGCTGTAGGGCGGCACGCCACCGTGGCGGTCAACCGCGCCTTCGCCCGCGTTGTAGCCAGCCGCGGCCAGGGTCAGGTCGCCATTGAAACGCTTCAACAACCACGCAAGATACTGCACGCCACCGCGGATGTTCTGCCCGGCATCGTAGGAATCGCTGACTCCGAAACGGGCCGCGGTTGGCGGCATCAGCTGCATCAGGCCCTGCGCGCCGGCGCGGCTGAGCGCGGTCGGGTTGTAGGCCGACTCGGCGTGGATGATGGCGCGCACCACGGCTTCGTCGACGCCGAACTCGCGCGCGGCCGAGCTGATCTCGGTCTGGAACGCGGTGGTGTTCAACCGCACCGAACCGAAGTCCACGCGCGGGTTGACGCCACAGGCGTAGCAGCGCTCCATGAAACTGTACCGGATGGTGCGCACCGGGCCGAGGTTGGCGACCTGGGTCGGGCGCGCACTGGTGTAGTGGCGCACGCCGTCCTTCATGAAGGAATAGACCTGGCCGCTGACCATGCGCCCGCTGCGCGAGGCGACCGGGGGCGCGGGTACGGCGGCTGGCGCAGCCGCCGGCGCCGCAGCGCTGGCCGCCACCGCCACCGGGTTGCGCTCGATGCTGGCCACGGTGGTCGGCGCCGGCTTCGGCGCGGCCACCACCGGGCGCGGTGCCGGGCGGAGGTCGCGGCTGTAGCTGATGGCGCTGCAGCGGGCCCCGGCCAGGCGCTTGCTGACATAGCTGGTGACCCCGTCGGCGCCCTGGCACTTGAACAGGGTGCCCGCGCTGGCCGGCGCAGCGGTCAGCGCAGCGATGATGATCGCCGTTGTCCCCAGTATCCCCTTCATGCCGGCGAGTGTCCCAGCTTCGCCGGGGCTTGCCAAGCGACGCGGCTCAGCCTGTGACCGGCGGCACAGCCAGCACCTGCCCCAATCCGGCCAGGCGCTGTGCCAGTTCATCGCGCAGGCCCGGCGGCGTGGTCCACACCGCCACCGGCACCCGGTCCAGGCTGAGGATCTGCGCCAGCATCATGCCGCGGCTCTCGGCGCCCATGCGCAGCAGGCAATGGTCGGGCCCATCGTCCTCCAGCACACCACACCAGGGCGGGATGCAGCCTTCCAGCTCGGCGCGGCTGCCGGCCAGGCGGACGATGGCCTGCAGGGCGAACGGGGCCTGGCTGACCGCCTGCCGCACCATCACATCCGGCGGTGCGGGCGTACGGCGGTGCATGCCCGGCTCGGCGCATTCGCGCACCGCGCCCATCCGGTCCACGCGCAGGGTGCGCCAGTCCTGCCGGCCCAGGTCCCAGGCCAGCAGGTACCAGCGCCGCCCGTAGTTGACCAGGTGCTGCGCCTCGACCTCGCGCTGGGTCACCGCTTCCTGGGCACTGCGGTATTCGAAGGCCAGCCGTGACGCCTGCCGGCAGTGCTGGGCCAGCTGCCCGAGCAGGCGTGCGTCGGTGGACGGAAGGTCGGACAGGGTGGCGGTGGCGGCATGCACCTCGCCGGCCTGCTGGCGGCGACGGGTCGGCACCAGCGGATCGAGCTTGGACAACAGGCCGCGCGCGGTGTCGTCGATGCCGGCGACGGTCGCAGAGGCCGCGCGCAGGGCGATGGCCAGGGTAGTCGCCTCCTCCTCGTCCAGCAGCATCGGCAGCACCGGCGCCCCTGCCCCCAGCTGGTAGCCGCCGCCAACCCCGGACGAGGCCCGGACCGGATAACCCAGCTCGCGCAGGCGCTCGACGTCACGGCGGATGCTGCGCCGGTCCACGCCCATGCGCTCGGCGAGCTCGGCCCCGGACCACTGGCGACGGGCCTGCAGCAGGGCGATCAGGCGCAGCAGTCGATGGGCGGTATGGCGCATGAAGGATCGAGGACAGAAGTCGTCCGCAATAGTGCCCCAGGATGGCCTCCAGTTCACCACCCACCGCAAGGAGCAATGCCATGAATTCACGCCAGATCACCCTGTACCACGCCGCCCGTTCCCGCTCGAGCGGCGCCGTGGCCCTGCTCGAAGCACTGGGTGCCGACTACCGCATGCAGGTGCTGGACCTGAAGGCGGGCGCCAACCTGGCCCCGGCCTACCTGGCCATCAACCCGATGGGCAAGGTGCCGGCGATCGTCCACAACGGTGCGCTGGTGACCGAGCAGGTGGCGATCTATCTGTACCTGGCCGACCTGTATCCGGAGGCCGGCCTGGCACCGCCGATCGGCGACGCCCTGCGCGGGCCCTACCTGCGCTGGATGGCCTTCTATGGCGCCTGTTTCGAGCCGGCGATGATCGACAAGGCGATGCACCGCGAGCCGCCGCCGCGCCTGATGTCGCCGTACAACGACGCCGAGACCGTGCTGCAGGTGATCGAGGCCCAGCTGGCGCAGGGCCTCTACCTGCTCGGCGAGACGATGAGCGCCGCCGACGTGCTGTGGGGCAATGCGCTGGCCTGGACCACGGCCTTCGGCCTGGTGCAGCCCGCGCCGGCCACGGCCGATTACATCGCACGGATGAGCGCGATGACCGCCTTCGACCGTTCGCGGCAGATCGATGCGGAGCTGGCGGCGTAAGCAGCGGCCCCTTGTAGAGCCGAGCCCACGCTCGGCTGCTCCTCCGCCTTGCAAAGGCAGCCGAGCACGGGCTCGGCTCTACAGTGATGGCCACGCTGGGCATGGGCTCGGTTGCACGGGCGCGGCGGCTGGCGTGGGATGCGGGTAGAATTGCCCGCTTTCCCGCCACCCGAATGGATTAAGCGCCATGACCGGGACGCCAGACGTCTTTCCGCCCACCACACCGGGCGGTACCCCGCTCGTTGCCCTGCCCGCTGGTCCGCGCAAGCCCGACCAGGTGAAAGGCAAGCTGTACATCAAGACCCACGGTTGCCAGATGAACGAGTACGACTCGGCCAAGATGGCCGACGTGCTTGCCGCCAGCGATGGCCTGGAACTGACCGACAGCCCGGACGACGCCGACGTCATCCTGGTCAACACCTGCTCCATCCGCGAGAAGGCGCAGGAGAAGGTGTTCAGCCAGCTGGGCGTGTGGAAGGGCCTGAAGAACAAGGGCCGCGAAGTCATCATCGGCGTCGGCGGCTGCGTCGCCTCGCAGGAAGGCGAAGCGATCATCAAGCGTGCGCCGTTCGTCGACCTGGTGTTCGGCCCGCAGACCCTGCACCGGCTGCCGGAGCTGATCCGCGCACGCCGCGAACAGAAGCGCCCGCAGGTCGACATCAGCTTCCCCGAGATCGAGAAATTCGATCGCCTGCCCGAGCCGCGCGCCGAAGGACCCTCGGCATTCGTGTCGATCATGGAAGGCTGTTCCAAGTACTGTTCGTTCTGCGTGGTGCCCTACACCCGCGGCACCGAAGTCAGCCGCCCGTTCGAGGACGTGGTGGTGGAGGTGGCGCAGCTGGCCGCACAGGGCGTGCGCGAGATCAACCTGCTCGGGCAGAACGTCAACGCGTATCGCGGGCCCTATGGTGACGGTGAGTTCGCCGACCTCGGCCTGCTGATCCGCACCATCGCCGAGATCGATGGCGTCGGCCGCATCCGCTTCACCACCTCGCATCCGCTGGAGTTCAGCGATTCGCTGATCGATGCGTTCCGTGACGTGCCACAGCTGGCCAACTTCCTGCACCTCCCGGTACAGGCTGGCAGCGACCGCGTGCTGTCAGCGATGAAGCGCGGCTACACCGCGCTGGAGTTCAAGTCGAAGATCCGCAAGCTGCGTGCGGTGCGCCCGGACATCTCGATCAGCTCGGACTTCATCGTCGGCTTCCCCGGCGAGACCGATGCCGACTTCGAGAAGACCATGAAGCTGATCGAGGACATCGGCTTCGACCACAGCTTCTCCTTCATCTATTCGCGGCGCCCGGGCACGCCAGCCGCGGACCTGGAGGACACGATCAGCGATGCCGAAAAGCATGCGCGCCTGTCGCGCCTGCAGGAGCGCATCAATGCATACGCCGCCGGCATTTCCGAGAAGATGGTCGGCACCGTGCAGACCGTGCTGGTGGAAGGCCCTTCGCGCAAGAACCCGAACGAGCTGACTGGCAAGACCGAGAACATGCGTTCGGTGAACTTCCCGGCGCCGGCGCGATTGATCGGCCAGTTCGTGGATGTGGTGATCACCGAAGCGCTGACCAATTCGCTGCGCGCGCGGGTGGTGGCGGAATGAATCTTCGGGTCGGAGCCCCTGCGGGGATCCGACCCCCTGCCTTCAATCCAGCCGTTTGCGGAAGCGCAGGATCGCCAGGGTCATCATCACCACGATGAAGGCCAGCAGCGCCAGCGCGTCGTGCCACAGCTCCCACAATGAGGCGCCGCGCAGCATGATGCCGCGCACCAGGCGCAGGAAGTGGGTCAGCGGCAGCACCTCGGCCAGCCACTGCACCGGCCGCGGCATGCCGGCGAACGGGAACATGAAGCCCGACAGCAGGATCGACGGCAGGAACAGGAACAGGGTCATCTGCATCGCCTGGAACTGCGAGCGCGCACGCGTGGAGATCAGCAGGCCCAGCGCCAGGTTGGCCAGCACCAGCAGCACCGCGGCCAGATAGATGTCCAGCAGGCTGCCGCGAATGGGTACCTGGAACAGCCAGGTGCCCAGCACCAGCACCAGCGTGGTCTGCAGCAGGCCGATGGCCGCATAGGGCAGCACCTTGCCGACCATCAGCTCGCTGCGCGACACCGGCGTGGCGATCAGCAGTTCCATGTTGCCGCGCTCGCGTTCGCGCACCACCGCTACCGCCGTGAACATCACCAGGGTCATGGTCAGGATCACCCCGATCAGGCCCGGTACGATGTTCACCGCCGAGCGCCGCTGCGGGTTGTAGAAGCTGGTCACGCCGACCGGACCACTGGCGATGCTGCCTTCGCGCAGGGGACGGGTGTTGCTGGTCGGGCGCGTGTCCAGCGGCACCTGCGCCAGCTGGATCGCCGCGCTCTGCACCACGGTGTCGCTGCCATCGACCAGCACCTGCACCGCCTCGCGTCCATCGAAGCGGCGACGCTCGAAGTCGGCCGGCACCACGATGCCGACACTGATCTCGCCACGGCGCAGCGCCTGCATCAGCTGGGCAGGCGTGTAGGCTTCGCTGCGCGGCGTGATCACGCCGGTGGCCACCATGTCCTGCACCAGCGCGCGCGAAGCGGCGCTGTTGGCCTGATCGGCGACACCCGCATCGAGATGACGCAGGTTGAGGTTGATCGCATAGCCGAACAGCAACAGCTGCATCACCGGAATGCCAACGATCATCGCCAGCGTGATGCGGTCGCGGCGCAGCTGCCGCAACTCCTTGAGCATGATCGCCCACAGCCGGCGCAGGTTCATGCCGCCGGCTCCCGGCCGCGGCCACGGGTGGCGGCCACGAACACATCTTCCAGGTTTGGCGCCACCGTCTGGATGCGGGCCTGCGGGTCAGCGTTGGCAAGTGCACGGGCCAGCACTGCGACGTCCGCTGCGCCCTCATTGCACAGCACGCGCAGCTGGGTGCCGATCTGCGCCACGCTCAGCACACCGGGCAGCTCAGACAGTGCGCGGCTGGCCTGCCGCGGCTGCGACGACGTGACCTGCAACGTGCGGCCGTCCAATCGTGCGCACAGCTCAGCCGGCGTGCCATCGGCAACCAGTGCACCACGATCCAGGATTGCCATCCGGTGGCAGCGCTCGGCCTCGTCCATGTAGTGGGTCGACACCAGCACGGTGGTACCGGCGTCGGCAAGTTCAAACAGGGCTTCCCAGAAATCACGGCGCGATTCCGGATCGACCGCGCTGGTCGGCTCGTCCAGGAACAGCAGCTCGGGCGCGTGCACGACGGCGCCGGCCAGGGCGAGGCGCTGCTTCTGGCCACCGCTGAGGGTTCCGGCCAGCTGCGGCTGCCGGTCCAGCAGACGGTACTGCTGCAGCAGCTCGTCGACCCGCTGCCGGGCCTGCGCGCGTGGCAGATCCTGGATGGCGGCGAGGAATTCCAGGTTCTCGCGCACCGACAGGTCCTCATACAACGAGAAGCGCTGGGTCATGTAGCCGATGCGCCGGCGCAGTGCTTCGGCCTGCTCGGGAACCGCCAGCCCCAGCACCTGGATCTGCCCAGCGCTCGGTTCCAGCAGGCCGCACAGCATGCGGATGGTGGTCGACTTTCCGGATCCATTCGGCCCCAGGAAGCCGTACACCTGCCCGCGCGGCACGGTCAGGTCGACATTGTCCACGGCCAGAAGATCGCCGAAGCGGCGGGTCAAGCCCTGCGCATGCACCGCGATGTCGTCGCCGGTGTTCAGAAGCGCACCTGCACCGGCAGTCCGGCCGGAAGCTTCTGCATGTCGGTGGCCGTGTCCACTTCGATCTCGGCCAGATAGCTCAGGCGCTCGACGTCATCACCGGTCAGTGCGTAGTACGGGGTGAACGAGGGCTCGCTGCGGATTGAGCGCACGTGCCCCTTCAGCACGGTGCTGCCGCCTTCCAGCTGTACCTGCGCGGCCTGCCCGACCTTGACCTGCAGGCGCAGCGGCTGCGGCAGGTAGACGCGTGCATAGGGGCGCTCGCCAACCAGCATCACCGCCAGCGGCGCCCCGATCGGTGCCTGGTCACCCTGCCGGTAGGGCAAGGCATCGACCACGCCATCGCGCGGTGCGCGCAGCTGCAGCTTCTGCAGGTTGACGCCCTGCACCACCTGCTGCGCCTGTGCGGCGTCGGCGGCCGCCTGGCCCTGGGCGATGTCCTGCGCGCGACTGCCGTGCACCAGTTCCAGCCAGGCCTGCTCGGCGGCCCGCACGCTGGCCTCGGCACTGCCGGCAGCCGCCCGTGCACGGTCCAGCTCGGAGGCGGCGATCAGGCGCTGGCGTGCCAGCGGTTGCACCCGACGGTAGTAGGCCGTGGCTTCAGCAGACTGCGCGCGCAACGCGGCCAGCTGCGCCTGGGCCTGCGCGATCTGTTCCTGGCGCGGGCCGATCTTCAGTTCTTCCAACTGGGCCTGCGCGCGCACCGTGTCGGCCTGCGCCGCGGCGAACTGCGCGTCGCCGCGGGCGGGGTCGAGCTGCATCAGCACTGCTCCGGCCTTGACCTGCTGCCCCTCGCGTACCTCCACCGTGGCGATCACTTCGGCCGCCGGCGCCGGCACCGTGATCCGGTCCCACTCCAGCGTGCCGAGCGCTGCAGGCGGCGCCTGCCCACACCCGGCCAGCAGGCCGATACCCACCAATCCGATTCCACGCATCCCATTGCCGATGCCCATGCCATCCCCTCCTGCGACGGCGCCACGGTGCCATCCGCCCCGTGCACCCTCTATGATTCCGATCAGCCCTGACGGTTTTTTCACCACGCGTTGGCGAGCCTTTGGCTGCAAGGCTCCGCGCCACCTATCCACAGGTTGATTCGGCATCATTCCACAACCGGTGTGGAAAACCGGCGACACGGGATCCTGTTGCTCGCCTGGCAGCGGAACCTGCGCTGCGATCACGAAGAACGCCGGCGTGCCCGGGAAGTTCTCGGCCACGCGCTGCGACGTGCCCTCCCTCCCGGTCCGCCCGTCCTGCGGGTGCCGGCACGCCCGGGTCCGTGACGATTTTTTCACCACCCCCTCATGACGCTTGTGGCACAAGCACTGTAGAGGTCTATCCACAGGTTTCCGCAGCCCCCGTCCACACCGGGTGTGGAAAAGCATGTATCGACCCCGTGCTGGCCGCGCGCCCGCTGCGCGCGCTACCCTTGTCCTCCCTGAATACACTGCGGTGGAAGGCTTCCGCCCCACCCAAGGCAATGAAAAGCATCGAACATCGAGACTTCACCCTGTCGCCGGAAGACACCGAGCGGCTGGCCAACCTGTGCGGCCCCTTCGATGGGCACCTGCGCCAGATCGAGCTGAAGCTCGGCGTGGAGATCGCCAACCGCGGTTTCGTGTTCCGCATCAGCGGGCCCAACGAAGCCATCGTCGAGGCGCAGAAGCTGGTTGAAGCGCTGTACGCCGAAGCCGGCGAAACCACCTTCGACAACCACGCCATCCACCTGCGCCTGGCGCAGGCCAACGTCGAGCAGATCGCCGAACGCTCCTACGAAGCGCAGGAGGTGGCGATCAAGGTCAAGCGCGGCACGGTGCGCGGCCGCGGTGCCAACCAGGGCCGCTACCTGCACCAGATCGCCACGCATGACATCAACTTCGGCATCGGCCCGGCCGGCACCGGCAAGACCTTCCTTGCCGTGGCCAGCGCGGTCGAAGCGCTGAACGAATCACGGGTGCAGCGCCTGATCCTGGTGCGCCCGGCGGTGGAGGCCGGCGAGAAGCTGGGCTTCCTGCCCGGTGACCTGAGCCAGAAGGTCGACCCCTACCTGCGACCGCTGTACGACGCCCTCTACGAGATGATGGGCGTGGAGAAGGTGGTCAAGCTGCTGGAAAAGAACGTCATCGAAATCGCGCCGCTGGCCTACATGCGTGGCCGCACGCTCAACGATGCCTTCGTGATCCTGGACGAAGCACAGAACACCACCATCGAGCAGATGAAGATGTTCCTGACCCGCCTCGGCTACGGTTCCACCGCCGTGGTCACCGGCGACCTGACCCAGACCGATCTCCCCAAGCACGTGAAGTCCGGCCTGCGCGATGCCATCGACGTGCTGCGCGAGGTCGAGGGCGTCAGCTTCACCTTCTTCGAGTCGCGCGACGTAGTCCGCCACCCGCTGGTGGCGCGCATCGTCAGCGCCTACGATCGCCGTGACCTGCATCAGATCCAACCTGGAGCAACTCCATGACCCGTGGTCCCGTGCGACTGGACGTCGCCGTCAGTTATGCCCTGCCGCGCACCGGCCTGCCGGCGGCGGTCAGCTTCCGCAAGTGGGTGGCTGCTGCGCTGAAAGGCCGCATCCGCGAGGCCGACCTGGCCATCCGCGTGGTCGATGCCAAGGAAGGGCAGTCACTGAACCGCCATTATCGCGGCAAGGATTACGCGACCAACGTGCTCAGCTTCCCGGCCGAAGTGCCCGAAGGGCTGCCCAAGGGCGTGAAGTTTCCGCTGCTGGGCGACCTGGTGATCTGCGCACCGGTGGTGGCCCGCGAGGCCGATGAACAGGGCAAGGCGCTCAACGCCCACTACGCACACCTGACCGTGCACGGCGTGCTGCACCTGCTCGGCTGGGACCACGAGGACGACAAGGAAGCCGACGCCATGGAACAGCTGGAGCGCGAGATCCTGGCCGAGCTCGGCATCGCCGACCCCTACGCCGGCGAGCGCTGAGGCCCACGCACACCGGGATCTTCACGGAGGACGCGCCCATCGCGCTGCTGCCCGCACTCATCGCCGCTCTTCTGCAGGTGACCACTGCCCCGGGCATCGACCCCGGCCGGGAACGACCGTCGCCGTTCCCGGCCAGCGACAGCGCCGCCGACATTGCCGCCAAGGTCGCCGAGGTGCAGGCGTTCTTTGACGTCAGCCAACAGACGGCGCGTCAGGCGGTCGCCGAGGCGCAGCAGCACGCATTGATGGAACGTTTGAAAGCGCGCCACGCGGCACGCCTCGCCGGAATCTGGGTGGACAACGCGGCAGGTTGGAACGTCGTCGTTCGACTGACTGGCCCAGCACCCGCGGCCGATGAGACACATCCAGGGGCGGATGGCCCGCAACGCGTGCGCTACATCACCGGCGCCGCGATGACCGAAGCGGAGATGCAGCGCCGCCTGCACGCACAGCGGGACTGGCTGCTGGCCCAGCTGCCCGACCTGTTCGGCTATAGCCTGGATGTCACGACCGGGGAACTGGAGGTTGAGCTGCGGGATACCCCGGCCAACCGCGCGACGGCGGCGGCCGTGCGCGACCACTTGCAAGTGCAACTGGGCTACCCGGTCAGGCTGCGCTGGTACCCAGCGACCACGCGCAGGCATCCGCCCTGATTGCCTTGGGGCGCTCGCGATGGCTGGCCGGGACCGGTACGATCACCGGCCTGCCTCCCGTTGTGGATCCCGTGCCCGTGCTGCGTATTGCCCTGCCCCTGCTGCTCGCCGTGTCCGCCCCGGCCGCTGCCCTGGACCTGCCGGCCCTGATTGAATGCCGCCAGGGCGTGGCCGAGCAGGCCGCGTTGGCGCCCCTGCTGGCTGATCCACTGAAAGCCGTCGCCCACGGCCTGCAGCCGCTGCCGCAGGGCAACCAGTTCATGAGCGAGTACCGGC
This sequence comes from Stenotrophomonas sp. YJH_SMC_105-26, assembly GCF_059368915.1. Taxonomy (NCBI): domain Bacteria; kingdom Pseudomonadati; phylum Pseudomonadota; class Gammaproteobacteria; order Lysobacterales; family Lysobacteraceae; genus Stenotrophomonas; species Stenotrophomonas sp. YJH_SMC_105-26. The sequence goes on along the minus strand of NZ_JCAFSD010000002.1, from coordinate 527,957 downwards.
TGGCCCAGCCGATCAGCGTGTTCGGCGCCCGCACCGAACGGGTCGCCGTGGCCGGGTCCAGCGTCATGGCGATCCTCGACCAGGCCGATCCGCGGCCGCTGGCCAGGCAGCTGGGGCTGGAGACCGGCTACGACCAGGACGGCAAGTTCATGGCCGGCCGCGAGCTGGTCAGCCGCGACGTGACCGATCCGAAGACCGGCGAGGCCCGGATCGAGTCGATCATCCTCAGCGTCTCCACCGTGGCCTCCCATCCCGGCAAAACCCTGGCCGGCTGCACCTACAGCCTGGACCTGCCCGAGGAAGAAGCCCCCGCCCGGCCTGAACTGGCCCCGCCGCCGATCACCGGACCGGGCAGCGACGGTCACTGACAGGCCGCCACATCCTGCTAGACTTGGACCAACGCCCGGCTTGCCGGGTGCCCTTTTTCCAGAGATGTCAGAAGACGACAGTAGTAGCTCCGCACAGGAGCCCAGTGAAAAGAAGCGCGGCTGGCTTGAACGCCTGACCTCCGCCTTCTCCGGCGAACCCCATACCCGCGACGAGCTGGTCGCTGTCCTGCACACCGCGCAGGAAGAGGGCCTGATCGCCGCCGATACCCTGAAGATGATGGAAGGCGCCATTTCGGTGGCCGAGCTGACCGTGGGCGACGTGATGATCTCGCGCTCGCAGATGGTTTCGCTGCCGATCGAAGCGCCCTTCCTGGAACTGATGAAGCAGGTGGTCGAATCCGGCCATTCGCGCTTCCCAGTGCACGGCGAGAACAAGGACGACATCCTTGGCATCCTGCTGGCCAAGGACCTGCTGCGCGGCGTGGTCGCCGACAACGGCCCGGCCAACGTGCGCGAGCTGCTGCGCCCGGCAGTGCTGATCCCGGAGGCGAAGAAGCTCAACGTGCTGCTGAAGGAATTCCGCCTGTCACGCAACCACATGGCCATCGTGGTCGACGAGTACGGCGGTGTCGCCGGCCTGGTCACCATCGAGGACGTGCTGGAACAGATCGTCGGCGAGATCGACGACGAGCATGACGAGGCCGAGGATCCGTCGGCGCAGATCGCCATCCAGTCCGACGGCCAGTACGTGGTCGACGCGCTGACCCCGATCGGCGACTTCAACGAACGCTTCGGCGCTGCCTTCTCCGACGAGGACTACGACACCATCGGTGGCCTGGTCACCGAGGCCGTGGGCCACCTGCCGGAAGTCGGTGACGAGCTGGCGCTGGACCGCTTCATGTTCCGCGTGGCCCGCGCCGATGCGCGCCGGGTCCAGGCCTTCCACGTGACCGTGCTGCCGCCGGACGCGCAGGACGACGCTTGAAGCGCGGCTCCCTCCTGGCACTGCGCCTGAGGCTGTGGCTGGCACTGTGCGTGCTGGCCACGGCCCTGCCGCTGGCCGCCTTCGCGCAGCCGGCGGCACCCGAACCTGCTGCACCCGCCACCAGCGCCGAGGCTCCCGCCCCGCGCATCGGGGTGGTGACCATGCAGCCGGGCACCGTGTTCTTCGAGCGCTTCGGCCATGACGCCATCGTCGTGATCGATCCGCTCAGTGGCGAAGCGACCTCGTACAACTTCGGCTACTTCGATCCGTCCGAGGACGATTTCATCAGCCGCTTCGTGCGCGGCGACATGATGTACTACCTGGTGGCGCTGCCGCTGCAGCAGGATCTGTCGTACTACGACGAGACCGGCCGTGGCGCCAGCGTGCAGTGGCTGGACCTGCGCCCGGAGCAGGCACGTGCACTGGCCGCCGACCTGGCCGAGCGGGCCAAGCCGGAAAACGCGCGCTACCACTACGACTACTACACCGCCAACTGCGCCACGATGGTACGCGACACGGTGAACAAGGCGCTGGATGGCGGCCTGCAGTCGCAGCTGTCGGGGCGCTCGCGCGGCAATACCTACCGCAGTGAATCGGTGCGCCTGGCCTCGCCGGCACCATGGATGTGGCTGGGCTTCGATGTCGGCCTCGGGCCGTTCGCCGACCAGCCGCTGTCGCGCTGGCAGGAAGCCTTCGTGCCGATGCGCCTGGCCGACGCGCTGCGCCAGGCGCGCAACAGCGACGGCCGGCCGCTGGTGCAGTCCGAACAGGAACTGCTGCCGCACCGCATCGACCCGGAGCCGAAGGAATTCGCACGCCGTTGGTGGCCGTGGCTGCTGCTTGGGCTGGTCGTGGCCGGCGGCGTGCTGGCGCTGCGCAACCGCCCGCGCCTGCTGGCCGGGCTGGCCCTGCCGTTCTGGCTGCTGTGTGCCATCGCCGGCAGCCTGCTGGTGTTCCTGTGGGGCTTCAGCACCCACTACGCCGCCTGGGCCAACCGCAACCTGCTGCTGCTTTCGCCACTGGCCGTGCTGCTGCTGCCAGGCGCGATCGCGCTGCTGCGTCGGCGCGCGCCGGGCCGCATGTTCAGGGTCGTGCTGTGGCTGCTGGCGGTGCAGGCCGTGGCGGCGCTGGTGCTGCACTGGCTGAGCCTGCAGGCGCAGTACAACGTGCAGTGGATCGTGCTGCTGCTGCCCGTCCACGTCGCGCTGGCGTGGGTACTGGGGCGCCGTCCTCACTTGTCCGAAACACGGCACTGACGCACGATGGCGGGCATGTCATTGCCCGCCTCCGCTTCCGCCCCTGCCTCGGCCAACCCCGCCTGCGTCATCAACTGCGTCCACTACGATGACGACGGCAAACGCCACGACATCAGCCTGGATGCCATCAGCGATGTCATTGCCAGTGGCAACGGCTTCGTCTGGGTCGGCCTGTACGACCCCAACGACGATGTGCTGCTGAAACTGCAGGAAGAGTTCTGCCTGCACGACCTGGCCATCGAGGACGCGCGCAATGCGCACCAGCGACCCAAGGTCGAGACCTACGGCAATTCGCTGTTCGTGGTGGTGACCACCGCGCAGATGGTGGACGAACGCATCCAGTACGGCGAAACCCACGCCTTCCTCGGCCCGCGTTTCCTGGTGACGGTGCGCCACGGCGCCTCGCTGTCCTACGCCCCGGTGCGTGCACGGGTCGAGCGTGAACCGCAGCTGCTGAAGATGGGCCCGTCGTACTGCCTGTACGCGGTGACCGACTTCGTGGTCGACAACTACCTGCCGATCGTGCACCGCTTCCGCGACACCCTGGACCTGCTGGAAAAGGACATCTTTGCCGACAGCTACAAGCGCAGCACGGTGGTACGGCTTTACGAGCTCAAGCGCGAACTGAACAAGATGCGGATGGCGGTGGCACCGCTGCAGGATGTGCTGGCGCAGCTGCGCCGCTACCAGGGTGACCTGATTCCCGATGAAGTGAAGCTCTACGTGCGCGACGTGCATGACCACGCGGTACGCATCAGCGATGTGATCGACACCCTGCGCGAGATGCTGGGCACCGCACTGAGCGTGAACCTGTCGCTGGTGACGCTGGCGCAGGGCGAGACGGTCAAGCGCCTGGGTGCATGGGCCGCACTGCTGGCAGCGCCGACGCTGATCACCAGCTGGTACGGCATGAACTTCAGCCACATGCCCGAGCTGAGCCAGCCGTGGTCGTATCCGCTGATGATTGTCGGCGTGGGCGGTGTGTGCGTGGGCCTGTACCGGTTGTTCAAGCGCGCGAAGTGGCTGTAGCGCGAATCGACCAACGGTCGATACCCACCATGCACGGGGGCGTCGATACCCAGCAATACGGTAGGCCGCGACCGTTGGTCGTGGCACATGCCCCGCTTCTGGTAGTGCCGGCCGCTGGCCGGCAACCAGGGCAATGCCGGCCAGCGGCCGGCACTACCCTTCGGCATCAAGCCACGTAGACGGTCTTGATGTTCATGAACTCGTGGATGCCGTGGTCGGCCAGCTCCCGGCCGAAGCCGGACTGCTTGCTGCCACCGAACGGCAGCCGAGCGTCGCTCTTGACGATGGCGTTGACGAACGCGGCGCCGCATTCCATGCGCTGCGCGAAGGCTTCGCCGCGCACCGGGTCGCGCGTCCACACGCTGCCGCCCAGGCCGAAGCGGGTGTCGTTGGCCACGCGCAGCGCCTCGGCCTCATCCTTGACCCGGATCACCGCAGCCACCGGCCCGAACAGCTCCTCGTCGTAGGCAGGCATGCCTGGGCCGACCTGATCGAGCACGGTCGCCGGATAGCCCGCATGGGTGCCGGCAATGGGTTCGCCGCCGACCAGAACGCGCGCGCCCTTGGCGACGCTGGCCTGCACCTGCTTGTGCAGTTCGTCGCGCAGATCGGCACGGGCCATCGGCGCCAGCGTGGTGCCACGCTCACTGGGATCGCCATACTGGCGCTGGCCCGCGGCTTCAACGAAGCGTCGGGTGAAGTCATCGGCCACCGCATCGACCACGATGAAGCGCTTGGCCGCAATGCAGGTCTGCCCGCTGTTGTCGAAACGCGACTTCACCGCCGCCGCCACGGCCTTGTCGAGGTCGGCATCGTCGAGTACCACGAAGGCATCGCTGCCACCCAGCTCCATCACCGACTTCTTCAGCTGGCTGCCGGCATTGGAGGCGATCGAGCGCCCTGCCCGTTCGCTGCCGGTCAGCGTCACCGCCTTCACCCGTGCGTCGCGCAGCACCTCGGCAGCCTGGTCGTTGTCGATGTGCAGCACGTCGAACACGCCCTCAGGCAGGCCTCCGTCACGACACACCGCCAGGATCAGGTCGGCGCACTGCGGCACGTTGCTGGCGTGCTTGAGCAGGGCCACGTTGCCAGCCATGAACGCCGGGGCCAGGAAACGGAACACCTGCCAGACCGGGAAATTCCATGGCATCACCGCGAACACGCAGCCGATCGGCTCGTAACGCACGTAGCTGCGCTGGGCTTCGGTATCGATCAGCTGCGGCTTGAGATAGTCGGCCGCGTGGTCGGCGTAGTACTCGCAGGCGGCAGCGCACTTGTCGACCTCGGCCAGCGCCTCGGCCTTGAGCTTGCCCATCTCATGGGTCATCGCCTGCTGCAGGTCGTCGCGACGCGTGCGCAGCTGCGCGGCGATCTGGCGAAGGACGGCACCGCGATCCTGCAGCGAGCGATCGGCCCAGCCGGGGAAGGCATCGGCGGCAGCCTGCAGGCGCTGCTCGATGTCGGCAGCGCCCATCAGTTCATGGCGGTAGGTCACCTGGCCGGTGGCCGGGTCGATGATCTCGACGGTCATGGGGGATCTCCATCTGGAAGACCCCCATTGTGCGCCGCTGTCCGTGAGCCGGATGTTGCCGGCGCTGTCGACAGGCCGTGTACTCAGCCGTTGTCCTGCCGCGCCAGCTGCAGGTCGCGCTGGCGCCGCTTCTCGGCGCGGGCGTTGATGTACCAGCCGATCACCGCAGCGATCGACACCGCCGACACCAGCAGCGTGGCCAACGCGTTGATCTTCGGACTGATGCCCATGCGCACCGAAGCGAACACCTTCATCGGCAGCGTGGTCGAGCCCGGCGTGGCCACGAAGCTGGCCACCACCACGTCATCCAGCGACAGGGTGAAGGCCAGCAGCCAACCCGCCACCAGCGCCGGCGCGATGATGGGCAGGGTGATGCGGGTGAACACGGTCAACCGGCTGGCGCCCAGGTCCATCGCCGCTTCTTCCAGCGACAGGTCCATTTCCTGCAGGCGCGAGGACACCACCACGGTGACGAAGCAGAGGGTGAAGGTCACGTGCGCGATCCAGATGGTGGCCAGGCCACGCGCCGGGAAGCCGGGAATCGCGCCCATCGATGCCAGCAGCGCCATCAGCGAGAAGCCCAGGATCACGTCCGGCATCACCAGCGGCGCGGTCACCAGCGCGCCGAACAGTGGCTTGCCACGGAATCGCTTGAAGCGGGTCATCACCATCGCCGCCAGCGTACCCAGCACGGTGGCGGTACAGGCGGTCCAGAACGCCACCACCAGGCTGGTCCACATCGCGTCCATCAGCGCGCGGTCGGCGAACAGGTCGCTGTAGGCGCGGGTGGAGAACCCGGCCCAGACCATCGCCAGCCGCGAGCTGTTGAACGAGTAGAACATCAACAACAGGATCGGCAGGTACAGGAAGGCGAAGCCGAGCAGCAGCACGCCCAGCCCCAGGCCCTTGGCGGTACGCGGGCTCATGCCTGCTTCCCTTCCAGCAGGCGCTGCTGGGAACGGTTGAACAGCAGGATCGGCACCAGCAGCAACAGGATCATCGCCACCGCCATCGCCGAAGCGCCCGGCCAGTTGCGGTTGTTGAAGAACTCGTTCCACAGCTGGCGGCCGACCATCAGCGTCTCCGAACCACCGAGCATTTCCGGGATCACGAACTCACCCACCGCCGGGATCATCACCAGCATGCAGCCGGCGATGATGCCGGCCTTCGACAGCGGCAACGTGATGCGCAGGAACGCCTGCCACGGCTTGGCGCCGAGGTCGTAGGCCGCTTCCAGCAGGCGGTGGTCATGCTTGACCAGGTTGGCGTACAGCGGCAGCACCATGAACGGCAGGTAGCAGTAGACGATGCCGATATAGGCGGCGGTCGGCGTATCGATCAGCTGCAGTTTCGGCAGCCCCATCGACGTCATCAGCGTCTGCAGGCCAGTGAACTGCAGGAACTGGTCAAGCAGGCCATTGCGGTCCAGGATTGCCTTCCACGCATACACGCGGATCAGGAACGAGGTCCACGACGGCAGCACCACCAGCATCATCGCCACGTTGCGTGCGGCCGGCGACAGGCGCGCGATGGCATAGGCCATCGGATAGCCGATCAGCAGGGTGAAGAAGGTGGAGATCGCCGCGATCTTGATCGAGCTCAGGAACGCCTGCGCATAGATCGAATCGCGGAACAGCGCCAGGTAGTTCTCCAGGTTCAGCTTCAGCGAGAAGCCGCCGTCGGCGTACTGCAGCAGCCAGGTATACGGCGGCGAGCCGACCCGGCTGAGCGAGAAGCTGATCATCAGCACGATCAGGAACGGCACTGCGAAGAACAGCAGCAGCCACAGGTACGGAATGCCGATCACCGTGGCACGCAGCCCCGGCAGCCAGCGCTTCAGGCCGGCGACGCTCATGAGGTCAGCACCACGCCGTCGTTGTCGCGCCAGTGCACCCACACGCTGTCACCCCAGGTCAGGCCGTCGCTGGCCCAGCGCTGCGAGTTGGCGAAGTTGGCCAGCACCTTGGCGCCGCTGGGCAGCCGCACGTGGTAGACCGAATGGCTGCCGAAATAGGCGATGTCCTCGATCACGCCCTGCGCTTTGTTGGTGTGCCCTTCCGGCTCGTCCTTGCCGATCATCACCTTTTCCGGGCGCAGCGCGAATGCGACCGGCTGCCCTTCGTAGCAGGTGATGCCATGGGCGATGTAGATCGGTGCCGGGAACAGCGGCGAGCGCACGGTCACGTACTCGGGCAGGTCCTCGTCGATCACCCCGTCGAACAGGTTGACCGAACCGATGAACTCGGCGACGAAGCGGTTGGCCGGCTGCTCGTAGACCTCGTCCGGCTTGCCGACCTGCTGGATCCAGCCGGCATCCATCACCGCGATGCGGGTAGCCATGGTCATCGCTTCTTCCTGGTCGTGGGTGACCATCACGCAGGTCACGCCCGACGACTCGATGATGCTGACCAGTTCCAGCTGCATCTGCGAGCGCAGCTTCTTGTCCAGCGCGCCCATCGGCTCGTCCAGCAGCAGCAGCTTCGGCCCCTTGGCCAGCGACCGCGCCAGCGCCACGCGCTGCTGCTGGCCACCGGACAGCTGGTGCGGCTTGCGCTTGCCCAGGTGGCCCATCTGCACCAGGTCGAGCATCTCGCCGACGCGCTTGCTGATCGCGTCCTTGCCCAGGCCATCCTGCTTCAGGCCGAAGGCAATGTTCTGTTCGACCGTCATGTGCGGGAACAGCGCATAGGACTGGAACATCATGTTGACCGGCCGCTGGTACGGCGGCAGCGCGTCCAGGCGCTGGCCATCGACGGTGATGCTGCCCTTGGTGGGCGTCTCGAAGCCGCCCAGGCAGCGCAGCAGGGTCGACTTGCCGCTGCCGGAGCCTCCGAGCAGGGCAAAGATCTCGCCCTTGCGCACGTCCAGATTGACGTCGTCGACGGCGACGAAACCGTCGAATTCCTTGCGCAGGTCACGAATGGAGAGATAGCCGGGCGCACCGGTCGTGTCGACGACGGCGGCTACCGGCTGGGCTTCAACGGGCATGGGGGCTCCGGGAGCGGGCGGTGGACAGCGGCCGCCATTCTAACGGCCGGGGGCTGCAGGGGATATGACGGCAACGGGTGGCACCCACCGGGCCGGGGGGATCTGCAGATCTGGTGGGGGCCGACCGTTGGTCGGCCCCGCCGGAAAAGCATGCCGACCAACGGTCGGCACCCACCTGCCAGCCAGCCCTTAGCGCCCGGTCTTCACCTCGGTCCACAGCCGGGTGTAGAGCTTGTCGGTCTCCGGCGTGTTGATCGAGTAGGTGAACATCTTCTCGGCCACGTCGGCCGGCGGGTAGATGGTCGGGTCGGTACGGATCGCCTCGTCCACCAGCGGGGTCGCGGTCGGCACCGGGTTGGCGTAGTGGATGAAGTTGGTGTTGGCCGCGGCAGCCTTCGGCTGCAGCAGGTAGTTGATGAAGGCGTACGCGGCTTCCGGATGCTTGGCGTCCTTCGGGATCGCCAGCATGTCGAACCACTGCGGTGCGCCTTCCTTCGGGATCGAATAGGCCACGTGCACGCCATTGCTGGCTTCCTCGGCGCGGTCGCGGGCCTGGATGATGTCACCCGACCAGCCGACCACCAGGCAGGTACCGCCGTTGGCCAGCGAACCCACGTACTGCGAGGAGTGGAAGTTCTGCACGTACGGGCGGATCGACTTCAGCAGGTCGGCGGCCTTCTGCAGCTCGGCCGGGTCGCCGCTGTGCGGGTCCAGGCCCAGGTAATGCAGTGCGATCGGGATCATGTCCGCTGGCGTGTCCAGGATGGTCACGCCGCAGTCCTTCATCTTGCTGATGTTCTCCGGCTTGAACACCAGGTCCCAGCTGTTGGCGATGTCGGCGCTGCCGCCGAAGCGCTGCTTCAGCATGTCCACGTTGTAGCCGATGCCGGTGGTGCCGATCATGTACGGCACGCCGTACTGGTTGCCCGGGTCCTGGGTGGCGATGCGCTTCATCACCGCCGGATCGAGGTTGGCCAGGTTCGGGATCTTGCTCTTGTCCAGCGGCAGGAACACACCGGCCTGGATCTGGCGACCGAAGAAGTTCAGGGTCGGCACCACCACGTCATAGCCGCTGTTGCCGGCCAGCAGTTTGGTCTCGACCATCTCGTCACTGTCGAACACATCGTAGGTCACCTTGATCCCGCTCTCCTTCTCGAAGGTCGGAATGGTGTCCTCGGCGATGTAATCGCTGTAGTTGTAGACGTTCAGGACCTGGCTGTCCTGCGCGCCGCCATTGCCACCGCCACAGGCGGCGAGCATGGCGGAGGCCAGGCCGAGCGTGAGGATACGCAGCTTCATCGGGTGCTCCAGAATGCGGGAAGGGGGGGCCGGCGGGGCCGGCGACGGGTGCCAGCCTACCCCCCGGCGGCGGATTTTTCTATTCCGGATGCTCAGACGTTCAGCAGCAGGAACTCGCGCTCCCACGAGCTGATGACGCGGAAAAAGGTCTCGTATTCCTTGCGCTTGACCGAGATGTAGGCCCGGCAGAAGCGCTCACCCAGCAGGGCCTGCAGCTCGCTGCACCGCTCCAGCCCGTCCAGCGCCTCGCCCAGCGAGCGCGGCAGGTTGTAGCCCAGTTCCTTGGCGCTGCCGGTCACCGGCGCATCCGGTGCCAGCCGCTCGCGGATGCCCAACAGGCCGCAGGCCAGGGTCGCGGCCATCGCCAGGTAGGGATTGGCATCGGACCCGGCGAAACGGCTTTCCACGCGCATGTTCTCCGGCGTATCCAGCGGCACGCGCAGGCCGCAGGTGCGGTTGTCGAAACCCCAGTGGACGTTGCTCGGCGAGACTTCGCCGAACACCAGCCGGCGGTAGGAGTTCACGTTCGGCGCGAAGAACGCCATCGCCTGCGGTGCGTACTTCTGCAGGCCGCCCAGGTAGTGGCCGAACACCGGGCTGAACTCGCCCTCGGCATCGGTCTCGCCAGCGAACACGTTGCTGCCATCGCTCACCCGCACCAGGCTCTGGTGGATGTGCATGGCACTGCCCGGCTCGTTTTCCATCGGCTTGGCCAGGAACGTGGCATACACCCCGTGGCGCATCGCCGCTTCGCGCATGGTGCGCTTGAACAGGAACACCTGGTCGGCCAGGTCCATCGCATCGGCATGGGTGAAGTTGACCTCCAGCTGCGCCGCGCCGGACTCGTGGATCAGCGTGTCCACGTCCAGCTTCATCGCATCGGCGTAGTCGTACATCAGGTCGAGGATCGGGTCGAACTCGTTGACCGCATCGATCGAGTACGACTGCCGCGCGGTCTCCGGGCGCCCGGAGCGGCCGGCCGGTGGCAGCAGCGGGAAGTCCGGGTCGGTGTTCTTCTGCACCAGGAAGAACTCCAGTTCCGGCGCCACCACCGGGCGCAGGCCCAGCTCGGCGTAGGCTGCCAGCACGCGGCGCAGCACGTTGCGCGGCGCCAGTTCGTGCGGCTCACCGCTCTTGGTGTAGCAATCGTGGATGACCTGCGCGGTGGCGTCGGCCGCCCACGGCACCATGCGCACCGTGTCCGGATCGGGGCGCAGCATCATGTCCGAGTCGGACGGCGAGGTCAGCTCGTAATAATCGTCAGGGAACTCGCCGGTGACGGTGGTGGCGAAGATGCCCTCAGGCAGGCGCGTGCCGTAGTCGTGCGAGAACTTGTCGGCGGGAATGATCTTGCCGCGCGCGTTGCCGGTGATGTCCGGCACCAGGCATTCCACCTCGGTGATGCGCCGCTCCTTCAGCCAGCGCAGCAGCGTGCTTTCCTGCGGTGCGGGGGGCGTGGCCGTCTTGCGCGGGCGCGTTCGGGAACTCATCGGGAATCCAGTCGGTTCTGTTGGTGCTGCCGGCAAGCCTGGCCGAACGCACGGAAAATAGCGTGATAGAACGGCGCCTGCATGACACGCCACTCCGGGTGCCACTGTACGCCGAGCACGAAACGATGGTGCAGGCTGCGTGCCGCTTCGACCAGCCCATCGTCGGCCACGGCCTCGACCTGCAGCCCCTGCGCCAGGCGGGCGACACCCTGCCCGTGTACCGAATTGACCTGCGCGCGGCCACTGCCGTGCCACTGCGCCAGCCAGCCATCGGCGGCCAGCGTGACCGCGTGCGCCGGCCCATACTGCACCTCCACCGGCGCCTGCGGTTCTTCGCGATGGTCGGCCAGGCCAGGCACCGCGTGAACCTGCGGATGCAGGCTGCCGCCCAGCGCGACGTTCAACTCCTGGAAGCCGCGGCAGATCGCCAGCACCGGCAGGTCCAGCGCCAGTGCCTCGTGCAGCAACGCAAAGGCATTGGCATCGCGGGCCGGGTCATGTGGATTGCCTGGCCAGCTGCGGCCACCTTCGTAGTGCTGCGGTTCGATATTGCTGACCGCGCCGGTCAGCAGCAGGCCATCCAGCCCCTGCAGCCAGTCGCCGGCCGGCAGCGGTGGCTGCAGGCTCGGCAACACTACCGGAGTCACCTCGGCCGCCTCGGCCAGCGCGCGCACGTACTTCTCGCCGGCCACCGCGAAACGGTGATGGCCGAGCACGGTGCTGTCGGTGGGCAGGCCCACCCAGGGCAGGCGGCGCATGGGAAAACTCCTTGGCGTGCCAACACGTTACCCGTCGCCCGGCGAAGCCGGCAAGTCGGTGCCGTCACACCACAGCCGTCACGCATCGGCGAAACTACCGGGGTGAACGCCGATCGACCTGCCCCGCTCCGCCCTCCCGCCCTGCACCCGCGAGGCCTGCAGTGAGCGCCGCGTTCCCGCCCAGCTGGTACGCCGCCAGCCTGCCCGAACCGCCCGCACTCCCCCCGCTGCAGGGTAATGTGCAGGCCGACGTTGCGGTGCTGGGCGCCGGCTATACCGGCCTGACCGCAGCCCTGGAACTGGCGGCACGTGGCCGGCGCGTGGTAGTGCTGGAAGCGCAGCGGATCGGCTGGGGCGCGTCCGGCCGCAACGGCGGGCAGGCGCTGGTCGGCTATGGCTGCGAGGTGGACGAACTGGAGCGTCAGCTCGGTCGTGATGATGCGCGCCACCTGTTCGACTGGTCGCGCGACGCGGTGCAGGCGATGCGCGCCCGCATCGATCGCCACGGCATTGACTGCCATTGGGTGGAAGGCCACGCCAGCGTCGCCATCCGCGAACGCCATGAACGGGAACTGCGCGTCCACTGCGAGCACCTGCAACGCCACTACGACTACCCCATGCAGTGGTGGGACCGCGACGCCCTGCGCGCGCAGCTGGACAGCCCGCGCTATCGTGCCGCGATGTTCGATCCGCTCAGCGCGCACCTGCACCCGCTGGCCTATGCGCGCGGTCTGGCCGATGCGGCGCGCGCGGCCGGCGTGGTGATCCACGAGGATTCGGCGGTAACCCGCGTGCAGCGCGGACCGCAGCCCACCCTGCACACCGCGCAGGGCAGCGTGCGCGCCGCGCATCTGGTGGTGGCCGGAAATGCCTGGCTGCAGGGCCTGCTGCCCGAGCTGGAACGGCGGATCATGCCGGTCGGCACCTATATCGGCGCCAGCGCGCCGCTGGGGGCCGAGCGCGCCCGCGCCCTGATCGGCAACGACATGGCCGTGGCCGACACCGCCTGGGCATTGGACTATTTCCGCCTCAGCCATGACCATCGGCTGCTGTTTGGCGGGCGCGCCAGCTACTCGGCGCTGCCCCCACCCGGCCTGCGCGGGGTGATGCAGCGGCGCATGCACCAGGTGTTCCCACAGCTGGCCGACGTGGCGCTGGACCAGGTCTGGGGCGGCTATGTGGACATCACCCGCAACCGCGCCCCGCATTGGGGCCGGCTGGACGGCGACCTGTACTTCGCGCAGGGCTTCTCCGGCCATGGGGTGGCCGCCGCCGGGCTGGCCGGCGAGGTGATCGCCGCCGCCATTGCCGGCCAGAGCGAGCGCCTGGACGTGTTCCAGCGCCTTCGGCATGCGCCCTTCCCCGGCGGCCGGCTGCTGCGCACGCCGCTGCTGGTGGCGGCGATGTCCTGGTACAAGCTGCGGGATGCGTTGTGGTGAAGATTCTGCATCTCCACCTGTATTGAACGTTCTGACAAACGTACCGCAGCGCTGATCGTGCTGCACACGTCACAGATTTTCACGCGACATCTGTGATGGATGGCTGGACAATTTCCTAAATGCGCAGCTATGCAATTGCATAATCGTTCGCAGACCGATACCGTCCTGAGAAACCGGGCCCCGCGGCGAATGGATGCTGACAGGGGACACGTAGGAGAGGGGGACGTGCGATTGGACTGGTGGAAAGAAGGATTGTTGCTGAAGGTGCGCATTCGTCCGGCTGGCCTGATGATTGCCTTGCTTTATGCAGTTGCCTATTGGGCAACCCGACAGCTGTCGCTGGATCAGTTCTATTTGCCAGCCGGCATCCGGGTGGCAGCCGTGCTGTTGTGCCCGCCGCGCCTGTGGCCCTACCTGCTGCTGGGCGAATATGCGTACTTTGCACAGTCCCGCGTGCCGATGATCGAGAAGTACGGCCTGACATGGGTCATTGTTGCCTCCGCATTCCTCATGCCAGCGGTGATGCTGATTGTGAAGCTGCAACGGCGACTGATGGCGGAGTCGCAGACGATCGGCCTCTTGTTGATTGCCGCCGCTTCCAGCGTCGTTATTACTCTGCTCAACCTCAGCTTTTCCCATCTGCTCTGGCCAACACCTCCTTCCACACCCTTCCTGACCAATGCCGCGCGCTTCAGCGTGGGTGATTTCATCGGCATTCTGACGGTGGCCCCCATCGCCATGCTGTGGGCGCGGCAGGACGTGGGGCAGGAGTGGAACGCTCGACGAAAGACCCCGATGCTGGCAGCACTTTCATCGATGCTGCTGATCGGGATAGCAGCGACTCAACTGCCCGCAGACTGGATTGCATTGAAGGCAACGTTCCTGCTGCTGTTGGCACTCCCCGCGGCCGCGCTTACCTGCCTGTATGGCTGGAAGGGGGCTGCCCTTGCAGTGCCGGTGCTCAACATGGTCATCGGCCTGACCACGCCCAACACCCATCCCACCGCATTCGATCCCGCGGCCTTCATCACCCAGCAGATCATGGCGATCAGCGGCATCGTATTGCTGCTGCTCGGATCACGCATCACCCACTTCTACCACCGTTACAGGCTGCGCGAGATGGGGGAAAGGGACGCCATCCATCTGGCGAGGAGCTCGCAATTGGCCAGCGAGATGGAGCTGCGTGAACGTGCCCTGCACCTTCGCAAGCTCGGCGACGGCATTGATACGTCGCTGGTTGAGCTGGCCGAATGGCTCAAGGCCCAGGGACATCACGCAGTGGCCAACAGCCTTCTGCATACCTCGAATGTACATTCGCGGCTCTTTCGCGAACAGACAAGCATGGTCTATCCCTCGGGCCTGGAGCATCTTGGGCTTTACGTGGCCCTGCAGGCGGGTGGCATCCGTGAGTCGTGGAAGCTGACGGAGCGCGTTCTCCGCCCGGATCTGAAAGGCGACCCCTGCAACCTGAGCGTGGAACTGCAGTTGGCCGCTTACCGGACACTGATTGACGCGGTCTCCATTCTTCTCAAGCATGAAGGTGGTCAGATTCGCATTCGTGCAAGGTGCGGCAGAATGGGCTCCAGGCGCGGAATCCTCATGGTCGTGTCACTGCTGGAACAGCGCAGACGCCTTTCCAAGCAGACAACGATGGCAGCGTTCGAGCGACTGACCGGGCGAACCCTCCCCTATGACGGGACCGTTGACTGCTATCGCAACCGGGTCAGGATTCTGTTCCTCGACCGCGAAACCAGACTGGAGGCAGTAGCCAGTACTCCATCGCGGTACGGCTGCCCCGCACCCTCTGCGCTGCAGTAGTGCATTTCACAGTCAAGCGACCGGATCGAACCAACACAGCAGAATCGCATAACGTCCCGCTCGTCCCCCTGGCCCAGGGCGTCATGGGCACCCGGCGAACACCGGGTGCCCATGCAGTCTGATACTGAAGCTGGCCGATATCCCGGCAACTGTCAGTATCAGGGTGCCTCTACTGCCCACAACACATCAGCTCCGCTTGCATATCTGACCAGCGTGAATGCGGGGGCCCGATAGACAACCGTTCTGGTGGCCTTGGCGGGAACAGGCAGGCGCTGCTCCGGCAACGACACCTTCGCAGACGGGTCACCTGCCGGCAGCACCCAGAACGTGCCGGCAGCATTGCCGATCACGATGTGCACGTGCCCTGCGAGATCGTTTACCTGGAAATAATCCATGCCATCGCGCTCGAACCCATAGACCAACCAGCCGGGATCCACGCTGAGGTCTTGTGCCTGCGGAATCGACTGGCCGAGTCCTTGGCCGGCCAACTTGATTCCATGGTCGTCACTCGGGGCAAAAGCAAAAACGGATACCGGCACCAACATCAATGCACCAGCAAATGCATGAATTCGGAAACTTCTCACACTGACCTCCAGGTTGGATGCAATACGGATCAAGAAGGATGCTACCGCCAATCGCATCAGCATATACCGGGCGGACTCCGCAGTGCCTGTCGGAGATAATCCACTGGATCGATGCAAACCCATGCCACGCCGAAGCTGCCTCCGAAATCGCCAATACCCGCGGCGAAACCCGCGCACGGTGTGGGTCAGCGGCATCTGCGACAAGGCCCTGGACAGGCGCGTGCAACAGCAGGATGTCGTCGATTGTGTGACGGCGAACACAGCGGACAGCATCAACCGCCGAATGTGGCGGGTGCAACGGCTGAAACGCGATCGACACATGGGCGCACTGATTGTGGATGATTCACCGTTCTCTGGTGGCTATGCCGCCGCACTGCCGGGCATGTAGGGCCTCGAAGCATGGGAAGCCGCCGATTGCAGCGCAAAGGGAGGCCAGACACCTCGATTGCACCCATCTCCAACTGTCGATAGTGTCTGCGGAAGTGGTCAGTCATCACTGGCCAGGAGATGAGAGGCGCGGGCTTGGACCGATTCAAAGAAGCAATTGAACTGAGCTTCCGGATCCGACCCGTCGGAATCGCACTCGCGGCCGTCTACGCCCTGGGCTGCCTTGCCTCGCGTCAGTTCTCGCTGGATCAGTTCTTCCTGCCCGCGGGCATCCGGGCAGCGGCACTACTGATCGTCCCGACCCGCCTGTGGCCCTACCTGCTGCTTGGCGAGTACGCGTACTTCGCAACCTTGCGCATTCCCATGATCGACACCTACGGCCTGGCCTGGGTCATCCTGGCCTCGACGCTGCTGATGCCGGTGGCGATGCTGGTGGTCTACCTGCATCGCATGAGAATGCCATCGGAGTCCGCCACCGGCCTCTGGTTGCTGTCGTTGACCTTCTGCATGGCGTTGTTCGTCCCGGCTCTCAATATGGGCATTTCATTTGCTCTGTGGTCGAACCCACCGCCGAGCAACCTGCTTAGCGCAGTTGATCGCACGATCTTTGGCCACTTCGCCGCCATCATCACCCTCGTGCCGTTGGCATTCCTCTGGTCGCGACGACACGCGGCCCCCAGTTGGACGCGCCGCTTTGCTGCGCCTACGGTCACGGCCATCCTGGTGATGCTGGTCCTGGGCCTGTGCATGCAGCTTACGGCCATCAGCGCCCACACCACACGCACCCACCTGGTACTGCTGTCCTCCCTCCCAGCGATCGCCCTGACCTTCATGCATGGGTGGCGTGGCGCTGCCATCGCGATTCCGCTGTTGAACCTTCCACTCCATTTCGCCACACCCAGCACCGGCCTACCGTCCTCGTTCGACCTGGGCACCTTCGCCACCCAGCAGAACATGGCCGTGATGAGTGTCGCACTGCTCGCCCTGGGGTCCAGCATCAGCTATCACCATGAGCGTGCACGGTGCCGTGGACTGGCAGAGGAAACCGCGTTGCGCCTGGCACGTAGTTCGCACCAGACCCGTGAGCGTGAGCTTCGCGAGCGCGCCTCCCATCTCAAGCAACTCGGCGAAGGCATGGACAGCTCGCTCGGCGAGATGGTCAGCTGGCTGAAGGCGCAGGGGCATCATGCGGTGGCCAACAGCCTGCAGCACGCCTCATCCGTGCACTCGCGGCTGTTCCGTGAACAGGCCAGTCTGGTCTACCCCACGGGGCTGGAGCAGGTTGGGCTGTATATCGCGCTGCGGGTTGGCGGCGCATGCGAAAGCTGGGACAACTCCCATCGCGTGATTCCGCCCCGGCTGGAGGGCAACCCCTGCCTGCTGACTGTCGACCTGCAGCTCGCCATCTATCGCTCGCTGATCGAGGCGGTGTCGCTGCTGCTGGAACTGGAGTCGGGACAGGTCAGCGTGCGCGCCCGGAGCGGCCAGGCGGGCGACCGGCGCGGCATCGTGGTGGTCGTTGGCCTGCTTGACCGCGGTCGCACGCTGTCGAACCGGACCGTTCAGCAGGCCATCGAGCGTCTGGCCGGCCGGATAATGGCCTACGGCGGCACGGTGCATTGCCGTGGCAACCGGCTCCGGCTCGTCCTGCACGAATCGCTTGCGGGTACAGCGGCGGCATTCGCATCGCCTGCCTGATCGGTGAACGACGCGCAGAGCACGCTGCTCCGGCTAAAGTTGCACCCGAAACCGCCGCTATCCGTGCCGAGTCCCTCCCTCGTGAGCCACCGCATCATGCCCGTCCTGCCGCAGGCCGCCGTCGATGGCGACCTGGCCGATCCGCTGCCGCAGCGGATCCTGCTGGTCGAAAACTCCCGTGCGTTCACCGGCATGCTGCGCGAGGCCATCGAGCAGCGCCTGGAACTGCCGGTGGTGATCGCTTCCACCCTGGCCGAGGCCGATCGCCTGCTGAGCGAGGATGGGGGCTGGTTCCTGGTACTGACCGGGCTGGTGCTGGCCGACGGCGACCGCGACGCGGTGGTCGAGTTCTTCCTCAGGCGCGGCCTGCCCACCGTGGTGGTCAGCAGCGTCTACGACGAGGATCTGCGCAAGCGCGTACTGCAGCAGCAGATCATCGACTACGTGCTGAAGAACACGCCGGGCAGCATCGACTACCTGGTGTGGCTGGTGCAGCGCCTGGAGCGCAACCGGCGCATTGCGGCACTGGTGGTGGACGACTCGCCGTCCGCGCGCGGCTATGCCGCCGCCCTGCTGCGCATGTATGGCCACGAGGTGCACGAGGCCGCTGACGGCAACGAGGGCCTGGCCGCGATCGACGCGCATCCTGCGATCCGCCTGGCCGTGGTCGACCAGGAAATGCCCGGCATGCAGGGCGTGGAGTTCACCCGCCGCCTGCGCACCCTGCGCTCGCGCGACAAGGTGGCGGTGATCGGCATTTCCGGCAATGCCGATGCCTCGCTGATCCCGCGCTTCCTGAAGAACGGCGCCAACGACTTCCTGCGCAAGCCGTTCTCGCGCGAGGAGTTCTTCTGCCGGGTCTCGCAGAACGTGGACCAGCTGGAGCTGATCGGCACGCTGCAGGACCTGGCCACCCGCGACTTCCTCACCGGCCTGCCCAACCGTCGCTGCTTCCTGGAACAGAGCCAGCGCCAGCTGCCGCAACTGCAGCTGCATGGCCAGTGCGTGGCGGTGGCAATGATCGACATCGACCACTTCAAGCACATCAACGACACCTACGGCCACGAAGCCGGCGATGACGCGCTGCGCGCGGTGGCCGGTGCGGTGGCCGCGCATGCCCGCAGCCACGACCTGACCGCCCGCTTCGGCGGCGAGGAGTTCTGCCTGCTGGTGCCGGACATGGAGCAGGACGAGGCCCTGCTGTACTTCGAGGAACTGCGCCAGCGCATCGCCGCGCTGGAAGTGGACATCGGCACCGCCAGCCTGCGCATGACGGTGAGCATCGGCCTGTGCTGCCTGCGCCCGCAGCGCGATGCACTGCATCGGCTGATCTCCGAAGCCGACCGCCAGCTGTACCTGGCCAAGGCCGGCGGCCGCAACCGGGTCAGCTGCACCACGGTGGCCAGCCCGCTGCGCCCGCGCGAGCCCGCGCTGACCTGACCGGGCAGCCTTGATCCAGATCAACGCCGCGCCAGCGCGGCAGCTCTACAGTCAGCCCCGACATACGCATGAAGGGGAGCCGGGGATGGCACTACTGGTCTGGCAGGACGATCTGAACATCGGCATCGATGTGATCGACCAACAACACCGCCGCATCATCGAGATGCTCAACCATTTGCACGTGGCCCAGTCCAGCATGCAGCGTGCGGCAGTGGGCGAGGTGATCGACGAAGTGGTGGACTACACCATGTCGCACTTCGCGTTCGAGGAAGAACTGATGGAGGAAGCGGGCTATCCGTTCTGTGCCGCGCACAAGCGCGTGCATGAAGTCTTCATCAAGCGGGTATCGGAGTACCGCATGCGCTTCCAGGCCGGCGAGGACATCAGCGATGAACTGCGCACCATGCTCTCGCGCTGGTTGTTCAACCACATCCGCGGCGATGACCAGGCCTACGCCGAACAGGTCAAGGCGCACTTGAACCAGTTCGCCCGCGAACACCAGGGCGGCGGTTGGCTGGGGCGCACGCTCAAGCGCTTCTTTGGCTGAGCCGCAGCGCGCGCCGGTGCAGGGCCACCAGCGCGCACAGGGTCGCTGCCGCAGTCAGGCACAGGTAGTAGCCGACCGCGACCAGGCCGAAGCGTTCCGCCAGCCAGGTGGCCAGGTACGGCGCCGGCGCCGCACCCAGAATGCCGGCCAGGTTGAATGACAGCGAGGCGCCGGTGTAGCGCACTTCCACCGGGTAGATCTCGGCCAGGAAGGTGCCGCAGGGGCCGTAGGTCAGCCCCATCAGGAACAGGCCCAGGCACAGGAACGCCGTGACCAGCCAGGGACTGTGCGGCTGGAACAGCGGAGCGAACAGCACGCCGAAGCCGATGATCAGCACGCTGGCCACGATCATCGTGCGACGCGTGCCCCAGCGGTCGCCATAGCGCGCCGACAACGGGATGCCCAGCGCGAAGAACAGCATGCCGGCCATCTGCATCAGCAGGAACTGCTCGCGGCTGTAGCCCAGCACGGCGGTGCCATGGCCGAGGCTGAACACGGTCATCAGGTAGAACAGCACGAAGGTGGCGAACGCCCCCAGCGTGCCCAGCAGCATCGCCACCGGATGGTCACGCAGCACCGTCCACATCGGCAGCCGCACCGGCGCCTTGCGCTCCAGTGCCTGCTTGAAGTCGGGCGTCTCATGGATGTTCAGGCGCACCCACAGGCCCAGGCCGACCAGCAGCGCGCTGGCCACGAACGGAATACGCCAGCCCCACTGCAGGAAGTCGTCCTGGCTCAGGCAGCGGCCGAGCGCCAGGAAAATGCCCGCCGACAACAGGAAACCGATCGGCGCGCCCAGCTGCGGGAACATGCCGTACCAGGCGCGCTTGCCCGGCGGCGCGTTCTCGGTGGCCAGCAGCACCGCCCCACCCCACTCGCCGCCCAGCCCCAGGCCCTGGCCGAAGCGGCACAGCGCCAGCAGCGCGGGCGCCCACAGGCCAATCTGCGCGTGGGTCGGCAGCAGACCGATCAGCACCGTGGACAGGCCCATGGTCAGCAACGCGGCGACCAGGGTGGCCTTGCGGCCGATGCGGTCGCCGAAATGGCCGAACACCGCCGAGCCGACCGGCCGTGCGATGAACGCCACCGCGAAGGTCGCCAGTGACTGCAACAGCGCCGCCTGTTCGCTGCTGTCCGGGAAGAACAGGTGCGGGAACACCAGCACTGCGGCCGTGGCGTAGATGTAGAAATCGAAGAATTCGATGGTGGTGCCGATCAGGCTGGCCAACAGGACGCGGCGGGGAGAGTTCACGGGCGGTGCGGCAGCGGTGATCGTCGACATCGGCAACACGGGTAACGGCGGATCGCCCGATTCTGCCACGGGCCGGTGGCCGCACGGGACGATGGTTTCAGCCGACACCGATGCCAACGAGGGGGGCAGGCACCATTGTTCTGCAGGTTCTCGCCCCTGCTCGACCACATTCCACGAAATGCAGCCGAGCATCGGCTCGGCTCTACATGTGGGCGCAAGCCCCGACGCCGTTACAGCTGGATCCAGGTGGCCTTGATCTCGCTGTACTTGTCGAACGCATGCAGCGATTTGTCGCGCCCATTGCCGGACTGCTTGTAGCCACCGAACGGGGCGGTCATGTCACCGCCATCCCAGCCGTTCACCCAGACGCTGCCGGCGCGCAGCTGGCGTGCGACGCGGTGGGCGCGGCCCAGATCGCGCGTCCACAGGCCGGCGGCGAGGCCGTAGCGGCTGTCATTGGCCAGGCGCACCGCTTCGGCTTCGTCGTCAAAGCCGAGCACCGCCAGCACCGGCCCGAATACTTCCTCGCGCGCCAATGCCTGGTCGGGGCTCACCTGATCGAACACCGTGGGCTGCACATAACAACCGCCCGCCTCGACATCGGCGCGATGACCGCCCAGCAGCAGGCGGGCGCCCTCGCTTTCGGCACGCACGATATCCCCCATCACCTTGTCCAGATGCGCGACATCCACCAGCGCGCCCATCGGTGCGTCGGCGTCAAGCGGGTGGCGCGGCTGCATGTGCTGGCCGTAGGCAACCACCTGGTGCACGAAATCCTCGCGGATCGAGCGCTGCACCAGCAGCCGTGACCCGGCAGTACAGACCTCGCCCTGGTTGAAGAAGATGCCCCGTGCCACCGCCTTCGCAGCGGCATCCAGATCGGGGGCATCGGCAAACACCACGTGCGGGCTCTTGCCACCACACTCCAGCCAGACCCGCTTGAGGTTGGACCGCCCTGAATACTGCAGCAGCCGCGCGCCGGTGGCCGTGGAGCCGGTGAACGCCAGCACGTCCACATCCATGTGCAGGGCCAACGGCTCACCGACGCGCGCACCGTGGCCCGGCAGCACGTTCAGCACGCCCTCCGGCAGGCCCGCTTCGGCGGCCAGCGCCGCCAGCCGCAACGCACTCAGGGGCGAGCGCTCGGAAGGCTTGAGCACCACCGAGTTGCCCATGGCCAATGCAGGCGCGATCTTCCAGCACGCCATCAGCAACGGGAAGTTCCACGGCACGATCGCCGCCACCACGCCGGCGGGCTCGCGCGTGACCAGGCCCAGCTCATGCGGGCCGGTGGGCGCGACCTCACCGTACAGCTTGTCCACCGCTTCGGCCGTCCAGCGCAGGCAGCGCACCGCGCCGGGCAGGTCGATACGACGCGCATCACGCACCGGCTTGCCCATGTCCAGGGTTTCCAGCAGGGCCAGCTCGTCCGCGTGTTTTTCCACCAACGCCGCCAACGCCAGCAGCACGCGCTTGCGATGGGCCGGGCTGGCCTGTGACCAGTGGCCCGCATCGAAGGCACGCCGCGCCGCGCCCACTGCGCGCTCCACGTCCTGTGCATCGCAGTCGGCGACCACCCCCAGCACGCGACCATCAATCGGGCTGATGCAGTCGAAGCGCGCGCCGCTGGCAGCGTCGGTGTAACGACCCTCGATAAAGGCCTGTCCGGGTATCGAAAGCTGCTGGGCCAGCGCCTGCCAGTGGCTGCGGTCGGGAAAGTCGGCCATGTCGGGCTCCTCGGAACAGTTTCCCCGGTTATACCGGCGCGGCCGCGACTCCACCGTGACGTGGCTGCGCTACATTTCCCCCATCGGACCCGATGGAGCTGGCATGAAGCGTTCCGCGAGCGACCTGCACGATCTGGCCACCCGACGCCCGGAGTCATTGGAGGCGTACTGGATGCCGTTCACCGCCAACCGCCAGTTCAAGGCCGCGCCGCGTGTGCTGGTGCGTGCCGAGGGCATGCACTACGAGGATGTCGACGGCCGCCAGATCCTCGATGGCACAGCCGGCCTCTGGTGCTGCAACGCGGGCCATGCACGGCCGCGCATCGTCGAGGCCATCGTCGAGCAGGCGCGCACGCTCGACTATTCGCCGGCCTTCCAGATGGGCTCGCCGCCGGCCTTCGCGCTGGCGCAGCGGCTGGCCGCCTTGGCGCCGGGCCCGCTCAACCATGTGTTCTTCACCAGCTCCGGTTCCGAGGCGGTGGATACCGCGATGAAGATCGTGCTGGCCTACCACCGCCAGCGCGGCGAGGGCCAGCGCACCCGCTTCATCAGCCGCGAGAAGGCCTACCACGGGGTGGGTTTCGGCGGCATGGCGCTGGGCGGGCTGCCCAACAACCGCAAGCCGTTCGGCCTGCAGCTGGGCGGCGTCGACTACCTGCGCCACACCCTGGACCTGCCGCGCAACGCGTTCAGCAGGGGCCTGCCACGCCAGGGCGCGGAGCTGGCCGATGACCTGGAACGGCTGATCGCGCTGCATGATGCCTCGACGATTGCCGCCGTATTCGTTGAACCCATTGCCGGCTCAGCCGGGGTGATCCTGCCCGCACCGGGTTACCTGCAGCGCCTGCGCGAACTGTGCGACCAGCACGGCATCCTGCTGGTGTTCGACGAGGTCATCACCGGTTTCGGCCGGGTTGGGATGCCCTTCGCCGCGCAGCGCTTCGGGGTCACCCCGGACCTGCTGACCTTCGCCAAGGCGGTCAGCAACGGCGCGGTACCGCTGGGTGGCGTGCTGGCCAGCGACGCCGTGCATGCAACCCTGATGCAGGCACCGCCACAGGCCATCGAGCTTTTCCATGGCTATACCTGTTCGGGGCACCCGCTGGCCTGCGCCGCGGCGCTGGCGACGCTGGAGGTCTATGCCGAGGAGCGTCTGTTCGAGCGCGCCATCGAGCTGGGCGAGTACTGGCAGGAACGACTGCATGCGCTGCAGGGCCTGCCCAACGTGATCGACATCCGCAACTTCGGCCTGGTCGGCGCGGTTGAGCTGGCGCCTCGCCGCGATGCGCCGGGCAGCCGGGGCTACGAGGTCTACCGGCGCTGCTTCCACGACGGCCGACTGCTGGTGCGCTGCACCGGCGACATCATCGCGCTGTCGCCGCCGCTGATCGTGGACAAGGCGCAGATCGACCAGATCACCGGCACCCTGGGCGAGATGATCCGGGCCACCGCCTGAGCCGGGCCGATGGTGGCGAGCGGGTACAATGGGCGGTTCCGCTCCTGCTCGCTGCCGTGCCCATGGATATCGTCGTCAAAGAAGAACTCAAGGCCTACATCGACCCGCTGACCGCGGACGAACATGACGCGCTGGAGCGCAGCATCCTGGCCGAAGGCTGCCGCGATGCGCTGGTGCTGTGGGGGAATGTACTGGTCGATGGCCATAACCGTTTCGGCATCTGCCAGAAGCATGGCCTGCCCTTCAATACCGTGCAGAACACCCGCTTCCAGAGCATGGAAGACGTGCACCTGTGGATGATCGAACAGCATCTGGGCCGCCGCAGCGTGTCCGACTTCCAGCGCGGCGTGCTGGCGCTGCGCAAGCGCGACATCCTGGCCGCCCGCAAGCAGGTCGAGCAGGCGCAGCTGCAGCGCGAGAGCGATGGCACCGCCGACGTCGCCGATGAGACCGGTGAAGACAGTCCGCCGTGGGAACCGGCACCGAAGATCAGCCGCGCCGAGCTGGCGCGCGAAGCCAAGCTGAGCACCAGTCAGGTCGGCATGATCGAGCGCATCCACGCCCAGGCCGCCGCGGAGGTGGTGGAAGCGGTCAAGGCCGGCGTGATCTCGATCAGCGCCGCCGCCGCCGTGGCCGACCTGCCGGAAGAAGAGCAGCGCGCCGCCGCCGCCGGTGGCAAGGACGAGCTGAAGCAGGCCGCCAAGCGCGTGCGCGAGTCCAAGCGCAAGCCGCGCGCACCGAAGCCGGAAGCGGCCGAGATGGACTTCGAGGAACCGGACGAGGAGCAGATCGCCAGCCGCGACGCCGAGGTGCTGTCGGCGCTGGAACAACTGGGCGAGGATGCCCCGGCACTGCGCCGCCGCGTCGTCGCGCTGACCCGCGAGAACGACACCCTGCGCGCGCAGCTGGCTGCGTTGCGCAAGCAACTGGAAGCGCTGTAAGCGCTCTCGACGCGCTTCTGTAGAGCCGAGCCCATGCTCGGCTGCTCTTTGCCACGCGCAAGGCAGCCGAGCATGGGCTCGGCTCTACAGGCAGGCGTCACCGGGCTGCGGTTAGACTTCCGGCATGACGCCTGCCCACGATCCGCGCCGCGCTCAGCTGCGACGCCTGAAAGCCCTCGCACTGGGCCTGCTGCTGTTGATGCTGGCCGGATTCGCGGTCAGCCACTGGCAGGGCGAACGCGGCATCTGGGCCTGGGTCTCGGCGTTCTGCGAGGCCGCAGCCGTGGGCGCACTGGCCGACTGGTTCGCCGTCGTCGCGCTGTTCCGGCGCCCGATGGGCCTGCCGATTCCGCACACTGCGATCATCCCGCGCAGCAAGGAACGCATCGGCGACAGCCTCGCCCTGTTCGTGCGTGACCAGTTCCTGGAACCGCAGGTGCTGCTGGCCAAGCTGCAGGTGTTCGATCCGGCCAGCCGCCTCGGCAGTTGGCTGGCCGACCCGGCGCGCTCGCGGATGCTGGCCGACATGGCACGCGGCTGGGCCCTGCAGGCACTGGACTTCTTCGACGAGACAGCGGTGCGCCGGCAGCTGCATGCGTTCGTGGTGCAGCAGCTGCGGCAGTGGAATGCCGCCGCCACCGCCGGTGAGCTGCTGGCCCTGCTGACCGCCGACGGGCGCCACCAGCGCGTGCTGGACGAGGGCCTGCAGCGGCTCGGCCGCTGGCTGGAACAGCCAGAAGTGAAGGAACGCGCCTCGCAGCTGATCGTGCGCTACATCCAGCGCGAATGGCCGACGCTGTCGAGCACGGTGAACTGGGTGAAGCCGATCGATGAGATCGGCGACAGCCTGGCCGAGCGCCTGGCGCGGGCGGTGCTGGAAGAACTGCAGCAGGTATTGGCCGAGCCGCAGCATCCGCTGCGCCAGGACTACGAGACCTGGCTGCAGAACTACGTGCAGCGCCTGCGCGAGGACCCGGCCCTGGCCGAGCGCATCGAACAGCTCAAGCGGGAAATGATCGACCACCCCGCCCTGCAGGACTACGTGCAGGGGCTGTGGGCGCGCATCCACGCCAGCCTGCGCGACGACCTGCAGCGCGAGGACTCGGCGCTGGTCGGACACCTGCAGCGCAGCCTCGCCTCGCTGGGCGCCAGCCTGCAGGCCGACCCGGCCCTGCGCGAGGCCCTCAACCAGCACCTGCTGGAAGGTGCGCAACGCCTGACCGGCCGCCTGCGCGAGGGTGTGACCACGCATATCGCGCAGACCGTGAAGGGCTGGGACGAGCGGCATCTGGTCGAACAGCTGGAACTGAGCGTGGGCCGCGACCTGCAGTTCATCCGCTTCAACGGCACGCTGGTGGGAGGGCTGATCGGCCTGTTGCTGCATGCGGCGACAGTGGTGTTCAGGTTCTAGGCCTCGGTGCGCCCCCGGATCATCATGCTTGATTCATAAAATGCGAATGCCTATCATTTACTGATCGGTTGTACGCTTAGCCAAGCGGGCGCGGAAGACGCGCCCATCGCCCGTGTACATCCCCGACCTCTGGATTGTCCGCCTGCGCGGGCAGTGCTTCGTCGATGGGACACGCTGGGCGACATGCGCAGGGCGCAAGGGGGCCGCGGACGCGTTCCATCCCCTCCCCTACCTGCAGGAACGCCGTGGACCGCTCGCCCGCAACCGCCAGCCCCCGCACCTTCTTCTCCAATCCACGCTGGGGCGTGCTGTCACGCTCGCTGGCCGCGATCTTCGGCGGCTACGCGCTGGCTTCGGCCACCAGCGTGTTCTGCGCGGTGGCCCTGCCCGGTGCGCGCGGCCAGGCCGTGCTGACCGGCATGCTGCTGGCCATCCTGGTCGCCGCGTGCGCAGCGCTGTGGGCGTTCGCGACCCGCAGCGCGCTGCGCGCCTGGGTGGGCATCCTCGCGCCCGCGCTGCTGATGGCCGCCATTGCGCGCCTGCTGGGGGCCTGGGCATGAAGAACGGCTTCCGCCAATCGATGGCCTGGCTGCATACCTGGACCGGCCTGCTGGTCGGCTGGTTGCTGCTGCTGATCTTCATGGCCGGCACCGCCAGCTACTATCGCGAGGAAATCAGCCGCTGGATGCGACCGGAACTTCCGTCCAGCCAGGTCAGCATCGATGTCGCCGCGCAGCGCGCCGTGGATTACCTGCAGGCCAATGCGGCGCAGGCCGGGAACTGGTTCGTCACCCTGCCGCAGCCGCGCAACCCGGCCATGCAGATGTTCTGGCGGTTGCCACCGGAGCTGGCCGATCCCAGTCGCGGCCGTCGCGGTGGCTTCGGCGAAGCCACGCTGGACCCGAATACCGGCCAGGCACTGAAGGCACGCGAAACGCGGGGCGGTGATTTCTTCTACCGCCTGCATTTCGACCTGCACTACATCCCGGTGCTGTGGGCGCGCTACCTGGTCGGCTTCTGCGCGATGTTCATGCTGGTGGCGATCATCACCGGCGTCATCACCCACAAGAAAATCTTCAAGGACTTCTTCACGTTCCGCAAGGACAAGGGCCTGCGTTCCTGGCTCGATTTCCACAACGTCAGCGCGGTGATGGCCCTGCCCTACCACGCGATGATCACCTACACCGGCATCGTCACCCTGATGGTCATGTACCTGCCGTGGGGGGTGAAAGTCGCCTACCCGCAGGACGAAGACAAGTTCTTCAGCGAAGCCTTCGGCGGCATGCCGGAGGTGACCGCGCCGGCCGAAGGACGCGCCACGCCGCTGCCGATCGCGCAGCTGCTGGACAGCGCACGTGCGCACTGGCACGGCGTGGAAGTGGCCGGCTTCACCGTGTCCAACCCGGGGGCGGCCAATGCGGTGATCGACATCCGCCAACGCGACGGCAAGCGCCTGTCCACCGACACTCCCGCCGTTCGCTACGACATGGTCAACGGCACGTTGCTGGAGGAAACGCCTCCATCCGGCGGCGCCACCGCCACCCGTGGCGTGCTGTACGGCCTGCACCTGGCGCGCTTCGCCGATTGGGGCCTGCGTGCACTGTTCTTCCTGTCCGGCCTGGTCGGCTGCCTGATGGTGGCCAGCGGCGTGGTGCTGTGGGCGGTGAAGGAACGGCCCAGGCATGCCAAGAGCGGCCGCACCGGCTTCGGCCTGCGCCTGGTCGATGCGCTGAACATCGGCACCGTGGCCGGCCTGCCGATCGCTTTCGCGGCCTACTTCTGGGGCAACCGCCTGCTGCCGCTGGACATCGCCGGGCGCGCGAGTGCGGAGGCCAACGTGTTCTTCTACGCCTGGGGCGGCGCGCTGCTGGCCGCCTTCATCTGGCCGAAGCGGATGATGTGGGCGTGGCAGCTGTACCTGGGTGCGGCTGCGTTCGCGCTGGTACCGGTGGTCAACGCGCTGACCACGCACGCGCATCTTGGCATCACACTGCGCAGCGGTGACTGGGTACTGGCTGGCGTCGATCTGTCGATGATCGCGTTCGGTGCGATGCTGGCGCTGTGCGGCTGGCGCATGCAGCGCTGGACGCCACCGCTGAGCGCGGCCGAGAAGAAGAAGCGCGCCGCCGCCGCAGCAGCACCCAGGGCCCCGGTGGACGCTGCGGAAACCGCCGAAGCGGAGGCCAGCGCATGATGCTGCTGGCACTGGCCCTGTCGTTCTCCGCGTTCACCGCGTTGTCGCTGGCGATGGAAAAGCACCAGCACGACCTGCACGGCAGGGCCGCAGCCACGCCCGCACGGCGCACCCAGTGGCGCGTGCTGGGCTGGGCCCTGCTGACGGTGGCGTTCGCGCTGTGCGTGATCGACCACGGCTGGGCGATGGGCCCGGTGCTGTGGCTGGGCACGATGACACTGGGCGGTCTGGCGCTGTCGTTCGGGCTGTACCCTTACCGGCCGAAGTGGATCGCGGCGTTGGCGATCGTGCTGCCGGTGCTGGGGCTGGTGGTGGCGGTGCTGTAGCCGGGCCACCGGGGTCGGATCCCTTTCGCGAAGCGCAAGGGCTCTGACCCCTGGTGCGTAGATCCGGATGGGGTCAGAGCCCCTGCGCTTCGCGCAGGGGATCCGACCCCGGGCGTCGCGTTACCCCAACCGCTTCAATTCCCACGCGCGGTGGATGCGCGCGTTGCGCTCGAAGTCCGGGCCGATGGTGCGCGCGGTGATCTCGCGGCACTGGGCGAATTCGGCGATGGCGTTCTCTTCCAGCTTGAAGCGGCGGAAATTGTTGGAGAAGTACAGCACGCCGCCCGGCGCCAGCCGCGCCACGGCTGCACGCAGCAGCTTGATCTGCTCGCGCTGCACGTCGAAGTCATCGGCGCGCGCGGAGTTGGAGAAGGTCGGCGGGTCACAGAAGATCACGTCGTACTGGCCACGGTCGCCCTCCAGCCACGCCATCGCGTCGGCCTGCACCAGCAGGTGCTGGTTGCCGCCCTGCCCGTTCAACGCCAGGTTGTCGTAGCACCACTGCAGGTAGGTCGCCGACAGATCGACGCTGGTGGTGCTGGCGGCACCGGCCACCGCCGCCTGCACGCTGGCCACGCCGGTGTAGCAGAACAGGTTGAGGAAGCGCTTGCCACGTACCTGCTCGGCCATCATCCGGCGCAGCGGGCGGTGGTCGAGGAACAGGCCGGTGTCCAGGTAGTCGAACAGATTCACCTGCAGCAGTGCATTGTTCTCGCGCACCACGATGAATTCGTCACGCTGCTCGAAGCGGCCGTACTTGCTGCCGCCCTTGCCGCGCTCGCGCGACTTCATCGAGACCTGCTCGGGCGGCACGCCGAACACTTCGCGCGCAGCGGCCAGCAGCTCGTTGCGGCGGCGGCGCACGTCGTTCTCGGGAATGGCAGCCGGTGCGGCGTATTCCTGCACGTGCAGGAAGGTACGGCGCTTGCCGCCGTCTTCCTCGTAGACGTCGATGGCGGCCGCGTACTCCGGCAGGTCGGCGTCATAGGCGCGGAAGCAGGTGATGTCTTCGCGGGCACGCCAGCTCTTGAACTTCTTCAGGTTCTTGCGCAGGCGGTTGGCCACCATCTGCGCGCCTTCGCTCAGCTCGCGCGGCTGTGCCGGATCACGGCCCGGCACGGCGATC
The DNA here is from genome assembly GCF_059368915.1 of Stenotrophomonas sp. YJH_SMC_105-26. NCBI lineage: Bacteria > Pseudomonadati > Pseudomonadota > Gammaproteobacteria > Lysobacterales > Lysobacteraceae > Stenotrophomonas > Stenotrophomonas sp. YJH_SMC_105-26. Next base: position 497,946 of record NZ_JCAFSD010000002.1, on the reverse strand, counting down.
GGGTCGCAGACGATCAGCACACATTCCAGCGCACCATTGAACATCTGGTACTTCTTGCCGGCGCGCAGGCCGGTGGCGAAGGCCAGTTCGTCGTTGCCGCACAGCAGGCTGGCGCGCCACTGCGGCACCGCCTTCTGCAGGGCGTTGCCCAGCGCGCGGTACAGCGCCGGATCGGCGGCCAGGCGTTCGTCGTACGGCGGGTTGCAGACCACCGCACCGATCTCCTGTTCCGGCGCGGCCAGGTCGGCCACGTCGGCGCGGGTGAAGCGGATCGCGTGGGCGACGCCCGCGACCTCGGCATTCTCGCGTGCCGCCTGGATCGCGGTCGGATCGATGTCGCTGCCGTGGATGACTGGCTTCAGCGCGGCCAGGCCGGCCGCTTCGCGCTCACGTGCTTCGCTCTGGATGGACTTCCAGGCGGCCTTGTCGAAGCCCAGCCAGCGGCTCGGCGGCAGGCTGCCATGACGCATCAGGCCGGGAGCGACGTCGGCGGCCATCAGCGCACCTTCGATCAGCAGGGTACCGCTGCCGCACATCGGATCCAGCAGGCCACCACCGGCAGCGTGCAGGCGCGGCCATTGCGCGCGCAGCAGCAGCGCGGCGGCCAGGTTTTCCTTCAGCGGTGCCTCGTGGGCAGCACCACGCCAGCCACGGCGATGCAGCGGGCCGCCGCCGAGATCGATCGACAACGAGGCACGGCCCTTGCGCAGCGACAGGTTGACGCGCACGTCGGGCAGATCGGTGTTGACCGAGGGGCGTTCCAGGCCTTCATCGCGCATGCGGTCGACGATGGCGTCCTTGATCCGCTGTGCGGCGAAGCGGGCGTGGGTGATCTTGTCGCCGGACACGTGCGCGTCCACCGCCAGGGTCATCTCCGGCGTGATGTGCTCGTGCCACGGCAGCGCACGCACGCCGTCGTACAGGGCCTGCTCGTCCGGGCACTCGAACTCGTCGATGGGCCACAGCACGCGGCTGGCCAGGCGCGACCACATCACGATCCGCAGCGCCTGCGCCAGTTCGCCCTCGGCGTTGACGCCGGCAATGGTGGCAGTGGCCTTGCCAAGGCCCAGGGCCGACAGTTCATCGGCAAGCAGGTATTCCAGGCCCTTGGCGCAGGAGACGAAGAATTTCACGGGATCGGTTCGCAGGTGGTCGGGCGCGGCACAGGGGCCGGGCCGGTCGGAAAGGAGGGCCGTAGGCACGGCCGGCAGGCCCGCGCCGGGGGCGGCGGGGCTGCCATTGTAGTCAATGCGGGCGGGCGCGCCGTGCGCCCGGGCTTCACAGTTGCCGCAGCAAGCGTTCGAAGGCCTGCGCGGAAGCCTCCACGTGGCGCTCGAGGCGGTGGCCGTCGTCGACCAGCAGCAGCTGCGCCGAGCGCGCCTGCGCCCACGCGATCACTCCCGCTGCTGGCACCACGTCGTCATGCCAGGCCTGGACCACGGTGGTCGGCACGGCGGCGGCGTCCAGCGCCGGCATCGGGCCCATCGTGGTCGGCGGCACCATCAGGAACAGGCCGGCCACCGGTACCTGCAACGAGGCGATGGCGGAGATGTAGGCGCCCAGGCTGGAGCCGGCCAGCACCACCGGCCCCTGCCGGGCCGCGATGGCGGCGCGCTCGACCAGGCGGCGCAGGCGGGTCGGCACGTCGCCTACCCGGCTGACCTCGCTCATCGCGTCCAGGTCGGTGTAGTCCGGGCGCTCATGGGTCCAGCCCAGGCGCTGCGCCACGTCGGCCAGCGCGGTGACCTTGGTCGCTTCCGGGCCGCTCTCGAAGCCATGCGACAGGATGCAGTGGCCGCGGCTCATGCGCGTGCTCCGTGCGAGCGGGCCAACGAGGAAAGAGAAGGCAGGTTCATGCCGCAATGCTAGCATCGACGGATGCCCAACCCGCTCCTGCCCGGCCTGCAGCTGCAGCCCCTGCCCTACGAAGACCGTCTGCCGCTGCGCGACCCGGCCACGCTGGAGATGGTGGTGATCCACTGCACCGAGCTGCCCGATCTGGCGACGGCCCGCGAGTACGGCGAGCGCGTACTGTACGACAGCGGCGCCGGCAACAGCGGGCACTTCTACATCGACCGCGATGGCAGCGTGGTGCAGTACGTGGCACCGGAACGCGTGGCCCATCACGTGCGCGGCATGAACGCGCATACGCTGGGCATCGAGCTGGTCAATACCGGGCGCTATCCGGACTGGTTCGACAGCCGCCACCAGGCGATGGACGAGGCGTACACCGAGGCACAGCTGCAGGCGCTGGAACAGCTGCTGCTGGCGCTGGTGGCGCACTACCCGTCGCTGCGACGGATTGCCGGGCATGACCAGCTGGACCTGGAACGGGTGCCGGCCAGCGACGATGCGACGTTGACGGTGGCGCGCAAGCGCGATCCGGGGCCGCTGTTCCCGTGGGCGCGGGTGCTGGCGAAGGTGCCGTTGCAGCCGGTTGGGTAAGCGGCAGGGCTGCGCCCTGCACCCGCAGAGGCAACGGCAACGTCAACGTCAAACGCTGGCATTCCGTGGGATGGCGGGGTGGGTCCGGTTGCGGACACCCCCGCAACCGGCCCCACCCCGCCTTCGACAGTTCTCCGCGATCCTTCGAATCGACACGGGGTTGGATCCCGTTGCTACGCAACGGGCTCTGACCCGATTTTCGGTTGATGGGGTCAGAACCGTTCTCCGTTGGAAAACGGATCCGACCCCGCGCGGCTCAGGCGCCGGTCGCCACCGGGCGGCTGCTGTCGCTGACCCACCCGCTCCAGGAGTCGGCGTAGATGCGCGCGCCGGACAGGCCCGCCGTTTCCATCGCCAGCAGCAGATGGCAGGCGGTCACGCCGGAGCCGCACATCAGCACCACCTGCTGCGGATCGCGGTTGCCGATCACGCCCTGCAGTTCGGCGCGCAGCGCCTGTGGGTCGCGCAGGTGGCCATCGAGTACGTTCAAGGCGAACGGGCGGTTGACCGCGCCCGGCACGTGGCCGGCGACCGGGTCCAGCGGCTCGACGTCACCGCGGAAGCGCTCACCCGCGCGCGCGTCGACCAACCAGCCCGGCGCGTGCTTCAGCCGTGCGCTGATTTCATCGGCGTTGGCGATCTGGGTGGTGTCGAAACGGCCCGGGTAGGCAGGTAACGCCGTCACTTCAGTCGGCCCGCTCGCCAGCGCGTGACCGGCGGCCTGCCAGGCGGCAATACCGCCGTCGAGCACGGCCACCCGGGTGTGCCCGATCAGCCGCAGCAGCCACCACAGGCGCGAGGCGGCCATGCTGCCGTCGCTGCCGTCGTAGACCACCACCTGGGTTTCGGGACCGATGCCCCACGTACCGAGCTTCGCGGCGAACGCATCGCTGTCCGGCAGCGGGTGCCGGCCATGGCCGCTTCGGGTCAGATCCGACAGATCACGGTTGAGATCGGCATGCACCGCAGTCGGTATGTGCCCTGCCAGATACTGGCCGCCCGCAGCCTGCGGATCGGCCAGCGAAGCACGCGCATCGACCACACGCACGGCGGTGCTGGCGGTGGCACGCGCGTCGACGACGCGCACGCCTGCGCCCAGCGCAGCGGCAAGGGTGGTGACATCGATCAGGGTGGTCCACGGCGGATCGATCGGCTTCATTTCACTTGCTCCAGGCGACGACGCAGGTTGTAGAGAATGGCGGCGGTCGCGCCCCAGATGCGCTGCCCCGGCCAGCCATACTCCAGGACGTGGCGGACCCGGCCGCGATGAGTGATTTCGACCTGGCGCAGGCTGTCGGGCGCCATCAGATAATCCAGCGGCACCTCGAACACTTCGGCCACTTCGCTGGGCTGCGGCACCGGCACGAAATCCGGGTCGACCACCGCTACCACCGGCGTGACCCGGTAGCCGGTGATGGTGACGAAGGGATCGAGATACCCCAGCGCCTGCACCTGGCCGGGCGCCAATGCGATTTCTTCCTGGCTCTCGCGCAGCGCGGCCGCCAATGCGTCGCGGTCATCGGGTTCGGTGCGGCCGCCGGGGAATCCGACCTGGCCCCCGTGCGTGCGCAGGGTTTCGGTGCGGCGGGTCAGGATCACCTGTGCGCCGTTGGCGCGCGGGACGATGCCGGCCAGCACCGCAGCCTCCACCGGAGGCCCGGGCGGCAGCAGGTCGATCAGCTCACTGCGGTTCCAGCCGTCGCCGGCCGGCGGTTGGGCCAAGGGGTGCAGCGCGCGCATCAGTCGCTCGTGGTCGGCCAGCGAGCCACGCAGCGATTGCTGCAGTTGTTCGCGCAGGGGCTGCACGCGGTGCAGGATGCGGCTGCGTTCCTCGTTGCTCATCGACGACCACCGCGCGATCTCATCGATATGCCGCGCGCAGCCGGTGCATTGCCGGTACGGATCCAGCGTGCACACTCCGATGCAGGGACTTGCGACAACACGCGCCGTTTCTTCCATTGTTTGCACCCGGCAACAGTAGCGCGATCGGGCTGAATTTGCGCGGGTGGCCCGGCCCAACGGTAGAGTCGACTGTCAGTCGACGCTCGCGCGCAGCGCGGGCGTTTCACCGCCAGGGGCTGCACAAACAGAAACGCGCCGGTGGGATCACCGGCGCGTTTCGTTTGCTGTTTCGATTTACTTGACGCTGACCAGCTTGATCTCGAACTGCACAGCCACGTTCGGCGGGAACGGGGTGCGCGGGTCGGCACCGTAGGCCTGGTCCGGCGGCAGGGTGACTTCCCACTTCGAGCCGGCCGGCATCTGCAGCAGGGTCTCGCGCATGGCCTTCATTTCAACTTCGCTGACCTTGATCGACGGGATCTGCTGGGCAGGGCGGGCTTCGGTCGGGCGCTGGCCGTACGGGAACGGACCGGCCACCTCCAGCTGCACGGTGCTGGCCTGGGTCGGCTTGGCGCCCTTGCCGGCTTCGATCACGCGGTACTGGACGCCGCTCGGCAGGGACTGCACGCCGGCCTTGGCCTTGTTCGCCGCGATGAACTGATCGCTCTTGGTCTTGTTTTCGGCAGCCGCCTTTTCGTACTCGGCCTTGGCAGCCTGGGCACGGCCCTGCTCGCGCTTCTGGAACGCTTCAACGGCCGGCTTCAGCTGCTCGGCGGTGATCGCCGGCTGCTTCTTGGCGTAGGCATCCTGCAGGCCCTTCACCACCGAGTTGATGTCCAGCTGCTCACCGCGACCGGTCAGCTCCGCCAGGTTGTTGCCGTAGTCGTAACCGAAGTAATAACTCAGCTTGCCCTTCTCGGACGCGATGTCCTGGGCGAAGGCATTGCCCGTCAGGGCCAGGGCCGCGACGGCGACCGCGATAGAACGCAACTTCATCAAACAGTTCTCCAGGGGTGGTAACTCAGGGACGTTCTTCGCCGCCCTGAGGCGACGGGTTAGGATAACGGGCGCAACGTGTAACCGCTACTCACGATGCAGGCTATGACCCGTCTGCGTTTGCAGAGTTCAATATCACTTTTTTTTAACGTTCCAGGAGTTTCCCCGTGGCCGATGCCCTGATCGCTGTTGCCGACGAAGGCGCCATCCGCACCGTGACCGTCCAGCGCCCGGACAAGCTCAATGCCCTGAACGCCGCGACCCTGCAGGCGCTGGCCGATGCCTTCAGGGACGCCGCTGCCGATCCGGAGGTGCGCGTGGTGGTGTTGACCGGGGCGGGCCCGAAGGCCTTCGTGGCCGGTGCCGACATCGCGGAAATGAACACCCTCAGCGCCGTTCAGGGACGTGATTTCTCGCTGCTGGGCCAGGCCCTGATGCGCCAGATCGAACGCATGCCCAAGCCGGTCATCGCGCGCGTGAACGGTTTCGCGCTGGGCGGCGGGCTTGAGCTGGCGATGGCGTGCCACCTGCGCATCGCCGCCGATACCGCCAAGGTCGGCCAACCGGAAATCAATCTCGGCCTGATTCCCGGCTTCGGCGGCAGCCAGCGCCTGCTGCGCCTGTGTGGCCGCGCCGCCACCCTGGAGCTGTGCCTGCTGGGGGCGCCGATCAACGCCGCGCGTGCGCTGGAGCTGGGCATCGTCAACGAAGTCGTGCCGGCCGACGCGCTGGACAACCGCGTGCAGGACGTCGCCCGCCAGCTGGCACGCTCAGCACCGCTGGCCCTGCGTGGCCTGCTCGACGCGGTGCACGTGGGCGGCGAGTGCAGCCTGGAGGCCGGGCTGGAATACGAAAGTGCGCAGTTCGGCCTGCTGTTCGCCACCGAGGACATGCGTGAAGGCACCAGTGCCTTCCTGCAGCGCCGCCCGCCGGCCTTCCAGAGCCGCTGACGCCATGGCATCCCGACCCAACCCCGCGCAGTTGTTCGCCCGGGTCCAGGCAGACGATCTCGATGGCGCCCTGCAGGCGGGGCTGATGGACTACGTCGCCCGAGCCGGCGACGAACAGCTGCTGCCTGGCCACCCGGACCTTCCGCAGCGGCTGCAGCAGGCCCAGCAGCAACTGCGTACGGCCTGGGCCGCACGCGAACGCTATCGCGCCCGCGCGGTGCGCCTGGCCCGCCGCGAAGCCGAGCGCGATGCACGTCGCACCCCGCCCCCGGCGCCGGACGTGAAGCCCCCCCTGCCCGCCGCGGCGGCCGCGATTCTCGCCCGGGCCAAGGCCCGCGTCACCGGCAAGGAGCCGTAATGGCCACCGCGAAGAAGACTGCCCGCGCACCGGCGCGGCGCGGCGGCCGCATGCCGCGCGCCGACGTGGTGGAAATGTTCACCCGCCTGCGCGAGCTCAATCCGCACCCGAAGACCGAGCTTGAGTACAGCTCGCCGTTCGAACTGCTGGTGGCCGTGGCGCTGTCCGCACAGGCCACCGACGTCGGCGTCAACAAGGCCACCCGCCGCCTGTTCCCGGTCGCCAACACGCCGGCGAAGATCCTCGCGCTCGGTGAGGATGGCCTGAAGCCGTACATCGCCACCATCGGGCTGTTCAACGCCAAGGCGAAGAACGTGATCGCCACCTGCGCGATCCTGCTGCAGAAGTACGGCGGCGAAGTGCCGCGCGACCGCGAAGCGCTGGAAGCGCTGCCCGGTGTGGGCCGCAAGACCGCCAACGTGGTGCTCAACACCGCCTTCGGCGAGCCGGTGATGGCGGTGGATACGCATATCTTCCGCGTCTCCAACCGTACCGGCCTGGCCCCCGGCAAGAACGTGCGCGAAGTGGAGGACACGCTGGTGAAGGTGATTCCGGCCGAGTTCCTGCTCGACGCGCACCATTGGCTGATCCTGCATGGCCGCTACGTGTGCAAGGCGCGCAAGCCGGATTGCCCGGGCTGCGTGATCGCCGACCTGTGCCGGTTCAAGGAAAAGACCACAGCCGAGACGTGACGCGGATCGTGTTGTGACGAAACGAAGACGGCGGGCACCAGGCCCGCCGTCCGCGTGTATGGACAAGGGTGCTTCAGGAGATCAGAACGACAGGTCGCCCCAGACGCCGAATTCCTTGGTCTTGTCGTTCTTCTTGTCGCTGGCGTTGGCCAGGTGCGTGTACTTGTACACGGTCGACAGCTTGAGGTTCTTCATGACCGGGAACTCGACGCCGACGTTCCAGTACTTGTCGCTCAGGGTCGGGTCCAGGGTCTTGCTGACGTCGGTGTCATCGTAACGACCGAACACGTTGATGCCACCGTCGGTCACGCGCACGCTGCCCCACACCGACCAGCCACTGGTCTTGTCGGTGGCAACGGTCAGCACGTTGTTGAGGTTCTTGGCCTGGAAGTACTCGCCGCCGACGCGGAAGTTGCTGTCGGCGTAGGCCACCATCGCGTTGGCGCGGGTGTAGGTGTTCTCGGCGCTCTGGATGTCGGTTTCCTTGCCCAGCTTGCCGCTGTAGCCGCCGACGGCGACCACGAAGTTCTCGTTCGGGGTGTAGGCCACGCGGCCTTCCACGTCCATGCCCTTGCTGCGGGTCGGGTTCTTGTAGCCGGCGCCGGACACGACCGAGACGGCGTAGTTGAAGTTGTTGCCCAGGTTGCCGAAGCCATGCAGGCCCCAGTCGGACGAGTTGCCGTACTTCAGGCGGTCGGTCAGGGTGTTCTCGACATAGCGCATGCCGTAGAACTTCTCGACGTACGGGATCCACGGCATGTCGGCGGCACCGACGCGCAGGTTGAAGGCCGGGTCGAAGCTGCCCTGCACGTAGGCCTTCTTGACGAACAGTTCGGTGTTGCCGATGGCCGAGCTGTACTGGAAGTCGGTGGTCAGGTTGGCCGACCAGATGTCGTTGAACTTGTGGTCGACGGTCAGGTAGAAGCGCTTGACGTCCAGGCCGGTGCCGCTGGCGGCGGTGTCCTTGCCGTTGCTGGTCTTGTCGATGTTGGTCAGGTCAAAGAACATGCGACCGCCAATCTTGTTGTCATTGACCAGCTTGGCCAGCTTGTCGACGCTGGTCTGGGTCTTCTGCGCACCTTCCAGGGCCTGCGCCTGGGTGATGTTCACTTCGGACTGCGCGTCGGACTGCGCCTGCAGCGCCTGCGAATCGTTCTGCAACTGCTGGACCTGGGCCTGCAGCGCAGCGATCTGTGCCTGCAGCTGCTGCAACTGTGCCTGGGACACGCCCGAGCTGGCGGGGGCTGCGAAGGCGTCGGCGGAAACCAGACCGAGGCTTGCAACGACCGCGGCGGCGAGCAAATGGGAACGCATTTTGGATTTCTCCAGAGGGTTGGAATGGCTTGGGCAGAACGCCACGCCGGCAGGCCGGTCAAGCGTTTTGCGAACGTTCCGTTAAAACCATGACAGCCGAATGACAGATTGAGCACCAACCCCAGATTTCTTCGTGCGGTCATGCGTACGACTCATTTGCGCGCACATGCTTATCGATCCCTTGCGCCCCATGGCGTGGTGTATCGGCACCGACACGCGGGCAAGCCGCCGGGTCACCCTGGTCCGCACCGCCCGGCTTCGCGCGGATGACGCGGAATCCCTGCGCAACGCCAGGCGCAGACCGCGCGAAGGGAGCCAGCCGTCACCTCATCGGCCACCTATGCAAGGTGACCGCAACCGGCGCCGGCGCACCTCCCTTGTGCCCGCACGACCGCCTCAGCCGCTGCGCGAAACCTTCACGGCCCGCGCTGCGCAAGCGTCAGCCAGCGCTGTAACGGATGCGTCATACAACGGTCCCCGCGCTGTCATCGAACCGTTATGGAATGTGCGCCGGGCGGGTAACCCCGCATTCCAATCAACCCAGGAGCCACCCCGTGATCCACGCCTTCAAGTCGCGCGTTGCCGTTGCCGTCTTCGCAGCGTCGTCCGTGTTCGCCGCCAACGCCGCTGAAATCACCGGCGCGGGCGCCTCGTTCATCTACCCGGTGATGTCGAAGTGGTCGGCCGACTACAACGCTGCCACCAGCAACAAGGTCAACTACCAGTCGATCGGTTCCGGCGGCGGCATTGCGCAGATCAAGGCCAAGACCGTTGATTTCGGCTCTTCCGATGCACCGCTGAAGCCGGAAGAACTGGCCGCCTCGGGCCTGGCCCAGTTCCCGTCGGTGATCGGCGGCGTGGTGCCGGTGGTCAACGTGGCCGGCATCGCCCCGGGCGCACTCAAGCTGGACGGCACCGTGCTGGCCAACATCTTCCTGGGCAAGATCAAGACCTGGAACGACCCGGCCATCGCCGCGCTGAACCCGGGCGTGACCCTGCCGAGCGCCAAGATCACCGTCGTGCACCGCTCGGATGGTTCGGGCACCACCTTCAACTTCGTCAACTACCTGTCCAAGGTCAGCCCGGAGTGGAAGAGCTCGGTCGGTGAAGGCACCTCGGTCCAGTGGCCGGCCGGCATCGGCGGCAAGGGCAACGAAGGCGTTGCTGCCTACGTGAAGCAGATCAAGGGCGGCATCGGCTACGTCGAACTGTCCTACGCACTGCAGAACAAGCTGTCGTACACGGCGATGAAGAACGCTGCCGGCAGGTTCGTCCAGCCGAGCGATGCATCGTTCGCCGCCGCTGCCGCCAGCGCCGACTGGGCCAGCGCCAAGGACTTCTACCTGGTGATGACCAACGCCCCGGGCGCCGAGTCCTGGCCGATCACCGCCACCAACTTCATCCTGGTGCACAAGAAGCCGAAGAACGCTGCCAACGGCAAGGCCACCCAGGAGTTCTTCCGCTGGGTCTACAAGAGCGGCGACGCCCAGGCCCGCCAGCTGGACTACGTGCCGCTGCCGGACAGCCTGGTCCGCCAGATCGAGACCTACTGGTCGCAGAACCTGAAGTAAGCACGTTCCCCCGCAGGAACGGGGCCGGCGGGTCCTCTCTCCCCCGCCGGCCCCAACCGGGCGCGAGATCCTCGAGATCTCGCGCTCTTCTTGTTTTCGGGGATGCATGCATCTGCCTCTGCAGCGCCGAGCCCACGCTCGGCTGGGTGCTGGAGCGTGCGGACCGACGGTCCGCACCTACCGAGGGCAGGGAGCCGTCGAACATGGCTTGACTCCACACGGGCCAACCGGCCGCCATACCGGTGCGCAGATCCGGGGTCTCCGGGGCTCTGCCGGATGGGGGCCAACCCGGTGAAACCCTTGTCAGAACGTGATCCAGGACACCTCTGTCATGGTCGTAATACGGCTGTAACAAAAACATCATTTCATAGCCGCATCCGCCGACCACGTCGGCTCTTCCCCGCTATGGAGTGACCATGAAACTGCACTCGGCCGGCCTTGCCGCCCTTTCCCTGGCCATCGCCCTGGGCCTGTCGGCCTGCGGTGGCGACAAGCAGGCCGCGCAGCAGCCGGCGGCCGACGGTGCCGCTGCCCCGGCCGCTGCCGGTGCCAAGGTGACCGCCGAAGTGTCCGGCGCGGGCGCGTCCTTCATCTTCCCGCTGGTCTCCAAGTGGTCGGCCGACTACAACGCCACCACCGGGGCCAAGATCAACTACCAGTCGATCGGCTCCGGCGGCGGCATCGCCCAGATCAAGGCCGGCACCGTCGACTTCGGCTCCTCCGACAAACCGCTGAGCAGCGAAGAGCTGGCACAGGCCGGCCTGGCCCAGTTCCCGTCGGCCATCGGCGGCGTGGTGCCGGTGGTCAACATCGAAGGCCTGGAAGCCGGCAAGCTGCGCCTGAGCGGCGCCCTGCTGGCCGACATCTTCCTGGGCAAGGTCAAGACCTGGAACGATCCGGCCATCGTCGCCGCCAACCCGGGCGTGAAGCTGCCGGACGGCAAGATCACCCTGGTCCACCGTTCGGACGGTTCGGGCACCACCTTCAACTTCTCCAACTACCTGTCCAAAGTCAGCCCGGAGTGGAAGAGCAAGGTCGGCGAAGGCACCTCGGTGCAGTGGCCGGACGGCGTCGGTGGCAAGGGCAATGAAGGCGTCGCTTCGTACGTGAAGCAGATCAAGGGCTCCATCGGCTACGTCGAGCTGGCCTACGCGCTGCAGAACGGCATGCCGTACACCGCCATGCAGAACGCCGCCGGCAACTGGGTCGAGCCCAGCTCGGAAACCTTCGCCGCGGCGGCCGCCAGCGCCGACTGGGCCAGCGCCAAGGACTTCAACCTGGTCATCACCAACGCCCCGGGCGAGCAGGCGTGGCCGATCACCGCCACCAACTTCATGCTGATGCAGAAGCAGCCGAAGGACGCCAAGCGCAACCAGGACACCCTGGCCTTCTTCAAGTGGGCCTTCGAGAACGGCCAAGCCCAGGCCAACGAGCTGCACTACGTGCCGCTGCCGGCCGAACTGGTCAAGCAGATCGAGGCCTACTGGGCGACCGACCTGAAGTGACGGACTCGACGGTGCCCGCCCCGCGCGGGCACCGCTTCCACGCCGTGCCGCCCCGCCCCTTCCTGGCCCTGCCGTCCCCATGAATGCCATCGCCCAGCCTGTAGCCGCCCCGTCCACGCGTGATGCGCGTGATGCCCGCAACGACAAACTGTTCCGATGGGTGCTGGTCGGCACCGTCATCTTCGTCCTGATCGCCCTGGCCTGCGCCGCGCTGTCGATGCTGTGGGGCGGCCGCCATGCCCTGCAGATGCAGGGCCTGAGCTTCTTCTTCTCCGCCGACTGGAATCCGGTCGAAAACAAGTTCGGCGCGCTCGCCCCGATCTACGGCACCCTGGTCACCGCCGTCATCGCGATGGTCATCGCCGTGCCGGTCAGCTTCGGCATCGCCTTCTTCCTCACCGAAGTCGCGCCACGCTGGCTGCGTGGCCCGGTCGGCACAGCCATCGAACTGCTGGCCGGCATTCCCTCGATCATCTACGGCATGTGGGGCCTGTTCGTGCTGGTGCCGGTGATGACCGAGTACGTCACGCCGTTCCTCAACGAGACCCTGGGCGAATGGCCGATCATCGGCCCGATGTTCCAGGGCCCGCCGCTGGGCATCGGCATGCTCACCGCCGGTTTCGTGCTGGCGATCATGGTCATTCCGTTCATCTCCTCGGTGATGCGCGAAGTGTTCCTGACCGTGCCGACCCGCCTGAAGGAATCGGCCTATGCGCTGGGCTCCACCAAGTGGGAAGTGAGCTGGGACATCGTGCTGCCCTACACCCGCTCGGCGGTGATCGGCGGCATCTTCCTCGGCCTCGGCCGCGCCCTCGGCGAGACGATGGCGGTGGCCTTCGTGATCGGCAACAGCGTGCGCCTGTCGCCGTCGCTGCTGGAACCGGGCACCACCATTGCTGCGCTGATCGCCAACGATTTCGGTGAAGCCACTGAAACCTACCGTTCGGCCCTGCTGCTGCTCGGCTTCGTCCTCTTCATCGTCACCTTCGTGGTGCTCGCCATCGCCCGCCTGATGCTGATGCGCCTGTCCCGCAAGGAGGGCAACTGATGTCCAGCACCGCTGACTCCCTGTACCTGCGCCGCCGCATCGGCAATGTCGTTGCGATCACCGCCTCCTGCGCCACCGCGCTGTTCGGTTTGTTCTTCCTGGGCTGGATCCTGTTCACCCTGGCCTCCAAGGGCCTGGCCGGCATCAACCTGGATCTGTTCACCAAGATGACGCCGCCGCCGATGCAGGAAGGCGGCCTCGCCAACGCGTTCTTCGGCAGCGCCGTGATGTGTGCGCTGGCGATCGGCATCGGCACCCCGCTGGGCGTATTGGCGGGCACCTGGCTGGCCGAGTACGGCAACGCCCGCAAGGCCGGCACCGTGGTCCGCTTCGTCAACGACATCCTGCTGTCGGCCCCGTCCATCGTGCTCGGCCTGTTCGTCTACACCCTGTACGTGATGCAGACCGGCGGCAACTTCTCGGCGTTCGCCGGTGCGCTGTCGCTGGCCTTCATCGTGCTGCCGGTGGTGGTACGCACCACCGACGAGATGCTGCGCCTGGTGCCCTCGCAGATGCGCGAAGCGGCCCTGTCGCTGGGCATCCCGCAGTGGAAGGTGATCGTGCAGGTGCTGTACCGCAGTGCCTCGGCCGGCATCATCACCGGCATCCTGCTGGCACTGGCCCGCATCTCCGGCGAGACCGCACCGCTGCTGTTCACCGCCTTCGGCAACCAGTACTGGAACAACAACATCTTCCAGCCGATGGCCTCGGTGCCGGTGGTGATGAACCAGTTCGCCGGCAGCCCGTATGAATCCTGGCAGGTGCTGGCATGGGCCGGTGCCCTGGTGCTGACTGTCTTCGTGTTGCTGGTCAGCCTTGCCGCCCGCGGCATCCTGCTGCGCAACCGTATCTCCCATGACTGACCTTTCCGTGGATAACGCCATGAACGACCTTTCCAACGCCGTGCCGATGCAGCGCATCGCCGTGCCGTCCTCGCACGAGAGCCTGCACACGCCGTCGCCGGTGAAGCTGGCTGCGCGTGGACTGGACTTCTATTACGACAAGTTCCACGCCCTGAAGGGCATCAACCTGGAAATCCCGGAAAAGCGCGTGACCGCGCTGATCGGTCCTTCCGGTTGCGGCAAGTCGACCCTGCTGCGCATCTTCAACCGCATCTACGCGCTGTACCCGAAGCTGGAAGCGCGCGGTGAAGTGCTGCTGGACGGCGAGAACATCCTGTCGCCGAAGTACCCGATGAACCGCCTGCGCAGCAAGGTCGGCATGGTGTTCCAGAAGCCGGTGCCGTTCCCGATGACCATCTTCGAGAACGTGGCCTACGGCATCCGCCACCACGAGAAGCTGAGCAAGGCCGACATGGCAGACCGCGTCGAGCAGGCGCTGCGCCAGGGCGCGCTGTGGGACGAAGTGAAGGACAAGCTGGGGCAGAGCGCACTGGGCCTGTCCGGCGGCCAGCAGCAGCGCCTGTGCATCGCCCGTGCCGTGGCCCTGCGCCCGTCGGTGCTGCTGCTGGACGAGCCGACCTCGGCGCTGGATCCGATCTCGACCAGCCGCATCGAGCAGCTGGTGGAAGAACTCAAGCACGAGTACACCATCGTGATCGTCACCCACAACATGCAGCAGGCCGCACGCGTGTCCGACTACACCGCCTTCATGTACCTGGGCGACCTGATCGAGCACGACCGCACCGAAGTGATCTTCTCGCAGCCGTCGCAGCGGCAGACCGAGGACTACATCACCGGCCGCTTCGGCTGAAACGTCAGTCGAGCACGGCTCGACCCTGCAGACACCATCAGTCGAGCGTGGCTCGACTCTACAGAGTGGAACAACCATGAACCTTCCCAACGACCACATCGTCAAGAGCTACGACGAAGAGCAGCAGCGCCTGGTGGCCGAGATCGTGCGCATGGGCGAGATGGCCGTCGCCCAGCTCGAAGCGTCGATGGACGTGATCGAGAAGCGCGACGAGAACGCTGCCCATCGCATCATCGCCAACGACGAGGCGATCGATGCGCTGGAACAGCAGATCAGCCACGACGTGATGCGCCTGGCGCTGCGTGGCCCGATGGCGCGCGACCTGCGCGAGATCCTTGCCGGCCTGCGCATTCCGGCCGACATCGAGCGCATCGGTGACTACGCTGCCAACGTCGCCAAACGCTCGATCGCGCTGGGCAAGGTGCCGCCGCTGCCGCAGATCCAGGGCCTGCGTGCACTGGGCCGCCTGGCCGCGCAGCAGGTCCGGCGTGCCATTGCCGCCTACCGCGACAACGATGCTGATGCCGCGCTGGAACTGCGTGAGGACGACGCCCGCCTGGACGCGCAGTACACCGCGCTGTTCCGCGAGCTGCTGACCTACATGATGGAAGACCCGCGCAACATCACCCCGTGCACGCACCTGCTGTTCATGGCCAAGAACCTGGAGCGCGTGGGCGACCACGCCACCAACATCGCCGAGAACGTATGGTTCCTGGTGCATGGCGAGCAGCCGCTGCCACCGCGTGAAAAGCGCGACGAGACCTCCAGCACCGGCCAGCCCTGACGCTGCACTGCAACACCGGAGTCGACTCCAAGGTGGCCGCTGTCCTGGTGACAGCGGCCTTCTTTTTTGGGGAGTTCCCCCGCATTGGGCCCGCCGGGCTTGCCCGGTGCGGACCTGCCGGATGCTTCTGTAACAGATCTCACGAAAATTTGAGTTCTTGGCGAGGATTCGTTGAGTAGGATCGCTGCACCATCGATTCACCCCGGGCACCTGCCCACCACCCAGGAGTAAGACCGATGAGCAGTTCCAACAAGACCCTGTCCCTGCTGACCGCTACCGCTCTGGCCGCCGGCCTGGGCATGACCGCCAGCGCCTCGGCGCTGAGCATGAGCGACCTCGCCCAGGGCTACCTGGTGGCCGGCCAGGCAGCCAAGGCCAGCACCGATGCCAAGGCCGCCGATACCAAGATGGCAGCCGACGCGACCAAGCACGCCGAAGGCAAGTGTGGTGCCGACGGCAAGACCGGCGAAGGCAAGTGCGGTGCCGACAAGGGCAAGGCTGCCGGCGCAGCGGGCGCCAAGGCCAAGACCGGCGACACGAAGTCGGCTGAAGGCAAGTGCGGCGAAGGCAAGTGCGGTGGCAAGCACTGACGTCCGCGCCAGCCTCGTCCACCCGCAGTCGCCGCTTCGCGCGGCGGCTGCAGGGTTGGGCCTGCGCCGGGCGCTGCTGCAGGATCTGCGTGACGCTCCGGCAGGCGACTTCGACTTCCTGGAATGCGCGCCGGAGAACTGGATCCATGTCGGCGGCCCGGCCGGTGATGCCCTGGCCGAACTGGCACACCGCCATCCGCTGAGCTGCCACGGCCTGTCGCTGTCGCTGGGCGGCAGTGCCGCCCTGGACACCCAGCTGCTGGAGCAGGTCGGCCGGTTCCTCGAAAAGCACCGCGTGCCGCTGTACAGCGAGCACCTGAGCTACTGCAGCGACGACGGCCACCTGTACGACCTGCTGCCGATTCCCTTCACCGACGAAGCCGTGCGCCATACCGCGCAGCGCATCCGCCACGTGCAGGACCTGCTCGGCCGCCGCATCGCGGTGGAGAACGTGTCCTACTACCTGGCGCCGGAACCGGCGATGGACGAGCTGGCGTTCACCAATGCGGTGCTCGCCGAAGCCGACTGCGACCTGCTGCTGGACGTCAACAACGTCTACGTCAACGCCTGCAACCACGGCTACGATGCCGATGCCTTCATCGCCGGCCTGCCCGCGCAGCGCATCGTCTGCCTGCACGTGGCCGGGCACCTGGACGAGGCACCCGACCTGAAGATCGATACCCATGGCAGCGCGGTGATTGATCCGGTCTGGGAGTTGCTGGCGCGTACCTATGCTCGCATCGGCCCACGCCCCACCCTGCTCGAACGCGATTTCAATTTCCCGCCCTATGCGGAACTGCAGGGCGAACTGCAGACCATCCGCCGCCTGCAGGCCGCACACGCCGGGGCTGCACATGGCTGACGCTATCGACACCCTGCGCGCGCAGCAGCACGCGTTCACCGCGCACCTGCGCGATCCACAGGCGGTGCCGGCACCGGCCGGCCTGGATGCACGCCGGTTGGCGGTGTACCAGCACCTGCTGTTCAACAACCTGCTCGGGCTCCTGAGCAACGGTTTCCCGGTCTGCGTCCGCCTGCTCGGCGAACCGGCATGGAGCGCGCTGGTGCGCCACTACTTCGCCACCCATCGCTGCCAGACCCCCCTGTTCACCGAGCTGGCCGCCGAGTTCGTGCAGTGGCTGCAGGCACAGTCGCAGCTGCCGCACCCGGCGCTGGCCGAACTGGCCCACTACGAGTGGGTGGAAACCGCGCTGTACCAGTTGCAGGCCGAGCCACTTCCTGCGCCTGGCGATGTCGATCCGCTGCGGGTGCCGCTGCAGCGTTCGCCGCTGGCGTGGCCGCTGCTGTACCAGTGGCCGGTGCACCGTCTCGGTGCAGAGGATGCGCCGACCCAGCCCCTCCCAGAACCCACCGGCCTGCTGGTCCGCCGCGAAGCCGACGGTGAAGTGCGATTCGCCGCGCTCAGCCCCTTGGCGGTGCACCTGCTGTCCAGCATCGGTGAACAGCCTGGGCTGGAAGGCCGTACGTACCTGCAACGCCTCGCCACCACGCATGGGCTGGCCGAAGACGCGCTGGCCGGCCCCGGTGCCGCGCTGCTGCGGCAGTTCCTGCAGGCCGGCGTGATCGGCCCGCTCACCGCCCCGCCCTGACACCCCATTTGCGGAGATCCCCTGATGAACCTTCCGACCCTGGCCGCCGCGCGTGACCAGCTGGACCGTCTCGCCCCCTGGTTGGCCCCGCTCGGCCTGCGCCTGCTGCTGGCCTTGGAATTCTTCGAATCCGGCCGCGAGAAGCTGCGCGGCCAGAACTGGTTCGCCGACCTGCAGGACGCCTTTCCATTCCCGTTCGACCAGTTGCCGGCCACCCTGAACTGGCAACTGGCGACCTGGTTCGAACTGCTCGGGGCGGCCTGCCTGCTGTTCGGTTTCGGCACCCGTTTCGCCGCCGCGAGCCTGCTGGTGCTGACCGTGGTGGCCACCTATGCGGTGCATTGGCCGATGGAGTGGAACTCGCTGGCCGACCTGGCCATGGGCTATGCGATCAGCGACCAGGGCTTCGGCAACTTCAAGCTGCCGGTGCTGTTCATGGCCATGCTGCTGCCGCTGATCTTCACCGGCGCCGGCAAGCTGAGCGTGGACGCCTGGTTGGCGCGGTGGTCTCCCTCGGCCACACCTGCGCGGCCAGCGGTTCGGTAGATGCCGACCTTGGTCGGCGCGTCATGTGCCAACCAAGGTTGGCACCTACCGGGTTCTGCGTTCGTGCCACCACGGTGGCTGGCATGGGCTGCGTGGCCGGGCGCTCAGGGCCGCTCTGATAGAATTCACGCATGACTGACCCCATCCCCGCACCTGCCGCCGTTCCCGATTCCGCACTTCCCCAGGCGCAGCGCGCGATGTCACAACGCTTCCGCGGCTTCCTGCCGGTGGTGGTGGATGTCGAAACCGGCGGCTTCGACAGCCAGCGCAACGCGCTGCTGGAAATCGCTGCGGTGCCGATCGAGATGGACGAGAACGGCCTGCTCTACCCCGGCCAGACCGCCAGTGCCCACGTGGTCCCGGCCGAGGGCCTGGAGATCGACCCGAAGTCGCTGGAAGTGACCGGCATCATCCTCGACCATCCGTTCCGGCTGGCCAAGGAAGAAAAAGCGGCGTTGGACCACATCTTCACTCCGGTGCGTGCGGCGATGAAGAAGTACGGCTGCCAGCGCGCGATCCTGGTTGGCCACAATGCCCATTTCGACCTCGGCTTCGTCAACGCGGCCGTGGCGCGGACCGGCCACAAGCGCAATCCGTTCCATCCGTTCAGCGTGTTCGACACGGTCACCCTGGCCGGTATCGCCTACGGCCAGACCGTGCTGGCGCGTGCGGCCACTGCCGCCGGGCTGGGTTGGGATGCGAATGAAGCGCACAGCGCGGTATATGACACCGAGCAGACCGCGCGGCTGTTCTGCACCATCGCCAACGCCTGGCCGCGGTAAGAAAGCGCTTTCTGTAGAGCCGAGCCATGCTCGGCTGCACCTTTTTCCGCGCTGCCGCGCGGTGGTCGAGCACGGCTCGACTCTACAGGCCGACGTCGTTCCATCGATGCATGGTGGCGAATCAATCGCCGCACAGTAGATCCACGCCATGCGTGGATGCGATCAACCAATGCTCGTGCGATCGCGGCCGTCGCTCTTGGCGCGGTACAGCGCGCGGTCGGCGCGCTGGTACAGCAGCGCCGGGGTGCGGTCGTCGGCATCCAGCTCCACCAGCCCCGCACTGAAGGTCACGCGCAGGCCTTCCACACCGGCCCAGTCGGGGTGGTCATGGAACAGGCCGCGCAGGCGCGCGCACAGCTGCGCGGCTTCCTCCAGGCGGGTGTCGTTGAGCAGCAGCGCGAACTCTTCGCCGCCGGTGCGCGCCGGCAGGTCGGAGTCGCGGCTGGCGGCTGCGATCAGCGTCGCCACCTGCACAAGCACGGCATCGCCGATGCTGTGGCTGTGGCGGTCGTTGACGTCCTTGAAATGGTCGATGTCCAGCACCACCAGGCACAGTGGATGACCACTACGCTGCGAACGGGCGAAGTCACGCGCCAGCGTCTCGTCGAAGCCGCGGCGGTTGGCCAGCCCGGTCAGCGCATCCTCGCGGGCCTGGCGCTCGAAGGCTTCGGCCTGGCGCGCCAGGCGCTCGGCCAGCTCGGTCTTTTCCTGGTTCAGCGCCTGCAGGTGCACGGTCTTGGCCTGCAGGTCGAAGGTCGCGTCGTCCACCCGCCGCGCCAGGCGCAGGTTGCTGGCCTTCAGCTGCTGCAGCAGCAGGCGGTACAGTGCCACCAGGCCGGCCAGCAGCAACAGCCCGCCCAGCGCCTGCACGCTGCGCCGCTGCCACCAGAACGGCTCGACGCTGAAGCTCCACACCGCCTCCTGTTGGCCCCAGCTGCCGCCCGGATGCGCCGCAGCCACATGCAGGGTGTAGTCGCCCGGCGGCAGGCCAACGAACTCGACGCTGCGCTGCGGGCCACGCTCGACCCAGCCGGCATCGAGGCCATCCAGCCGCGTGCGGTAGCGGATCCGGTCGGACATCAGGTAGCTCAGGCCGACATAGCTCACCGCCAACCGGCGGCCACCGGGAATGTAATTGCGATCCGGTCCCTCCCAGTGCACCGGCGCACCATCCACCTGCACGCTCTCGATCGCCGCCGGCGGCGATGGCCGCTCGCGGAAACGCTGCAGGCGTTGCGGGTCGACCGTGCTCAGGCCACCGGCGGTGACCACCCAGAACGTGCCATCCTGGCGCAGGATCGCCGATGGACTGGAGCTGCCATTGGCCTGTGCATTGGCCATGCCGTCGATCTCGTTGTAGCGCTCCAGCACCACCCGCGGCGTGCGGCCATCGGCCACCGCATTGAGGGTAGCCATGTCGGTGCGCAGCACACCACGGTTGCTGCTGATCCAGACATTGCCGAGGCGGTCCGGCACCAGCTGGAACACCGCGTCCACCGGCATGCCCTGCTCCAGGCCGACCCGCGCCAGCGCACCGTTGCGCCAGCGGTACAGGCCACGATCACTGCTGATCCACATCGCATCGCCCAGCTGGTGGAAGCCGAACACGCTGCGGCCGCCCCCCAGCGGGGCCAGGTCGATCGACTGCACGTGGTCGCCACGCAGCACGCGGATGCCTTCGATGGTGCCGATCCACAGGTTGCCCTGGTGATCATGCTCGAGCGCGGTGATCAGGCCGCCGGGCATGCCCGGCACGTTCGAGACCTGCACCCGGTCGCCGTCGATGCGCACCACGCCCTTCTGCGTGCCGGCCCAGACCACGCCCTGCGGGTCAACGGTGATCGCACGGATGTTGCCGCCCGGCATGCCGTCAGCCGCCGCATAGTTGTGGCGCAGGCCCCCATCGCGACCCAGCCGGTAAACGCCGTCGCCGAAGGTTCCCACCCACAGGTCACCGTCCGGCCCCTGTGCCAGGCTCAGTACCGAGGGCGCCTTGCCGCCGCGGTTGTGCAGCGGCACCGCGCGGAAACGACCGTCGCGGGTCTGGAGGTCAAGGCCGCTGGCGCTGCCGACCCACAGCTGGCGGTCGCGATCCTCGAACACCGTGCGCACGTAGTCGCCACTGAGCCCATCGCGCTCGGTGAAGCTGCTGAACAGTGTTTCGCGCAGGCGGTACAGGCCCCCATTGGCTCCCACCCAGATGCTGCCTTCGGCATCCTCGCGCAGGCTGACCACGCGTCCGCCCGGCAGGTTCAGGCCGGCCGGCAGCCGCTCCAGGCCATGGGCGGAAATGCGCAGCAGGCCCTGGTTCTCGGTACCCAGCCACAGATCGCCATGCCGGTCCTGCAGCATCGAGGTCATGTGCAGCTGGCCCGGCAGGCGGTGCACCAGCACCAGCTGGTCGTCCTCCACCCGGTACAGGCGCTCGCCGGCGACGATCCACAGCGCGCCATCCGGTGCCCGGTACGGCCACGACAGGCCGCTGCCGGCGCCCAGCCCCCACGCGGCGGGCGCGCGCTTGAGCACGCCGTCGTTGTCGCGCAGCACCAGCCCGTCGAGCGTGCCGACCCATACCCGGTCCTGTGCATCGACCACCAGCTTGGTGAAGCTCATCGCCATCGGCAGGTCCGCCGCCGGTGCCTGGTAGACGATGCCGGCATCCGGCGTCAGGTAGCCGATGCCCTTGCCTTCGTACAGCAGCCACAGCCGGCCCTGGCTGTCCATCTGCATGGACTGGATCAGCACCTGCGGTGTACCGGCCTGGTGCTCCCAGACCCGCCATTGGCCGTCGCTGCCGCGGTGGCTGACGTTGCCGCGCGAATCGCTGATCCACAGCCCACCCTGGCGGTCGACGAACAGTGCGCCGATGCCGTTGTCGCGCAGGCCCGGGCGCGTACTGCGGTCGAACACGGTGAAGTCCAGTCCGTTGTAGCGCACCAGCCCTTCCCAGGTGGCGAACCACAGATGGCCCTCCGGCGTCTGTGCGATGTCGCGCAGCGAGTTGTGCGGCAGGCCGTTGCGCGAGGTCCATACGTCGATGGCGTAGTCGCGCAGCGGGGGCGCGCCCTCCTGTGCCGCCAGCGGCAGCGCGAGGGCCAGCAGCAACCACAGCAGGCCCTGCCGCAGTGCCCGCCTGAATCCTGATGCGCGGCGCTCCACCCAGCGCCCCTCGTCCCCCTGCCCGCCCATCACCGCAGCAGCGGCGGCCAGGTGCGGCTGCAGGGCGCGGCAGCGTGCGGGAACAGCCGGGCAGCGCGCACTGGCATGCCGGCGGGAACGGGCTGGCTCATCGAGGGGAGACTGGGGAGATGGGCAGATGATAGGCCAAACCCCGGCCCCGGCGTCACCGTCCGCGGCCCGCCGGCTCAGCCGGCGCGGCCGGGCGCCACCACCTGGGCACTGGCCGGCCACTGCACCACCGCCTCCAGGCCACCTTCGGCCCGGTTGCGCAGCCACAGCCGCGCGCCGTCCTTCTCGGCCAGGGCGCGGGCGATGGTCAGGCCCAGGCCGGCCCCGCCGGTCTGGCGCGAACGCGAGGTTTCCACCCGCACGAACGGATCGAACACCGCCTCCAGCTGCTCTTCGGCCAGGCCGGGACCGTCATCGGCCACCACTACGGTGATCGCACCGCCGCTGCGCTCGACCCGTACCCGCGCCCGCTGCGCGTACATCACCGCGTTGTCCACCAGGTTGGAGAACAGGCGGTGCATGGCCAGCGGACGCAGCATCAGCACCGAACCACTGCCCCCCTCGAAGACCACGTCGGCGCCGCCTTCGGCGGTGTCCTCGACGATGCTCTCCAGCAGTGAATCCAGGTCGAGTGCGGCGCGCTGCTCGGCACTCTCGGCACTGCGGGCCAGTTCCAGGCCCTCGCGCACCAGCGCCTGCATCGCCGCCAGGTCACCGATCAGGCGCTCGCGCAGGGCTTCGTCGCTGACATTCTCCAGGCGCAGGCGCAACCGGGTCAGCGGCGTCTGCAGGTCATGGGTGATCGCCGCCAGCATCTGCGTGCGTTCGGCCAGGTGCCGCTGCAGGCGGTGCTGCATGGCGTTGAAGGCTTCGGCGGCGCGCTGCACTTCATGCGGCCCGCGCAATGGCAACGGGTCGCGCTGCAGATCGTCGCCGAGATCCTCGGCAGCGGCGGCCAGTTCCTGCAGTGGCGCACTGGCCATGCGCGCAACGATATAGGCCAGCACGGCAATCGCCAGCACCAGCAGGGTCAGGAACCACGGGTCCACGGCGAGGATGCCGTTGTGCGCCACCGCCGGCGAGTCCAGCGCCAGTTTCAGCAGCGTGCCGTCGTTGAGGGTCACGTCCACCGCGCGGCACTTGGGCGGGATGAACGCCGGGTCGCGTTCGCGCGGCGGCCGCCGGTGACCCGGCGGTGGCGGCGGCAGCAGGTCCTGCAGCTTGGGAATGCAGGAGCGGAACGAAGCGAAGTGCACATGCGCGCGCGACACCGGTCCGGGGCGGTCTTCCAGCACTTCCATCAGCGCCGTGTCGGCACGCCCGAGGCGGGCTCCGGGCTGCAGCGCGCGCACGCTCGGCCCGCCGATCGCCAGCAGGCGCTCGCGCAGCTCCGGATTGCCGTCCAGCAGGTTGACGTAGCCCTGCAGGCGGTCGGCGATGCGGTTCAGGTTCTGCCGCTCGAACTCCTGCTGGCGCTTGGAAGTGGCCAGCATGGTCGCGCCGATCGCAGCCACCGCCATGCCCAGCAGCAGGATCACGAACAACCGCCCGACCATCGAGGACAGGAAATGGCGCAGGCGCTTCATCGCGGCTTATTCCAGGTTGACCGCGGAGGCCAGCACGTAGCCCTCGTTGCGCACCGTCTTGATCAGTCCGTCCGGGCCACCGTCGTCGCCCAGCTTGTTGCGCAGGCGGCTGACCTGCAGGTCGATCGCGCGGTCCTGTGCCTCGTAGTTGCGGCCACTGCTGAGCGCGACCAGCTGCTCGCGCGACAGCACCTTGTTGGCGTGCGCGATGAACACCCGCAGCAGGCGGAACTCGGCGCCGGACAGCACCACCACGCGGTCATCCGGATCGACCAGGTGGCGATGCTCCAGGTCGAACACCCAGCGCGAGAAGCGCGCACGGCGCACCGCCAGCGGCTCCAGGTTGGCCGGCAGCGCCTCGGTCCGGCGCAGCACGTTGCGGATGCGCGCCAGCAGCTCGCGGGGCTCGAACGGCTTGGCCAGGTAGTCGTCGGCGCCCATTTCCAGGCCCAGCACGCGGTCGATCGGCTCGGCGCGCGCGGTCAGCATGATCACCGGCGTGTTGGAACGCGCACGCAGGTCGCGGCACAGGGTCAGGCCATCCTCGCGCGGCAGGTTGAGGTCGAGCACGATCAGGTCCACGTGCTCGCGGTCCAGCAGCTGGCGCATGGCGGTGCCATCGGCCGCCGTGCTCACCAGGTAACCGGCGCGGCCGAGCTGCTCGGCCAGCAGCGTGCGGATGTCGTTGTCGTCGTCGACGATCAGCAGTCGATGCATCGGGTTTTCAGTCTCCATGTCGCGATCATCCCGTGTCGGCAGCTGAACCGCATCCGGGGCAATGCGTACCAGTGTATCCACCCACGGGCGGGATACCTGTGGTTACGCGTATTCACCGACAGTGTTACATACAGACATACCCCGAGGATTGAGCCGTCCATCGCCCGGTCTTCACAATGCCCGCCAACGCCGCACGCGCGGCCCCGAGAGTGAAGCCACGACGTGACGTTCCGCCTGCTGCCCGCGACCCGCCGGAGTCGCCTGATACTGATCGCCCTGCTTGCCCTGATCGTCGCCGCGACCGCCTGGTGGCTGCTGCGCAAGCCCGCCGCGCCGGCGGTGGCCACCTCGCCGGTCAGCCGCGGTGACATCGAGCAGACGGTGGACGCCACCGGCGTGATCGATGCCTACAAGCTGGTCAGCGTCGGTGCGCAGGCCTCGGGCCAGATCAAGTCGCTGAAGGTGCAGCTGGGCGACACCGTGAAGGAAGGCGACCTGATTGCCGAGATCGACGCCACCACCCAGCAGAACCAGGTGCTCAACGCGCAGGCCTCGCTGGACCAGGTCACCGCCCAGCGCGCCGTCCAGCAGGCCACCCTGCGCCAGGCCGAACTGGAATTCGCGCGCCAGCAGCAGATGCTGGCTGCCGAGGCCACCTCGCGCCAGGAATACGATGCCGCCGAGGCGCAGCTGAAGACCGCCCGTGCCCAGCTGCAGTCCTACGAGGCGCAGATCAAGGGCCGCGAAACCGAGCTGGGCACCGCCCGCGCCAACCTGGCCTACACCCGCATCACCGCGCCGATGGACGGCACCGTGGTGGCGGTGGTGGCCGAGGAAGGCCGCACGGTGAACGCCAACCAGACCGCGCCGACCATCGTCATGCTGGCGCGGCTGGACGTGGTGACCGTCAATGCGGAGATCTCCGAGGCCGACGTGGTCAAGATCAAGGCCGGCATGCCGGTGTACTTCACCACGCTCGGCGACCCGGACCGCAAGTACCACGCCACGCTGCGCCAGATCAATCCGGCGCCAGCCTCGATCGCCAACGAGAATTCATCCAGCTCCAGCAGCTCCTCCAGTTCCAGTTCCAGCAGCGCGGTCTACTACAACGCGCTGTTCGACGTGGAGAACCCGGATGGCACGCTGCGCATCGACATGACCGCGCAGGTCTCGGTGCTGCTCAAGCAGGCCAAGGGCGTGCTGATGGTGCCGGCAGTGGCGCTGGGGCCGAAGCGCCGTGGCGACGAGCGCATGGTGCGGGTGCTGGACGACAAGGGCCAGCCGCAGCCGCGCAAGGTCACGGTGGGCATCAACAATGGCGCCTCGGCCGAGATCCTGTCCGGGCTGAAGGAAGGCGAGCGCGTGGTGGTTGGCGAAGCGGGTGCGGCCGGTGCCAGCGCCGGCGGCGGCAACCGCGGCGGCATGCAGATGCGGGTTGGCGGCCCGGGCATGGGGCGCCGATGAGCACGACGGCGCCGCTGCTGCGCCTGCGCGACCTGCGACGTGAATTCCCGGCCGGCGATGATGTGATCGCCGTGCTGCGCGACGTCAATCTCGACATCCACGCCGGTGAGATGGTGGCCATCGTCGGCCAGTCCGGCTCGGGCAAGTCGACGCTGATGAACATCCTCGGCTGCCTCGATCGTCCCACCCGTGGCAGCTACCAGGTGGCCGGCCGCGAAACCGGGAAGATGCAACCGGACGAACTGGCCGAACTGCGCCGCGAGCATTTCGGTTTCATCTTCCAGCGCTACCACCTGCTCGGCGACCTGGACGCGCGCGGCAACGTGGAAGTGCCGGCGGTGTACGCCGGCAGCCCCGGCCCGGTGCGCAACGCGCGTGCCGAGCAACTGCTGCAGCGGCTGGGCCTGAGCGACCGCATGCATCACAAGCCGGGCCAGCTGTCCGGTGGCCAGCAGCAGCGCGTGTCGATCGCACGCGCCCTGATGAACGGCGGCGAGGTGATCCTGGCCGACGAACCGACCGGCGCGCTGGACACGAAATCCGGCGAGGAAGTGATGGCGATCCTCGGCGAACTGCATGCCGAAGGCCACACCATCATCATCGTCACCCACGACATGAGCGTGGCCGAGCACGCGCAGCGCATCATCGAAATCCGCGATGGCGAGATCATCGCCGACCGCGCCAACCCGAATGCGCCGACCTACCGTGCGCAGCGCGAGGCCAGTACCGGCGTCGCCCGCGGCAACAGCTGGCGGGCCGCGCGCGACCGCTTCACCGAAGCGTTCCGCATGGCGCTGCTGGCGATGAACGCACATCGGCTGCGAACCTTCCTGACCATGCTCGGCATCATCATCGGCATCGCCTCGGTGGTCTCGGTGGTGGCGCTGGGCAATGGCTCCCAGCAGCAGATCCTGCAGAACATCAGCGCGCTCGGCACCAATACCATCGACGTCTATCCCGGCCGCGGTTTCGGCGACATGCGCTCGGCGCGCGTACAGACGCTCAAGGCCAGCGATGCCGATGCACTGGCAAGGCAGAGCTACGTGGACAGCGCCACCCCCAGCGTATCGACTTCGGTCACCGCGCGTTACCGCAACCAGTCGTCCACCGCCCAGGTCAGCGGCGTTGGCGAGCAGTTCTTCCGGGTCAAGGGCGTGACCCTGCTCAGCGGCAGCTTCTTCGATGCCGATGCGGTCAAGGGCCTGGGCCAGGTGGCGGTGATCGACGAGAACACCCAGTCCCAGTTCTTTCCCGATGTCGACCCGGTCGGCCAGGTGATCCTGCTCGGCAACGTGCCGGCGCGCGTGGTCGGCGTGGCCAAGCGGCAGAGTTTCGGCTTCGGCGGCAGCACCAGCCTCAGCGTGTGGGTGCCGTACACCACGGTGATGTCGCGCATGCTCGGCCAGAGCCACGTGTCCAGCATCACCGTGCGCGTGGACGATGACACGCCGATGGACGCCGCGCAGGAAGCGATCACCCGCCTGCTGACCCTGCGCCATGGCACCGAGGATTTCTTCCTCAGCAACAGCGCCGAGATCCGCGAGACCATCGAGCAGACCACGCGCACGATGACCCTGCTGATCGGTGCCATCGCCGCCATCGCGTTGCTGGTCGGTGGCATCGGCGTGATGAACATCATGCTGGTATCGGTGACCGAGCGCACCCGCGAGATCGGGGTGCGCATGGCCGTCGGTGCACGGCAGAGTGATATCCGCCAGCAGTTCCTGATCGAAGCGGTGCTGGTCTGCCTGCTCGGCGGCGTGCTCGGTATCGGCCTGGCCCTGCTGCTGGGCTCGATGATCGGCCGCTTCGCCAGCGACTTCCAGGTGCTGTTCTCCACCGCCTCGATCGTCGCCGCGTTTGCCTGCTCGACCCTGATCGGCGTTGCGTTCGGCTTCCTGCCAGCGCGCAACGCCGCGCAGCTCGACCCGGTGGAGGCCCTGGCCCGCGAATGAAGATGATGACCCGACTGCCCTTCCCCGCTCCCCGGCACCTGCTGCTGGCCGGTGCCGTTCTACTCGCCCTGTCCGGCTGCGCGTCGGTCGGCCGCTACCCGGTGCACGACCCGGCCGTGGCGGCGCAGTATGGACGTGGCGATGCCACCCTCAACGCGCCAGCCGATGACCCGCGCAGCAGCCTGGATACACCGGGCCGCGACATCCGCCAGGACACCTGGTGGACCGGCTTCGGCGATGAACGCCTGGACCGCCTGGTGGCGCAGGCGCTGGCCGCCAACAGCGATCTGGCCGCCGCCGGCCTGGCCGTGCAGCGTTCGCGCCTGCAGGCCGGCCTGGCCAGCAACGCACTGTGGCCGCAGCCCTCGTCATCCGGCGTGAGCGGCAGCGCCAGCCGCGCCACCGACCAGTCTGATGATTGGCGCCGCAGCTATTCCACCGGCGTCTCGCTGGGTTGGGAGGTGGACCTGTGGGGCCGCCTGCGCACCCAGCGCGACATCGCCCGCTGGGAAGCCGAGGCCAGCGAGGAAGATCGGCAGAACACCGCGCTGCTGGTGATCAGCGACACCATCACCCAGTACTGGAACCTGGCCTACCTCAACCAGTCGATCGCCACCGGCCAGGCCAACCTGGAGCGCCTGGAACGCACCCGCGAACTGGTGCAGGCCCGCTTCGACGCCGGTGCGGTATCGCGCCTGGAAGTGCGCCAGGCGCTGCAGAACCTGCAGTCGCAGCGGTCCTCGCAGAGCGCGCTGGAACAGCAGCGGGTGGAGGTGCGCAACGCGCTGACCGTGCTGCTGGACGGCACGCCCTGGCCCCAGCAGGACGAACCACAGGACCTGCTGGGCGCACGCAGCCCAGCCATCAGCGAAGGCCTGCCGACCGATCTGCTCGGCCGCCGCCCCGATCTGCGCGCGGCCGAACTTCGCCTGCGCAACAGCCTGAAGACCATCAAGGTCACCGCCACCCAGTACTACCCTGCGCTGAGCCTGACCGGCAGCCTCGGTTCCAGCGCGACCTCGCTGGGCGATGTGCTGCGCAACCCGGTGGCCACGCTGGGCGCCGGCCTGTCGCTGCCGTTCCTCAACCTGCAGCGTGCGCAGCTGGATACCGATATCGCCGGCACCACCTACCAGATCGCCGCCAGCAACTTCCGCAAGACGCTGTATACCGCGCTCTCGGAAGTGGACAACGCACTGTCGGCGCGCGAGCAGCTGGCGCGCCAGGTGGCGGCCTCGCAGGCTTCATACGACGAAGCGGTGGAAGTGGAACGCGCGCAGGAAGTGCGTTACCGCGTGGGTGCCACCGATCTGCGCACCTGGCTGGAAGCGCAGCAGACCCGGCGTGATGCCGAACTGTCGCTGGCACGTGCGCGCCAGGGCCAGCTCAACAACGACGTGACGCTGTTCAAGGCGTTGGGCGGCAGCGCGGGGTGAGGCGGGACATGAAACGGGGTCAGATCCCTTTTCCCATTGGAAAAGGGATCTGACCCCGATCACATCGCGCTGGCCGATCAACCGCGCTGGCGCACGGCCTCGAACAGGCTGACGCCGGCGGCGACGGAGACGTTCAGGCTCTCGATCTCGCCCGGCATCGGGATCTTGACCAGGCCATCGCAGTTCTCGCGGGTCAGGCGGCGCAGGCCATCGGCTTCGCCGCCCAGCACCAGCGCGATGTTGCCCTTCAGGTCCAGCTGGTACAGCGAGGCCGTGGCTTCACCGGCCAGGCCGTAGATCCACACGCCCTGCTTCTGCAGGTCCTTCAGGCAGCGCGAGAGGTTGGTCACCGCCACCACCGGGATCAGGTCGGCGGCACCGGCCGAAGTCTTGCGCACAGTGGCATTGACCGTGGCCGACTTGTCCTTCGGGATGATCACCGCGGTCGCCCCGGCGGCAGCGGCCGAGCGCAGGCAGGCGCCGAGGTTGTGCGGGTCCTGCACCTCGTCGAGCACCAGCAGCAGGGCCTTGCCCTCGGCCGCGGTGACCAGCCCTTCCAGCTCGTTCTCGCTGTAGGTACGGGCGGCGGCGTAGCGCGCGGCCACGCCCTGGTGGCGCACCGAACCGCCAACACCGTCCAGCGCCTGGCTGTTCACCTTGCGCACATCGATGCCCTTGCGGCGGGCGTTCTCTTCGATCTCGGTCAGGCGCGGGTTCTTCGCACCGGCCTCGACCAGCACTTCGCGGACGTTCTCGGCGTCGTTCTCGATGGAGGAGGCGACGGCGTTGACGCCGACAATCCACTGGCTGTTCTTGCTCATGCGGGCGGGGACCGGAAAGGGGGTGGCTATGGTAGAGCATCGGCAGGCCGGGCGCTGCGACCGGCCGCCCCTCTGTAGCGCCGAGCCCATGCTCGGCTGGCGGGGGGCCGATGAAGCCTGAACCCGGAGCAGCCGAGCGTGGGCTCGGCGCTAGAGGGGCGTTACCGACTGCGCGGCGGCCAGTGCGGGGTGTCGTGGTCGGGGTGCTGGTGGGAGACGATGGTGGCCAGGAACTCCAGCGCGGCGACGTCGTCCTCGGTGCGCCGCGCCGGCAGGCCGGACAGGCTGTCGACGAACGGCAGCTTGCGCTCCACCCCGTACTGGATCGTCGGTGGCAGGCGTTCCGGCTCATCGAAGGCGCCGGCAGCCACGGCCACGCCATCCGGGGCTTCATAGGTCAGGGGTGTACCGCAGTCGGCGCAGAAACCACGCCGCACCACGTTGGACGACTGGAAATAGCGCGGCTGGCCGCGGGTCCAGCTGAACTGCACGCCGCGCACGGATACCAGCGGCGCGTAATAGGCACCGAACGCCTTCTGGCACATCCGGCAATGGCAGATCGAGCTGTCGGTGAGCTCGCCACGCGCCTGGAAGCGGACCGCGCCGCACTGGCAGCCGCCACTGTATTCGGGTTGGCCTTGCATGCTGGGGTTCCTCCGGAACGTCGTGCCAACCAAGGTTGGCACCTACCAGTTGCGGTAGGTGCCGACCGTTGGTCGGCACACCTTTCAATACTTCTTCTTGGTGCGCTTGGCCGGCTTGCCCCGCTCGGGCGGCGGCGGCAGGCCATCGCCCTCGTCCTCGCCCTTGTGCTCGACCAGGCGGAAGTCGATCTTGCGCTCTTCCATGCTGGCCTTCAGCACCAGGATCCGCACGCGGTCACCCAGCCGGTAGCTGCTGCCGCGGCGTTCGCCGGTCAGCGTTTTGCGGGTGGCGTCGAACTTGTAATAGTCCTGCGGCAGCTGGGTCACATGCACCAGGCCCTGCACCTTGGACTCGTCCAGTTCCACGAACAGGCCGAAGCTGGTCACGCCGCTGATCACGCCGTCGAACTGGCCGCCCACGTGCTTTTCCATCCACGCCGCGCGGTAACGCTCGTCGACCTCGCGCTCGGCTTCGTCGGCACGGCGCTCGCGCTCGGAACACTGCAGCGCCAGGGCCGCCATTTCGCGCGCGTTGTAGGTGAACTTGTCCAGCGGCTTGCCGGACAACGCATGCTTGATCGCACGGTGCACCAGCAGGTCGGGGTAACGGCGGATCGGCGAGGTGAAGTGCGCGTACGCCTCCAGCGCCAGGCCGAAGTGGCCGTGATTCTCCGGGCTGTAGATCGCCAGGCTCTGGCTGCGCAGCAACACCGATTCCAGCAGCGTGGCATCGGGGCGGTCGCGGATCTTCTTCAGCAGCTTGGTGTAATCGCCCGGGCGCACCTTCGACCACGGCGGCAGGCTCAGCTTGAACTCCTTGAGGAATTCCAGCAGGTCGGCGTACTTGGTTTCCGGCGGCTTCTCGTGGATGCGGTACGGCGCCGGCACATGGCGCGACAGCAGGTACCTGGCGGCCTCGACGTTGGCCGCGATCATGCACTCCTCGATCAGCTTGTGCGCGTCGTTGCGCACCAGCATGCCGGCCTGGGTCACTTCACCACGGTTGTCCAGCACGAAGCGCACTTCACTGCTTTCGAATTCGATGGCACCGCGCTTGGCGCGTGCCTTGGACAGCACCTTGTACAGCTGGTGCAGGCGCTGCACCTGCGGCAGCAGGTCGCCCATCCAGGCCTTGGTATCGGCATCGTCCTCGCCCACCGCCTTCCACACCTGGGTGTAGGTCAGGCGCGCATGCGAGTTCATCACCGCCTCGTAGAAGCGCGAATGCGTGACCAGGCCATCGCGGTCGATCTGCATGTCGCAGACAAAGCACATGCGGTCGACCTTCGGCATCAGCGAGCAGATGCCGTTGGACAGTGTCTCCGGCAGCATCGGCACCACGAAGCCCGGGAAGTACACCGACGTCGCACGCTTCTGCGCCTCTTCATCCAGCGGCGTACCAGGGCGAACGTAATTCGAGACGTCGGCAATCGCCACCACCAGGCGGAAACCCTCGGCATTCGGCTCGCAGTACACCGCGTCGTCGAAGTCCTTGGCATCCTCGCCATCGATGGTGACCAGCGGCGTGCTGCGCAGGTCGACACGGTCGCCAATCATCGCCGGCTCGACCACCAGCGGCACCGAGGCCGCTTCGTCCAGCACCTCCTGCGGGAACTCGAACGGCAGCTCGTGGCCATGGATGGCGGTCTCCACCACCAGCGACGCGGTCAGCTTGTCGCCGAGCACCGCGATGATGCGGCCGATCGGCGGGCGGCGGCTGTCCGGCGCCTGGGTCAGTTCACAGACCACCAGCTGGCCGTCGCGCGCACCACCGGTCTGGTCCGGCGGCACCTGCACGTTGCGCTGCACGCGCTTGTCGTCGGGCACCACGTAGTTGATGCCCATCTCGATGCTGAAGCGGCCGATCAGGCGGGTCATGCCGCGCTCCAGCACGCGGGCGATGCTGCCTTCGCGACGGCCACGGTGATCGATGCCGGTCACGCGGGCCAGCACCTTGTCGCCGTGCATGACCTTGCGCATTTCATAAGGCGGCAGGAACAGGTCGTCGCCGCCCTCGACCGGGCGCAGGAAGCCGAACCCTTCCGGGTTGGCGATCACCACACCGGTGACCAGGTTCAGGGTCTGGATCGGGGCGAAACCGCCGCGACGGTTCTGCACCAGCTGGCCGTCGCGGACCATCGCACCGAGCCGGCGCGACAGCGCTTCGGCCCGGTCCGGAGCGGTCAGGCCCAGGCGCGCGCCCAGTTCCTCGGCGGTCTGCGGCCCCTCGCAGCGCTCCAGCAGGGCCAGGATGGCCTCGCGGCTGGCGATGGGCTGTTCGTACTTCTCCGCTTCGCGGGCGGCATAGGGATCGTCGATCACCTTGCCGGCCGGCGGCAGCTTGCGGCCCGGGGCCGGGCCCGGTGCATCGTTACTGCGGACCTTGCGGCCGCGTGGCGGTGCACCGCCTTCATTCAATTCGGGGAACCAGCCCGGCAGCGGCTTGCCCGGCTTGGTGGTGCGGGCTGCACCCGCCTTGGCGCCCTTGTTCGGGGCCTGGCTGCGGGACTTGCTCCCGCCCTTGCTTGGTTTTTTGGTAGTCATCGCCCTACATGGTAGCCGCTGGCGGCGTGCAGAACGGGTCAGCGGTCGCCTTCAAGCGATCGCGTCAAAAATATTCAGGAAGTCGTTGACAGCCTGCGGATTCATCTTCACAATTGCGCCTCTGGAACGCCCAGGTGGCGGAATTGGTAGACGCACTAGTTTCAGGTACTAGCGGGTAAAACCGTGGAGGTTCGAGTCCTCTCCTGGGCACCAACGAAAAAACTCCTCGCTTCGGCGGGGATTTTTTTTGCCTGTGATCCGGCAGCCGGGGTCGGATTCCTTTCCAGAGGAAAGGGCTCTGGCCCCAAGCGAGTGAGATGGGGGGCAGAGCCCGTTTCGCATGCGCAACGGCAACCGACCTGGGATCAGCAAAAAGTGTTGACACCCCCGTCACGGCACCCCATAATCTCGCTCCTCGACGCCCAGGTGGCGGAATTGGTAGACGCACTAGTTTCAGGTACTAGCGGGTAAAACCGTGGAGGTTCGAGTCCTCTCCTGGGCACCACGTCGAGAATGAGAAAAACCCGCGAAAGCGGGTTTTTTCATGCCCCGGATCCGGCATCAGAACAACGGCCGCAGCACCAGTTCCAGCCCGAGCAGCAGCAGGAACCCCAGGAAGCAGGCGCGGAACACGCGGGCACTGATGCGCTGCCGGATCACCTGGCCCAGCCACATGCCCAGCAGCGCCGGCAGCACCGCCAGCGCACTCAGCCCCAGCTGCTGGATGCCGAACGCACCGTGCAGCACCAGACCGGTGGTCAGCGAAATCGTCGACACGGTGAACGCCAGCCCGAGCGCCTGCACCAGCTCCTCGCGCTGCAATCCCAGCGACTGCAGGTACGGCACCGCCGGCATCACGAACACACCCGTCGCCCCCGTCACCACGCCGGACAGCGCACCCACCAGCGGCCCCAGCCAGCGCTCGCGCCGCTGCGGCACGCGGAACACCGGCGCGAGCAACGCATAGGCGGCATAGACCACCAATGCCACGCCCAGCGCAACGCGCGACCAGGTGCGATCGACCCGCACCAGCAGTGCGGCCGAACCCAGCGTCACCACCACCACGGCAAGCATCATCGGCCACAAACGCCGCACGATGTGGCCCAGCGACGGCCCGGACAGCAGTTGCCACGCATTGGTGACGAAGGTTGGAATGAACAGCATCGACGCCGCCGCCACCGGTGACAGGGTGCTGCCCAGCAGGCCCATCGCCACCGTCGGCAACCCCATCCCTGTCACGCCCTTGACCACGCCGGCCAGCACGAACACCACCACCAGCAGCAAATAGAAGTATGTCGATTCATGCATGGCTTCATTGGACCGGGCCCTCGCCAGGCGCACAATGCGGTCTTCCCGGCCCAGCCTTCGGCTGACCCGAAGGCGCCGGATCAGCAATGAGGCACGACATGCGGATGGACATCGCCGACCTGCGCCTGTTCCTGGCAATCGCCGAAGCCGGCAGCATCACCGCCGGCGCGGCACAGGCAAACCTGGCATTGGGTTCAGCCAGCGAGCGCCTGCGCACGATCGAAGCCGATGCCGGCACCGCGCTGTTGCACCGGCACCCACGCGGCGTCAGCCTGACCGAGGCCGGCGCCGCCCTCGCCCACCACGCACGCCTGATCCTGCAGCAGCAGGCACAGCTGCGTGGCGAACTACAGGCGTTCGCGCAGGGTGCGCGCGGCACCCTGCACCTGTATGCCAACACCGCCGCGCTGACCAACTACCTGCCCTCGCGGCTCGCGCCGTGGCTGGCCGAACGCCCACGCCTGCATGTCGAACTGCTGGAGCGCACCAGCCCCGAAGTCGTACGCGCGATCAGTGCCGGCCAGGCCGAAGCCGGCATCATCAGCGATGCGGTCGACGCTGCCGGCCTGCAGCAGCATGTGGTCGCCGAAGATCCCCTGGTGATGCTGCTGCCGGCCGACCACCGCTTCGCGACCCGGCGCAGCCTGGCTTTTGCCGAGGCTGCCGGAGAGACCTTCGTTGCCCTGGCCGACGGCAATGCACTGCAGACCTACATCGAGGCCCAGGCGCGCGACATCGGGCGCCGCCTGGATGTACGCATCCGCATGAAGACCTTCGAAGGCGTGTGCATCATGGTCGGCCACGGCATCGGCGTCGGCATCGCGCCGCGGACCATCGCGCGCCAGCATCGGCGCAGCACGCACACCGTCGCCGTACCGCTCGCCGATGCGTGGGCGCAACGACGCCTGTGCGCGTGCTTTGCCGAGTGGACACGACTGTCATCGGCGATGCGCAGCCTGCTGCATCACCTGGGCGTGCAGCCCCAGAAAAAAGTGTGAAATGTTGTTGACACATCTTCTGTCGCTCCCCATAATTCATCTCCTGAGTCGCCCAGGTGGCGGAATTGGTAGACGCACTAGTTTCAGGTACTAGCGGGTAAAACCGTGGAGGTTCGAGTCCTCTCCTGGGCACCACGACTCAAGATGATCAAACCCGCGAAAGCGGGTTTTTTCGTTTCCGGGGTCTGGGAATTCACGCCCCGAGATCCACCCATGCGAGGCGTGGATCCACCAAAAGAAAAACCCCGCCTTGCGGCGGGGTTTCTGCGTTTCAACAGCAATGAACGGTCAGTGCCCGCCACCGGCGGCAGCACCTGCACCCGCGCCGAACGGCGGCTTGGCCAGCCACAGGAACGTGATGATCGCCAGGAAGATCCAGCCCAGCAGGAAGAAGATGTCGTTGAAGCCCATCTGCGATGCTTGGTGGTTGATCATGTTGTTCAGTACCGCTGCACCGTGTTGCAGGTCGCCCTGCCCCATCGCCGTCACCTGGTCCTGCATGCCGGGCTGATAGGCCGAGATGTGCTCGGTCAGGTCGGCATGGTGCACCTGGGTACGCCGCGCCCACAGCCACGTCGTCAGTGACGCCGCGAAGCTACCACCCAGCGTACGCAGGAACGTGGCCAGGCCGGAGCCCGCCGCGATCTCGCGCCCATCCAGGTCCGACAGCAGGATCTGCAGCACCGGCATGAAGAACAGCGCGACGCCGATGCCCATGATCAGCTGCACGCCGGCCACGTGCATGTAGTCCACCTGCAGGTTGAAGTTCGAACGCAGGAAGCTGGTCATCGACAGCACGATGAAGGCCACCGTGGCCAGCATGCGCATGTCGAAGCGCGATGCGTACTTGCCGACGAATGGCGTCATGATCACCGGCAGGATGCCGATCGGCGCGGTCGCCAGGCCTGCCCAGATCGCGGTGTAGCCCATGTCACGCTGCAGCCACTGCGGGATCAGCAGCGCCACGCTGAAGAACGCCGCGTAGGCCACCACCATCGCCAGCGTACCGGCGCGGAAGTTGCGGTGCCGGAACAGCTTCAGGTCGACGATCGGATCCTTGTCGGTCAGCTCCCAGATCAGGAACACCGTCAGCGTCACCACCGCCACGCAGGCCAGCACCACGATCTTCATCGACGAGAACCAGTCCTCGTCGTTGCCCAGGTCGAGCACCAGCTGCAGGGCACCGACACCGATCACCAGGGTGACCAGGCCGACGTAGTCCATCTTCGGCTTCTCGATCTGCTCCGGGCGTCCCTTCAGCTGGTTGCCCACCACCAGCGCGGCGAAGATGCCCAGTGGCACGTTGATCAGGAAGATCCATTCCCAGCTGTAGTTGTCGGTGATCCAACCACCGAGGATCGGACCGCAGATGGGCGCCACCACCGTGATCATCGCCAGCAGCGCCAATGCCTGTCCGCGTTTCTCGCGCGGATAGATCGAGACCAGCAGCGACTGCGTGATCGGGTACATCGGGCCGGCCACGAAACCCTGCAGCGCACGCGACAGCACCAGCATGCCCATGCTCTGCGCCAGGCCGCACAGCAGCGAGGTGATGACGAAGGCCAGCGTGGCCCAGACGAACAGCTTGCGCTCGCCGAAGCGACGGCTGAGCCAGCCGGTCAGCGGCAGCGCGATGGCCGTGCTGACCGCGAACGAAGTGATGACCCAGGTCGCCTGCTGCGAGCTGGCGCCGAGATTACCGGCGATGGTCGGCAGTGAAACGTTGGCGATGGTGGTGTCGAGCACCTGCATGAACGACGCCATCGCCAGGCCCACGGTGCACAGGGCGACGCTGGGTGGCAGGAACCCGGAGGCCGCACCCGGCGCCGCCGGTGCACCCGGAGCGCCGGGTGCGGCTGGAGCTTGTGCGGACATGGCGACCTCAGCCCACCTTTGCCTGTTGCTGCGGCAGGTTGCCCTGGATGATCGTGTGGATCACCTCATCGGCATCATGCAGCTGCTTGGCATATACGTCGGTGTCGAACACGGTGCCCTTGGCCGGGGTGCTCGGCAGTACTTCACCCTTCTGGTCGCGCAGGCTCACTTCGGCCTTCATCGACAGGCCGATGCGCAGCGGGTGTTCGGCCAGCTGCTTGGCATCGATGGCGATGCGCACCGGCACGCGCTGCACGATCTTGATCCAGTTGCCGCTGGCGTTCTGCGCCGGCAACAGCGAGAACGCCGAGCCGGTACCCAGGCCCAGGCTCTGGATGCGGCCCTTGTACTTCACGTCACCGGCATACAGGTCCGACTTCAGCTCCACTTCCTGGCCCAGGCGCATATGGCGCAGCTGGGTTTCCTTGAAGTTGGCCTCGACCCACATCTGCTCGGTCGGCACCACGGCCATCAGGGCATTGCCCGGCTGCACGCGCTGGCCCACCTGCACCGAACGACGGGCAACGTAGCCGGTGACCGGCGCGACGATGCCGGCGCGGGCGTTGTTGAGGAAGGCCTGGCGCAGCTGCGCGGCGGC
This sequence comes from Stenotrophomonas sp. YJH_SMC_105-26, assembly GCF_059368915.1. Classification (NCBI taxonomy): domain Bacteria; kingdom Pseudomonadati; phylum Pseudomonadota; class Gammaproteobacteria; order Lysobacterales; family Lysobacteraceae; genus Stenotrophomonas; species Stenotrophomonas sp. YJH_SMC_105-26. The sequence continues at coordinate 460,065 of NZ_JCAFSD010000002.1, read as the reverse complement.
GGCCTGCACGTCCGGCTGGGTGGCGATCACGGTGTCGTCGACCAGCGCGCGGTTGCGCTCGACGGTCTCGCGCGAACCGGCAACGGCCGCTTCGGCCGCAGCCAGCTCGTCGCGGGCGTGGGCCAGTTCTTCGTTGGAAATGGCGCCAGTGGCGGCCAGATCCTTGCGGCGGGCGAAGTCCTCGCGCACGCGCTTCAGGGTCACCTGGCGGGCGTTCAGGTCCGCCTGCGCGCCTTCCACGCTGCGGTACAGGCCACGGGTCTGGCGCACGGTCTTGGCCAGGTTGGCTTCGGCCTGCTGCAGCGCCACCGAAGTGTCGGACGGGTCCAGCTGCACCAGCAGCTGGCCGCGCTCCACGCGCATGCCGTCATCGGCATTGATGGCGACCACGGTACCGGCCACCAGCGGGGTGATCTGCACCTGGTTGCCCTGCACGTAGGCATCGTCGGTCTCTTCGAACCAACGGCCGAACATGAAGTACCACAGCGCCAGGGCGGCAAGCAGCAGCACGACGATCACGAACAGGCCGCGCAGCAGGTTGCCGCGGCGGTTGGGGGCGGCCGGGGCCGCGGTGTCTTGGGTCTGGCTCATGGCGGGCGTCTTCAGGAATGCGAGGAATCGGAATGGGAGGCGATCGGTGCGCGGTCGGTGTCGGCGGGCTGGAAACCACCGCCCAGCGCCTTGCTCAGGCGCACCGAGGTCTGCACCTGCTGCGACTGCAGGCCGGCCAGCTGCTGCTGCGACTGCAGCAGGGTGGACTGCGCGGTCAGCACGTCCAGGTAGCTGCCGATGCCGGCGCGGTAGCGCTGCTGGGCCAGGTCGAAGGCCGAGCGTGCGGTGTCCACTGCCTGCTGCTGCGCGTGCGCCTGCTGCGCCAGCGAGCGCACCGCGTTGACCTGGTCGGCGACGTCGCGCAGTGCATCGAGCACGGCCTGGTTGTAGTTGGCCACCGCCAGGTCGTACTGCGCGTCGGTGTTGGCCAGGTTGGCGCGCAGCTTGCCGCCTTCGAAGATCGGCAGGCTCAACGCCGGGCCGATGTAGGCGAAGGTCGAGCTGCTCTTCAGCAGGTCACCCACGTTCGGGGCGACCACGCCGGCCAGCGCGGTCAGGTTGAAGCTCGGGTAGAACTTGGTCTTGGCGACCTTGATCTGCTTGTCGGCCGCTTCCACGCGCCAGCGCGCAGCCACGATGTCGGGGCGACGGCCGAGCAGTTCGCTGGGCAGTACGCCCGGCAGCTGCAGTGCCATCGGGTTCAACGGCTGCGGGCGCTGGATCGACAGGCCACGGTCCGGCCCCTTGCCGACCAGTGCAGCCAGCGCGGTGCGGGCGGCGTCGATGCGCTGCTGCGCGGCCAGCACCTGCTGCTGCGCGGCCGGCACGCGGGCCTCGGCCTGGCGCACCTGCAGATCGCTGTCGATGCCGGCGCTGCGGCGCTGGCGGGTCAGCTGCAGCGATTTCTGCGAGCGGGTCAGTTCTTCCTCGGCCACGTCGTTGAGCTGCCACGCGTAGGCCAGGTCGGCATAGGCCTGGGCAATGCCGGTGGACAGGTTCAGGCGTGCGGCCTGGGCTTCAACGGTGGCGGCATGCGCGCCATCCACGGCGGCTTCCCAGGCAGCGCGCTTGCCGCCCCACAGGTCCACGCCGTAGCTGAAATCGAAGGCGACCTGGCTGCTGCCGCCATAGCGGCCGCCCATCTCGCTGCCGACCATCGACTCGGGCAGGCGCAGGCCGGTGTAGCCGCCGGACACCGACAGGCTGGGCAGCTCGTCGGCGCGCGCGGTACCGACCTGGGCCTGGGCCTGGCGCAGGCGCGCGTCGGCGGCGTCCAGGCTCGGATGACCGGCCAGGCCTTCGGCGACCAGTGCGTCCAGCTGCGCATCGCCCAGTGCCTTCCACCAGTCCTGCGCCGGGAAGCCGGCGGCGCTCAGGTCGGTGTCAGCCAGGGTGCGTTCGCTGTGCAGGCTGTCCACGTCAAGCACGTGGCCCTGCGGGTTGAGGCCACGACTGCTGGCGCAGGCGGCCAGGGCCAGCGCCAGCGCTGACACCAGCAGCGCGCGCCCGGACCGGCGGAGAGTGGAATGCGGGATCGGGTTCATGGGGTCGTCAGTGAATCGCGGATTCGGGTAAGGAGGGACAGCAGCAGCGTGCGCTCGTCGGCGGAAAGATCACGCAGCGCGTAATCCATCACCGCGTCGCCGCGCAGCTTCAGCCGCGCCCACAACGCACGGCCTTCGTCGGTCAGCACGATCTGCAGTGCCCGCCGGTCCTGCGCATGCGCCTCGCGGCGGACGCAGCCCAGCGCCTCCAGCTTGTCCAGCAGGCGGGTGACCGCGCTGGGCACCTGGTCGATGGCCTGGGCCAGTTCGTTGGCGGTGCAGGGCGCCATGTGGGAAAGCACCTTCAACCCGATGTAATGGGTGAAGCCGATTCCCAGATCTTCTTCCGCCATGGACGCGTCGAGTTGGCGCACCAGGCCGTCGCGCACCTGGCGCAGCAGCAGGCCGAAGCTGGGGGGAGTGGTTGCAGGACAGATCATGGGGGAGCATTCTCTTCCAAAAAAAATATTTCTCAATGGAAATATTCGATCTGGCATCGAATGCTGTGTTGCAGCAGCGGGCTCGATCAGTGAAGGCGCCTACCTTAATGATCTGGTCAGGTGGCCCGGTAGTACAATCCAGCCAATGGATGTCACATTTCAGCCAGCGGACATGATGAACAAGGCAGAAATTCAGGTTCCCAAACGCCTACTCAGAGATGAGGCACTGGACTGGTTCGAGCGCAACGACGGCCCGCCGGTCATCGCCTTCCGCTTCGACAGCCAGCAGGGCCTGGCCCGCGAGGTCGACTGGCACCACCACCAGCGTGCCCAGTTGATCTGCGTCGAACGCGGCCTGCTGACCACCCGCACCTCGCATGGCACGTGGTCGCTGGCGCCGGGCTCGGCCGGCTGGATGCCGCCGCTGGAACCGCACACCGTCACCCTCGACGGCCCGTTGCGCGGCTGGGGCATGGCACTGGCTGCACCGGCCTGCGCCACCCTGCCCGCCGACCCCTGCGTGCTGGGCCTGTCCAAGCTGGCGCAGGCGCTGGCCGACCGCATCTGCGAATGGCCGCTCGGCCATGACACCACGCCCGAGCGCCAGCACATCATCGACGTGCTGCTGGACGAGATCCGCACCGCGCCGCGGCAGCGCATGCACCTGCCGATGCCGCACGACCGGCGCCTGCTGAAGATCGCCTCGCAGTTGCTGGCCGACCCCTCCGACGAACGCAGCCTGGCCGAATGGGCGCATTGGGCCGGTCTGTCACCGCGCAGCCTGACCCGTCACTTCCGCGACGAGACCACGCTCAGCTTCGCCCAGTGGCGGCAGCAGGCGCGCCTGTCAGAGGCCCTGCGCCAGCTGACCGACGGCCGCAGCGTGGCCGACATCGCCCACGCGCTGGGCTTCAGCAGCGCCAGCGCGTTCGTTACCGTGTTCCGCCGCCACTTCGGGCTGCCGCCCGGTCGCTACCTGGCACGGGCCGGGCACGGCCTGGAAACCGGGCTGGACCCTGCGCGCGGCTTGGCATCCCCCGCCGCATCCGGATAATCACAGGATTGCGAGCGGCGACCGCCGTCGCCGCCTCCCGACAACAGGTAACAACGCCGCATGACCGAACTTGCCCGCCCCGTGTTCCACGGATTCGAACAACTGCCGCTGCGCGAGTACGCCGAACGCGCCTACCTCGACTACTCGATGTATGTGGTCCTGGACCGCGCCCTGCCGTTCATCGGCGACGGCCTGAAGCCGGTGCAGCGCCGCATCATCTATTCGATGAGCGAGCTGGGCCTGAATGCCGCGTCCAAACCGAAGAAGTCCGCGCGCACCGTCGGTGACGTCATCGGTAAGTACCACCCGCACGGCGACAGCGCGTGCTACGAGGCCCTGGTGCTGATGGCACAGCCGTTCTCGTACCGCTATCCGCTGATCGAGGGCCAGGGCAACTTCGGCTCCAGCGACGACCCGAAGTCGTTCGCGGCGATGCGTTACACCGAATCCAAGCTGACCCCGATCGCCGAAGTGCTGCTGGGCGAACTGGGCCAGGGCACCACCGACTGGGCACCGAACTTCGACGGCACCCTGCAGGAGCCGACCTGGATGCCGGCACGGCTGCCGCACCTGCTGCTCAACGGCACCACCGGCATCGCCGTGGGCATGGCCACCGACGTGCCGCCGCACAATCTCAACGAGATCGTCAGCGCACTGTTGCACCTGCTGGACCACCCCGATGCCAGCGTGCGCGACCTGTGCGAGCACGTGCAGGGCCCGGACTATCCGTCCAGCGCCGAGATCATCACATCGGCCAACGACCTGCGGAACATCTACGAGACCGGCAACGGCAGCGTGCGTGCACGTGCGACCTTCACCAAGGAGGCCAACAACATCGTGGTGACGGCGCTGCCGTTCCAGGTGTCGCCGTCGAAGGTGATCGAGCAGATCGCCGCGCAGATGCGCGCCAAGAAGCTGCCGTGGCTGGAAGACATCCGCGATGAATCCGACCACGCCAACCCGGTGCGCGTGGTGCTGGTGCCACGTTCCAACCGCGTCGACGCCGACCAGCTGATGGGCCACCTGTTCGCGACCACGGACCTGGAGCGCAGCTACCGCGTCAACCTCAACGTGATCGGGCTGGACGGCCGTCCGCAGGTGAAGAACCTGAAGATGCTGCTCAGCGAATGGCTGACCTTCCGCAGCAACACCGTCACCCGCCGCCTGCAGCACCGCCTGCAGAAGGTCGAGCGCCGCCTGCACCTGCTGGAAGGCCTGCTGGTCGCCTTCCTCAACCTGGACGAGGTGATCCACATCATCCGTACCGAGGACGAACCGAAGGCCGCGCTGATCGCGCGCTTCGGCCTGTCCGAGGAACAGGCCGAGTACATCCTGGAAACCAAGCTGAAGCAGCTGGCCCGCCTGGAAGAGATGAAGATCCGTGGCGAGCAGGACGAGCTGGCCAAGGAGCGCGAGAAGATCCTCGGCATCCTCGACAGCAAGGCCAAGCTGAAGAAGCTGATCCGCGACGAACTGACCGCCGACGCCAGGAAGTTCGGCGACGCACGCCGCTCGCCGCTGGTGCAGCGCCAGGCCGCGCAGGCCATCGACGAGACCGAGCTGGTGCCGAGCGAGCCGATGACCGTGGTGCTGTCGGAGAAGGGCTGGATCCGAGCGGCCAAGGGCCACGACGTCGATGCGTCCGCCCTGTCCTACCGCGATGGCGACGCCCTGCAGGGCGCAGTGCGTGCGCGCAGCACCCAGCAGGTCGCGTTCCTCGACAGCGAGGGCCGCGCCTACTCGACGCCGGTGCACACCCTGCCCTCCGCGCGTGGCAACGGTGAGCCGCTGACCGGCCGCTTCTCGCCGGCAGCGGGTACCAGCTTCGTGACCCTGGCCAGTGCCGAGCCGGATGCCCGCTTCGTGCTGGCCTCCAGCCACGGCTACGGCTTCGTCACCCGCTTCGAGAACCTGATCGGTCGCAACAAGGCCGGCAAGGCGATGCTGAACCTGTCGTCCGGCTCGTCGGTGCTCACCCCGTCGATGGTCGCCAACGTGGCCACCGACCGCATCGTGGCGGTGACCAGTTCCGGCAACCTGCTGGCGATCGCCGCCAACGACCTGCCGGAACTGGACAAGGGCAAGGGCAACAAGATCATCGAGATCCCGAAGGCCAAGCTCGCCACTGAACGCGTGGTCGCCATCGTGGCGATCAGCCCGGGGCAGACCCTGCAGGTGCGCAGCGGCCAGCGCACCATGGGCCTGAAGTTCAACGAGCTCGACGCCTACCTCGGCGCCCGCGCCACCCGCGGCCACCTGCTGCCGCGCGGCTGGCAGAAGGTGGAAGGGCTGTCGGTGGAATAAGAGGTACGGGGGTCGGATCCCTTTCCATGGGAAAGGGCTCTGACCCCAGGCACGAAAAAGCCGGGGCATTCCCCGGCTTTTTCGTTGTCGGCTGGCGGGCGGTGGAGCGGCTGGCGGGCGAAGGCTGGCTGGCGGTGCTCCGGTGCTGGCGGGCGACAGAACGCTGTGCTGCTGGTGGAGCCGACCGCTGGTCGGCTGCTTTTGGCTCCTGGTAGAGCCGACCGCTGGTCGGCTGCTTTCTGCAGAGCAGCCGACCAGCGGTCGGCTCTACCAGAAGGCAGCCGAGCATTGGCTCGGCTCTACAAAAACGATGCCCGCTCAGTGCGCCGGGGCGCCGCTGCCGTCGATCTTGCTCAGCTGGTACAGCTCCAGGCCGATGCGCTTGATCAGGCCCAGCTGCTGCTCCAGCCACCAGGCGTGGTCTTCCTCGGTGTCCTTCAGCTGCGCCAGCAGGATGTCGCGGCTCACGTAATCGCCCTTCTCCTCGCACAGCTTCATGCCGGCGGCGAGATTGTTCCGAACGGCGTATTCAGTATCGAGATCCTTCTGCAGCATCTCCTCCACGGTCTTGCCCGGCTCGGTGGCATGCGGGCGCATGTCCGGGTCGCCACCCAGGAACAGGATCCGGCGCAGCAGCGCATCGGCATGCTGGGTTTCCTCTTCCATCTCGTGGTTCAGGCGTTCGTACAGCGCGAACAGGCCCTGGTCCTCGTAGCGGCGGGAATGGATGAAGTACTGGTCGCGCGCAGCAAGCTCGCCGCGCAGCAGTTCCTTCAGGCAGGCGATGACGTCCGGGTTGCCTTTCATGGGGGGCTCCTGTGAATCGATGCGGCATAGGGTGCCGCATTTCAAAATACGGTGATCTAATCGGAATCAGTCGCAGTTGCGCCTGCGGCTACAATCGGCCCACGAGTTCGGAAAGGACGTGCGATGCGACGTACATGGCGTTGGGTGCTGGGCGTGTTGATCGCCATCGTGCTGGTCACCGCACTGGTGCTGTGGCTGCTGCTGCGCGGCAGCCTGGCCGACCTGGACGGCGAGCATGCGCTGCCGGGGCTGGCCAAGCCGGTCACCATCGAGCGCGATGGGCTGGGCGTGGTCACCATCACTGCCGGCAGCCAGGCCGACGCGATGCGTGCGCTCGGCCGCGTACACGCGCAGGAACGTTATTTCGAGATGGACCTGATGCGCCGCAGTGCCGCTGGCGAGCTGTCGGCGCTGTTCGGGCCGAAGGCCATCGACGCCGACAAGCGCATGCGCGTGCATCGGCTGCGTGCACGCACCGAGGCGAATCTGCAGGCCGCACTGGGCGACAACGGCACGGCCGTGCGCGCCTACGTGGATGGCGTCAACGAAGGCCTGGCCGATCTCTCCGTGCGCCCATGGGCCTACCTGCTGCTGCGGCAATCACCACAACCGTGGCAGGCCAGCGACAGCGTGCTGACCGGGCTGGCCATGTATGCCGACCTGCAGGACCCCGGCAACCAGACCGAGCTTGCGCTCAGCCGCATCCGCGCAGTGGTGCCGCCGGCGCTGTACGCACTGATCGCCCACGACGGCACCGAATGGGATGCGCCGCTGTTTGGCGAACCCACCGGCAACGCCGCCCTGCCCGATGCCAGCCAGCTGGACCTGCGCACATTGAAGGGAAAAACGGGCACTGAGCAGGAAGAGGGCGACGTCATCGGCAGCAACAACTTCGCGGTGGCCGGCGCGCTTACCGCCGACGGCCGCGCCATCGTTGCCGACGACATGCACCTGGGCCTGCGTGCACCCGGCCTGTGGTTCCGCGTGCGCCTGCGCTACCCTGACCCGCAGGCCGCCGGCGGCCAGGTCGATGTCACCGGCTTCTCCCTGCCGGGCCTGCCGGCGGTGATCGTCGGCAGCAACGGGCACGTCGCCTGGGGCTTCACCAACAGCTACATCGACACGGCGGACTATCGCACGGAACCGGCCAACGCCGCCGTGACCGTGCACGAAGAGCGCATCGCCGTGGCCGGCCAGGCCGACGTGCTGTTCGCGGTGCGCGAAACCGACTGGGGGCCGATCCTGCATACCCATGCTGATGGCAGTGGCGACGCCCTGCGCTGGGTCGCACACCTGCCCGGTGCCGTACGCCTGGATTTCGCTGACCTGGCCCGCGCCGGTGACCTCGACGGTGCACTGCACTTCGCCGACCGTGCCGGCATCCCCGCACAGAACCTGGTGGTCGGTGATCGCAGCGGGCGCATTGCCTGGCGCCTGATCGGCGCTCGCCCGGACCGCGGCCCCGGCTGTGCACCGGCCGGCTTCAATGCCGCCAGCAACCAGGGCTGCGCGCCGTGGCCGATCCGCAGCGATGCCTCGCCGGCATTGATCGATCCCCCCAACCATCGCCTGTGGACCGCCAATGGACGCGTACTCGACGGCGAGGCACTCGCCAGCGTCGGCAACGGCGGCTATGACCTGGGTGCGCGGGCGCGGCAGATCCGCGACCTGCTGGCAATCCAGGAGCGCTTCGACGAGCACGACCTGCTGGCGATCCAGCTCGACGACCGCGCGGTGTTCCTGCAGCGCTGGTGGGCTCTGCTGCACGACGTCATCGAACGCAGTGGCGACCCTGCGCTGAAGCGTTTGAAGGAGGCCAGCCATCAATGGGGCGGGCGCGCCTCGGCCAGTTCGGTCAGCTACCGGGTGGTGCGTGAATTCCGCACGCAGGTCATGGCCACGCTGTCCGATGCACTGCTGGCCCCGGCCAACGCGCAGCTGGGCGATGCCTACCTGGACCCACGCCTGGCACAGCTGGAAGGCGTGGCCTGGCCGATGCTGGAACAGCGCCCGGCCAACCTGCTGCCACCGGCCTTCGACAGCTGGGATGCGCTGCTGATCGACGCCGCCCGCCGTACCGAGGGTGAGCTGGCCAAGCAGGGGCCGCTGGCCAAGCGCAGCTGGGGTGAACGCAATACCGCGGCGATCTGCCACCCCATCGCACGGGCGCTGCCGGACATCGCCAAGCGCTGGCTGTGCATGCCCGCCGACCGCCTGCCCGGCGACCGGGACATGCCGCGCGTGCAGACGCCGAACTTCGGCGCCTCCGAGCGCATGGTGGTCTCGCCCGGCCACGAGGCCGACGGCATCGTGCACATGCCCGGCGGCCAGAGCGGCCATCCGCTGTCACCGTACTGGGGTGCCGGCCACGAGGACTGGGTGCATGGGCGCCCGACACCGTTCCTGCCGGGCAAGACGCAGCACGTGATGACACTGGTGCCAGCGCGGTAGTGCCGGCCGCTGGCCGGCATCCATGCAGGGGTGTCCAGCATCATCAGGTTGCCGGCCAGCGGCCGGCACTACCGTTCAACGTTCAGGCCCTGCGCCGTTCGATCAGGTTCAGCAGCGGCCCGGTCATCGCCGTGGTCACCAGCGCCATGATCACCAGCACCGCGAACAGGCGGTCACCGAGCAGGCCCAGCTCATACCCCAGGTTGAGCACGATCAGCTCCATCAGGCCGCGGGTGTTCATCAGCGCGCCCAGCCGCCACGCTTCGCGCGTGGGCATGCCGGCACTGCGCGCGGCACTGAAGGTGCCCAGCAGCTTGCCCGTCGTGGCCACCGCGATCACCACCACGCACAGCACGATGTCGCTGGCCTGCAGCGCATCGGCGCGCATGCGCAGCCCGGTCATGGCGAAGAACAACGGCAGCAGCAGCGTGACCGCGAACGGCTCGACACGGGCCATCAGCAGGTCACGCAGCTGCGCGTTGGACGATACCGCGACACCCGCAGCGAACGCGCCGAACAGCGCGTGGATGCCCAGCATCTCGGTGACCAGCGCACTGCCCAGCGACAGCAGCAGGATGCCGAGCAGCCAGCGCCCCTCACGGCCCGGCGCAATCTGCCGGCGCGCGAACCACGGCTTCACCAGCCCCAGCATCAGCGCCACGAACGCGACCACGCACACCAGGTTGAGGCTGGCCGGCAACCAGCCGCTGGCCTGGGCGGCAGCCACGATCAGCGCCAGCAGGCACCACGCGGTGGCATCGCCCAAGGCAGCGCAGGCGATCGCGGTCTGCCCCAGCGGCGTCTGTGTGATCCCGCGGTCGGCCAGGATGCGCAGCAGCACGGGGAAGGCCGTGATGCTCATCGAGATGCCTACGAAAAGTGCGAATGCGGTGAAGCCCACACCCTGTGGGCCATGCTGCGGATACAGCCAGATCGCCAAGGCGACGCCGAGCACGAACGGCACTGCAATGCCGGCATGGCTGACGGTAAAGGCGAAACGCCGACGGCCACGCAGCGCCGCCAGGTCCAGTTCGGCACCGGCCACCAGCAGGAACATCAGCACGCCCAGCTGGCTGAGCATGCCCAGCGGGCCCAGCGAACTGGCCGGGAACAGCGCACCATGCAGCTGCGGCAGCAGGCTGCCAAGCACCAGCGGCCCCATCATCAGGCCAGCGGCCATTTCGCCGATCACCGCCGGCTGTCCCATGCGCTTGAGCAGCGCCCCCGCGCCCTTGGCCACCAGCAGCAGTACCAGCAGCTGCAGCAGGAACAGGCCCAGCGGAGACGCCAGATGCTGCACCCAGCCGCCTTCGGCGGCGACGGAGGCACGGGCAACCGCCTCGGGCGCCGCCGGCCCGGCATACCGCGCCAGCAGCACGCCAGCCAGCAACGGAACCCCGGCCCACGCCAGGTAGCGCCATCCCCATTTCGTGGGCGGCGCGTTGCCGCCTGCCTGTACGTCCATGAACATTCCCCAATGCGCAGGGGGCGATCATACAAAAAGGGGACGGAGGGGATTAAGTCGTTTGTGCCACAAACGACTTAATCCCCTCCGTCCCCTTTTTGGGGTGCTCAGGCCAGTGCCTGCTCGTGCACGCCGGCGATCGCGCGACCCGACGGATCCGCCGCCGCGGCGAAGCTGGCGTCCCAGGCGATGGCCGCGGGCGACGAACAGGCGATCGACTTGCCTCCCGGCACGGTCTCGGCCGCTGCCCGGCTCGGGAAGAACTGCTCGAACAGGTGGCGGTAGTAGTACGCCTCCTTGGTCTGCGGCGGGTTGTGCGGGAAGCGCTTGTCGGCGGCCGCCAGTACACGGTCGCTCACCTGCGCCTCGGCATGTGCCTTCAGCCCATCGATCCAGCCATAGCCCACGCCATCGCTGAACTGTTCCTTCTGCCGCCACAGGATGCTGTCCGGCAGGTAGCCATCGAACGCCTCGCGCAGCACCGCCTTCTCGATGCGGCGGCCACCAAAGCCGGCACCGACCATCTTGTGCGCGGCATCGAAGCGCATCGCCACATCGAGGAACTCACGGTCGAGGAACGGCACGCGCGGCTCCACGCCCCAGGCCATCATCGACTTGTTGGCGCGCAGGCAGTCGTAGTTGTGCAGGGCGTCGAGCTTGCGTACCAGCTCGTCGTGGAATTGACGCGCATCCGGTGCCTTGTGGAAGTACAGGTAGCCACCGAAGATCTCGTCGCTGCCCTCGCCGGAGAGCACCATTTTCACGCCCATCGCCTTGATCCGCCGCGCCAGCAGGAACATCGGCGTCGATGCGCGGATGGTGGTGACGTCGTAGGTCTCGATGTGGCGGATCACCTCCGGCAGCGCATCGAGGCCTTCCTCGAACGTGTACTCGAAACCGTGATGCACGGTGCCCAGCGCTTCGGCGGCGATCGCTGCGGCGGCCAGATCGGGCGAGCCCTTCAAGCCGATCGCGAACGAGTGCAGGCGCGGCCACCAGGCTTCGGTCTGTCCCCCATCCTCGATGCGACGACGTGCATAGCGCGCGGCCACCGCCGCCACCAGCGACGAGTCCAGGCCACCGGACAGCAGCACGCCATAAGGCACATCGCTCATCAGCTGGCGCTCCACCGCATGCTCGAACGCCTGGCGCAGTTCAGCCAGATCGGCCCGGCGGCCCTGCACGTCGGCGTAGTCGCGCCACGGTTGCTGGTAGTAGCGCACCAGCTCACCGCTGGCACTGTCGAAATAGTGGCCCGGCGGGAACTGCGCGACATCGGCACAGGTATCGACCAGCGCCTTCATTTCCGAGGCCACGCGCAAGCGCCCCTGGGCATCGTGGCCCCAGTACAGCGGCACCACGCCCACCGGGTCGCGCGCCACCAGCACGCGTCCACTGTCACGGTCCCACAGCGCGAAGGCGAAGATGCCGTTGAGCTGTTCCAGCCACTGCGTCGGCGCGCCGCCCTGGCGGTAGAGCGCGTTTATCACCTCGCAGTCCGAGCCGGTCTGGAAGTCGTAGGTGGTGGTCAGCGCCGCCTTCAACGCCTGGTGGTTGTAGATCTCGCCGTTCACCGCCAGCGCCAGCTGGCCATCGGCCGACAGCAGCGGCTGCGAACCACCGGCCGGATCGACGATGGCCAGCCGTTCATGGACCAGCAGCGCACCTTCGTCGAGGTACACGCCGCTCCAGTCCGGGCCACGGTGGCGCTGGCGTTGCGACAGTTCCAGCGCGTGGCGGCGCAGGGTGGGAAGATCGTCACCGGCCTGCAGGCCGAAGATTCCGAAGATCGAACACATGGGGGAGCTCCTGTTGGGGAATTTCACGGGTGGGAAGGTGTTCGACCGGCCATCCAGGCCCGGGCAGGCTGCGCCCGGGCACAAAAAAACCCGCATCGGCTGATGCGGGTTTTCTGGTGTCCGGGCGTGTGTTGCTGTCTATCTACCCAGGTCGCAGTCCCGCATCGGCCGCGCACGATTATTCGCGCGCAGATTATTGCGGTTGTTGTTATTGACGGCGGTGGCCAGGCGGATCGACATGGCATCGACCCTACCCCGCTTTCCGGCGCAGCGCAACCGTTGCGTTGGCAACCACTCCCCGGCGCGCATAATGGCGCGCCGTGAAACGTGTAATGGAAATGCAACACCGCACTGGACGCAACGTGGCGCTGGCCGCCCTGCTCTGCCTGGGCCTGGTCGCCTGCCAGACCCTGCCCCCACCGTCGCCCCTGCCGCCGGCCCAGCTGCAGGGCCTGGAACAACGCGGCACCGACGGCAGCTTCGAAGGTGCCTTTGACACTGCGCAAACCTTCGAGCGCTTCAACGATCCACGCGCCATCGCCTACTACGAGCGTGCCGCCGCGGTCACACCCTGGACCTTCCACAACACCAAGGCGGAAGAAGCACTGGGCAGGATCTGGATCTCCGGCACGCTGCGGCATGCCGACAGCCCCCACATCAATCCGGCGCCGGTGCTGCGTGCGTCCTGGCGACGCGGAGAACGCGCCTACCTGGCGGCGGCCTACCACGGCAATCCCTATGCGTTCTACGAACTCGCCAAGGCCTATCGTCAGCGAGGCGACGCGCAACAGGCGCTGCGCTGGGACCTGCGCGGAATGATCTACGAGCGCTACCCGAGTTCATCGTCACGGCTACCGGATGCGGTGGCCGCACAGGATGGCACCGTGCATCCACTGGTTGCGCAGATCCAGCGCCGCGCCGAGCGTGGCGATGCCGAAGCGCAGGTAGACCTGGGCGCGCTGCTGGAAAAGGGCATGGGACTGCCGCGCGATCCCGCACGTGCGCTGCAGCTGTACCAGCGTGCCGGCGAGAAGGGCAATGTGTTCGGCCAGTACTTCGCCGGACTGCTGCTGGGCCGCGGTGCACCGGGCGTGGAGAAGGACACCGACGCAGCCGCACGCTGGTTCGCCCGGGCCGAGGCGCAGCGCTTCTACATGGCGGCGCCGAGCTACTGGGAAAAAGCGATCAAGCCGCCATTCTTCATTTTTTCTGAGTAGAGCCGAGCCATGCTCGGCTGGGCATTCCCTGCAGAAGCAGCCGAGCATGGCTCGGCCCTACAGGAAAGCAATGCCGGCGAAAGGCGTGCCGACCAACGGTCGGCACCCAGCGTCGCAGGTTCACGCCAGCAGCCGCTCCACCAGCCGCTGGTACAGCCCCGGCAATGCCTCCAGATCGGCCACGCGCACGTTCTCGTCCACCTGGTGGATGCTGGCGTTGACCGGCCCCACTTCGATGCACTGCGCGCCCAAGGGCGCGATGAAGCGGGCATCGGAGGTGCCGCCGCCGGTGCTTTCTTCCGGTGCACGGCCGATGTGCTCGGCCAGCACCGCACGCGCGGTGGCGCGCAGCGTGCCCTCCGGGGTGTAGAACGGCTCGCCGCTGCGGTGCCACTTCAGCGTGTACTGCAGGCCATGCCGTTCCAGCAGCGCGGTGATCTCCGCTTCCAGCTTCGGTGCGTCCCAGTGCGGGTTGTAGCGGATGTTGAAATCCACCTCGAGCTCGCCGGGAATCACGTTGTTGGCACCAGTACCGGCATGGATGTTGGAGACCTGCAGGCTGGTCGGCGGGAAACTTTCGTAGCCGTCATCCCAGCGCCGCGCACTCAGCTCGGCCAGGGCCGGCGCCGCCTGGTGGATCGGGTTGCGTGCCTTCTCCGGATACGCCACGTGGCCCTGCACGCCCTGCACGCGCAGCTTGGCCGACAGGCTGCCGCGACGCCCCACGCGCAGCAGGTCACCCAGCGTCGCAGTCGAGGACGGCTCGCCGGTGATGCACCAGTCGATGCGCTGGCCGCGTTCGGCGAACAGGCGTGCGACGTGGCGCACGCCATCGATGGCGTCGCCTTCCTCGTCGCTGGTCAGCAGCACCGCCAGCGTGCCGGGATGATCAGGATGCGCGGCAACGAACTGCTCGGCGGCTACCACGAACGCCGCCACGCTGCCCTTCATGTCGGCGGTGCCACGGCCGTACAGCACGCCGTCACGGATCTGCGGCATGAACGGGTCGCTGGCCCAGGCCTCACGCGGGCCCGTCGGCACCACGTCGGTATGGCCCAGCAGCACCAGTACCGGCGCGCCCTGGCCGTGGGTCGCCCACAGGTTGTCGACCTCACCCAGCCGCAGGTGATCGCACTGGAACCCGGCCTGCTTCAGGCGTGCCGCCAGCAGCGCCTGGCAACCGGCATCATCGGGCGTCACCGAGGGCCGCGCGATCAGCTCGCAGGTCAGGTCGAGCACCGCGCTCATGCGTCACCCACGCCGAAGCGGGCCTTGAAGCCGTTGTCGCTGAAGCCCTGGCTGACCGTGCCATCGGCCGTGACCACCAGCGGGCGCTTGATCAGCTGCGGGTACTCGCGCAGCAGCAGCTTCCATTCGGCCTCGGAATCGGCGGCCTTGCGGTTGTCCGGCAGCTGCCGCCAGGTGGTGGAGGACCTGTTGACCATCGCGGCCAGGCCACCCAGCTGCGCGGCCCACGCCAGCAGCATTTCCGGGCTGGGTTTGTTGTCGCGGTAGTCGACGAAGGTGTACGGCACGCCGAAGCGGTCCAGCCACTTGGTCGCCTTCTTGCAGGTATCGCAGTTCTTCAAACCGTAGACAGTGGTGCTCATGGCCATCTGTGATGCTGGAAAACAGAGGGCCAGAATCTCACAACAGGCGCTCGGACACGACCCGGAAAGGTACTCTTGGCAGCTGGAAGGCCAGCCCCTCGTGCAGCGCCACGCCCATCGCCTGCAGGCGCGGGCACTGCTGTTCGCCTTCCAGCTGCAGCGGTTGCAGCTGCGCGATGTCCACCGGCAGAGCAATGCGGGTGCTGGCCCAGCGCTGGTCGCAGGTGCGGGCGATGGCCTCGTCCTGGCAGGTCAGCAAGCGCAGCAGGGCCTGGTAGCCGCCGAAGGCCGCCGCCCACCCGGCATCGTCCCAGCCCGCAGCGCCCTGCCACTGCAGGTGCAGCGCCGGCGCACTGCCCTGCCCGCCCTCGATCAGGGTGTACCCACCGCCATCGGCGCGCACCACGTGCGCGAAGCGCACCGACAGATGCGGCTGCATGGCATCGCTGAAAGCGCGCGCGCCGGCGACGAAGGCCAGCTGGTCCATCACGTTGCGATCAAACAGCACCACCGGCGTCCCGTCCCGATCGTCGTCACGACGCAGGTACCAGCGCCAGTTGCTCTGCCGGGGAGACGGCATCAGCGAGCGCAGCGGCCCGGCCAGCGCGGGCCCGAAGTGGCCGTGCCGGTAGCTGAGGATGGTGTAGGGCGTGCGTCCGGCATGGACCACGTAGTGATGGCCTGGTGGTGGCATCGGCGCTTGGCGTACGTCGACCCACCAGCTCACGTAGACCACGTCGCGCACATCGCTTAGCAGCGCCGGCATCGGCCAGCGCCGCGACAGCGCGCGGCGCAGCCTGGTCCAGCGTGGAGCGTGCAGCAGGCGCGGCAGCATCCGCCCGAACAGGGTGTCGGACGGATGCTGGTAGATCGCGGACTGCGCCAGATCCTCCGGCGCCGTCATCTTCAGTCAGCCAGGCCGCGCAGCAGGTCGTTGACGCTGGTCTTGCTGCGGGTCTTGGCATCAACCTGCTTGACGATCACCGCGCAATACAGCGAATGGGTACCGTCCTTGCTCGGCAGCGAGCCGGACACCACCACGCTGTACGGCGGAATGTAGCCGTAGGTGACCTCGCCGGTGGCACGGTTGTAGATGCGGGTGCTCTGGCTGAGGAACACGCCCATGCCGATCACGCTGTGGTGGCCGACCACCACGCCTTCCACCACTTCCGAACGCGCACCGATGAAGCAGTGGTCCTCGATGATGGTCGGGCTGGCCTGCAGCGGCTCCAGCACGCCACCGATGCCGGCGCCGCCGGACAGATGGCAGTGCTGGCCGATCTGCGCGCAGGAACCGACGGTGGCCCAGGTGTCGACCATGGTGCCTTCGCCGACATGGGCGCCGATGTTGGTGAAGCTCGGCATCAGCACCACGTCCTTGCCGAAGTAGGTACCGCGGCGGGCGATCGCGCCTGGCACCACGCGCACGCCACCACGGCGGAACTTCGCTTCGTCATAGCCGGCGAAGCGCGATTCGACCTTGTCCCAGAACGGCGCCGGGCGTGCATCGACCACCGCCATGTCGTTGACGCGGAAATACAGCAGCACGGCTTTCTTCAGCCACTCATTGACCTTCCAGCCGCCCTGGCCGTCCGGCTCGGCGACGCGGAACTCACCGCTCTCCAGGCCGTCGATCACGCGGTTGACCAGCGGCTTGGTCGACCCTTCCAGCTCGTGCAGGGTCAAGGTGGCGCGGCGCTCGAAGGCGCTCTCGATGCCGAACTTGAGTTCTTCCACGCCTGGTGCCGACGGCTTGCGCAGCGACTTGCGGGCGATGGTTTCGGCGCGGACGGCTTCGGCGCTCCTGGCCGGGGCCGGCTTCTTCACAGCACGCTTCACTGCAGCCGTTTTCTTCGCCGGGGCCTTCGCCGCAGCGGCCTTCTTCGGCGCAGGAGTCTTCTTCGCGGCCGGTGCGGCAGCAGCGGGTTTCCGGGCCGCTGCGCTCTTGGGGGTCGCGGCGGTCTTCTTGGCGGGCTTGGTGGCCATCAGGCGGGGTCTCCGGCGTTTCGATCAGGGTCCAGGCAGGCCAGCATCGCGTCATGCAGCTGCTGCCGGGCAGGTTCAGTCAGGGGGAGGTCGTGTTCGTCACTGATCACGAAGGTGTCTTCGGCGCGTTCGCCGAACGTGGCAATGCGCGCATCATGCACGCGCAGGCCCTGGTTGCGCAGCACGAACGCCACATCGGCCAGCAGGCCGGGACGGTCGGGTGCGACCAGGGCAAATCGGGTTGCGCCCGGTTCATCGCGGAACTCGATGCGCGGGGCGAAGCGGAAGTGCCGCAGCTGCCGCGGTACCACCCGGCGCGACGGCCGCAGGCGCGACAGGTCACCGCTGAGTGCCTCGCGCAGTGCCGCTTCCAGGTTGGCACTGCTGCCATCGGCAAAGGTGTCGGCCGGGTTCACTTCGAAGGTATCGAAGATGGTGTCGGCCGGACCGTCCAGCACGCGCGCGCGATGGATGCCGTAGCCCTTGCGGTCCAGGGTCATCACGATCGCGGCAAACAGGCCATCACGGTCGGGCGAGTGCACGAACACTTCCAGCGCCGGGTCGTCGACGCTGATCCGGCGCACCTTCACCAGCGCCTGGCCCTGCTTCACCGGCACCAGTGCGGCGGCCTGCCAGGCCAGCTGCTCGGGGCGCAGGCGGATGAAGCCCTCATCCGGCATCACCGCGAACTGGCGGTCGATGGTGGCATCGTCGTAACCCTGCTCGCGCACCAGTGCGCGCACACTGTCACGTGCCTCGGCCACGCGCTCGGCGGCCGGTACCGGGTGCTCCAGCCCCTCGCGCAGCGCGCGCCGGGTGGCAAAGTACAGATCGGCCAGCAGGCGGTCCTTCCAGGCATTCCACAGTTTCGGGCTGGTGCCGGCGATGTCGGCACAGGTCAGCAGGTACAGGTAATCCAGGCGGTCGCGGCTGCCGACCAGGGTGGCGAAGCGATGGATCACCACCGGATCGGCGATGTCCTGCTTCTGCGCGGTCACCGACATGCGCAGGTGCTGTTCGACCAGCCATGCCACCAGCTCGGTATCGGTGCCACTGAGCGCATGCGCCTGGCAGAACGCGCGCGCGTCCACCGCGCCCAGCTCCGAGTGGTCGCCGCCGCGGCCCTTGGCGATGTCATGGAACAGGCCGGCCAGCAGCAGCAGTTCCGGCTTGCGCAGGCGCGGCCACACTTCGTGCGCGATCGAGAAGCGCTCGTCGGCGCGGCTGCTGGCGAACTGGCCGATGTTGCGCAGGACCATCAGCGTGTGCTGGTCGACCGTATAGACATGGAACAGGTCGAACTGCATGCGCCCGCTGACCTGGGCAAACGCGGGAATCCACTGGCCAAGCACGCCCAGCCGCGCCATGCGCGAAAGCGTATCGACCGGACGCTGGCCGCGCAGCAGGGCCAGGAACTGCTCGCGTGCATCGGCATCGGCCTGGTCATAGGCCGGCAGCAGCGGCAGCGACTCGGCCAGTGCACGCGCAGTGAGCGAATGCAGGCCGCGTACCTGCGGGTTGTTGGCCCAGCTGGAAAACAGGGCGAACACCTGGCCGATGTCGCCGCGCGGCCAGTCGGCCTCGTTGGCGGCCAGGTAACCACGGCGCAGGGAAAAACCCACGGTCAGCGGCTCCGGCTGGGCCTCGCCGTCGAACTGCTCCTCGAAGCGCTGCAGCAGCCGGTCGCTGATCCGGCGCACCACCAGCGCGGCGCGGTAGAAGCCCTGCATCATCTTCTCGACGCCGAGGTTCTCGGCATCGTCTTCGAAGCCCAGCCGCGCGGCCAGGGTCTTCTGGTAATCGAAACGCAGGCGCTCTTCCGGACGGCGCGCGACCAGGTGCAGGCCGAAGCGCAACCGCGCCAGCACTGCACGTTCGCGCTTCAACGCCGCGGCTTCGTCGGCGCCCAGGTGGCCGAGCCCGACCAGGGCCTCCAGGTCGCGCACGCCGAAGGCACGCAACGCCATCCAGCCCAGCGTATTGAGATCACGCAGGCCACCGGGGCCATCCTTCAGGTCCGGCTCCAGGTTGTCGGCGGTATCGCCGAAGCGCTGGTGGCGGTTGCGCAGCTCTTCCAGCTTGGCCAGGAAGAAGGCGCGTGCCGGCCACAGTTCGCGGTCGTCGATCGCCTCGCGCAGCGCGCGGCGCGCAGCATCATCGGCCAGGATCGGGCGCGCCTCGATCAGCGCGGTCAGCACGGTCTGGTCAGCCGCCGCCTCCCGGCACTGCAATGCAGAACGCACCGCATGGCTGACAGCCAATCCGCAGTCCCACAGCAGCGCGAACAGGCGCGCCAATGCCGCCTCGTGCGCCAGTTGTGCCGGCGGATCGCCGAACACCAGCAGGTCGATGTCCGAACGCGGGAACAGTTCACCGCGGCCATAGCCGCCGACCGCGAACAGCGACAGGCCGCTGTCGGCCGGCAGGCAGCGCTGCCAGGCCAGGCGGATCAGATGGTCGGCAGCGCGCGCGCGCAACGCCAGCAGGCGCTCGATGTTGTCGCCCTGGTCGAAGCGGCGGTACAGGCGCGCGTCGGCCTGCTGCAGCGCCTGGCGCGCGGCAGCAGCCCAATCCGGGTCGTTGAGCGACGCGGCCGGCGTGTCCAGCAGCGAACTCGCCGGCAGCATCTTCAGGAAACCTGCGACTCGCCTGGCGACAGGGTCAGCACGTCCACGCCGGTCTCGGTGACCGCGATCATGTGCTCCCACTGCGCCGACAGCTTGCGGTCCTTGGTCACCACGGTCCAGCCATCCGGCAGCACCTTGTTGTAGCGGGTGCCCTCGTTGATCATCGGCTCGATGGTGAAGGTCATGCCGGGCTGCAGCACCAGGCCCTGGCCCGGGCGGCCGTAATGCACCACCTGCGGCTCGTCGTGGTAGACCTTGCCGATGCCGTGGCCGCAGTACTCGCGCACCACGCTGAAACGCTCGCCTTCGGCGTAGCTCTGGATGGCATGGCCGATGTCGCCCAGGGTGGCGCCCGGACGCACCGCACGGATGCCGCGCCACATCGCTTCGTAAGTGGTTTCCACCAGGCGGCGGGCCATCACCGACGGGGTGCCGACGAAGTACATGCGGCTGGTGTCGCCGTGCCAGCCGTCCTTGATGACGGTGACGTCGATATTGATGATGTCGCCATCCTTGAGCACCTTCCCTTCACTGGGGATGCCGTGGCAGATGACATTGTTGACCGAGGTGCACACGGTCTTCGGGAAGCCGCGGTAGCCGACGTTGGCCGGAATGGCACCCTGCACGTTCACGATGTGGTCGTGGCAGATGCGGTCCAGTTCCTCGGTGGTGACACCGGGCTTGACGTGGGGGGTGACGATGTCGAGCACTTCGCTGGCCAGGCGGCCGGCGATGCGCATCATCTCGATTTCCTGCGGGGTTTTCAGATTCACGCTCATGGCACCCATTATCGCCGATCCGGCCGCAATCTGAACGAACGCCGCCCAACTGGCGATCCGGGCCATGCACGATTCCGGCAAGGAAAGTGAAAGCGTGATGGCCTCCACTCTTGCGCCTGCCTATTTATCACGGATTACAGACACTTACGCCTCCTAAGCTGGACCCACTGTCGTCAAAGCGGCGCCGAACGTGCCGTCTTCGCCTTGTTCAACGGACCTTCGGGTCAGGGAGGTTGTCCATGCGATCCCCAGTTCGATCCCCGCTGACATGGGTCATGGCCGGGCTGCTGCTTTCCAGCCCGGCGCTGGCCGCCGACACCACCACCTTCAACGTCACCCTGGTGGTCACCAAGGCCTGCACCATCACGGCGGCGGCCGCCACCAACGTCGACTTCGGCACGGCGGCCTCGACCACCGCCACGCCCACCCTGGGCCAGGGTACGGTGACCGCGCAGTGCTCGGCACTGACGCCCTACACGATTGCGCTGAACGCGGGCGCCAACGCCGGCACCGCCAACGACGTCACCACCCGGCGCATGAAGAACACCAATGCCGCGGTGACCGCCAACAACTATGTCGGCTACCAGCTCTACCAGGATGCCGCACATACCCTGGTCTGGGGCGCCACAACCGGCACCAATACCCAGGCCGGCATCGGCACTGGCCTGGCCGTGCCCTACATCGTCTATGGCCAGATCCTGAACCTGAGCACCAACAACCCGGCCACCGGTAACTACCTGGATACGGTTACCGCCACGATCACCTATTGATGGAGCACGCCCGCATGGCCGGACCCCGCCCGTGGCGCGCCACCGGCGTGGCGCTGCTCGCCCTGTACCTGCTGGCCCCCGCCGGTGCCGGCGCCACCAGCCTGCAGGTCGCCCCGACCAGCCTGCAGCTGGAAGCCCGCCAGCGTGCCGGCGAGCTGTGGCTGACCAACAGCGGCACCTCACCGGTGACGCTGCAGGTGCGCGTGTTCCGCTGGGTGCAGCAGGACGGCCAGGAACAGCTGCTGCCCACCGATGAAGTGATGGCCACGCCGCCGATGCAGGAACTGGCCGCCGGCCAGCAGCAGCTGGTGCGGGTGATGCGTCCGGACAGCGAGCCACCGCCTGCACAGCGGCACTACCGGCTGATCGTGGACGAGGTACCCGACCTGGCCACCCGTGCCGAGGGCATGCAGTTCGTGCTGCGCTATTCGATCCCGGTATTCGTGCAGCCTTCGGCCGGCCGCCTGGCCCCACGGCTGCAGGCGCACCTGGTGAAACTGGCGGACGGCCGCAATGGCGTGGAAGTCGCCAATACGGGCGACAGCTACGCACAGATCGCCGATCTTGCGCTGGGCAGCGCCGCGCGCCCGCGCATTGTCCATCCCGGGCTGCTGGGCTACGTGCTGCCGGGCCAGGTGATGCGCTGGCCGATCGAACGCACGGCGATCGACCGCGACAACGACCAGATCACGGCCAAGCTCAATGGCGAGTCGGAACAGACGCCACTGTCGCCCCCACCGGCTCGCTGAGGCGTTGATGGGCGCGCTGTTGGCGGCCCTGGCTCCCGCGGCGACCGAGGCCGCCGATGTGTCCGGCGTGGCGGCCGTTGATGTATCCGGCGTGTCGGCCGATGCCATCCTGCCTCCCCCGACCCCGCTGACCGCCAGCCAGGCGCTGTACCTGGATGTGTCGCTCAACAGCACCCCGCGCGGCCTGCTGCCATTCACCGAGAACCGCGGCCGGCTGCAGGCCAGCCCCGAAGTGCTGCGCCAGCTTGGCTTCAACGCCAGCGGCGATGCGCCGGTCTACCTGGACCAGATCAGCGGTGCGGTGGTGCGCTATGACGCGCACATGCAGACCCTGGCACTGGA
Organism: Stenotrophomonas sp. YJH_SMC_105-26; assembly: GCF_059368915.1. NCBI lineage: Bacteria > Pseudomonadati > Pseudomonadota > Gammaproteobacteria > Lysobacterales > Lysobacteraceae > Stenotrophomonas > Stenotrophomonas sp. YJH_SMC_105-26. Next base: position 437,569 of record NZ_JCAFSD010000002.1, on the reverse strand, counting down.
CGTGCCGCTGGACCAGCTCATCCTGCCCACCACCGTGCTCAGCCGCCCGCAGACGCGCGCGCCCACCGGCAGTGCCTCGCCCGGCGCGCTGCTCAACTACGACGTCTACGCCAGCCGGGTGGACACGCTCAGCAACCTCAGCCTGAGCGCGGAGCTGCGCGTGTTCGGTATCGGCAACGGCACCTTCGAAAACACCGCCATCAGCCGCCGCTACCAGCAACCCGGCGACCGCCATTGGCGCGGCGAGAGCGTGCGCCTGGACACACGCTGGAGCCTGGATTTCCCGGACAGTGCAACCACGCTGGAGGTCGGTGACTTCTACAGCGGCTTCGTCGACTGGACCCGCCCGGTTCGCCTGGGCGGCCTGCAGATCGGCCGCAACTACGGCCTGCAGCCCTACCGCGTGCTCACGCCCACGCCCAGCTTCCTCGGCCAGGCGGTGGTGCCCTCCACGGTCGAGTTGTATGTCGATGGCCTGCGCCAGTACAGCGGCCAGGTGCCGGTCGGGCCCTTCCAGCTGGCGGCGCAGCCCGGCATCAGCGGCACCGGTAACGCGCAGGTGGTGGTGACCGATGCGTTCGGCCGCATGCAGACGCTGGATTTCAGTTTCTATGGCACCCAGCAGCTGCTGGCCAGGGGCCTTTCGGACTGGTCGGCCGGCGTCGGCCACCTGCGCGAGGACTTTGGCCAGCGCTCCTTCGCCTATGACGATCGCACGGTGGCCAGTGCCAGCTGGCGCGGCGGTGTCACCGACACGTTCACCGGCGAGGCGCATGCCGAAGGCGGCGGCGGCCTGGCCCAGGCCGGTGTCGGTGGCTGGTGGCTGCTCGGCGCCGCTGGCGTGTTCAATGCCGCCTATGCGCACAGCGGCTACCACGGCCTGCAGGGTGGGCAATGGGCACTGGGCTACAGCTGGAACAACCGTCGCTTCAACGTCAATCTGCGCAGCGTACGCAGCCATGGCGATTACCGCGACCTCGGCGCACTGCAGGGCAACCTGCCGCCGAGCATCAGCGAGCAGGCCACGCTCGGCCTGGACCTGCTGCGGCTGGGCACGCTCAGCGCCAGCTATCTGCGCCTGCGCTACCCGGATGGAGACGACAACCGCTATGCCAGCCTGTTCTGGTCACGTACCTGGAGCCAGCGCTGGTCGGCCTATCTTTCGGTAAACCAGAACCTGGACCGCAGCGACGACCGCAGCATCTACCTGTCGGTGACTGCCAGCCTGGGCAACAACCGCCAGGCCAGCCTTTCGAGCCAGCGCAACGGCGACAGCCAGAGCTGGGTGGCGGACGTGACCCAGCCAGTGCCGGGCGATGGCAGCGCCGGCGGCGTCGGCTGGCGCGCGCAGCTGCGCCACGGCGAGGACGGCAACGGCGGCCTGGCCGAGGTCGGCATCCTCAACGATGTCGGTCGCTACTCGTTCGGCGCCTCGCGCCAGGGTGGACTCAACTATGCCTACGCCAGCGCCAGCGGCAGCCTGGTGTGGATGGGCGGGCACACCTTCGCCACGCGCGAGGTGTCCGATGCGTTCGCGGTGATCAGCACCAATGGGGTGGGTGGCGTCCCGGTGCGGCTGGAGAACCGCCTGATCGGCGTCACCGATGATCGCGGCCTGCTGCTGGTCAGTCCGTTGCTGTCCTGGCAGCGCAACCGGGTCTCAATCGACACCCTGGACCTGCCCGAAGACATGCGCGCCGACCGCATCGAGGACTGGGTGACCCCGCGCCAGCGCGCCGGCACCCGCGTGACCTTCCAGCTGCGCTCGCGGCCGTCACTGAGCCTGACCCTGCTGGCAATGGACGGCCAGCCTCTGGAGGTCGGCAGCGAGGTGCGGTTGCCCGATGGCCGCCAGGCCACGGTCGGCTACGACGGCCTGCTCTATCTGGAAGACGTTGCCGCCGGCAGCGTGCTGTACGTCACCACCAGCCGCGGCCCCTGCCGCGTGAAAGTGCCGGACCTGCCCAAGGTGGTGGCGTCCGGCGCACGGCCGAAGCCGGCGCCGCAGCAGTGCATCCCGGAGGTGGCGCCATGAGGGTGCTGCTGCTCGTCCTGCTGCTCTGGGCCGGCCTGCTGGCAGCGGCGCCCGCCGGTGCCACCGCGGTCTGCACGGCGGTCGCCAATCCGACCCTGCCGTTCGGCAACATCAACAGCAATGCACCCGGCCCGAGTACGGCCAACCTCAACATCACGGTGACCTGCACCACCGCCGCGCTGAGCCTGCTGGCCACCACCGGCGTGCGCGTCTGCGTGGGCATCGGCGCAGGCAGTGGCGGCGGCAGCAGTTCCACCTTCCGCACGATGGCCACCTCCAGCAGTGACACCCTGAATTTCCAGCTGTACAACAACGCCAGCTTCGGCCAGGTCACCGGACTGGTGCCGCGCGGCACGCCACCTGCGCAGGAACTGACCATGACCTACAACGTGCCGCTGGTGACGGGCGGCAGCGGTGCGCAGTCCATACAGCTGTTCGGGCAGATCCCGGCCAACCAGATCCTGGCCTCCGGCGCGTACAGCAGCACCTTCAGCGGGGCCAACGTGGTCCTGACCTGGGCCTGGAACGAAGTCCTGCTCGGTACCGCCACCGTGCCCGCCACCTGCAATGGCGGCGCCACCGGCACCAACAGCGCCAGTGCAGCCTTCAGCTTCACCGCCACCGCCAACGTGCTGCCGCAATGTGGCAGCTACGTCACCACCACCATGGACTTCGGCAACGTCACCGGCGGCATTCCGGCCAACATCGACCGGACCGCCACCCTCACCCTGACCTGCCTGAAGAACACTGCCTTCCAGGTCGGCCTCGACAACGGCCAGAACAATCCCACTGCCACCACCACCCGGCGCATGGCCACCACCCTCGGCGGAAGCACCTATTACCTCGCCTACGAGCTCTACCGGGACTCGGCGCGGAGCCTGCGCTGGGGCAATACCCTGACCGTCGACACGGCCAGCGGCACCGGTACCGGCAGCGCGCAGCAGCTGACCATCCATGGCCGGGTGCCGCCGGTCAGTGGCCAGCCGCCGGCCGGCACCTACAACGACCTGGTGACGGTGACGATCACCTACTGACCGGCGTGCCGACCAACGGTCGGCACCCACCGGACGAAGGCCGTGCCGAGCGCCGGCTCGGCGCTACAGTTCCAGCACATCCCGCCGATACCGCGCAGCAAGTCTTTCAGCATGGTGGATGGCAGGTGGTTCGCACATTCCTGATCGGGGCGATGCTGGTCGCCAGCCTGCCGGCATGGGCCGAACCCAGCAGCCCCCTGCAGATCCGGCTGACCGTGGTTGAATCCTGCAGCGACGATGGCGGCGGCATCCGCTGCCCGGCACCGCACCAGCGCAGTGACGCACCCCAGGCGCCGCGCCAAGTCCGCGAGCTCGCACCACCGGCGACGGACGAGAACGCAACACCCTCCGTGACCCTCATCTACTGATGCGCGCGTTGCTGATCCTGCTGGCACTGCTGCTGGCACTGCCTGCCGCAGCGCTGGAGCTGTTGCCGACCACCCTGCAGCTGCCGGCCCAGGGCGGCAGCGCCGAACTGTGGTTGCACAACCCCGGGCCCGGCCGCTGGCAGGGCCAGGTGCAGGTGCTGGCGTGGGATCAGCAGCTGGACGCCGAACGACTGCACCCCAGCGACCAGATCCGGGTCAGCCCGGCGCGGCTGGACCTGGCCCCCGGCAGCACCCAGCGCGTCTGGCTGTTGCCGGGCGATCCGCCAGCGGCGGCCGCTGAACAGGCCTATCGGGTCGTACTGGCACCGACGTTGCCGGGGTTGCCGCGCTATTCGCTGCCGCTTTTCCGCGGCCCAGCGGGGCCAGCACTGCAGGCCCGGCTGCTGGGCCGCGTCGAGGCCCACGGGTCTCTGGCCGTACTGCGACTCAGCAATGCCGGTACCCTGCACGGCCGCCTGCACGATCTGCGCTTCATCACGGCGGACGGCCAGGCAACGCTGCTGACGGCTGGCCTGGCCGGCTACATTCTGGCGGGCCATGAACGCCGCTGGCCCCTGCCTGCCCGCGCCGATGGCTATGCAGGCGGCCGCTTCCAGGCACGCCTGCAGGACGGCCGCGAGGTCGATCTGGCCGCAACTGACCCTGCAATTGCAGCAAGCGCCCCCAGCGGGCTATAATCGACCGGATTCCTGCCGCCAGCGTGCGCGCGAACCCGTCCACACCGGACGTCACCGGTGAATCCACACCTGCTGCCCCCATCCGTGCCGGGGTGCTCCGCAAGGAGTTCGGCCACGGAGGCAACAGGGAAGCCCAACCCCGGAACCGATCGCGCTTCCACGCGTCCCGCATACTTATCCCCGCGGGCGGATTCGCTGGTTCCATATCAGGAGTATTGCAATGCCCCAGGTCACCATGCGTCAGATGCTGGAAGCCGGCGTCCACTTCGGCCACCAGACCCGCTACTGGAACCCGAAGATGGCTCCGTACATCTTCGGCGCCCGCGGCAAGATCCACATCATCAACCTGGAAAAGACCGTCCCGCTGTTCAATGACGCGATGAACTTCATCTCGTCGGTTGCCCAGAAGCGCGGCACCGTCCTGTTCCTGGGCACCAAGCGCAGCGCCCGCGAAACCATCAAGGAAGAAGCCGAGCGTTGCGGCATGCCGTTCATGAACCAACGTTGGCTGGGTGGCACCCTGACCAACTTCCGTACCGTCAAGCAGTCGGTTGCCCGCCTGAAGGAACTGGAAGCCGGTGAAACCGACGGCACCTTCGAGAAGCTGGTCAAGCACGAAGTGCTGGGCCTGCGTCGCGAGCGCGACAAGCTGGAAGCCTCGCTGGGCGGCATCAAGGACATGAACCGCCTGCCGGACGCCATCTTCGTGATCGACATCGGCCACGAAGACATCGCGATCAAGGAAGCCAAGAAGCTGGGCATCCCGGTCATCGCCGTGGTCGACACCAACTACAACCCGGAACTGGTTGATTACGCCATCCCGGGCAACGACGACGCCATCCGCGCTGTGCAGTTGTACGCCCGCGCCGCTGCCGACGCCGTGCTGGAAGGCAAGGCGGCTGCCCCGCACGCCGCTTCGGTGCGCGAGGAAGAATTCGCTGAAGCCGCTGCTGAAGGCGAAGAGAAGCCGGCCCGCCGCGCTCCGGCCAAGAAGGCTGCCAAGAAGGGCGACGACGCCCAGGCCTGATCCAGGCCCCGGGTGGACGCCCGGCGTCCACCCTCCCTGCACGCAGCCATCGGCGCGTGACAGGACCGTGTCACACGGGCCGGCCACCATGCCGGCCCAACCCCTTTCTTTCGTGAGGTAATCCCGTGGAAATCACTGCTTCCCTGGTCAAGGAACTGCGCGAGCGCACCGGCGCCGGCATGATGGAATGCAAGAAGGCGCTTACCGAAGCCAACGGCGACATCAACGCCGCTGCTGAAGCCATGCGCAAGTCCGGCGCCGCCAAGGCCGACAAGAAGGCTGACCGCGTGGCCGCCGAAGGCCGCCTGGGCCTGGCCCAGGACGGCGGCAAGGCCGTGCTGGTCGAAGTCAACTCGGAAACCGACTTCGTCGCCAACGATGACAACTTCAAGTCCTTCGTCAACGCCGTCGCCGCTGCTGCCCTGGCATCGGGCGCCAACGACGTCGAAGCCGTGAAGGCCGCCACGCTGGCCGACGGCCGTACCGTCGAGGAAGCCCGCGCCACCGCCGTGCAGACCCTGGGTGAGAACATCCAGATCCGCCGCATGGTCAAGGTCGACACCACCGGCAACATCGGTGCCTACGTCCACACCAACGGCAAGGTCGGCGTGCTGGTCGACCTGATCGGCGGCGACGTCGAGCTGGCCCGTGGCCTGGCCATGCACGTGGCCGCGCTGAAGCCGCCGCACAACAAGGCTGCGGACGTCCCGGCCGAGTTCGTCGAGAAGGAAAAGGAAATCGAGCTGGCCAAGATGACCGATAAGGACAAGGCCAAGCCGGCCGACATCCTGGAAAAGATCATCAGCGGCAAGATCAACAAGATCGTCAGCGACGTGACCCTGTACGGCCAGACCTACGTGCTGGGCGACACCACCGTCGAGCAGGTGGTCAAGGCCGCCGGCGCCGACGTGGCAGGCTTCAAGCTGCTGATCGTCGGCGAAGGCATCGAGAAGGTGGTGGAAGACTACGCCGCCGAAGTTGCCAAGGCGATGCAGGTCTGATTCCAGCCTTCCGGCTGTGAAGCGACCAGAAGGAGCCGCGGGAAACCGCGGCTCTTTTTTTATGCATGGGCCCAGGGATCAACCCATGGCCCACCGGTGGGTGCGCACCGTTGGTGCGCACAACCGGCACCTTTGCGTTGCGCGCGAATCAAGCCGATACTCGGCGCAGGGAATCCACAGTCATTTAGCAGGAACGAAAATCGCGGACTGTGATGCATTCCTAGGTATTCTTGTCCTAATGGAATTGAACGACCCGACATGCCTCCCGAGCTGACAGCTGCCCTGGCGCTCTGCCGCAACCTGCCTTCGCCACCCGGTATTGCCCTGCGCATCATCGAACTGGCCCAGGACCCGGAAGCGGACATCGCCACCGCTGCCGACATCATCGCCATCGACATGGCGCTGAGCGCTCGCATGCTGCGCATCGCCAATTCGCCGCTGTACGCCAGCCGCCGCCGGATCGAGAACCTCGGCCAGGCGCTGACCATGCTGGGCCTGAACGCCACGATCAGCCTCGCCCTCGGCTTCACTGTCACCCAGGGCCTGACCGGCGGCACCGGCGCCGACCACGACCTGCGCCAGCGCGCGTGGAAGCGCAGCATCCTCAGCGCCCTGGCTGCCAGCCAGCTGGGCCAGGCGCGCGGCCTGCGCCGGCTGGAAGAACTGATGCTGGCCGGCCTGCTGCAGGACCTGGGCGTACTGTGCCTGGCCCAGGCCGAGTCGGAGCGCTACCTGCCGCTGCTGCGCGAGGCACGCGACAACATCGACCTGGTCGCCCGCGAACGCGAGGAACTGGGCTGCAGCCATGCCGAGGTCGGCGCGTGGGTGGCCGAGCAATGGGGCCTGCCCCGCTACCTGGTGGAGAGCATCAGCCACAGCGAGGACGAGGACGCCGCCGAATCGCCGTTCCAGGCCTGCGTGCAGCTGTCCGGCGCGGTGGCCGACATCTGGCTGGACAGCGACGCCGACGCCGCGCGTGAGCGCGCCCTGCAGCAGGTGCACGACCGCCTGGAGCTGGACAGCGCGCGCTTCGACCAGGTCCTCGCCCGCATCAGTGAAGCCCTGCCCGACATCGCCAGCCTGTTTGATGCCGGCCTCAATTCCCCGGCGCGGGTGCGCGAGCTGATCGATCACGCGCAGGAGCTGGCCACGCTGCGCAACCTGCGCGAACTGCAGGACGCCGACCAGGCACGACGCCGCGCCGACGAGTTCGAGGCGCGCGCCAAGCGCCTCGCCGACCAGGCCCATCGTGACGCGTTGACCGGCGTGCTCAACCGCCGCCAGCTGGAAGCGGTGCTGGAGCAGGAATTCCTGCGCGCCGGCCGCCAGGGCTGGCCATTGTCGGTGGCCTTCATCGACCTGGACGACTTCAAGAAGATCAACGACGCCCACGGCCACCTGACCGGCGACGAGGTACTGCGCGCCTTCGCCGGCAAGCTGCAGGGCCAGCTGCGCAACAGTGACACCGTCGCCCGCTTCGGCGGCGAGGAATTCGTCGCGCTGCTGCCAAACACCAGCGAAAGCGTGGCCCTGGACGTGATCCGCCGGGTGCTGGCCAACATCGTCGCCACGCCGATGGCCGAGCTGGAGGGCGGGCCGCTGTTCGTCACCTTCTCCGCCGGCGTGGCCACCCAGGGTGGCTACGAGCGCTTCGCCGACGTGCAGGACCTGCTGCGCGCAGCCGACGACGTGCTGTACCGCTCCAAGAACCTGGGCCGCAACCGGGTGATCGCCCGCTCGCCAGGTGCCCTCGGCCACGACGAGCTGTCGGCCACCGCTGGCGCCGAGCTGGGCTGAACGGGAAGCCCCGTTTGACCGCGGCGAACGACCGGATTCTGCGCCGCAGTGCACAAAACACTTTGGCACGACGCCGCATGCGCGTAGAATCGCCCGCGATTTCCACGCACCCGAGGTCCTCATGTCCAAGCTCGCCTATCGCCGCATCCTTCTGAAACTGTCCGGGGAGGCGCTGATGGGAGACGAGGACTACGGCATCGACCCGAAGGTCATCAATCGCCTGGCCCGCGAGGTCATCGAAGCCCAGCAGGCCGGTGCCGAAGTGGCGCTGGTGATCGGGGGCGGCAACATCTTCCGCGGCGCCGGCCTGGCCGCCGGCGGCATGGACCGGGTCACCGGCGACCAGATGGGCATGCTGGCCACGGTCATCAACGCCCTGGCCATGCAGGATGCCCTCGAGAAGCTGGGCGCCAAGGCCCGCGTGATGAGCGCGATCAAGATCAACGACGTGTGCGAGGACTACATCCGCCGCCGCGCCATCCGCCACCTGGAAAAGGGCCGCCTGGTGATCTTCGCCGCCGGCGTCGGCAGCCCGTTCTTCACCACCGATTCCGGCGCCGCCCTGCGCGCGATCGAGATCGGCGCCGACCTGCTGCTGAAGGCCACCAAGGTCGATGGCGTGTACGACAAGGACCCGAACAAGCACAGCGATGCGGTCCGCTTCGACAGCCTGAGCTACGACGAAGTGATCCGCCGCGGCCTGGAAGTGATGGACACGGCGGCCTTCGCATTGGCCCGCGACAGCGACCTGCCGATGCGCGTGTTCGACATGGGCCAGCCGGGCGAGCTGCTGAAGATCCTCAACGGCGCGAACATCGGCACCCTGGTCCAGGGCCGCGACCCGGCCTGAGCCTGAGCGCAAAGCGGCGATCGGGCCGATTCAGGCCCGGCAGCGTCCCGTATTCGCCTATAATCGCCCGATTCCAGATACATCCAGGACCGGGCGATGCTCAACGACATCAAGAACAACGCGCAGACGCGCATGGCCAAGAGCATCGACGCTCTGAAGCACACCCTCACCTCCATCCGGACCGGGCGTGCCACGCCTGCCCTGCTGGACCGCGTGACGGTCAGTGCCTATGGCAACGCCAGCACCCCGCTGAACCAGGTTGCCTCGATCTCCAACGCCGACGCGCACTCGCTGCTGGTCACGCCGTTCGACAAGGGCATGATCAAGGAGATCGAAAAGGGGCTCTACAACGCCGAGTTCACCCCGAACACCCTCGGCACCGCGATCCGCATCAACATGCCGCCGCCGACCGAAGAGCGCCGCAAGGAGCTGGCCAAGCAGGTGCAGAAGGAAGGTGAAGGCGCCAAGATCGCGATCCGCAACATCCGTCAGGACGCGAACAAGGAAATCGCCAAGCTGGTCAAGGACAAGGCGATCAGCGAAGACGAGAAGAAGCGCGGCGAAGACGACATCCAGAAGCTGACCGACGCCAACATCAAGGACGTCGACAAGGTCGTCGCCGACAAGGAAAAAGAACTGCTGTCGGTCTGAAGTCGATGCCTTCAGCCCCGCCTCCGTTACCGGCCGCCCTGCCCCGCCACATTGCCATCATCATGGATGGCAATGGGCGCTGGGCACAGCAGCGCCGTCGCCCCCGCGTGATCGGCCACCGTGCCGGCGCGCGCGCGGTCAACCGCACCATCGAGCGCTGCCTTGAACTGGGCATTCCGGCGCTGACCCTGTTCGCCTTCTCCAGCGAGAACTGGGGCCGGCCGCAGGAGGAAGTGGATGCGTTGATGAAGCTGTTCCTCGGCGCGCTCGACCGCGAGGTGGACGAGCTGCACCGGCGCGGCGTGCGCGTACGCTTCATCGGCGAACGCGAGCGCTTCGGTGCCGGGCTGGTCAGCCGCATGCAGCTGGCCGAACAGCGCACCGCCGACAACACCACCCTGACCCTGTCGATCGCGGCCAGCTATGGCGGCCGCCAGGACATCGCCCGCGCCGCGCGCGCCCTGGCCGTCGAAGTGGCGGCCGGTCGCCTGTTGCCCGAGCAGATCGACGAATCGCTGCTGGGCAGCCAGGTCGCCCTTGCCGACCTGCCGCCGCCGGACCTGTTCATCCGCACCGGCGGCGACACCCGCATCAGCAACTTCCTGCTGTGGCAGCTGGCCTACACCGAGCTGTGGTTCACCGAGGCCCTGTGGCCGGACTTCGATGCCGGGCAGCTGCAGCAGGCGCTGGACGCCTATGCCGGCCGCGAGCGTCGTTTCGGCCTGACCAGCGCCCAGATTGCCGCACTGGCCACCGAGACTTCCAGCCCATGACCAAGACCCGAGTCCTCGCCGCGCTGATCATGGCGCCGGTTGCCATTGCGGCGATCCTGCTGCTGCCCACGCAATGGCTGGCCGCCGCCGCCGCTGCGGTGCTGCTGATCGGCCTGTGGGAATGGCTGAAGCTGGCCGGTATCGAAGACACCCTGGCACGCACCGTACTTCTGGTGCTGAACCTGCTGCTGATGGTGCTGCTGGTCTGGGCCGATGGCAGTACGCTGGTGCTGTTCCAGATAACCACGCTGGCCGGCGTTGCCTGGTGGCTGGCCGCGCTGGTCTGGCTGCGCTTCTTCAATTTCGGTGCACAGCCGTCGGCGCCCTCGCGCATCCTGAAGATGCTGGCCGGCACGCTTGCCATCGTGCCCGCCTGGGCCGCGCTGGTGCTGATCCATGCCGGTGGCGATCCGCCGGGCAAGCAGGGCCACCTGTGGCTGCTGGCTGCACTGGCACTGGTGTGGGCGGCCGACTCGGGCGCCTACTTCGCCGGCCGCCATTTCGGCAAGCACAAGCTGGCCCCGCGGATCAGCCCCAACAAGACCTGGGAAGGCCTGTTCGGCGGCCTGTTGGCCGGTGTCGCCGTGGCCGTCGGCCTGGGCTGGCTGGCCGGGATCGATACCGCACACCTGCCGGGCCTGCTGATCACCGCGGTCGTGGCCGTGTTCGCCTCGGTGCTGGGTGACCTGTTCGAGAGCCTCATCAAGCGCCACGCGGGCGCCAAGGATTCGGGCCACCTGATCCCGGGCCATGGCGGCGTGCTCGACCGGGTCGACGGCGTCCTCGCCGCCGTCCCGGTGTTCGCGCTGGGCAAGGAAATCTTCGGGTTCTGACCATGAATGCTGCTGCAGACCTGCGCCGGGTCGCCGTATTCGGCGCCACCGGCTCGATCGGTGCCTCCACGCTGGACGTGATCGCCCGCCACCCGCAGCGCTACCAGGCGACCGTGCTCGCCGCCGGACGCCAGGTGCAGGGGCTGCTGGCGTTGTGCCGCCAGCACAAGCCCGCGCACGCGGTGATCGCCGACGAATCGCTGTTCGCCGAACTGCGTGACGGCCTGCGCGACGCCGGACTGGCCACCGAAGCCCATGCCGGCCATGCCGCGTTGGACCAGCTGGCCGCCAGCGACGCCTGCGATACCGTGGTCGCGGCCATCGTCGGCGCTGCCGGCCTGTCCTCGACCCTGGCCGCGGCCGCCGCCGGCAAGCGCATCCTGCTGGCCAACAAGGAATCGCTGGTGCTGGCCGGCGAACTGCTGACCCGTACCGCCGAACGTGCCGGCGCCGAAATCATCCCGATCGACAGCGAACACAGCGCCATCTTCCAGTGCCTGCGCTCGCGCGACGCCAGCGTCGACGGCGCCGGCGTGCGCCGGATCCTGCTGTCCGCCTCCGGCGGCCCGTTCCGTGGCCGCAGCCGCGCCCAACTGGCCCAGGTCACCCCGGCCCAGGCCGTTGCCCACCCGAAGTGGTCGATGGGACCGAAGATCTCGGTCGATTCGGCGACGTTGATGAACAAGGGCCTGGAAGTCATCGAGGCCCACCACCTGTTCGGCGTGCCCGGTGAGCGCATCGAAGTGCTGGTGCACCCGCAGAGCCTGGTCCATTCGCTGGTCGAGTTCGTCGACGGCTCGACCCTGGCGCAGATGGGCCTGCCGGACATGCGCACCACTCTCGCCGTTGGCCTGGGCTGGCCACAGCGCATCGAATCGGGCGTGGCCGGGCTGGACCTGCTGGCCCAGGGCCGGCTGGATTTCGAGGCCCCGGACACCGACGCCTTCCCCTGCCTGGCCCTGGCCTGGCAGGCCATGCAGGCCGGCGGCACCGCACCGGCGGTGCTGAATGCTGCCAACGAGGAGGCGGTTTCAGCGTTTCTTCAGGGCCGGATCGGTTTCCTGACGATCCCGGCGCTGGTTGCTAACGCTCTTTCAACACTGCCGACGCAAGCAGCCGATACACTGGAGGTCCTGTTGTCCGCCGACCAGCGGGCACGCCAGCTCACCCTGAACGCCATCGACGCCGCCTGAACGACCGCCTCGCCCAGCATGACGCCGCCGCCCCTGCCCGCCACTGTGAGCCTGCATGACTGACTTCATCGGATCGGTCTGGTGGATGATTGTCAGCCTCGGGCTGCTGGTCACGTTCCACGAGTTCGGGCATTACTGGGTCGGGCGCCTGTGCGGGGTCAAGATCCTGCGTTTCTCGGTCGGCTTCGGCCGGCCGCTGTGGTCGCGCCGCGACCGGCATGGTACCGAGTTCGCCATCGCCGCCATTCCGCTGGGTGGCTACGTGAAGTTCCTCGACGAACGCGAGGTCGAAGTCCACCCGCACGAGCGCGGCCAGGCCTTCAACCACAAGACCGTCTGGCAGCGCATCGCGATCGTTGCCGCCGGCCCGATCGCCAACCTGCTGCTGTGCATCCTCCTGCTGTGGGCGATGTTCGTGATCGGCAAGCAGGATTACTCGCCCACCGTCGGCCGCGTCAGCGGCATCGCCGCCAGTTCCGGCCTGGCCAGCGGCGACCGCGTGCTGCGCGTGGACGACCGCCAGGTAGTCACCCTCGGCGAGGCCAGCATGGCACTGACCGCGGCCGCGATGGACCGCCGCGACGTGAAGCTGGAAGTGCTGGATACGGCCGACCAGGTGCGCACGCGCACGCTGCCGCTGTCGCAGCTGCCGCCGGGTTTCGATGAGCGGCGGGTGCCGATCCTGGCTGGCATGTACTGGCAGTCGTGGCTGCAGCCCGCGCTGGTCGAGTCGCTCACCACGGACTCCGTGGTGGCCGGGCAACTGCAGCCGGGCGACCTGATCGTGGCCATTGACGGCCAGCGCATCGACGGCGCCGACCAGGTGATCGGCGAGATCCAGGCGCTGGGCCGTGCCGGTGGCCCGGGCATGATCGAGGTCCTGCGTGGCGGCGAGCGCCTGGCGCTGGAAGTGACGCCACGCAAGGGCCAGGACGCCAAGGGCGGCCCCACGTGGCAGATCGGCGTTCAGTTCCCGACCAAGTTCAGCCCCCCCTACGACACCCTCCTGCGCTACGGCCCCCTGGACTCGGTCACCGTCGCGGTACGCGAAACCGGGCGCCTGGCGGCCGACTCGCTGGGCATGATGGGCCGCATCGTCACCGGCAAGGCCTCGCTTCAGAACGTTTCCGGGCCGGTCACCATCGCCCGCGTGGCCAATGTCTCGGCCAAGCGCGGCCTCGACTGGTTCCTGCAGTTCCTTGCCCTGCTGTCCCTCAGCCTGTGCATCATCAACCTGCTGCCGATCCCGATCTTGGACGGCGGCCACCTGCTGTATTACCTTATCGAGTTGGTCAAGGGCAGCCCGCTGAGCGAGCGTGCCATCGCCGCCGGCCAATACATCGGCCTGGCGTTGCTGGCCGGGCTGATGGGGTTGGCGTTCTACAACGACATCCTCGGCCTGGTCCCGCGATGAACTTTTCCATGTTGTTGCCGTCTACAGCGTCGGCATCCCGCACCAATGAAATCGACCTTCCTACCGGACGTGACATGACGCGACTCCCCAATCGCCGCCTGCTGGCCCTCGCCCTCGCCGCCGTCACCGGCGCTCCCGCCCTGGCCCAGGCAGCCGAGCCCTTCACTGTCAGCGACATCCGCGTCGATGGCCTGCAGCGCATCAGCTCGGGCACGGTATTCACCTACCTGCCGGTGGAACGTGGCGAGACGGTCACCGACAACAAGGTCGGCGAGACGATCCGCGCCCTGTACAAGACCGGCTTCTTCGAAGACGTGCAGCTGGACCGCCAGGGCACGATCCTGGTGGTGACCGTCAAGGAACGTCCGGCGATCAACAAGCTGACCGTGACCGGCAACAAGGACATCAAGTCCGACCAGCTGCTCAAGGGCCTGTCCGACATCGGCCTGACCGAGGGCGGCACCTTCGATCGCCTGAGCCTGGACCGCGTGACCCAGGAACTGCGCCGCCAGTACAACGACCGTGGCAAATACAACGTCGACATCACCCCGACGGTGAGCCCGCTGGACCGCAACCGCGTGGACATCGCCATCGCCATCAAGGAAGGCAAGGCGGCCAAGATCCGCCACGTCAACCTGGTCGGCACCGAAAAGTTCGAGAGCAAGGACATCCTGGAGACCTGGGAGTCCAAGGAGCACAACTGGGCGTCGTGGTACCGCCGTGACGACCAGTACTCCAAGGAAAAGCTGTCCGGTGACCTGGAAAAGCTCAACTCCTGGTACCTGGACCGCGGCTACGTCGATTTCAGCATCGATTCCACCCAGGTCTCGATCAGCCCCGACAAGCGCGACATGTTCCTGACTGCGGGCGTGACCGAGGGTGCGCAGTACAAGATCTCCGAGATTAAGGTCAGCGGCGACACCATCCTCCCGCAGGAGGACGTCGAGCGCATGGTGATCCAGAAGTCCGGCGACACGTTCTCGCGTGCCCTGCTGGAATTCAGCTCGGACACCATCACCAATTCGCTGTCCAACATCGGCTACGCGTTCGCCAAGGTGAACCCGATCCCGACCACCAACCGCGCCGAGCAGACCGTCGCCATCAACATGCAGGTCGTGCCCGGCCCGCGCGTGTCGGTGCGCCGCATCCTGTTCCGTGGCAATACCCGCACCTCCGATGAGGTGATGCGCCGCGAAATGCGCCAGTTCGAGAACAGCTGGTACTCGCAGGCCGCGATCGACCGCTCCAAGATCCGCCTGCAGCGCCTGGGCTACTTCGAATCGGTGGAAGTGGAGACCCCGGCCGTCAGCGGCAGCAACGACCAGGTCGACGTCGTCTACAACGTCAAGGAAACCACCTCGGGCAGCTTCGTGTTCGGCCTGGGCTACTCGCAGTCCTACGGCATGACCACCTCGGTGCAGCTGTCGCAGAACAACTTCCTTGGCGGCGGCAACCGCGTGTCGGTCGAAGCCTCGCGCAGCAGCTACCTGCAGCGCTACGGCTTCAGCTACACCAACCCGTACTTCACCGATGACGGCGTGTCGCTGGGCTATAACCTGTCCTGGCGCGAACTGGACTACTCCGACTTCAATACCGCGCAGTACAACAGCACCAATGGTTCGGCGCAGGTGGTGTTCGGCGTGCCGCTGACCGAGACCGATACCGTCTCGCTGATGTTCGGCATCGACAGCAACCAGATCACCACCTACCAGGGCTCGACCCCGCAGTCGATCATCGACTACATCAACGCGGTCGGTAAGCGCACCTTCCACGCCTGGCGCACCGAGCTGGGCTGGGCGCGCGACTCGCGCAACGACTACTTCATGCCGACGCGCGGCACCTACCAGCGCATCGGCCTGGAAACCACGCTGCCGGGTTCGACCATCGAGTACTACAAGCTGAACTACCAGATCAGCAAGTACTGGCCGATCATGCCGTCGCTGGTGATCAACACCCGCGCGGAAATCGGCTACGGCGATGCCTACGGCAACGACTACACCCGTACGCTGACCAATCCGGATGGCACCACCCGCACCGTCACCGCCAGCGGCCTGCCGTTCTTCGAGAACTTCTACGCCGGTGGCACCAACTCGGTGCGCGGCTTCGAGGACAACACCCTCGGCCCGCGCGAAGTCACCACCGGTTATCCGGAAGGCCAGCCGCTGGGTGGTTCGCTGAAGACCGTCGGTTCGGTCGAAGCCTACTTCCCGCGCCTGTTCGACAGCCCGTCGGCACGCGTGTCGGCCTTCGTCGACTTCGGCAACGTCTACAACGGCACTCAGAACTTCAAGGCCAACGAGCTGCGCGTGTCCACCGGCGTGGCCCTGCTGTGGCGCGCCCCGGTCGGCCCGATCTCGATCAGCTACGCCTTCCCGCTGAAGAAGGAAGACGATGACAAGATCGAGCGTCTGCAATTCACGTTCGGTGGCCAGTTCTGAGGAACGTTGTTCCCCAGAACTGATCCACCTCCGGTGAATTGCCCGCGCATTTCACCTATCCCCCGCGCCGCTGGCGCGCCCCCCTTAACAAAGGGGGGCTCTCCACCAGACGGGGTGCGAAGCGCCGGGCTCTGCCCGGCGTTTTCGTTTTGCAGATGACACTGCACGGCACGGGCTTTTGGCCGCGCTCGCGGGAAATTGTCCAGAGGCGGCGGGTGGCCCTGGACAGGACCGTTGGCGCCATGGATGGCGCCATCGAGCACCATGGAGGGGGTTTTGCGTGTCCTGGCCAGGGCCACCCGCCGCCTCCCGCCCGTACCAGGCAGGCGCCAAGCCTTGCCCCCGCATGACCGAAATGGCGCCACACGTTAAACTCCCGCCGTGAATACTCCCACCTACACCGCCCAGCAACTCGCCGAGCAGTTCGGCCTGCAGGTCCATGGCGACCCCGCCACCGCCATCCATGGCGTGGCCACCCTCGCCCATGCCGGCCCTGGCCAGCTGACCTTCCTTGCCAACCCGCGCTACCGCGCCCAGCTGGCCGACAGCCAGGCTTCGCTGGTGGTCCTGCGTGCCGACGACGCCGAGGCCGCCCCGGGCACTGCGCTCGTCGCCAAGGACCCGTACACCGCGTTCGCCAAGATCGCCGCGCTGTTCGACATCGCGCCGACCCGCCCGCCGGGCATCCACCCCAGCGCCGTCATCGACCCCAGCGCCCAGGTGGCCGCCAGCGCCCATATCGGCCCGTTCGTTTCGGTCGGTGCGCGCAGCGTGGTCGGCGAGAACTGCATCATCGGCACCGGCAGCGTGATCGGCGAGGACTGCAGCCTGGATGCCGGCTGTGAACTGATCGCCCGCGTGACCCTGGTCACCCGGGTCACGCTGGGCAAGCGCGTGCGCGTGCATCCCGGTGCCGTGCTCGGCGCCGACGGTTTCGGCCTGGCGATGGACGCTGGCAAGTGGATCAAGGTGCCGCAGCTCGGCGGCGTCCGCATCGGCGACGATTGCGAGATCGGTGCCAATACCTGCGTCGACCGCGGCGCGCTGGAAGACACCGTGCTGGACGAGGATGTGCGCCTGGACAACCTGGTGCAGATCGCCCACAACGTGCAGATCGGCGCGCATTCGGCCATCGCCGGCTGCACCGGCATCGCCGGCAGCGCCAAGATCGGCCGCTACTGCCTGCTTGGCGGCCACGTTGGCGTGGTCGGCCACCTCGAAATCTGTGACAAGGTCGTGATCACCGGCAAGTCGGTGGTCCGCAACTCCATCCATGAGCCAGGCGAGTACTCGTCCGGCACCCCGTTGACCGACAACCGCACGTGGCGCAAGAACGCCGCGCGCTTCAAGCAGCTGGACGCATTGGCTCGCCGCGTCCTGGCTGCTGGCAAGGAGAAAGAATGAACGATTCGCTGCAGCTTCCGATCGATGTCTGCCAGATCCAGGAACTGCTTCCGCACCGCTACCCGTTCCTGCTGGTGGACCGGGTGCTTGAACTCGACGTCGAGGCCAAGCGCATCCTGGCGCAGAAGAACGTCAGCATCAACGAGCCGTTCTTCCAGGGCCACTTCCCGGGCCGCCCGATCATGCCCGGCGTGCTGATCATCGAAGCGCTGGCGCAGGCCGGCGGCGTCATGACCCAGCTCACGCTCGGCCGCGATGCGCAGTCCAAGCTGTTCTACATGGTCAAGGTGGAAAACGCCCGCTTCAACAAGCAGGTCGTGCCCGGCGACGTGCTGATGCTGGACGTGCAGATGAAGCGCCTGATCCGCAACATGGGCTGGTACTACGGCGAAGCCAAGGTCAACGGCGAAGTCGTCGCGTCGGCCGAGGTCATGTGCGCCGGCGCCAAGGGCTGATCCACTGGAGGCAGCAATGACTGACAACGCACCGCGGATCCACCCCACCGCCGTCATCGATCCGGCCGCGCGCCTGGCCGACGATGTGCAGGTGGGCGCCTTCACCCTGATCGGCCCCGATGTTGAAATCGGCGCCGGCACGGTGGTGGGCCCCCATTGCAGCATCCACGGCCCGACCCGGATCGGCCGCGACAACCGCTTCGTCGGTCATGCCGCGATCGGTGGCGAGCCGCAGGACAAGAAGTTCGCCGGTGAGCGCACCGAACTGGTGATCGGCGACCGCAACGTGTTCCGCGAGTTCGTCACGCTCAACCGTGGCACCGGCGGCGGCGGCGGCATCACCACCATCGGCAACGACAACTGGATGCTGGCCTACACGCACGTGGCGCACGACTGCCATGTCGGCAATTTCTGCGTGTTCTCCAACAACACCACCCTGGCCGGCCACGTGACCGTGGGCGACTACGTGATCATCAGCGGCTTCGCCGGTGCCCACCAGTTCTGCCGCATCGGTGCGCATGCCTTCCTCGGCATGGGCGCGCTGACCAATGGCGATGTACCGCCGTTCACCATGGTCGGTACCGATTCGCTGGGCCGCCCGCGCGGCATCAACAGCGAAGGCCTGAAGCGCCGCGGCTTCGACGCCGACCGCATCTCGGCCATCAAGCGTGCCTACCGCACGCTGTACGTGGCCGGCCTGCCGTTGGCCGAAGCCAAGCAGCAGCTGACCGAACAGGCGCGTGACAGCAATGACGTGAAGGCCATGCTGGACTTCATCGAGCACGCCGAGAGGCCCTTGCTGCGATGAGCAGCACGACCGGCCAGGCGGCGGCCGGCGCCGCGGTGATTCCGTTGGCCTCGATGGCCGGCAGCGTTCCCGCACAGCGGGTGCTCAGCGAGCGCCCGTTGCGGATCGCGCTGGTTGCCGGCGAAGCGTCCGGCGACCTGCTCGGTGCGGGCCTGGTGCGTGAACTGAAGGCGCGCTTCCCGAATGCCGAGTTCGCCGGCATTGGCGGCGATGCCATGCGCAGCGCCGGCTGCCAGACCTGGCACGATGCCAGCGAGCTGGCGGTGATGGGCCTGACCGAAGTGCTGCGCCACCTGCCGCGGCTGCTCAAGCTGCGCTCGGCGTTCCGCCAGCGCGCCCTGGAATGGCAGCCGGACGTGTTCATCGGCATCGACGCACCCGACTTCAACCTGGGCATCGAGCGCTGGCTGAAGCAACGCGGCGTGCGCACCGTGCATTACGTCAGTCCCTCGGTCTGGGCCTGGCGCGAGAAGCGCGCCGAGAAGATCGGCAGCAGCGCGGACCTGGTGCTGTGCCTGTTCCCGATGGAACCGCCGATCTATGCAAGGCACGGCATCGACGCACGCTTCGTCGGCCACCCGATGGCCGATGACATTCCGCTGCAGGGCAACCGCGAGGAAGCCCGTGCCGCGCTCGGGCTGCCGACCTCGGCCAAGGTGCTGGCGGTGTTGCCGGGCAGCCGCCTGGGCGAGATCTCACGCCTGGGCGAACCCTTCTTCGAAGCCGCCTGGCAGGTCTCTGAACGCATTCCGGGCCTGCATGTGGTGGTGCCTGCCGCCAACCCGGCCTGCCGGCAGCTGATCGAAGAACAGCTGTCGCGCTCGGCGTTGCCGGTGGCCTACTCGCACGTGCTGGATGGCCAGGCGCGCAACGCGATGATCGCCGCCGACGTGGTGGTGCTGGCCTCCGGCACCGCGACCCTGGAAGCCATGCTGGTGAAGCGGCCGATGGTCGTCGGTTACCGCGTCAACGAACTGACCTATCGCCTGGTCAAGGCGCTGGGCCTGATCAAGGTCGACCGCTTCGCCCTGCCCAACATCCTGGCCGGCCAGGACCTGGCGCCGGAGCTGATGCAGCACGACTGCACGCCGGACAGGCTGGCCGCGGCCATCCAGCAATGGTTCGACCACCCGCAGCGGGTGATCGACCTGCAGGACACGTACGTGCGACTGCACGAGCGCCTGCGCCGCAATGCTTCGGCGCGTGCCGCCGATGCCGTCGGCGAACTGCTGATGCGCGACCAGGCGCAGGCATGAGCCGCCGTCACGCCGCAGCGGCCAGCCTGGCCCTGTTCGACGGCGCGACGGTGGTCGAGCCGGAACGCCTGGTCGCTGGCGTCGACGAGGCCGGACGTGGCCCGCTGGCCGGGCCGGTGGCGGTGGCGGCGGTGGTATTCGATCCGTCACGGCCACGCATCAACGGCCTGGACGATTCCAAGCAGTTGACGGCGGCCCGCCGCGAACAGCTGCATGACCGCATCATCGAGCGTGCCCTGGCCTGGCACGTGGTGCTGGTGGACGTGGACACCATCGACCGCCTGAACATCTACCAGGCCACCCTGCAGGGCATGCGTGACGTCGTTGCAGCGGTTGCCCATGTGGCCGGCTTCGCCCGCATCGATGGCAACGTGGTGCCCAAGGGCCTGGTGCTGCCGGCGCAGGCGCTGGTCGGCGGCGATGGCATCGACCGCGCGATCATGGCCGCCTCGATCCTGGCCAAGGTCTCGCGCGACCGTTACATGCAGGACGTGCATACCCGCCACCCGCAGTACGGCTTCGAACAGCACAAGGGCTATGGCACCCCGGCCCACCTGGCCGCCCTGCGCGAGCACGGCCCCTGCATGGAACACCGGCGCAGCTTCGCCCCGGTGCGTGAGTGCCTGGGCCTGACGCAGGCGGCGGCCATCGCCTGAGCCTGCTGGAGTTGTAGAGCCGAGCCCATGCTCGGCTGCTGTGGACAGCCGAGCATGGGCTCGGCTCTACAGAAGGCGGCCTCCCGCACGCCTGAATCCGGCGCCACGCCGTGCCCCTGTCAAGCCTTGTGGCAACCCCCTGCCCTCGCTACCCTGACCGGGCATTCCAGCGCTTCCCGACCCCGGCGACGATCTTCCGTCAGCACCCGGGGCCCGCGCGCTCCAACCTGGTCCGGCATGTCCAACTCCCGCTTCGTACATCTCCACGTCCACACCGAGTTCTCGCTGGCGGACTCCACCATCCGTGTGCCGGCCAAACCGGACCAGGCGGACCCGAAGAAGGCCAAGCAGGCCAACCTGCTGTCGCGCTCGGTCGAACTCGGCCTGCCCGCGCTGGCGGTGACCGACCTCAACAACCTGTTCGCCCTGGTCAAGTTCTACAAGGCCGCCGAAGGCGTGGGCATCAAGCCGATCGCCGGTGCCGACGTGCTGATCGCCGAGGAAGGCCAGGACCCGTGGCGGATGACCCTGCTGTGCCGCGACCGCGAGGGTTACCTGAGCCTGTCGCGGCTGCTGACCCGCGCCTGGATGGAAGGCCATCGCCCCGAGGGCGGCGTGGCCGTGCACCCGGACTGGCTGAAGGCCGGCAACGCCAACCTGTTCGCATTGGCCGGGCGGCAGAGCCTGGCCGGGCGCCTGGCGCTGGACGGCAAGCATGAACTGGCCGAGCAGCAGCTGGCCGACTGGCAGCGCGTGTTCGGCGATGGCCTGCACCTGGAGCTGACCCGCACCGGCCGCGAGGGCGAGGAAACCTTCAACCAGTTCGCGCTGATGGCCGCCGGCCAGCGTGGCCTGCCGGTGGTGGCCAGCAACGACGTGCGCTTCCTGTCGCCGTCGGACTTCAGCGCGCACGAAGCGCGCGTGTGCATTTCCACCGGCCGCGTGCTGGACGACCCCAAGCGCCCGCGCGAATACAGCGACCAGCAGTACCTGAAGTCGGCCGAGGAGATGTGCGCGCTGTTCGCCGACATCCCCGATGCGATCGACAACACGCTGGCGCTGGCCGAGCGCTGCAACATCGAGATGCGGCTGGGCACCTACTTCCTGCCCAACTACCCGGTGCCGGACGACGAGACGCTGGACACCTGGATCCAGAAGATGTCGCGCGATGGCCTGGAAGAGCGCCTGGAGAAGAATCCGCTGGCGCCGGGCAAGACCCGCGAAGAGTATTTCGAGCGCCTGGAATTCGAGCTCAACACCATCATCAAGATGGGCTTCCCGGGCTACTTCCTGATCGTGGCCGACTTCATCCAGTGGGGCAAGAACCAAGGTATTCCGATCGGCCCCGGCCGTGGTTCGGGTGCCGGTTCGCTGGTGGCGTGGGCGCTGAAGATCACCGATCTGGACCCGCTGCCGTACAACCTGCTGTTCGAGCGCTTCCTGAACCCGGAACGCGTGTCGATGCCCGACTTCGACATCGACTTCTGCATGGACCGCCGCGACGAGGTGATCGACTACGTCGCCCGCAAGTACGGGCGCGAGCGCGTCAGCCAGATCATCACCTACGGCACCATGGCCGCCAAGGCGGTGGTGCGCGACTCCGGCCGCGTGCTCGGCTTCCCGTACGGCCTGGTCGACGGCGTCTCCAAGCTGATCCCGAACATTCTGGGCATCCACCTGAAAGATGCGCTGGGCAAGGGCAAGGAAGGCCCGAGCTCTGAGATGGCGTCGGCCGAACTGATCCAGCGCTACGAGACCGAGGACGATGTCCGCGACCTGATCGACCTGGCGCTGCAGCTGGAAGACCTGACCCGCAACGCCGGCAAGCACGCCGGTGGCGTGGTGATCGGGCCCGAGCCTCTGAGCGAGTTCTGCCCGCTGTACGCCGAACACGACGAGAACGGCCTCGGCAAGAACCCGGTCACCCAGTTCGACAAGAACGACGTGGAAGAAGTGGGCCTGGTGAAGTTCGACTTCCTGGGCCTGCGCACGCTGACCATCATCGACTGGGCGGTGAAGGCGATCAACAAGCGCCATGAGCGCGCCGGCATCCCGCCGGTGGACATCGCCGCGATTCCGCTGGACGACACGCCCACCTACAGGGACATCTTCGCCAACGGCAATACCGGCGCGGTGTTCCAGTTCGAATCCTCCGGCATGCGCCGCCTGCTGAAGGACGCGCGCCCCGACCGTTTCGAAGACCTGATCGCGCTGGTGTCGCTGTACCGCCCCGGCCCGATGGACCTGATTCCCTCCTTCAATGCGCGCAAGCACGGCCAGGAAGAGATCATCTATCCCGATCCGCGCACCGAAGCCATCCTGAAGGACACCTACGGCATCATGGTGTACCAGGAGCAGGTCATGCAGATGGCGCAGATCGTCGGCGGCTACTCGCTGGGCGGCGCCGACCTGCTGCGCCGCGCGATGGGCAAGAAGGTGCCGGCCGAAATGGCCAAGCACCGCGAGATCTTCCGCGAAGGTGCAGCCAAGGGCGGCGTCGATGGCCCCAAGGCCGACGAAATCTTCGACCTGATGGAGAAGTTCGCCGGCTACGGCTTCAACAAGTCGCACGCCGCTGCCTACGCGCTGGTCAGTTACCAGACCGCCTGGCTGAAACGCCATTACCCGGCTGAGTTCATGGCGGCCACGCTGTCGTCCGATCTGGACAACACCGACAAAGTGGTCGGCTTCCTCGACGAGGTGCGCAACCTCGGCCTGACCGTGCTGCCGCCCAAGGTGAACCAGTCGGCCTTCATGTTCGAAGCGGTGACGCCGGACACCATCCAGTACGGCCTCGGGGCGATCAAGGGCGTCGGCCAGGGTGCCTGCGAGGCGGTGGTCGAGGAGCGGCTGAAGGGCGGCCCGTTCAAGGACCTGCTCGACTTCTGCACGCGCGTTGGTTCGGCCAAGCTCAACAGGCGCACGCTGGAAGCGATGATCAACTGTGGTGCGTTGGACGAGCTCGGCCGCAACCGTGCCTCGCTGATGCTGCAGCTGCCGGAGGTGATCAAGGCTACCGACCAGATGGCCCGCGAGCGGGCTTCGGGACAGAACTCGCTGTTCGGTGGCCCGGACCCGAGCGCGACCACGATCCAGCTGGACCTGCCCGAAGCCGAGGAGTGGCCGCTGCTGCAGCGCCTGAACGGCGAGCGCGACACGCTGGGCTTCTATCTCAGTGGCCACCCGTTCGATCCCTGGCGCGACGATGTGCGCGACCTGGTCGGCAATGACCTGGGTTCGGTGGAGAAGATCTGGAGCGCCAACAGCGGTGGTGGCGGCGGCGGCGAAAAGCGCTGGCGCCCGGAAGTGCAGACGGTGCTGGCCGGCCAGGTGGTCGGCGTGCGCCGCAAGGGCGAAAGCCAGATCTTCATCCAGCTTGAGGACGGACGTGGCCGCGTCGAGTGCAGCGCGTTCTCCGACGCGATGGCCGAGTTCGGCCACCTGATGACCAAGGACCGCATCCTGGTGGTCAAGGGCGGCCTGCGCGAGGACGAGTTCAACGGCGGCTTCGCGCTGCGCATCCGCCAGTGCTGGGACTTCGATGAGGTCTGCGCCAACTACGCCACGCGGCTGTCGCTGCGCCTGGACCTGCGCCAGCAGCGCCCGGTCTGGGAGCGCATCGATGCGCTGCTCGACCGCCATCGCCCGGGACGGACGCCACTGCGCCTGGACCTGCTGCTGAAGGGGCCGCACGGCGGCGTCGCCGGCATGCTCGATGTGTCCGGGCAGAGCGCGGTACGCATCGATTCCAAGCTGATGGAGGCGCTGCGCGCCGACCCGGCCGTGCGCACGCTGAAGGTGCGCTACAGCCCGCCATGGGCCAGCTGAGGCTGGCTCCCTCGCTGTCCTGTCTCCCCTGTTTCCCCGTTCCAAGTATCAAGGACGATTGCCGATGAAGACCCTGCTGTTCCCGTTCGCTGCCGCACTGGCCCTGGCCGCCTGCTCCCCTTCGAAGATCGAGTTCCAGATCGACAACCCGACCGACACGCCGCTGGCGTTGAGCATCGACGGCCAGGACCTGCCGGTGGCCGCACAGGGCTCTCGCCCGGTCTCGCTCGCTGTCGGCGAGCATCGCCTGCATACCGACAAGCTCGGTGATGTGCGCTTCATCGTCTACGTCGACGGTCGTGGCGGGCTGATCAATCCGACCCTCAGCGAGTACGTGATCGCCCGCGAGATCTACGTCACCGACGAGAGCAAGGTGAAGAACTTCGGCGTCGGCAACAGCGGTATCCAGCTCGGCGGCGTCGACTTCGAAGGCCCGTTCGAGAAGCGCCACGACCTGTTCATCGACAAGACCTGGACCTACGGCGTGCGCGAACCCTTCCCCAAGGAAAAGGTGGTGGCCCACGTTGATTCCAGCGGCGGCCAGATCGTGGCCAAGGTGTTCACCGCTCCCGACTTCATCGCTTACGTGGAAGAAGGCATGGGCGAGCCCGGCGCGTTCAAGCGCGAACAGCCAGGTGGCTACGTGGCCCCGGCCTACAGCCTGGAACCGGCCCCGGCCAGCCTGCCGGCGCTGGTGCCGGCCTTCGAGGCCCACGCCGCGCCCCTGCGCGAGGTCTACGCGCGCTGGCTGAAGGCCACCACCGCCGATGAACAGAAGGCCCTGCGCAAGCAGGATTTCGCCGCGCAGATGGCCTTCACCTCGGCCACTGCCACCCTGGGCAGCGGCCTTGGCCGGGAAGCCAACGAGGCCTACAACGACTTCGTCTCCCAGCGCAGCCAGTTGATGGGCCGCAGCGCCCTGGTGGTGCCCTGAGCTGACTGGCGCCCCCTGCCCGGCTGCGCTACCGTCGCCTTCCAGACGAAGGCGTACGGGTGGTTTGCACGCATTCGGCTAGAATTCCCCCCTTCTTTACACGACGGCTTCCGATGAATCCGAACTACCTCGACTTCGAGCAACCCATCGCCGACCTGGAAGCCAAGATCCAGGAGCTGCGCAACGCCAGTGCCGGGCCGGCGGTCAATGTCGAGGCGGAAGTGCACGCGCTGCAGGACAAGCTGCGCATGCGCACCGCGCAGATCTTCCGCAACCTGACCTCGTGGCAGGTGCTGCAGCTGGCCCGCCACCCGTCGCGCCCGTACACCGCCGACTACCTCCGCGTCATGTTCGATGAGTTCCAGGAGCTGGCCGGTGACCGCGCCTTCGCCGACGACAAGGCGATCATGGGCGGCCTGGCCCGCATCAATGGCCGCGCGGTAATGGTGATCGGCCACCAGAAGGGCCGCGACACCAAGGAAAAGATCAAGCGCAACTTCGGCATGCCCAAGCCGGAGGGTTACCGCAAGGCACTGCGCCTGATGAAGATGGCCGAGCGCTTCGGCCTGCCGGTGCTGACCCTGATCGACACCGCCGGCGCCTGGCCGGGCATCGACGCCGAGTCGCGCGGCCAGTCCGAAGCGATCGCGCGCAACCTGATCGAGATGGCCGAGCTGAAGGTGCCGATCATCTGCACCGTGATCGGTGAAGGCGGCTCCGGCGGTGCGTTGGCACTGGGTGTGGGCGACCGCACCGTGATGCTGGAATACGCGGTGTACTCGACCATCACCCCGGAAGGCTGCGCCTCGATCCTGTGGAAGGACGCGGGCAAGGCCAAGGAAGCGGCCGAACAGCTGGGCCTGACCGCGCCGCGCCTGAAGAGCCTGGGCCTGGTCGACAAGGTCGTGCGCGAGCCGACCGGTGGCGCCCACCGCAACCCGACGCAGATGGCCAAGCGCCTGAAGGCCGTGCTGCTGAACGAACTGGACGCGCTGGACAAGCTGTCCACCGAACAGCTGCTGGAACAGCGCTACACGCGCCTGCGCAGTTACGGCACGTACGAAGCAGCCTAAGCCCGGTAGTGCCGGCCGCTGGCCGGCAACACGAGGTGATTGCAGAAATGAAAGAGCCGGGCATTTGCCCGGCTCCTTCGTTTGCGCCCTGACAGCATCCACGCATGGCGTGGATCTACCGGACGCAGGTGACCCCGCCTCAGAACGGCTTGGCCAGCACCAGCCACACGATCGGAATGAACGCCAGCAGCGGGATCTCGTTGATCCAGCGCAGCGCGCGCGACGACGGCAGCGCCCGGCCCTTGGCCACGCCCTTGAGCAGGCGGCCGGTCCAGCCGAAGTACACCAGCAGCACCACCACCAGCCCCAGCTTGGCGTGCAGCCAGCCGGCAGCTCCCGGCGCCACCATGGTCGGGAAATCGGGGATGACCTTGTAGCCCAGCCACAGCACCAGGCCGAGCAGGAACGCCAGGCCGAACATCGAGTGGCCGAAGCGGTACAGGCGCAGGCCCATCAGCTGCAGGCGCTCGGTCACCGCCGGCTGGCCCGCGGTCTCGGCCAGGTTCACCAGGATGCGCGGCAGGTAGAACACCGTGGCCATCCACGCCACCACGAACACGATGTGGAAGGTCTTGACCCAGTAGTAGCTCTGCATGCGCTCGCTCCGGCGGCTGGCGTAGGTTGGCGGCCATTCTCGCATGCCGTGGCGAAGCCGCCGCAGGCACGCGCGCCGCGACACATCGACGCATGGCGCGCCGCAACACCGTACGATAGGCGCCGTTTTCCCCGATCGCGCACCGCCCCATGGACAAGACCTACGACGCCGCCTACTTCCAACGCTGGTACCGCCGTGCCGACATCGGCGGCAGCGCCCGCCTGGCGCGCAAGGTGGCATTGGCCGTGGCCAGCGCCGAGTACTACCTGGAGCGGCCGATCCGCAGCGTGCTGGATATCGGCTGCGGTGAAGGCGCCTGGCGCGCGCCGCTGCTGAAGCTGCGTCCGAAGGTCGAATATCTCGGCTTCGACAGCAGCGAGTACGCTGTGCGCCGCTACGGCAGGACCCGCAACCTGCACCTGGCCCGCTTCGGCGACTTCGCCTGGCTGCGGCCCTGTGCCCCGGTTGACCTGCTGGTGTGTTCGGACGTGATGCACTACGTGCCCGACCGCGAGCTGCGTGCAGGACTGGCCGGCGTGGCCGAGCTGACCGGCGGCGTGGCCTTCCTGGAGACCTTCGCCGCCGAGGACGCGTTCGAAGGCGACCACGACGGCTTCCAGGCCCGACCGGCGCGCTGGTACCGCCGCACGCTGGCCCGCCAGGGCCTGCAGCCGGTAGGGTCGCACTGCTGGCTCGGCCCCGCCCTGGCAGGCGATGCGGCCGCGCTGGAACGGATGTGAATCCGGATTCATTATTTTCAGCCGACTTAACCTGCGGGACCCCCGGATGGGATATGCTGCGCGGCAACATATGACCATACATATTCGGTCGTCATGCTCTATCAACTGCACGAACTGACCCGCAACCTGCTCGCCCCCTGGGTGCACCAGGCCCAGGCCAACGCCAGATTCTTCGCCAACCAGGGCCATTGGTGGTCGCAGATGCCCGGTGCTGATCGCCTGGCGGCGGTCAATGAACTCTTCCACCGCATCGGCAAGGATTACGAGAAGCCCGAGTGGGGCATCAACGAAATCGACGTCGATGGCGAGCGCGTGCCGATCGTCGTGCACGAGGAAGTGAGCAAGCCGTTCTGCAAGCTGCTGCGCTTCAAGCGCCACAGCAATGAAGCCGACCAGCTGCACACCATGCTCAACCAGCCGTTCGTGCTGGTGGTGGCGCCGCTGTCCGGCCACCACGCCACGCTGCTGCGCGACACCGTGCGCACGCTGCTGCGCGACCACCGCGTGTACGTCACCGACTGGGTCGACGCGCGCATGGTGCCGGCCAGCGAAGGCGAGTTCGGGCTGGATGACTACATCGCCTACATCCAGGAGTTCATCCGCCACCTCGGCGTCGAACGCCTGCACGTGGTGAGCGTGTGCCAGCCGACCGTACCGGTGCTGGCCGCGGTTTCACTGATGGCCAGCCGTGGTGAACCGACGCCGCGCACGCTGGTGATGATGGGTGGCCCGATCGATGCGCGCTGCAGCCCGACCGCAGTGAACAACCTGGCCACGCAGAACCCGCTGTCGTGGTTCGAGAACAACGTCATCCACACCGTGCCGGCCAGCTATCCGGGTGCCGGCCGCCGCGTGTACCCGGGCTTCCTGCAGCACGCCGGCTTCCTGTCGATGAACCCGAGCCGCCACTTCAGCTCGCACTGGGATTTCTACACCGACCTGGTCAAGGGCGACCTGGAAGACGCCGACGCGCACCGTCGTTTCTACGACGAGTACAACGCGGTGCTGGACATGCCGGCCAGGTACTACCTCGATACCATCCGCGTGGTGTTCCAGGACTTCCTGCTGCCGCGTGGCGAGTGGGTGGTCAACGGCGAGAAGGTCGATCCGTCGGCGATCCGCGATACCGCGCTGCTGAGCATCGAAGGCGAGCTGGACGACATCGCCGGCCTTGGTCAGACCGAAGCCGCGCAGGCGCTGTGCACCGGCATCACTGCGGACCGCCGTGAGCATTTCATCGTCGAAGGTGCCGGCCACTACGGCATCTTCAGCGGCCGTCGCTGGCGCGAGGTGGTGTACCCGAAGGTGCGCGACTTCTTCGCCGCGCATGCCGAAGCCCCGGCGGCGAAGGCCGCGAAGAAGAAGAGCAACGTCACCCCGTTGCGGCGCAAGGCGGGGTAACTCGCCTCTGGCGTGTGCCGACCTTGGTCGGTACGCCTTGGTAGATGCCAACCTTGGTTGGCGCTCTACCGTGAATCCCTGCAGCTGATGGATCGTGCCAACCAAGGTTGGCACCTGCCAAAGCAAAGCCCACCAAACGTCCCGGCGCTGATGGCTTGTGCCAACCAAGGTTGGCACCTGCCGAAGCATGCGCGCCCGCTTACAACCGCACCAGCAGGTTCTTGGCAATCAGCCCATGCAGCTTGCCGATGCCGCGTGCCAGGTGCATCGTCAGCACCAGCAGCAGTGCGCCCGCCGCAGCAACCGCGATCGCCACCAGCGGCGAGGCCGCCATCGGCAGCACATTCACGTCGTTGATGTACACGCCGGGGATGTCACCACTGAAGATCGCCGCGACCGGCGCCCAGATCAGGCTCAGCGACAGCGACAGCAGCGTCACCGCGATGGTGAAGTAGATCACGCCCAGCGGCAGCATCAGCACGAAGTACAGCAGCGTCAGCCAGGTACGGCCATCGGTGAACATGTCGCCGATGCGCTGCAGCCAGGTGCGGCTGCGGTCGGTGTAACGCGGGCGGCGCGGCATGCGCTCGCCCAGCAGCGCTTCCACCAGCCGTCCTTCCAGCAGCGCCAGCCCGCGCACCGAGCCGAAGAACAGCACGGTCAGCGGAATGCCGATGATCAGGATCAGCAGGCCCAGCGACAATGACAGGCCGGTCACCACCCAGGTGAAGAAGAAGATGCCGGTGGCCAGCGACAGCAGCATGTAGAACAGCGCACCGTAGGTGTGCGGATCGGTCACCACGCCGAAGAAGCGCGCCAGCAGCGAACGCTGCACCGGCGCCTGCGGCGGTGAGGCTGGCTCGACGCCACTGGCTTCCGCCGCTGCACGCAGCACCGGCGCGGTATCCGCACGCGGCGTACGCAGCGCGCGGTTCACCGTCACTTCGGTCTCGCGGTAGATGTCGGCCACTTCATCCGGCGCGCCATAGCTGCCGGCAACGTCGGCGATCACCTCGGCCTCGCTGCGGCCGGGCTGCGCCGCCAGCTCCGAGCGCAGGTATTCCTCGGCGTCGTACAGCGCGTCCTGCACCATCGCCGGATCGGCACCTTCCAGCGCCGCGCGCAGCTGCGCCAGGTACTGCGGGATGGTCGTAGGCAGGGCGCGGCCTGCCAGGCTCGGGTCGTTCATTGCGGTACCCCCTCCAACACGGAATCGACGGAATCGCGGGTGGCCTGCCAGGCCTGGCGCCACTGCGCCAGCACCTCGCGGCCACGTTCGTTGATGCGGTAGTAGCGCCGCGGCGGCCCGCTGCTGGAAGGTTCCACATGGCTTTCCAGCAGGCCGGCGCCCTCCAGGTTGCGCAGTACCGGGTACAGCGCGCTCTGCTTGCCGCTCAGCACGCCCTCGCCCACCCGCTCCAGCTCCTTGGCAATGAGGTAGCCGTACAGCGGCTCCCCGGCCCGGGCCAGCACCGCCAGCAGGGCCAGCGACACCGTTCCGGCGCTGAGCTCCTTCTGGAACTTCTTCAGGTGGACATCGTCCTCGGACATGACCGGCCCTCCACTACGTTGAAGTCCACAGTAGTGCGAAGTTCGGTATAGCGAATGTGTCGTTAGTCACTCTCCCGGTTGGCGCCGCTGCGCGGCTCGCGCAGAATCGAAGCCTCGTTCATGTTCCGGGGTTCCCATGCCGCACCGCCGTTGCCTTGCCCTGACCGCCCTCGCCCTGGCCTGCCTGCTGCCCGCCCTGGCCAGCGCGGCCACGCCCTACCGCAGCCCTCAGCAGATCCTCGACGCCTCGGCGGCCAGCGACTGGCGCACCCCGGACCCGGCCAACCTGCTGTACATGGACCTGCCGGCCGGTCGGGTCATCATCGAGCTGGCCCCGCAGTTCGCCCCGCGCCATGTCGCCAACATCCAGACCTTCGCCCACGAGCACTTCTGGGACGGCACCAGCATCTACCGCTCGCAGGACAACTTCGTGGTGCAGTTCGGCGATGCCGACGCCGATGACGCAGCCAAGGCCAAGCCGTTCGGCAGCGCCGCGCGCAAGTTGCCGGCCGAGTTCGAGCGCGCCAGCGCCGGCCTGAAGGTCACCGTGCTGCCGGACCGCGATGGCTGGGCCGCGCAGACCGGTTTTGTCGACGGCTTCCCGGTCGGCCAGGACCCGCAGGCCGGCAAGGCCTGGCTGGCACATTGCTACGGCATGCTGGGCGCGGGCCGCAGCAACGAGGAAGACAGCAGCATCGGTGCCGAACTGTACGTGGTGACCGGACAGTCGCCGCGCCAACTGGACCGCAACATCACCCTGGTCGGTCGCGTGCTGAAGGGCATGGAGCTGCTCAGCGCGACGCCGCGCGGGCCGGCGCCGATGGGCTTCTACACCGACCCGACACTGCGCACGCCGATCGTGTCGATCCGCCGCGCCAGCGACGTGCCGGCAGCCGAGCGCACGCCGATCCAGGTACTGCGTACCGACTCGAAGACCTTCGCCGATACGGTGGAGGCGCGGCGCAACCGCGTGGATGATTTCTACAAGCGTCCGGCCGGGCATATCGATCTGTGCAATATTCCGGTGCCGGTGCGCTGATGGTTTCCTGCGCGTGACGCGTGCTGAAGGTGCTTCACTGTTCATGGGCGTTACTTTTCTTTGTACGCAAAGAAAAGTAACCAAAAGAAACGCGCCGCCAGGTCGCGAGCCGCCGTGTTTCGCACATCGGTCCCCTGCGCTTCTCGGTGAATCAGGGGACGGTGTGCACAAGGCAGCCGACTAGCAGTCGGCTCTACAGGACATCGGCACCTCTTCGCCCCTGATTCCCCTGCGATGCTCGGGTCGCTCAAGGCGGACCCAGTTCAAAGGCCACAGCTGCATCCAGAAGATCCACGCAATGCGTGGATGCTTTTGCTGTTGATCTTGACCTTCCAGTCCGCCTTGAGCGAGCCGAGCACCGCAGGTCTGGCGAGGGCGAAGAGGCGCGGGTGTCTGAGCGCAGCGAGTTCCCGCGCCGTCCCTCGACGGGCCGAGGAGCGCAGGGCACCGGTGCGCAGCACCGGCTCGCGGCCTGGCGGCGTGTTT
This sequence comes from Stenotrophomonas sp. YJH_SMC_105-26, assembly GCF_059368915.1. Lineage (NCBI taxonomy): Bacteria > Pseudomonadati > Pseudomonadota > Gammaproteobacteria > Lysobacterales > Lysobacteraceae > Stenotrophomonas > Stenotrophomonas sp. YJH_SMC_105-26. Next base: position 405,231 of record NZ_JCAFSD010000002.1, on the reverse strand, counting down.
CTTTGGTTACTTTCTTTGCACGAGCAAAGAAAGTGACACCTCTCCGCAGGCGTGGAAAAGAGCTGCCGGGCAGCGCCCGGCACTACCAGTGCGTCGGCGCGCTCAGCCCTTCTGACTCACCGCCACGCTCCCCAGAATCAACACACCGGCAATCAACATCTGCACCGTCACCGGCTCACCCAGGAACAACCACGCAAACGCCGCGCCGAACAGCGGAATCAGGTAGGTCACCGTCGACGCCCGCGACGGGCCGATACGACCGATCAGGCGGTAGAACATCAGGAACGCCATCCCGGTGCAGGCCACGCCCAAGGCAATCGCCGCGCCCCACGCCTTCAGCGGAATCGCCGCCTGCGGCCAGTGGGTCACCGCCATCGGCAACATCCACAGCGAGGCACACGACAGCGTTGCAGCAGCGGCCGCCGCCGAAGGCAGGCCGGTCATGTGCCGCTTCACCAGGTTCACGCCCAGGCCGTACAGCAACGAAGCCGCGGCACCAGCCAGCACTGCAGTGCCGATGCTCAGGCCCGAGACTTTGGCCGTGGCCAGTACCACCACGCCGGCGAAGCCGACCAGCAACGCGCCCGCGCGGCGCATGCCGATCTTTTCACCGAAGAACAGGAAGGCGATCAGCGCGGCGAACAGCACGGTCATCGCATTGCAGATGGCGCCGATCGCCGCAGGGGCTCGCTCGGCCGCGTAGGCGAACAGCACGAACGGCAGCGCCGAGTTGATCAGCCCGATCGGTGCCAGCCACAGCCAGCGCCGCGGTGGGAACTGCGCGCGGGCACGCCACAGGAACGGCAGCAGCACCAGCGCGCCCAGCACCAGCCGCACCTCGACCAGCGCGAACGGGCCGAACGACGGCACCGCCACCCGCATGAACAGGAACGAGCAGCCCCAGATGGCGCCCAGCAGGGTCAACTCCAGCGGTGTGCGCCAGTCGCGCTCGGCTGCCTGTGGGACCGCATTCATGCCTCGCCTCCGTCCATCGTCAATTCCTCGTCAAGGCAGACAGGATCGGGCGCAGACGCCTGCCGCACAAGCGCGTAGTATCGCTGCCAGCCACAAATATGGTTTGAGGCTCGACATGCAGCTACGCCCTTCCCTGCTCCCCGCACTGGCCGTGTTCGCGGTCGCCGCGCGCCATCAGAACTTCGCCCAGGCCGCGCAGGAGCTGCACCTGACCGCCAGCGCGGTCAGCCACCATGTGCGCCGGCTGGAAGAAGTGCTGGAAGTACGCCTGTTCCTGCGCCACGCCCGCGGCGTGCGCCTGACCGCCGAGGGCCGGCAACTGGCCGACGCCGCCAGCGCCGCCTTCACCGATGTCGCGGCCGTCGCCCATCACCTGCAGCCGGATGCCGACAGCGTGCCGTTGCGGATCACCACGCTGCGCTCGCTCTCCTACTGCTGGCTGCTGCCACGGCTGCCGCGCTTCACCCAGGCCCATCCGCACATCCGCATCGAGCTGCACACCGGCAGCGGCCTGGATCGCTACGACGACAATGGGCCGGAAGTCGGCATCCGCTACGGTCTGGGCCAGTGGCCGGGCCTGCGTGCGCAGCACCTGATGGACGACTACCTGTTCCCGGTGGCCTCGCCGGCGCTGGCCGGGGTCGAAGCACTGGTCGATCCGGCGCGCATCGCCGACCTGCCGCTGCTGACCGACCTGTCGCCGCAGGGCTGGCGCGACTGGTTCCGTCATGCCGGCGTGCGCCCGCCCTCGCCGCTGCCGCCGATGCACACCTTCGCCGACAGCACCGATGCGATGCGTGCAGCGGTGTACGGCATGGGCGCGGTGCTGGCACGTACCCACATCGCGCAGCCCTACCTGCAGCGCTACGAGGTGGTACGCCTGCCCGGCCCGGCGCTGAAGGCGCGCTATGCGTATCACGTGGTGCACGCCGAAGGACAACCGCCGAGCCCGGCCGCACGCCTGTTCATCGACTGGTTGCTGGAGCAGGCGCAGGACGAACGCACGCCGATTCCCGCATTGCCGGACAGCCTGCTCGGACGCCCGGCCACACGCGCCTGACTGCGCCCTCACCCGTTCTTTGCCCGGCGCTGGCTAGGCTGCAGGCAACTCCACAACGTACCTACGCCATGGCCATGCTGCGACTGCGCATCACCGGAACCGAAGACGACGCCCGCGCCATCAGCGACCTGCTGCTCGGCCTGGAGGGCATCGAACATGTCGAGGAAACCGACGACCTGATGCCGCACATGGACGACGACGATTCCAGTTCGGCGGGGCTGTCCGATGACATCGGCCCGGGCATCCACGAGCTGGAAGTGGAAGTCGGCAATGAAAGCACCGCGCAGAAGGTGCGCGACGCGGTGCAGGAACTTGCGCTGGAGCTGGATGTGTTCGTCGAGTACGAGACCGACGAGGGCTGACGCCGGCTCCCTGCCGGCATCAGCCGTCACCTCAGCGGGTGGGCGGCAGCGTGCGACGGCGGCGACGCCACCACGCCCGCACACCCCAGGCCACGACCAGGGCCAGCACACCCACCGGCAGCAACGCGGCGACGGCGCGGATCAGGAACGCAATGCTGCCGCTGAGGATGCTGCCCGACTCGCTCAGCGCCTCGCCGATCTCGCTGCGGCTGCGCTGGCCCGAGGTGGTGTCGAAGTGGATCGTCACCAGCTGGGTATCGATGCGCCGACGCTGCTGTGCGGCATCCTTGTTGGCCTGCTCGACGCCTGCTTCGATCTCCGACAGCCGCGTGGTGATCGCCATCAGGTCCTCGATCTTCAGGTCCTTGCGGTCCTGGTAGGACAACAGCCGCGCGTGTTCCTTCTCCAGCCGGGACTTGGTCAGCGCGGTGTCCGCTACTTCCTGCGCGAGGTCCTCCGCGCGCGTGTTGCGCGACTGCAGCGTGCCGCCCTCACCGGCCATCGCGATCAGCGGCTCGGTGCCCTTCGGCGCGATGCGCACCTTCACTTCACCGCTGGGCTGCTCGCCGCCGCGCTGGTCGACCTGCAACACTGCACAGTCGCCGAACTTCGCGCTCTGGCAGGCCTGGGCGATCTGCTGGATGCGCGGTGCGATCTGCGCCGCCTCCAGCTGCACCTGCACGTCATGTTCGTAGGCCAGGAATGCGCCTTCCGGCGAAGCAACAGCGGCATCGGCCGCGGTCGCGCCCGCCTCTGCAGCGCGCTCACCGTTCTTGGCGCAGGCTGCCAGTGCCAACAGCAGCACCGGCACTGCCAGCGTGCGCGTCCACGCGCACAGCGGCCTCACAGCGCGGCTCCGTTGTAGGAGGTCACCGAAAGACCGGCCAGATCCACCTGCGGCACGCAGCGAACGTTCACCGCCACCATCGGTGTGCCGGTACGCGGATCGATCGCTTCGCTGTAGGGGGCGATACCGCATTGGCGGCAGTGGTGGTGGTCGATATGCGCCTTGTTGAAGTGGTAGGTGGCAACGTCAGCCGGATCGGTGGCCAGCTGGAACGCCTCGCGCGGGGCGAACCACAGCAGGCTGCCGCGACGGCGGCACATCGAGCAGTTGCAGTCGATGACGTCGCTGATCGGCGCCTCGGCCTGTACGGTGAATGCGATCCTGCCGCAATGGCAGCTTCCCTGGTATTCCATGTCCTGCGCTCCTTTGGAGGGTCCTTGAAACCGCCCATGGTAATCCTATGGCACGGGGACAAAGCAGCGACGGGGCCCTATGCTCAGGGTTTGACCCCGTACAGGAATGCCGATGCGCCCGCATCTTCTTGCCCTCGCCCTGGTCGCTGCGCTGGCCGGTTGCCAGCCTGCCGACGCCCCGACCAACGCTTCCACCCCGGCCACCAGCCAGCAGGCCGGTGACGCGGCGGTCGATGCCGCCTTCGCCGATCTGTCCAAGCGCGCCCTGGACACCTGGATGCAGCTGTCGCCGGTCAGCGCCACCCAGATCGGTGACCACCGCTACGACAGCGAACTGGACGACCTGAGCGCCGCCGGCCAGCAGAAGACCGTGGCCGCCTACAAGGCGCTGCTGGGCGAGCTGGACAAGATCGAGGTGGCCAAGCTGGGCCGCGAGAACCAGGTGGACGCGGCGATCCTGCGCAACCAGCTGCAGTCGGAAATCTGGAACGCCGAAGTGCTCCAGTCCGGCAAGTGGGACCCGCAGCTGTACAACGGCATCGCCGGCAGCGCGATCTATGGCCTGATGGCCCGGGAGTTCGCACCGCTGCCGGAACGCCTGAAGTCGGCGACCGCGCGCATGGAAAAGCTGCCGGCGATCTTCGCCCAGGCACGCGAGAACCTGGATCCGGCCCGCGTTCCGAAGATCCATGCCGAGACGGTGGCCAAGCAGAACAAGGGCATCCTCAGCATCGTCGATACCTTCATCACCCCGCACATCGGCGAACTGCCGCAGGCCGACCAGCAGCGCCTGCAGGCCGCCATCGACGGCCTGAAGAAGGCCGTGGACGAGCAGCAGACCTGGCTGGACAAGACCCTGGTGCCGAACGCCAAGGGCGACTTCCGCATTGGTGCGGAAAAGTACGACCAGAAGCTGAAGTTCGCGCTGAGCTCCTCGCTGTCGCGCCAGGAGATCGGTGAGCGTGCACGCGCCGAACTCAAGCGCGTGCGCGAGGACATGTACGGCATCGCGCAGACCGTACTGAAGGACAAGCCGGGTGCGCCGGAGATGCCGGCCCAGCCGACCGACGAGCAGCAGCAGAAGGCGATCGAGGCCGCACTGGAACTGGCCTACGCCGACAAGCCGGCGCGCGACAAGGTGGTCGATGATGCCAAGGCCGCGCTGGAGCAGTCCACCGCGTTCGTGCGCGAGCACGACCTGGTGACCCTGCCCGATGCGCCGGTGGACATCATCCTGATGCCGGAATTCCAGCGTGGCGTGGCCGTGGCCTACTGCGATTCTCCGGGCCCGCTGGACAAGAACCTGAAGACCTTCTACGCCGTGTCGCCGATTCCGGACGACTGGAACGAGAAGCAGGTCGACTCGTTCCTGCGTGAATACAACTCGCGCATGATCCACCTGCTGAGCATCCACGAAGGCACCCCGGGCCATTACCTGGAGGGCTGGCATTCGGCCAAGTTCCCCTCCACCCTGCGTGCGGTGCTGCGTTCGGGCCTGTTCGCCGAAGGCTGGGCGGTCTACACCGAGCGCATGATGCAGGAGCAGGGCTACCTCGACAACGACCCGCTGTTCCACCTGGTGCAGCTGAAGTTCTACCTGCGCACGATCTCCAACGCGATCCTCGACCAGGGCGTGCACGTGGACAACTGGGATCGCGAGAAGGCGATGCACCTGATGACCCACGACGCGTTCCAGCAGGAAAGCGAAGCGGCCGGCAAGTGGGTGCGCGCGCAGCTGACCTCGGCGCAGCTGCCGACCTACTTCGTGGGTGCGCAGGAACACTTCGACACCCGCAAGGCGGTGCAGGAAAAGCTGGGCGACAAGTTCAACCTGAAGGCGTACCACGACCAGGTACTGTCCTACGGCGCACCGCCGGTGCGTTTCGCACGCCAGCTGATGCTGGACCAGCCGATCGAGTGATCGGCTGCGGGGCTGAATGCCCCGCGGCTCTGGCAGCACCTCACGGCCCGGGCTTCCCGGGCCGTTCTCGTTTGAAGCGCCCGACGGCCTCACATCCGGTGTATGTACAGCTTCCCGGCATTGCTGCGGATATCAAGAAAGTACTTCACCTTGCAGCCCCGGCATGCCGCCGGATGCACTTCATCAAACCCACGTTGGTTCTCCAGCGCGACGGCCAGTATGGGATGCCCGCAGTCGAAACAGCAGAATGCAATGTTGTTGCCATGGGGATCGGCGTCGATCTGGTCGCCATAGTGATCCATTACCAGAAAGTCCGTGATTTTCATGGTCGATCTCCAGAGTAGGTGAATCACCCGCAGACTACATCGCAACCCCGCAGCCCAGAAGGGCACGCGTCGCCTACAGGGCAACGCATCCTTCCCGCCACGTTGGAGCCGCTCCGGTCCTGAACCGTTGCACATCGGGCGTGCGTGACCTCACACCTGGCGAACAACTCCGGGCGCATCTTTCGCCAGGTTCCCCCTTCCGCCGGCGTCCATGTCTCTCCCCCTCTTGCGTCTTGCGCTGCTGCCCGCGCTGTTGGCCAGCACTCCTGCCTACGCTGCCTGCCCGCCGCCACCGGCGGGACAGCCCGACATCCGTGCCCTGGGCTACTACACCGACAAGGCTGGTTCGGTGATCGACCCGGCACTTCGCCAGCAGAACAAGGACGCCACTGCGCCGCTGGACCGCTATGCCGCCGACGTGGCGCGCATGAGCGATGACTACCTGCGCACCGGTGACCGGGCGGCGGCGCAATGCACACTGGCCTGGCTGGGTGCGTGGGCCGACGACGGCGCCATGCTCGGGCAGATGATCCGGGTCAACAACAACCAGTCGTTCTACATGCGGCAGTGGATGCTCGATGCGGTAGCGATGGCCTACCTGAAGGTGCACGACCAGGCAGATGCCCGGCAGCGCGCGCGCATCGATCCGTGGTTGCAGAGGCTGGCCCGGGCCAACCTGGTGTACTGGAACAATCCGAAACGGCGCCGCAACAACCACTACTACTGGGGCGGTCTGGGCGTGCTGGCCACCGGACTGGCCACCGACGACGATGCCCTGTGGCAAGCCGGCCACGCCGCCTTCCAGAAGGGCGTCGATGACATCCAGGACGATGGCAGCCTGCCGCTGGAGATGGCGCGCGGGCAACGCGCCCTGCACTACCACGACTACGCATTGGCGCCGCTGGTGATGATGGCCGAGCTGGCACGGCTGCGCGGCCAGGACTGGTACGCCAGCAGGGATCACGCCATTGACCGTCTTGCCCGCCGCGTCATCGAAGGCAGCAAGGACCCTGCATGGTTCAACGAACACACCGGCGTTGCACAGCTGCCCCTGCAGGCCAGCGGCTGGGTCGAGTTCTACCGCTTGCGCTCACCCGATGGCGGCCCGTTCGATGCCGCGCATGCACGCGGACCGTTCCGTTCCCCACGGCTGGGCGGCGACCTTACGTTGATGGCTGCGCAGGGCATCGTGCGCACGCCGCTGCGATAGCCCCTTGTTTCAGCGACGGGTCCGCTGTAGCAGCTGCTGGAACTGCGCACGGCTGCAGCCCTGCCGGTCACAGCCCGGCAAGGGCAGTGCGACGCGTCCCGGCGGCTGCGCCTCGGTCAGCGGCACGGCATCGCGCAGCTGCGCGGTGGTCGGATAGACGTAGGCCAGGCGGAAACGCTCGCCACCGCCTTGGCGGTCACGCCAACGCTCGAACTGCAGCAGGCCACCGATCGGCGTCTTCTCGAACTGGCCTGGCAGGCTGTAGTCACCGATTCCTATCGCCGCCAGCACCGAACCGATATTGGAATCATGGCCGACCAGCAGGATCACCTTCGGCGACGCCGGATCACCGAACGACGCATCCACGCGCGCCAACAGCGGAGCGGCCACGTCACGCGCCACCGCGGGTGTTCCGAACAGGATGTCCTGGTAGCGGTTGCGGATCTGCGCCAACGCCATCCATTGGCCTTCCGTGTTCAAGCGGCCCCAACCTTCGCGCGGAACGCCACTTCCCTGGTAATGCTCCATCAGCAGGGCATCGACCAGACCGCTGGCCAGTGCCAGTGAACCCGAAGCGCGTGGCTCCTTGCCCGGCTCCGCATTGAAGGTCGTGTCGCCCAGCACCAGATGACAGTCGCTGCGCCCCGTACAGGCCGCCGACTGCGGGTAACGGGTGATTTCCTCCACCACGGACAGTGCCGGTGCGAGATCCGATGCTGTCAGCGCCTGCTGCATTGCCGCCAGCGCGCGCTTGCGGAATGCCGCGTCATCGTTGTGGATCACCGGGTCGAACAGCGGATCCATCGTCCCCAGCGCCATGCGCTGTTCGACCGCAACATGGCAGCCCGGAAACGCACCGGCAATGAAGAACTGCGCGGTGGCCTGGGTACGCTGCAGGCTGTTGGCATGGGCGTGGAAGTCAGCCGGCTGCGGGCAACCCGACGCCGGCAACAATTGCGCCTGGCGCAGCCACTGGCCGATGTAGCGCCCCATGTAGACTTCCAGCACGCCGCCCTTGGTGGTCAGCTCGCCGGGGCCTACGTCCCAGCGTGGCCAGCGCTCCGGCGTGGCATGGGCCAGGGCGCCCGACGCCACCACCGGCGCGCGCAGGTTGTGGCGGCTGAGCAGGACGACCTGCTCGAGCTGGTCGCCTTGCACCGGTGTCGGTGCCGCGGCTGCGGCCGTTGTGGCCAAGCCAAGTGCCAGCAGCAGCGGGCGCAGGCATCGGATCATGCAGGTCTCCGGAAACACGTTGGGGTCAGAGCCCTTTCCTGCGGAAAGGGATCCGACCCCAAGGCATACGTGGCCAGGGTCGGATCCTGCTCGCAGAGAAGGCTCCGACCCCGAAAGCAATCATTGATCGGCGGCCACAAAACCACCGGTCTGTCGCGCCCACAAGCGCGCGTACAGACCACCGGCGGCGATCAGTTCGGCGTGGCTGCCGGTCTCGACGATGCGGCCCTGGTCCATCACCACCAGCCGGTCCATGCGTGCGATGGTCGACAGCCGGTGCGCGATCGCGATCACCGTCTTGCCGCCCATCAGCTCATCCAGGCTGTCCTGGATCGCCGCTTCCACTTCCGAGTCCAGCGCCGAGGTCGCTTCGTCCAGCACCAGGATCGGTGCGTCCTTCAGCAGCACGCGGGCAATGGCGATGCGCTGGCGCTGGCCACCTGACAGCTTCACGCCACGCTCGCCGACATGTGCGTCGTAACCACGACGCCCCTGCCCATCCACCAGCGTGTCGATGAAGGCTTCGGCACGCGCCTTGGCCACCGCAGCGCGCAACTGCTCATCGGTCGCGTCCGGACGGCCGTACAGCAGGTTGTCGCGGATCGAGCGATGCAGCAGCGAGGTGTCCTGGGTGACCACGCCGATCTGCTGGCGCAGGCTTTCCTGAGTGACGTAGGCAATGTCCTGGTCGTCGATCAGGATGCGGCCGCTTTCCAGGTCGTACAGGCGCAGCAGCACGTTGACCAGGGTCGACTTGCCGGCACCGGAAGGACCCACCAGGCCGATCTTCTCGCCCGGCTTCACCACCAGGTCCAGGCCTGCGATCACGCCGCCCTTCTTGCCGTAGTGGAAGTGGATGTCCTGGAAGTGCACGCCACCGCGGGTCACCTGCAACGGCACCGCGTCCTCGCGGTCCTGCACGGTCAGCGGCTGGGCGATGGTGGTGATGCCGTCCTGCACCGTACCGATGTCCTCGAAGATGCCATTGATGGTCCACATGATCCAGCCGGACATGTTGTGGATGCGGATCACCAGGCCGGTCGCCAGCGTGATCGCACCGACGGTGATGTGGCCGCCATTCCACAACCACAGCGCGAGCCCGCAGGTACCGGCAATCAGGAAACCGTTGACGATGGCGATGGTCAGGTCCATGCCGGTGGTCACCCGGGTCTGCGCGCGGTGCTTGACCGCCAGTTCCTGGATCGATTCGGCCACATAGGCCTGCTCGCGCCCGCCATGGGCGAACAGCTTCAACGTGGGAATGTTGGTGTAGCCATCGACGATGCGGCCCATCGCCTTGGAACGCGCTTCGGACGCGATCCAGGCCCGTTCCTTCGCGCGCGGCACGAAGTAGACCATGATCACCGCATAGGCCAGCAGCCACAGGACCAGCGGCACCATCAGCCGCCAGTCCGCCTGCGCGAACAGGTACAGCGCGGTGCCGGTGTAGACCACGATGTACCAGAGCGAGTCGACCATCTGCACCGCCGACTCGCGCAGCGAGGTACCGGTCTGCATCACCCGGTTGGCGACGCTGCCGGCGAAGTCATTCTGGAAGAAGCTCAGGCTCTGCCGCACCACGTAGTTGTGCATCAGCCAGCGCGAGCGGTTGCTCAGGCCGGGCACGATCGCCTGGTTGACCAGCAGGTTGTGCAGGCCGACCAGGATCGGCCGCGCGATGACCGTGATGAACAGCATCCAGCCCAGTTCATTGGCATGGTGCTTGAAGAAATCGGCCCCCGGTTGCTCGGCGACCATGTCGACGATGCGGCCCAGGTAATCGAACATCGCCACTTCCACCAGCGCCAGCAGCAGGCCGGCGATCAGGGTCGCCAGCAGCACCGGCCACACCGGGCGCAGGTAGTGCAGGTAGAACGGCAGCACCTTGCGCGGTGGCATGCGCCCATCCACGGGCGGGAACACCGGGATCAGGGATTCAAACCAACGGAACATCGCACTCCCTCGCCTCTTGCAAGCGGCGAAGTATCCCACGCCGGATGTGTACGCCAGCCGATGATCGCCGCCGCTCCGGTAGTGCCGGCCGCTGGCCGGCACCCTTGCGGCATTTCGGAAGATCATGAGGTTGCCGGCCAGCGGCCGGCACTACCTTCATTCGTTGACCGGGGTGAACAGCAGGTCCTGGAAATCGAAGCTGAAATCAGTCAGGTCGGAGATCGACTGCATGCGCACCTCGCGCACCTTGCCGTCCGGGTCCAGGCTGAAGTTCACGAACGCATCGGCGTTGAGCGAGCGGTCATCCCAGCGCACGATGAAGGTGTCGTGCTGCCAGTGCTCCAGGCGGCCGCTCAGCTGCGCGGTCTTCATGAAGCGCAGGCGCAGGCCCTTGCCTGCGGCACTGACCTGCATGTCGCCATACCAGCGGTCGCGGAACGTGCCGATGTAGCCGGCCAGCGGCAGCGACGGCCTGCTGCCCTTGTCGCGCGCGCTCTGATGCTTGGCCCAGGCCTCGTCGGCCTTGTCCTGGCCCTTGGCCACGGCCTTGGCATAGGCGTCCACCCAGTCGTGCTTGTCGCCGCCCAGATAGGCATCAAGCACGCTCAGGGTGATCGCGTTGAACGCCGCGCCCACTTCCTGGTTGGTCAGCACCACCACGCCCAGCTTCTCGCCCGGCACCAGGGTCAAGCGCGAGACCATGCCCGGCCAGCCACCGGTGTGCCAGACCAGTTTCCGGCCGCGATAGTCACTCAGGCTCCAGCCTTCGCCATAGCCGGCAAAGTTGGCCCGTGCCGGTGCCAGCTCCGGCACGCTCGGCGCCGGGATCGACTGCGGGGTGATCATCCGCCACATCTGCTGCTGGCTCTTTTCGCTGAACAGCGCAGTGCCGTCGGCCAGCTTGCCTTCGGCCAGCTGCACCTGCATCCAGCGCGCCATGTCGTGCGCACTGGAATAAATGCCACCGGCGCCGGCATTGTTCGACCAGGTCAGCGGTGCGACGGTGCGCAGGTCCTTGAAATCGTACTTGGCGTGGCCGACCGCCGCCGTGTCACCCGGCTTCAGGTGGTCGGCGTTGTAGCGCGTGCCGGCCATGCCCACCTTGTCGAAGATGCGGGTCTGCAGGAACTGCTGGTAGCTCACGCCCGAGACGTGCTCGATCACCTGCTGGGCGACCGCGTACAGGATGTTGTCGTAGGCATAGCTTTCGCGGAATCCCCCCTTCAGCGGCACCTTGCCCAGCCGTTCCACCACTTCGGCGTTGCTGTAGGACGTGGTTGGCCAGAACAGCAGGTCACCGGCGCCCAGGCTCAGGCCGCTGCGATGCGACAGCAGGTCGCGGATCGTCATCTGCCCGGTCACGAACGGGTCAGACATGCGGAACGACGGCAGGTGGTCGATCACCTTGTCGTCCATCTTCAACTTGCCCTCTTCCGCCAGCAGGTTCAGCGAGGTGGCCGTGAACGCCTTGGTGTTGGACGCAATGGCAAACAGCGTATCGGCCTGCACCGGTTCCGGCTTGCCCTGCTCGCGCACGCCCCAGCCGCGCTCCAGCACCACCTCGCCATCCTTGACCACCGCTACGGCAATGCCGGGCACGTCGAACTGCGCGCGCACGCGCTCGACGGTCGCATCCAGGTCCTGCAGCGGCGGCGGGGTCGCCGCGCTCGCCATGGTCGTGCACGCCAGCAGCACGGCTCCTCCGATCCAGGGTTTCATCCAGCACGATCTCCGAACAGGGGTGGCGGCCATGTGCAGGCCGTCACCGGGGTTTCGCGGGATGGTAACGTCCGGCGGCGCATCCTGCCCTGTGCCATAGGAGGGGTGTCATGGGCGAGAACGGCCAACCCAGCAGCGGCTCCACGATCATTCCGTGCCTGCGCTATCGCGACGCGCAGGCCGCCATCGACTGGCTGCAGCGCGCCTTCGGCTTCCATGCCCAGGCCGTCTACGCCGATGGCGATACGGTCTTCCATGCGCAGCTCACCTTCGGCAGCGGCATGATCATGCTGGGCTCGGCCAGCAACCAGAGTGCGTGGAGCAAACACGCTGCCCTGCCTGACGAGGTCGGCGGACGCCAGACCCAGAGCGCCTGCGTGATCGTCACCGATGCCGATGCGCACTACGCGCGGGCCAAGGCCGCCGGTGCCCGCATCGTCATCGACATCGCCGACCAGGACTATGGCGGACGCGGCTACGCCTGCGCCGACCCGGAAGGCTACCTGTGGTGGTTCGGCAGCTACGACCCGTGGCGCACGGACCACGGCCAGTGACCACGGCCGGCCGGCAGGCAGAGATCCGCTGCGGCATCGGCGGCTGGGTGTTTCCCGAATGGCGCGGCGGTGTGTTCTATCCAGCAGGCCTGCCGCAGCGGGAAGAACTGGCCCACGCCAGCCGCGCCCTGCGCTGCATCGAGATCAACGGCACGTTCTACCGCACGCCAACTGCGGCCCAGTGCGCGCAATGGGCTGCGCAGACACCCGACGGTTTCCGCTTCTCGATGAAGGCGCCGCGCTACCTGGTGCAGCGACGCGACCTGTCCAGCACCGTGGAAGCGGCCACACCGTTCCTGCAGGCGGCACTGGCGCTCGGTGACCGGCTCGGCCCATTGCTGTGGCAGTTCGATCCGCGCCACCCGGCCGACGCCGATGCACTGGAGGCGCTGATGGCACAGCTGCCTAAGCAGCTGGACGGGGTGCCGCTGCAGCATGCGCTGGAGGTCCGCAACGCCGAGGCACATGGCCCGGCACTGGTCGACGCCGCCCGCCGCCATGGCGTGGCGCTGGTGATCGAGGACAGCGACGAGGCGCCATTGCACGGTGATGTCAGTGCCGGCTTCGTCTATGCGCGGATCAAGCGCAGCCAGGCCCGCTTGAACGAGGGCCTGCCGGCGCCCGTGCAGCAACGCTGGGCCGAACGCGCACGCCGCTGGTCACGCGGTGAACCCGTGGATGACCTGCCCTGCCTGGCCGGGCCCGCTGCGGAGGCCCCGCGCGAGGTCTACCTGCTGTGCATCGGCGCAGGCAAAGCGCGCAACCCGGCGGCAGCGATGGCCCTGCAGCGCCTCATCGACAGCGCCAGCGGTCCAGCTCCCACAGCAGGGTCCACCCCACCACGAACACGCTCGCAACGCGCAGCACGTTGAGCAGGAACGCCGCCAGCCCCAGGCGTTGCAGTTCGAGGAACGGATACGGCGCCTGTCCTGTCACTTCGGCCACCAGCATCGCCCAGCCCAGGTACACCAGCGGTACCAGCAGCACCCCGCCCAGTGCGCGCCAGCGCAGCGCGCCATGCGGCAGCAGCCACCACCACCCCAGCAGGTACAGCGCCGGCACAGCGTAGTGCAGGCCGGCATCGACCCACCATTGCAGCCCGGTGGGTTGCCAGAGCCCCTGCAACGCCAGCACGTAGATGCACGCGGTCACCCCGATGCACAACGCGATCGCCGCGGCGACAGTCGCGTTCAGCACACCCGCACGGATCAGCCGGACGCATCCCAGGCACACCGCCAGGTTGCTGAGAATCGTGAAGTAACCAACGAAGCGCAGCGTCGCCATGCCGACCCCGGCAGCCGCCCCGGGGCCATGCAGCAGCAACAGGTATTGCAGCAGCAACGAGGTGGCCGCCATCAGTGCAGTCAGCGCTGCCCATGCACGCTGGGCGGAACGGTTGGCAGCCATTGCGGGGTTCCCCTGGCGAGTTTCCGCGAGCATGCCACAGGCATCGCCGGCGGCCGTGCGATTGCCGCACAATAGGCGGATGAGCACACCCGACACCCGCAAAGCGTTGTGGCAGATTCACTTCTGTGTCCTGCTGTGGGGCGTCACCGCCATCCTCGGCAAGCTGATCACCCTGCCCGCACTGCCGCTGGTGTGGTGGCGCATGCTGCTGGTGACGGCGATGCTGGCGCTGCTGCCGCGGGTCTGGCGTGGACTGCGTACGCTGCCAGTGCGGCTGGTGGCCGGTTATGCCGGCATCGGCGCCCTGGTCGCCCTGCACTGGCTGACGTTCTACGGCGCGGTAAAGCTGGCCAATGCGTCGGTGGCCGCCACCTGCATCGCGCTGGCGCCGGTGTTCACCTCGATCATCGAACCGTGGGTGGCCAAGCGGCCATTCCAGCTGCGTGAACTGGCGTTCGGCCTGGCGGTGCTGCCGGGTGTCGCGCTGGTGGTCGGTGGCGTGCCCGACGGCATGCGCCTGGGTGTGCTGATCGGCGCGATCTCGGCGCTGCTGGTGGCAGTGTTCGGCTCGCTCAACAAGCGCATGGTCAGCCACGCCGATCCGCTCACGGTCACCGCGCTGGAGCTGGGTGCGGGCACCCTCACCCTGACCCTGCTGGCGCCGCTGATGCCCTACCTGCTGCCTGCGCTGGCCAGCCCGTTGTGGGTGGTCCCGGACCTGCACGACGGCATCCTGCTGCTGGTGCTGGCCGGGTTCTGCACGCTGCTGCCGTTTGCCCTGGCCCTGGTCGCACTGCGCCACCTGAGCGCCTACACGGTGCAGCTGGTGACCAACCTGGAGCCGGTCTATGCGGTGGTGCTGGCGGTGGTGCTGCTGCGCGAGCAGCACGAAGTCACCCCGTGGTTCTACCTCGGCGTGGCGATCATCGTAGGCGCCGTGTTCCTGCATCCGCTGCTGAACCGCCGCAAGCCGGTGCAGCATCCGGAGATTCTTGGCACGGCCGAGGCGCGCAACATCGCCGATTGAGTGCATCCACGCATGACGTGGATGCCCGTATCAACGCTGCGGCCAGTGCCATGCAGGTGCATCCAGCAGGCCCTGCCCGCTCAACAGCGTGCGGCCCTGTTCCTTGTACAGATGCAGCGAATGGCACCCTGGCGCCTGTTCCAGCGCCGCGATCAGCCGGCTGGCGTGCGACACCACCCATACCTGGCTGCGCGCACTGGCTGCGATGATCAGCCGCGCCAGCGCCGGCAGCAGGTCCGGATGCAGGCTGGTCTCCGGCTCGTTGAGCACCAGCAGCGGCGGTGGACGCGGCGTGTGCAGCGCAGCGGCCAGCAGCAGGAAGCGCAGCGTGCCGTCGGACAGTTCGGCCATCGACAAGGGCCGCAGCAGCCCAGGCTGGTGGAAACGCAGCGCCAAGCGTCCATCCAGCTCCTCGAAGCCGACCGTGGCGCCCGGGAACGCATCGTCGACGCTGCGTGCCAACGCCACCGGGTCACCGATCTCGAGGATGGTGACCCAGGCCGCCGCCAGATCCCGGCCGTCGTGATGCAGCACCGGCGTGCGCGTGGCCATCGCCGGTTGCCGCGCCGGGGCATCGGCATCACTGCGGAAATGATCGTAGAAGCGCCAACGCCGGATGTACTCGCGCAGGGCGATGGTTTCCGGCAGGCGCTGCGGATCGCCGACCTGGGTGAACAGGCTGTCGAACAGCGACAACCGGTCATCCACGAGATCCCAGCCGCGCGCATGGCGCTGCCGCACCATCGCCCCGCGACGATCGACCAGCAGGTTGGCGCTGCGCAGGAACGGGCCGGCCCAGATCGCCTCGGCCTTGATCTGCGGGTCCAGTGCGAAGGCCGATCGACTGGGCGGCGGGTAGCCCAGATCGATGGCGTAGCCGAATTCGTCAGTGGCGAAGCCCAGCTTCAATCCCACCGATTCCTGGCGTGGGCCGCCCTGCAGGGGGATTTCGCCGGCAGCAACCCGACGGTCCATCTTTTCCGGACCCGCCCACAGCGCCGAGCCCAGCCCGCCTTCGCGGGCCAGCACCGCCGCGACGCCGCCCTGCGCGGTCTCGGCCAGCAGGCGCAGGGCACGGTACAGGCTGGACTTGCCACTGCCGTTGTCACCGGTCACCACATTCAACTGCTGCAACGGCAGTACGAGCCCGTGCAGCGAACGATAGTGGGCGATGGCCAGGGTCTGCAGCATGGTCGGCGTCCGGGGAACCAGGGGATCATGCTGCCCGGTTCTGATCGCAGGAGCTGCGACGCGATGTGAATCGGTGACAGCATCCACGCGTCGCGTTGATCTACTTGAGCGGCATCCGTTTACCGCGCGGGTGGCAGATGCTTCAGCCGGCCACTTCCACCCGGTTGCGGCCATTGCCCTTGGCCCGGTACAGCGCCTTGTCGGCACGTGCCAGCGTGTCATCCACGCTTTCACCGGGCTGGTGCTGGGCCACTCCAATACTGATCGTGACCGGGAATCCCAGCGGCAGATCAGCCACGGCCAGGCGCAGGAACTCGCACTGCAGTTCGGCGGTGCGCAGGTCGGTAGCCGGCATCACCGCCACGAATTCCTCGCCGCCATAGCGCGCGGCCATGCCGCGACCGGCGAAATGCGAACGCAGCAGCACGCCCAGTTCGGCCAGCACGCGGTCACCGGTGGCGTGACCCTGGAAATCATTGATGTGCTTGAAATGGTCGATGTCCAGCAGCGCGACGCAGGCCCCCCCGGGCTGGTCTCCGTTCACCGCCACCGCCTCTTCCAGCGCTGCCGCCATCGCACGGCGGTTCGGCAGGCCGGTCAAGGCGTCGGTGCGGCTCTGTTCGGCCAGGTCGGCATTCTGCGCGAGCAGTACGTCCTGGTACTCAGACAGCAGTCGCTCGTAGTCATCGCGCTCCAGCATGTGTTTCTGGATGTCGAGCGCGAAGCGGCGCAGTTCCATCACCAGCATCACCTGCCGCGACAGCGCCGCCAGCGCTTCGGCCTTGTCGCTGGCCAGGTGCTGTGGCTGCGCATCGAATACGCACAGCGTGCCCAGCGGCAGGCCATCGGAGCTGATCAGCGGCGCGCCCGCATAGAAGCGGATGTGCGGATCGCCCACCACCACCGGATTGTCGTGGAAGCGGATGTCCTGCAGCGCGTCCTCGACCACCATGACCTGCTGCGGTTGCAGGATCGCGTGGCCGCACATCGATTCGCTGCGCAGGTTTTCTGCCGCATCGATGCCCTGGATCGACTTGAACCATTGCCGCTCGACGTCGATCAGGGTCACCGCCGCCATCGAGGTGCCGCAGACCGCCTTGGCGATCACCACCAGGTCGTCGAAGGATTTTTCACGCTCCGAATCGAGGATACGGTAGCGGTACAGCGCCTCAAGCCGAAGGGCTTCATTGGCAGGCTTGTCGGGCTTGATCATGCAGCGTCACGTTCCGGCAGGTCACCGCGAAGTCTAGCTGATGTAGAGCCGAGCCCATGCTCGGCTGCACCCGGACAAAAGAGCAGCCGAGCATGGGCTCGGCTCTACAGAAGCCGTTTACCAGTCCAGCTGCCTCGGCAGCAGGCCCTGCAGCTCCTGCTCGGTCAGGTTGCGCCACTGGCCCGGCTTCAGCGCACCGATCTTGATGTTGTCGATGCGCACGCGACGCAACTGGGTCACCCGATAGCCGAACTCGGCCGCCATCAGGCGGATCTGTCGGTTCAGGCCCTGCTGCAGGGTGATGCGGAAACCGAACTTGGCGATGCGCGAGGTCTTGCACGGCAGCGTCATCTGGTCGTGGATGCGAACGCCACGGGCCATGCCACGCAGGAACTCGTCGGTGACCGGCTTGTTCACCGCCACCAGGTACTCCTTCTGGTGGCCATTCTCGGCGCGCAGGATCTGATTGACGATGTCGCCGTTGCTGGTCATCAGGATCAGGCCTTCGGACTCCTTGTCCAGGCGGCCGATCGGGAAGATGCGCTGTTCATGGCCGACGAAGTCGACGATGTTGCCCTTGACCGAGGTCTCGGTCGTGCAGGTGACGCCGACCGGCTTGTTCAGCGCGATGTAGACATGGCGGCGGGCACCGGGCTTGCGGGCCACGCGCGCGCGCAGCGGCTGGCCGTCGACCAGCACCTGGTCTTCCTCGCCCACCACCGCGCCGGTGCCGGCCGGATGGCCGTTGACGGTGACCCGGCGGGCGGCGATCAGGCGATCGGCCTCGCGGCGGGAGCAGAAGCCGGTGTCGGCGATATGTTTGTTGAGTCGGGTGGTCATCGCCCTATTATCCGGCATCCCCGCCCGCTGCGCTTCATGCCGGGGGCGGCGGATCGAGTTCTTCGCCGTCGAATACCCGGTTGCGGCCGGCACGCTTGGCCACGTACATGGCGTGGTCGGCCCGGCGCAGCAGCGCGGCGAGATCGTCCTCGCCCGGCCGCCACTGCGCCAGGCCGATGCTGGCGGTGACCTCCAGGCCGGGCACCTGCAGCGCCCGGGCCGCCTCGGTGAGGTGCTGGCGCAGGCGATCCAGGCGCGCCGATGCCGCCTCGCGCGGCATGCCCGGCATCAGCAGCAGGAACTCTTCGCCCCCCATCCGCACCACCTGGTCCTGGCTGCGGACCGCGGCACGCAATGCACGTGCCACCGCCACCAGTACCTGGTCACCCACGGCGTGGCCATGGCGGTCATTGATGTCCTTGAACAGGTCGATATCGAGGAAACCGATCACCAGCGGGCCGCGCTCGCGATCGACCCGTTCCAGGTGCCGTGCCAGCTGCTGCAGCCCGGCACGGCGGTTGGGCAGCCCGGTCAGGCCATCGGTCTCGGCCAGCTGGCGAAGTTCATCGCGCTGCTGGCGCAGGCGGCCCAGCCGCTGGTTCAGCGCATAGGCAGCCATCATCAGCAGCCAGGTCACCGACAGTTGCAGTGCCTCCACGCGGTACTCCAGCAACCACGCAGCGCGGCAGGCGTCGGCCAGGATCAACACCAGCATCGGTGCCAGCGCCGCCAACCCCGCCTGCGCCCAGCGGTCGCCGCGCAGCCATGCCCACACCCCGGCCATCAATGCCAGGCCGCAGCCCAGCAGGTAGGACACCTGCAGGCCCTGCGCCACCCAGGCCAGGCTGTCCCGCTGCAGCCAGGGCACCCACGCGGCCAGCGCCAGCAATCCCCACAGCGCCAGCAGCTGCATCGGGCGCGATCGCGGCAGCAGGCGGTCGCCGCCGTTCAGTCGCCACAACGCGGGCAGCACCAGCGCCTGGGATGCAGCGGTCAACGACAGCAGCCACCACGCGCTGCGCTCACCCACCGGCAGCCATGGCTCGGGGTAGCCGCTCAGCCCTCCGAGAATGGCCTGCCACAGCACCAGCACGGTGGTACCGGCGATGTAGACCAGGAAACTGCGGTCGCGGGTGGTAAGGAAGGCCATCAGGGCCGACAACGCCAGTGCGATTGCCACGGCAATGCAGGCCGCGCGCACCAGCAGGCGGGCGGTATCGTTCTGCTGCACGGGACTGGGCGCGCCCAGCCGCAGGGTCGGTACCCAGCGCGCCTTCAGCGGCGTCTGCCATGACACCAGGAACGGTTCATGGCTGCCCGCCGGCGGCACCGCGACCAGGCCGATGCCTGCGCGGAACCGGGAATCACGGGTACGGGCATCGTGCATGTTGCCGCAGATTTCGCGATCCCCATGCTGCACGCGGACTTCGCCCGCGAACACATTGAACACGTCCAGTGCCTGCGGCTGGCCCGACCAGCCGCCCGCTGGCGCGGACACCTGCACCTGTTGCCGTGGCCCCGCCAGCATCTCCGGCGTGCATGCGCGATGCGGGGTGGGTTCATCGGTCGCCGCACCGACCAGCAGGTAGTCACGCCCGGCTTCGGCTACGGCCGCCGACAGCGGCCACGGCATTGCCAACCACACCAGCAGCACGACCAGCACCGCTCCCGTTCCGTACTGCCCCTGCCTGCCGCCCACGCCACGTCCTGTTCCTGCTTACGCCCGCGCCCACTGCGCGTCGCCCCTGCCGGGCATTATCGCAGCCGCGGCTGCAGCCCACGTGTAGACCAAAGTCGCCGACGGGCGTTCAGCCAGCGGCGGGCGGACTTTTCACCGCCACCAGGCGCACCGGCCGCAGGTCGGCCAGGGTCATCCGCTCCAGCGGTTGCGGCCGCTCGACCGCATAACCCTGCAGGCCCTGCACCCCAAGCCGGGTCAGCGCGGCGGCGACGTCGGCAGTCTCCACCCATTCGGCCACCACCTCCATCTGCAGCTCGCGCCCCAGTTCACTGATCGCGCGCACGGTGGCATGACTGACCGGATCGGTATCCATGTCGCGCACGAAGGCCCCGTCGATTTTCAGGATGTCGGCCGGCAGCTGGCGCAGGTAGCCGAACGAGGACAGCCCGGAACCGAAATCGTCCAACGCCATCCGGCAGCCACGCGCCTTCACTGCATCGATGAAGGCACGCGCCTGGCTGAGGTTGCTGATCGCAGCGGTCTCGGTGATCTCGAAGCACAGCTTGGAGGCCAGCGCGCGGTTGCGCTCCAGCAGGTCGCAGACGAAGGCGAGGAAGCCGGGCTCGGCGATCGACTGCGCCGAAACGTTGACGTTGCACAGGCCCAGCTGCCGCACGTGTGCCGGGCACACCTGCAGGTGCCGGAACAGCAGGCCAAGCACGTGCCGGTCCAGCGCCACGGCCATGCCATAGCGCTCCACCGCCGGCATGAACTGGCCCGGCAGGTGCAGGCTGCCATCGCTGCCACGCATGCGCACCAGTACCTCGTAGTGCAGGTAGGAGGGATCGCCGACGCGGGCGATGCGCTGCGCATACAACACCATGCGGTTTTCGGCCATGGCCAGGCTGACGCCCTGCAGCCGCTCGGCTTCCTGGCGCCGTTCCTCCAGCGCCATGCGGTTCTCGTTGAAGCAGTGCACGCGGTTGCGGCCGGCCTGCTTGGCCGCATAGCACGCGCTGTCGGCGGCGCTCATCAGCCAGTTCACATCCGGCGCATCGGCGCTGACCTCGACCACGCCGATGCTGCAGCTCAGCTGCGGGCTGCCTTCGCTGACCGGGAACGTCGCCTGCCCCAGGTTGCGGATTACCCGCTGCAGCACGCGCTTGGCCTCGTCCTGCCCGGCATGGGCCAGGAACACGGCGAACTCGTCCGCGCCCAGCCGGCCCACCCAGTCGCCATCGCGCACCGCCGCCACCAGGTAGTCGGCGAAGCTGCGCAGCATCTGGTCGCCGGCGGCGTGACCGAAGCTGTCGTTGACCAGCTTGAAATGGTCCAGGTTGATGTAGCACAGCGCGTGCGTGCCACCTTCGCTGCGCACCTGCAGCAGCGCGCGTTCCAGCAGCCGTTCGATCTCGCGGCGATTGATCAGGCCGGTCAGCGGGTCGTGGCTGGCGTGGTGCTCGATCTCGCGCGCCAGTGCATGGTTCTGGCTGACGTCTTCGATGATGGCGAACACCGACAGGCCACCGCCGGTGCTGCGCACGCCGGTGCCGCTCCAGCGGCCCCAGACAAGGCTGCCATCGCGACGGCGGAAGCGCAGTTCGCTCGGGCGCAGCTGGCGGTCCCAATCGATGCGGCCCACCCCATCGATGACCAGCTCGCCGTCCATCAGCAGGTCGCCCAGCGACAGCTGCAGCAGCATGTCACGACGATGGTCGAGGATATCGGCCATCGCCTGGTTGGCCTCGATCACCTTGCCTTCGGCATCGAGCTTGAGCATGCCGACGTTGGCCTGGTAGAACGCCGCGCGGAAACGGCTCTCGTGTTCGGTCAGGTCCTTGCCGACGCGGCGCGCCAGGGCGACCGCCATCAGGCTGATCGCCAGCACCGACAGGCCCGCCACCATCAACGTGGCCAGCCTCACCAGCGTCGCCATCCGCAGCAGCGCCTGCGAGAACGCCTGGCTCTGCACCTTCATCCGCTGGTCCAGGTCACGCAGCTGCTGCAGGTAGCGGTCGCGTGCGGCAACGGGCACCAGGTTGCCGTCGTGCCGCAGCTGCAGTTCATCGATCAGTTGCTGCAGCGCCATCAGGTCGCCATCGGTCTGCCGCCACAACGCGCTCGCTTCGCGGAATGCACCGATGTCGCGCGCGTAGCGGCACGCGCATTGCCGCCCTGCAGGAAGCCCTGCCTGGCCTTCTCCTCGTCCGGTTCGGCCTGTTCCAGCGCCAGTCGCGCCTGCAGATCGCCCAACGGCACCTGCAGGGCCTGGCGTGCGTCGTCCAGGTCCTCGGCATCGCCACGCGCCAGGTAGCGACTGAGTGCGGCGGTGGCATCCTGCTGGCCACGCGACCAGTAGCCCTGGCCGGCGATCCAGGCAGTAGAGGCCGCCTGCAGTTCCTGGATCAGGGCGGACAGTGCGACCAGTCCGATCGCCATGCCGGTCAACAGCGCAAATCGCAGTCCCAGCCCCCGGGTCATCGGCACCCGCCGGCTGTGTTGGTCCGTGCCACTCCTACCCATCCCGGATCCCCCCGAATGTGCTGCGGTGACAACCTCCTTAGGAACCGGCTCAGCCTAGGACCGGCAATGTGTGGGCCATGCGAAAAAGGGGACGGAGGGGATTAAGTCGTTCTTGGCACAGGCGCATGACCAGCCAGATACGACTTAATCCCCTCCGTCCCCTTTTTCTGTCCGCCAGCCCGGGGGCTGGCGGTGGTGTGGACGGCTGCGGGTGCGGCTTAGAAGCTGCGCGGGCCGCGCGGCTTGAAGCCGTCACGACGCGGCGGGCGACTGTCGCGGTCACCGCCGCGGTCGCCACCATGGCCGCCCGGGCCGCCACGACGCGGGCCACCCGGACCGCCCGGGCCACGCTTGTCGAAGCGCGGCTTGAACGGGCGCGGGGCCGGGTTGGTGTCTTCACCCGGAGCCAGCGCACGCATCTGCAGCTGCTGGCCGGACACCCAGACCTTCTGCAGGTGCGACAGCACGTCCGGCGGCATCTGTGCCGGCAGGTCCAGCAGCGAGAAGTCGTCGTGGATGTCGATGCGGCCGATGAAGCGGCTTTCCAGGCCGGCTTCGTTGGCAATGGCGCCGACGATGTTGGCCGGCTTCACGCCATGCTGGTGACCGACCGAAATACGGTAGGTCTCCATGCCCTGCTCCGGTGCACCACGCGGCGGAACCTCACGGCGCGGACGCTGTTCAAAACCACCTTCGGCGTCGTCACGGCGTGGGCCACGTTCGAAGCGCGGACCCCGTTCGTTGCGGTCGAAGCGATCACCACGTTCCGGGCGGTCACCACGGTCGAAGCGCTCGCGCGGTGCGCGCTCTTCGCGCGGGGCACGCACCGGCGGCTGCAGCAGGAACGGGGTATCGCCCTGCAGCAGCTTGGCCAGCGCGGCAGCGATCTCGATGGCCGGCACGTTCTGCTCGTTCTCGAAGCGCTCCAGCAGCTGGCGGTAGAAGTCCAGGCCACCGGCGCCGAGGGTTTCGCTGATGCGCGAGGTGAACTTGTTGATGCGGGTGTCGTTGACCGCTTCCACGCTCGGCAGCTGCATCTCTTCGATCGGCTGGCGGGTGGCGCGCTCGATCTGGCGCAGCATGCCCTTCTCGCGCGGGGTGGCGAACAGGATCGCCTCGCCGCTGCGGCCGGCACGACCGGTACGGCCGATGCGGTGCACGTAGCTTTCGGTATCGTACGGGATGTCGTAGTTCAGCACGTGGCTGATGCGCTCCACGTCCAGGCCGCGCGCGGCCACGTCGGTGGCGACCAGAATGTCCAGCTTGCCTTCCTTCAGCATGGCGATGGTCCGCTCACGCTGGGCCTGCTGCATGTCACCGTTGATGGCGGCAGCGGCCAGGCCACGCGCCTGCAGCTTGCTGGCCAGTTCTTCGGTGCCGGCCTTGGTCCGCGCGAAGATGATCATCGCGTCGAACGGCTCGACTTCCAGGATGCGGGTCAGCGCGTCCAGCTTGTGCATGCCGCTCACCCACCAGTAACGCTGGCGGATGTTGGCCGAAGTAGTGGTCTTGGCCGCGATGGTCACTTCCACCGGGTCCTGCAGGTAGGTCTGCGCGATGCGGCGGATCTGCGGCGGCATGGTGGCCGAGAACAGGGCCACCTGGCGCTGCTCCGGCAGCTTCTTCAGCACCGCTTCGACGTCGTCGATGAAGCCCATGCGCAGCATTTCATCGGCTTCGTCCAGCACCAGCGTCTTCAGCTCGGACAGGTCCAGGGTGCTGCGGTCCAGGTGATCGATCACGCGGCCGGGGGTACCGACCACGATATGCACGCCGCGGCGCAGGGCCGACAGCTGCTGGCCGTAGGGCTGGCCGCCGTACACCGGCAGCACGCGGAAGCCGGGGATCTTCGACGAATAGGACTGGAACGCCTCGGCAACCTGGATGGCCAGCTCGCGGGTCGGCGCCAGGATCAGGGCCTGGGGCTTGATCTGCTGCAGGTCGATGTTGGACAGTACCGGCAGTGCAAAGGCAGCGGTCTTGCCGGTACCGGTCTGGGCCTGGCCCAGTACGTCGCGGCCTTCCAGCATCGCCGGGATGGTGGCGGCCTGGATCGGCGACGGGGTTTCGTAGCCGATGGCGGTGACGGCCTGCATCACGGGCTCGGACAGGCCGAGCTGCGCAAACTGCAGCGGCGCTTGGGAATCTTGGGACATGGGGAACTCCGAAGGCACTGCCGTCTTCCTGGCAGTGCGATAAAAAAGGTGATGGTCCGCGCTTTGGGCGCCCTTCTTATCGCGTGCCCTGGCGCTGCTCGGTCGGAGGAGATTTCACTCGCTCAGAGCGGAATGATACCGCATTGATGCTGAACGAGGCATACAGCTTTCCTCACAGATGCCGTCGGGCCCGTGCTGGCGCACAATACGCGCCCTCTTCCCGGCCCGGCCGCTGGCCTGCGCCCTCTTCCCAGGAACCCCGCTCCATGCAGATTCTCGAATTCGACCTCGACGGTGACTACGTCGAACTCAAGCAGCTGCTCAAGCTGGCCGATCTGGTCACCAGTGGCGGCGAGGCCAAGATGGTCATCAGCGAGGGCCAGGTACGGGTCGACGGCGAAGTGGAACTGCGCAAGGCCTGCAAGATCCGCGCAGGCCAGGTGGTCGAATTCGCCGACAGCCAGATCCGGGTGCTGGCTGCAGGCTGATCTGAAGCTGTTCAGGCCACGCGCTGGGTCAGGTGCGAGGCAATCAGCTGCCTGAACGGTGCCACGCCCTGCGCCAGGCGCAGGCCGGCCGCACGCAGCAGGCGCGCCGGGCGACGGTCGTCGGTGTACAGGCTGGCGATCGCATTGGTGGCCTCGTACAGCGGCCGCGACGCCAGCCGATGACCACGCTGGTAACTGGCCAGCATGCCGGCGGCGGCAATGTCGGCACCACGGCGCTGCTGCGCGACGATGCCCTGCGCCAACCGCTGTGCGCTGGCCAGGCCCAGGTTGAAGCCATGCGCGGTGACCGGATGCATGCCCACCGCGGCATCACCGATCAGCGCAGAACGCTCGCCGACGAAGCGATCCGCGTACACACCCACCAGCGGATACGCCTGCGGCGTGGCCACCGGCTGCATCCGGCCCAGGCGGTGTTCGAAGCAGGCACTGATGGCCTCACCGAAGGCTACCTCGTCCATCGCCAGCAGCGCCTCGATCTGCCGCGGCGGCAGCGTGATCACCGCCGATGCCTGGCCCTCGTTGAGCGGCAGCAGCGCCATCGTGCGGCCGTAGCCGAACCACTCCCAGGCGGTGTGGTGATGGTCGCGCTCGACCTGCATGCGGCACACCAGCATCGACTTGCCGAAGTCGCGCATCTGCGCACCGATGCCGAGCATGCGGCGGGTGGCGGAGAAGCGGCTGTCAGCGGCCACCAGCAGCCGCGCATGCAGTTGGCTGCCGTCATCGAGTTTGACCACGTGGCCCTGCGCATCGGCCTGCACGCCCAGCACCTTGCGCCCGTCGAACAGCTCCAGGCCGTCCTGGCCCTGCACGGCATCCCACGCGGCGCGACGGATCAGATGGTTGGGTACCAGCCAGCCCAGCGGCTGGCCGTCGACCTGGCTGCTGGCGAAGGTCAGCGCGAACGGCGAGCCGCCGTTCATCACCCTGGCATCGCGCAGATCAGCAATTTCAGCGTGCGGCAGGCGCTGCCACAGCCCCAGCTGCTCCATGCTCTGCCGCGAGGCATGGGTCAACGCGATCTCACGGCCATCAAAGGCGGCCTCGGCCAGCGCCTGGCGCGGCTGCACTTCGACCAGCCCGACCTGCAGCCCGCTGCCGGCCAGCGCGCGCGCGAAGCACAGACCTGCCGGTCCGGCGCCGACCACCACCACGTCCATCCTGCGCATGCGCGCCTCCTGCCGTTGATCCAGTCCGCGCCAGCATAGCGCCGCGCGCCTGAGCGGCCTTGATCTGGATCAGGCCGACTTACAGAAGTGCGAACACCAGCGCCAGGATCGATAGCAGCGACACCAGCCACACCAGGCTGCGCACGTAGGGCACGCCTGCGGCGTACAGGGGCAGATAGACCACACGCGCCCAGAAGTAGGCCTGCGCCGCCAGTGCAGTGGTGTCGTTGCCGCGACCGGCCACGACCACTGCGATGGCGGCGGCGGCGAAGAACGGGAACGTCTCCAGGAAATTGGCCTGCGCGCGCTGCAGGCGGCCGGCCAGCGGGCTGAGCGGCTTTGCATCGCCATCGCGTGCCGAAGCATTCCACTTCATCCCGCGCTCGCGGGTGACCACCGTGGAGGTGGCGAAGATGTACACGAAGCCCAGCAGTACCGACCAGGCCAGCATCGTCAGTTCAGTTGCCATCATTCACCTCCTCAGGGTGCCGACGCGCGCAGGCTGTAACCGGCCAGGCGCCACACCTGGTCCTCGTCGAAACGGAACGAGACCAGCTCGCGCACCGGCTGTGCGCTGTTGGCGAAACGGGTCGGGAAGCTGACGTTGATGTACAGCCCTTCCGGCACTGCTGCACCGGCGCTGTACTTGACCCGGGTGATGGTCGGCTGGCCACGCCCGGCCAGCGCACCCAGGCGCGTGCGCTCGGCGGCCAACTGGCTGACGAAGGCGGCCTTCGGCACCGCACGACGCGCGACGGCCGAAGCGCCATCCCACAATTCGCCGGCGCGGTTGGCGTCGACCAGTTGCGCTGCCTTCACTGCGGCGGCGCCCATTTCCGCGTCCTGTTTCTGCACCTGCGCCTGTTGAGCAGCGGTCAACGCAGGGGAACCGGCGGTAGCGGGCTTCGCAGCTGCCGGCGAGGCTGGTGCCGGGCGTGCCGGGGCCGGTGCAGGCGTGGCCGGCGCAGGGGCCTGCGCCAACACGGTCAGGGGCAGCAGGGACAGCAGCAGGAACGCGCGCTTCATGGACACCGCCGGTTTTCTGGAGAGAACCGCAGTCTACGCCAGCGCGGTGACTACGCCGTCAGCGTGCCGGAGCGTTGCCCTCCACCGCTGCCGCATCAGCTTGCGCGGCGGGCGCGGCGGTGTTCGCTGGCGGCTGCTCGGCCACCGGCGGCGGCTCCGACGGTGCCGGTGGCAGCGTCGCCACATCGATCTCCGACAGCGGGCTTTCGTCCGGGCATACCGCATCCGGGAAACCGAAGCGCTGCTTCAGGGCCTGGCCGCAGCTGTTGATCGATTCCATGTCGGCGCCGTCGCGCTTGCACTGCTGGTCGAAGGCGATCAGGAACGCGTCCTTGCGCTGCACGAAGTCATCGCCGCAGGCGCGCATCTGCTTGATCCGTTCCAGATCGTCCTGCACCGCGTTGGTGCCATCCAGGCCGTACTGGCGCAGCTCATCCGGCGCCAGCAGGCGCAGGCTGCGATTGGGCACGGTCATCATCAGATCGGCCACGCCCACCGCCACGCCATTGCGCTGCAGGTAATCCTTCACGTTGTCGTAGACTTCGTGCAGCTCGCGGTTGAGCTCGGCGCGCGAGGTGGCCTTGGAGCTGATCCGCATCATGCGGTGGATGCCGACCTTGCCCGACAGCAGGCGGTTGTCACCGGCAGCCAGCACGAACACGCAGGCGCTGTGGCAGATGGAGCCTTCGCGCACCCAGATGGTCCAGCCCGATTCACCGATGCTGTCACCGGCCACGATCGCCGACTCCACCTGGCCACCACTGGAGTCCAGGTCGAGGATGCGCTTGTGGATCTTCAGTTCGTCAGCGACCACCGCCAACCGCCACATCATTTCGGCGAAGCCCGGATTGATCTTGCCGGCGTAACGCACGCGCATCAGCCCACGCTCGGCACACGGCGCCAGGGCCTGGGTGATCTGCTCGCGCTGCAGCCCTTCCAGTTCGGCACCGTCGCCGGCATCGCCCGCATATTCCGTGCTGCAACTGACCCACGCACGCCCATTTTCCAGCTGCGCCTGCGGCCACGGCCGACCCGCCTGGCTGCGCGGTGGTGCCGGTGCCGGTGGCGCGTCGGCGGCATTGATCGAAACCATGTTCTCGCCATCACTGGCCGGCGCCCGCGCTGCCTTGTCGGCAGCGGTCACGTTGCCCGGATTCTCCAGCTGACTGCAGCCCGCCAGGGCCAGGCACAACAGGGGCAACCAGCGGAATTTGGCGGACATCGGGCAACCGGGATTCATGGGACCAAGAGCCACAGTCTACCCGTCCAGGCCGCGCATTCAGCGCGTGGCACTGAACCCCTTCTGACCCTTGGGAAAGCGTGTCGACCAAGGTCGGCACCTACCAACGGCCTCAGGAACCTGTCGAAGGCGTGGTGGGTCCGGTGGCAGGGGTGCGAGCGGCATGGATGCCGCGACCAAGTCCCCAGGGGTGAGGGCGCTTTGCTTGCGAAGCACTGCTTCGCAAGCGCCCGAACGCACAGCCGCCAGCGGCTGGGCCGGTCTGGGGGTTCATGGCGTCCCCTGCCACCGGACCCACCACGCCATCCCACAGGAATCCCGCTTCTGCTGTTGCTGTTGCCGGCCAGCGGCCGGCACTACCGCGGGTCCGGGCGCAGCCCGGCGTGACCCCCTTCAGCATCCATGTCCGAATGTGGCGAGTATCCCCGCCCGCACCCGCCTAGACTGCCGCCATGGACACCGCCCTCGCCCTCGACACCGCCGCCTGCGACCGCGCCCGCCTGGCCCGCGACGCACGTTTCGACGGCGTGTTCTTCACCGCCGTGCGCAGCACCGGCATCTATTGCCGCCCGGTCTGCCCCGCACCGCCCCCGAAGCCGCGCAACATCACCTACTACCCGACCGCCGCTGCTGCCGCCGCCGCCGGCTATCGCCCGTGCCTGCGCTGCCGCCCGGAGCTGGCACCACAGGCCCAGCAGGCACTGGCCGGGCAGACCGTACAGCGCGCCCTGGCCCTGATCCACGGCGGCTTCCTGCAGGAGCAGCCGGTGGCCGATCTTGCTACGAAGCTCGGCCTCAGCGCGCGCCAGCTGCAGCGCCTGTTCGTCGAACGCCTGGGCGCGACGCCCGGGCAGATCCACGCCACCCATCGCCTGCTGCTGGCCAAGCAACTGCTGACCGAGACCACGCTGGCGGTGACCGACGTCGCACTGGCCGCCGGATACAACAGCCTGCGCCGCTTCAATACCGCATTCCTGCAGGGCTGCGGCATGGCCCCCACCGCACTGCGCCGCCAGCATCAACCGCTGGCCGCCGACGATGGCGGCCTGGTGTTGCGCCTGGGCTACCGTCCGCCGCTGGACTTCCCGCGCATGCTGGCGTTCCTGCGCAAGCGCAGCCTGCCCGGCATCGAACTGATTGGCGAGGACAGCTACCAGCGCGTGCTGGGCACGCCGGAGCGCCCCACCCTGCTGCGCGTCACTGCCGACCCGAAGCGCCCGGAGCTGCGCCTGCAGCTGGGTGCGGTGGATCCGCGCCTGATCCCGGACATCGTGCGCCGCGTGCGTCGCGTGTTTGATCTGGATGCCGACCTGCAGCAGGTGCACGCCGCATTGGGCGAGGAACCCTTGCTGGCGCGCGGTATCGCCGAACGCCCCGGGCTGCGCGTGCCCGGCGGCTGGGATGGCTTCGAAGTGGGCGTGCGCGCCGTGCTCGGCCAGCAGGTTACTGTTGCCGCCGCCACCACCTTCGCGCGGCGGCTGGTCGATGCCTATGGCGCGCACCTGCCGGGCATGTCGTCCGACTTTGATCGCCAGTTCCCGGCACCCGAGGTATTGGCCGAGGCGCCTCTGGAATCAATCGGCCTGCCGCGCAGCCGCGCCGCGACCGTGCGTGCACTGGCCACCGCCTGCGCCAGCGGCCAGCTCGACTTCGGGCCCGGCCAGGCGCTGGAAGAGTTTGTTGCCCGCTGCGTGGCACTGCCCGGCATCGGCCCGTGGACCGCGCAGTACATCGCTTTGCGTGGCCTCGGCCAGCCCGATGCCTTCCCGGCCGGCGATCTTGTACTGCAGCAGGTCCTCGGCCACGCGCAGGGCCAGCGCCTGAGCGAACGCGCAACCGAAGCGCGCTCGCAACCGTGGCGTCCCTGGCGCGCCTACGCCGTGCTGCACCTGTGGCACCTGCCCGGCACATTCGTTGGAGAACCGACATGACACTGTTGTTCGATCGTTTCGACAGCCCGATCGGCGTGTTGACCATCGCCGGCGACGAGCGTGGCCTGTCACACGTGCTGTTCCCGGAGAACCGCCACCCCGCGCGCGGGCGTGATGACTGGCATTACGCACCGGATGCCTTGCCGGAAGCACGCGAGCAGCTGCTGCAGTTCCTGCACGGCGAGCGCAACAGCTTCGACCTTGTGCTGGCGCCGCGTGGTACGCCGTTCCAGCTGCGCGTGTGGCAGGCGCTGGCGCTGATTCCGTTCGGCCAGACCTGGAGCTACCTGCAGCTGGCGCAACACCTGGGACAGCCCAGCGCGACCCGCGCGGTGGGCGCGGCCAACGGGCGCAACCCGTTGCCGATCATCCTGCCCTGCCACCGCGTGATCGGCAGCAACGGCGCGCTGACCGGCTTCGGTGGTGGCCTGGAAACCAAGGCCGCGCTGCTGCGGCTGGAACAACGCCAGGCCCCGCTGTTCGCCTGAGAGGGCCGGCCGGGCTGCGCCCGGCACCCGCAAAGGCTAGAGCAACAGCAACAGCGGGCTTCCTGCCGGGAGGCAGGGTGGGTCCGGTTGCAGGGGACGCTGCAAGTACGTCCCTGTAAGCTCGGTCGCGCCATCCATGGCGCTCACGCCCCTGCAACCGGACCCACCCCGCCTTCGACTGATTCCTGCGATCTGTCGGGGTGGTGCACTGCGCAACTGTTGGTAGGTGTCGACCTGGGCCGACACGGTAGATCCACGCGATGCGTGGATGGAGGCACCTGGAATATGTCTGGAGAAAAGCCTCCTTCTTGTTGAAGGGGGCGCGCCGACAGGCGCGGGGATAAGGAAAAATGCGCGGACACGGCACGCGGTAGCGCGTCGTGTCTTGGGCCGGTAATTGCACCGGCTTATCATGCACGGATGACTTCCGTACGCCTGACCTGTTCGCTGGCGCTGCTGCTGCCATTGGCTGCCTGCACCACTGCGCCTGCCCCTACCGCCTCCGTTCCCACGTCCGTCGCATCGGCCGCACCGCCGAAGCTGCTGCTGATCTCCATCGACGGCCTGCGCGCCGATGCGCTGGACCGCGGGCTGACCCCGAACCTGCAGCGGATGATCGACGGCGGCGTGCGCGCCCGCTGGATGACACCGTCCTATCCTTCCCTGACGTTTCCCAACCACTACACCATCGTCACCGGCCTGCGCCCGGACCACCATGGCATCGTCAACAACAGCATGGACGATGAAGCGCTGGGCCGTTTCGAGCTGAGCAACCGCGAGGCCGTCACCACCAGTGCCTGGTGGGGCGGTGAACCGATCTGGGTCGGCGCCGAGAACGCCGGCGTGCGCACCGCCACGACGTCGTGGCCGGGCAGTGAATCGGAAATCCGTGGTGTGCGCCCCAGCCAGTGGCGCATCTACGACGGCAAGGAACCGCTGGAGCAGCGTGCCGGTATCGTGCTCGACTGGCTGGCACAGACCGACGCCGATGCCCCGCGACTGACCACGCTGTACATGGAGCACGTGGACAAGGCCGGGCACAACTACGGCCCCGGGTCGAAGCAGTACGCCGACGCCATCGCACGCGCCGACCTGATCGTCGGCCAGGTGCTCGACGGCCTGCAGCAGCGCGGCCTGGCCGCCACCACCAATGTGATCGTGGTGTCCGACCACGGCATGGCCGGCGTCGCCGACGGCCACGTGATCGCCACCGAATCGATGGCCGACCCGTCCATCGCGCGCAACGTCAGCCAGGGCCAGTCGGTGGGCTTCGCGCCAGTGGCCGGTCGTGAGGCTGAGGCCGAACGCGCCCTGCTCGGCCGCCATGCGCACTACGAGTGCTGGAAGAAGGAGAACCTGCCGGCGCGCTGGCACTACGGCACGCATCCGCGGGTTCCGGCCATCGTCTGTGCGATGGATGAAGGCTGGGACGCGCTGCACCGCGAGAAGATCGCCAAGCGCGCGAAGCAGGACCGTGGCTCGCACGGCTACGACAATGCCCTGCCGTCGATGCGTGCGGTGTTCGTGGCCAGCGGCCCGTCGTTCCGCCAGGGCCTGGTGATCGACGGCTTCGACAATGTCGACGTCTACCCGCTGCTGGCCCACCTGCTGCAGGTGCCGGCCGCGCCGAACGATGGCAATCCGGAAACGCTGAAGCAGACCCTGCGCTGAATTCCCTGTAGAGCGAGCCCATGCTCGGCTGCATTACGCCAGCCGAACATGGGCTCGGCCCTGCAGGAACGCGCATAAAAAAACGCGGCGCCAGGCGCCGCGTTTTCCTTGGACCGGTCGGTCGGCCTGATCAGGCCTTGGCGACGGCCTTCTTCGCCACGGCCTTCTTCGCCGGAGCCTTGGCCACGGTCTTCTTGGCAACCGGGGCGGCGGCGCCTACGGCGACCTTGCTCGCGGTGTGCGAACGGGCGTTGCCGTAGCTGGCGTTGTAGCGCTTGCCCTTGGCGGTCTTGCGGTCACCCTTACCCATGTCTTCAACTCCTCAAGTGTGAAATCTGGTTACCCCGTACTGACACGGGTTCGGCGGGGCCGCCTTGCTGGGCGCCCCCGCGCACGATCGGAAATCCTATCACGGCGTGCCTAGTGCGCGCAGCTTGCGTCGTGCACGTGGCCGTGGTTGAGGCGCAGGTTGACCAGGTGGGCAACGCCCACCAGCAGGCCGCCGATGGTCATCACCACCGCATGCGGCACCGCATTGTGGTGCAGCGGGTCGTACAGCACGCCGGCCCACAGCGCGACCAGGCCGGGGATCAGGAAGCCGAGCGCACGCAGCGCACCGTGGCGGCGATAGCCCCAGACCAGGCTGAACAGCCCGAGCAGGGTCACGAACACCACCAGCGCCTGTTCCACGCCATCGCTCAGCCAGAACGACAGGCCCAGCGACGGCGCCGCCGCCAGCAGCACGGGGATCACCGCGCAATGCACTGCGCACAGCATCGAACCAGTGGCACCGAAACGGTCGAGCAGGTGGCGCAGGCGTGAGGACAGGGACATGACTTCCAGCAGGGTCGGCGAATCGTTATGGAATAATATAACATCCCTCTCCGAACCGCACGGTTTTCCCTCCCCCTGTCCCCTCGACGGGATTCGTGCGCCCTGCGATTGATACATTGTAACAAAGGACCTGCCCATGCCCGCCCACACCCCTCGGCTCAAGCCGCATTCCCTGGCCCTGGCCCTCGCCGCCCTGTTGCCGTCCGTCGCCTTTGCAGCCGGCCAGGACACCTCCCACCGTGACCGCCACCTGACCGAACTCTCCTCGGTACAGGTCACCGCGTCGCCGCTGCAGGGCGATGCCGAATCCCTGGCGCGCCCGGTGGACGTGCTGGCCGGTGAGCGCCTGGACGAGCAGAAGGCCGGCACCCTGGGCGATACCGTGGCCAAGCTGCCGGGCGTACAGAGCACCTTCTTCGGCCCCGGCGTCGGCCGCCCGATCATCCGCGGCCAGGAAGGCCCGCGCGTTGCCGTGCTGTCCAACGGCATGGGCAACATGGACGCCTCCACGGTCAGCGCCGACCATGCCACCAGCATCGAGCCGTTCCTGGCCGACCAGATCGAAGTGCTGAAGGGTCCGGCCACGCTGCTGTTCGGCAGCGGCGCCATCGGTGGTGCGGTCAATGTGGTGGATGGCCGCATCGCGCGCGAACTGCCGGAGCGCCCGCTCAGCGGTCGCGCCGAGCTGCGCGGCAACTCGGTGAACAATGAGCGCAGCGGCATGTTCCGCCTCGATGGTGTCAGCGGCAATGTCGTGCTGCACGTGGATGGCCTGGTGCGCAATGGCGACGACTACCGCATTCCCGGCTACGCGGTGATCGACAGCCTTGAAGACCACCATGACCACGATCACGACCATGATCACGATGCAGCCGAGGGCGAAGAACCGCGCCGCGGCCGCCTGGACAACAGTTCGATCCGCACCCGCGCCGGCGGCGTCGGCGCAACGTGGCTGGGCGACGGTGGTTACTTCGGTGTGTCGGCCAGCACCTATCGCACCAACTACGGCATTCCCAACGGCGCGCACGTGCATGCCGATGGTGATGACCATGGCCATGACCACGGTCACGACCACGGCGATGAAGAGGAAGGCGGCGACGAGCATGACGTGCGCATCGACATGGTGCAGAACCGCTTCGAGACCAAGGCCGGCATCTACAACCCGGTCGCGTTCCTGAAGAACATCAACGCACGCGTGGCTTACACCGACTACGAGCACGTGGAGCTGGAGGCCGGCACGCCGTCGACGCGCTTCACCAACCGTGGTATCGAAGCGCGCCTGGAAGCCGTGCAGCAGCAGATCGGCGGCTGGGACGGCGCGTTCGGCCTGCAGTTCGGCAACAGCGATTTCGGCGCCAAGGGCGAAGAGGCGTTCGTACCGGATACCGGCACCAGGAACATCGGCCTGTTCGTGCTGCAGGAAAAGCAGTTCGGCCCGTTCAAGCTGGAACTGGGTGGCCGCCACGACCAGGTCAAGCTGGACCCGACCGGTGACTACCGTCGCCGCACGTTCGGTGCCACCAACCTGTCTGCCGCCGGTATCTGGAAGCTCAACGATGCCGTTGACCTGCGCATCGGCGTGGACAGCTCAGAGCGTGCACCCACCAACGAAGAGCTGTACGCCGCCGGCGCGCACATCGCCACCCGCTCGCTGGAGATCGGCGACGCCAACCTGAAAACCGAGCGCGGCCAGCGCGTCGAACTGGGCATCCATACCCACAGCGATCGCCTGGACTTCTCCGCGTCGGTCTACCAGACGAAGTTCAAGGACTTCATCTACCTCGCCGACACCGGTGTTACCGAAGGCCTGCCGGTCCGCGCCTGGACCCAGCAGGACGCGGTGTTCCGCGGCGCCGAGGCCGAAGCGCTGGTGCACCTGTTCGAGGGTGGCGCCGGTGACTGGGATCTGCGCCTGTTCGGTGACTATGTGAAGGCCAAGCTGGATGGCAGCGGCAGCCGCAACCTCGACATCGCCGTGCCGCACGGCGACCACAACCACAATTACAACGTGGAGCTGGCCAACACCGGCTACCTGCCGCGTATCGCCCCGGCCCGCGTGGGTGCCGACCTGCGCTGGTCGAAGGACGGCTGGCGCGCCTCGGTCGGTGCGGTGCGTTACAGCCGCCAGAAGGACGTTGCCCAGAACGAAGCCCCGAGCGACGGCTACACGCTGGTCGACGCGCACCTGGCCTACCGCTGGGATCGCAACGCGGGCAACAGCTACGAGGTGTTCCTGGATGGCAGCAACCTGACCAACCGCGAAGTGCGCCCGCATACCTCGCTGCTGCGCGACTACTCGCCGCTGCCAGGCCGTGGTGTCGCATTCGGCATCCGCGCGTTCTTCTGATCGGCTTACGCCGTCGGAACATTAATCTGAGGGGGGCCGAAAGGCCCCCTTTTTTTGTCGTATATGGCATGGATTGGTGAAAGTGGCACCATGCCTCCGCGTAACCATCCGCTGCGCCACTAGACTCAATCAGGCGTCAATTCACTAGACAAACTGAGCGGAAACACCTGCATGGCCATGAGTCTCGATGCCGAACTGGAAGAACGCTTCCTTGCAATCGCCAAGCGCGGGAGAACCGCTTGGCTGGCCGGCGATACTGCGGAGGCAGAGCATCGCTTCCTTGAGAGCTGGGACATGATTCCGGAGCCGAAATCTGCTTATGACTACGGCCAGATTACATCGTATGGAATAGCTGTCTTCTATCGCGATACGGCCCAGTTTGAGAAGGCCAGAAAGTGGGCGATGGTCGCCAGAGACATCTATGGAGAAGGCGAAGCTGCGAGCGTGTCCATGGACGAACTCGCAGCCACCATCCAGTTCGAGTCCGGAGACCTGGATGGGGCCTACACACTATTTGAACCGCACTACCGGAAGTACGGCCGTCGTGTCTTTGAGGGCCATAGGAAGGAGTTCATTGATTTCATCAAGAGCCGGAAGAAGGCCGGATGAGCGGATCAGCCACCGGCTAGCCGCATCCGTTCCGGCTCCAAGCTTTTCCATCCACGCATGGCGTGGATCTACAGCAACTCCAGCGGGGGCCTTCGGGCCCCCGGTTTTCGTTCAGATTCCGACCATCACGTATCCGTCACAAAGATGTGCGTACGACAACAAGCGGACAATCCCGTCACTCAAAGTCTCGCCAATCGGACATTTTTGTCCGAAAATGATTCCATGACCGCTCAACGTGCCGATGCTGCTGCC
The DNA here is from genome assembly GCF_059368915.1 of Stenotrophomonas sp. YJH_SMC_105-26. Lineage (NCBI taxonomy): Bacteria > Pseudomonadati > Pseudomonadota > Gammaproteobacteria > Lysobacterales > Lysobacteraceae > Stenotrophomonas > Stenotrophomonas sp. YJH_SMC_105-26. The sequence continues at coordinate 368,604 of NZ_JCAFSD010000002.1, read as the reverse complement.
CGCCGTGCCCTCATCCTCGACGCCGCCGATCATGTCTTCGGCCAACATGGCGTCACCGCCCCGCTGGATCTGGTGGTCGAACGCGCCCAGGTGGGCCGCGCCACCCTGTACCGCAACTTCCCCGACCGCACCGCGCTGATCCAGGCGCTGCTGCAGCGCACGGTCGACCGCATCCGGCGCCAGGTCGAACAGCTCGGTGACCGCGATGACGCCCTGTTCGAGGTGTTCGAGGGCATGGCCCAGCGCATCATCGATTCGCCGGCACTGGCCGATTACTGGCGTGCGGTTGATTCGGACGTGCCGTCCATGCGCGCCGCGCGCGAGACCGTGCGCGACCTGCTGGAGGAACCGATCGCGCGCGCCAAGGCCGCCGGGCTGTGCCGTGACGACCTGGAAAAGACGGATATTTCACTGATCTCGGGCATGCTGGGTGCGGCCCTGCGCGGCAAGACCCGCGACGAGCGCGCCCAGTTGGCCGGGCGTGCCCTGCAGCTGCTGCGTGGGGGTCTCCAGGGAGCTGCCAGCGAGGCCCGTTGATGGTCCAGCCGTATCTCAAGCCGGTTCCGGATTGGGAGGAGCATGAGAAGCCGACCATGCCCGGCTCGGCGTCGATGCCCTGGCACCCGCCGTACCGGCGCGCGGCCTATGCGCTGGTATCGTTGCTGGTGGCGATCACCGGCGGCCTCGGCAATGCGCTGGTCACCGCCAACCTGCCGTTCCTGCAGGGCCAGCTGGCGCTCACTCCGACCCAGGGCAGCTGGCTGGTGGCCGCGTATGCGATGGTGAATGTCACCGCCAACCTGCTGGCCTTCAAGTTCCGCCAGCAGTACGGCATCCGCCTGTTCGCCGAGATCGGCCTGGGCCTGTATGCGGCGCTGGCGGTGCTGCACCTGTTCGTCGGCAGCTTCGAGACCACGATGCTGACCCGAGCCGCCAGCGGCTTCGCGGGTGCGGCCTGTTCGACGCTGGGCACGCTGTACATGCTGCAGGCGCTGCCGCGCCGATTCACCGGCAATCTGCTGGTGGTCGGTGTCGGCCTGTCGCAGCTGGCGGTGCCGATCGCCTGGATCGTTTCACCAGGCCTGGTCGATACCGGCCAATGGCACCAGCTGTACTCCTTCGAAGCCGGCCTGGCCCTGTGCGCGTTCGCGGCAGTGGTGGTGCTGAAGCTGCCGCCGGGCATCCAGGTAAAGGCGTTCGAGCCATTGGACTTCCTCACTTTCGCCCTGCTCGCGCCGGCGGTCGCGCTGCTGGTGATCGTACTGGCGCAGGGCTACACGCGCTGGTGGCTCAACACCCCATGGCTGGGCTGGGCGCTGGTCGCCTCGATCGTGCTGTCCACCACCGCCTTCATCATCGAACACTACCGGCGCAATCCGCTGCTGCAGATCCGCTGGCTGTCGAAGCTGCCGGTGCTGCACTTCATCGTCGGCGCGTTCCTGATCCGCTTCCTGACTACCGAGCAGTCCTACGGCGTGGTCAACCTGATGCGCACGCTGGGCATGGGGCCTGACCAGATGCGGCCGTTGTTCGTAGTGATCCTGGCCGGGGTGATCGTCGGCATCGCCGGCGCCTCGCTCACCTTCGGACCGAAGCGGCTGATCGCGCAGCTGCTGATGGCGATCCTGCTGCTGGGCGCCGCCGCGTTCTTCGACCAGCACCGCACCAGCCTGGACCGGCCGCACGACTTCTACGCCAGCCAGTTCCTGGCCTCGGTCGGTGCCGGCATGTTCATGGGCCCGCTGATCATGCTCGGCATCTCCGCCGCGTTGAAACAGGGCGTCGACCACATGATCACCTTCCTGGTGACGCTGTCGATCACGCAGACCCTGGGTGGCCTGGCAGGTTCGGCGGTGCTGGGGACCTTCCAGCTGCATCGCGAGCAGCTGTATTCCAGCGCGCTGACCAGCCAGCTCGATCCGGCCGATCCGGTGGTCGCGCAACGGCTGCGCATCCAGCAGCAGCTGTACGCTGCGCAAATCACCGACCCGGTGCTGCGCAGTGCGCAGGGCAGCGCGCAGCTGGCGCAGACCACGCGCCGCGAAGCCAACGTGCGTGGCTTCAATGACGTGTTCACGCTGAGCGGCTGGCTGGCGATCGGCTTCCTGTGCTGGTTGCTGCTGCTGTCGCTGCGCACCGCCGTGCTCAAGCAATGGCGCAAGCGCCACCCCGCCCTTTCCACCGCGTCCACGCCGGCCGCGTCCCGTTGAGTCCTCCCATGCCTCCCGTCCCGCCCCGCCCCGACGACACCGACAACGTCACCCCACCGCCGCCGACCGACGCGGCGCCCGCGGCCACGCCGGTAGAACCTGCGGTCGCGCCGAAGTACCTCAAGCCCAGCGCCCGCAGCGTGGTGGTGATGGTGGTAGTGGCCTTGCTGGGCATTGCGCTGATCCTGCGCGCCTGGCACCTGTGGCCGTTCACCAGCAGCGTGATGGTGACCGACAACGCCTATGTACGCGGCCAGATCACGGTGATGGCGCCGCAGGTCAACGGCTATGTGACCGAAGTGCTGGTGAAGGATTTCCAGCATGTGAAGCAGGGCGAGCCGCTGCTGCGCATCGATGACCGCATCTATGCGCAGCGCGTGGCCCAGGCGCAGGCGACGCTGGACAGCGCGCGCGCGGCGCTGGCCAACTCGGACCAGTCACAGGCGCAGAACCGCGCACAGATTGCCTCCGCCCGCGCCACGCTGTCGGCTGGCCAGGCCGAACTGCAGCGTTCGCGCAATGAATTGAAACGCTACGAGGAACTGGCGGCGCAGCAGCTGGTGTCCATCAACGACCGCGACAAGTTCCGCACCACCCAGGCGTCGGCACAGGCCAGCGTGCAGCAGTCGCAGGCGCAGATCCGCATCGCCGAGGAAACGCTGGTGTCGACCCAGGTCGCGCGCAAGAGCCTGGAAGCGCAGGTGGAAAGCGCGCAGGCGCAGCTGGAACTGGCCCGCATCGACCTGGCCAACACGGTGATCCACGCACCACGCGACGGCCAGATCAGCGAAGCCAGCGTACGCGTGGGCCAGTACGTCGCTGCCGGTTCGCAGCTGCTGTTCCTGGTACCTGACACGCTGTGGGTGGTGGCCAACTACAAGGAAGGCCAGACCTGGGGCATGGCGGTCGGCCAACCGGCGACGTTCTCGGTGGACGCGTTCCAGGGCCAGGTGCTGCGGGGCCGCGTGCAGGAGATCGCCCCAGCGACCGGGTCGGAATTCAGCGTGCTGCGCCCGGACAATGCCAGCGGCAACTTCACCAAGGTGGTGCAGCGGCTGCCGGTGCGGATATCGATCAACAGGGATCAGAAGCTGGCAAAGCAGCTGCGGCCCGGCATGTCGGTGATCGTGCGGGTGGATACCCGGTCCAAGCCGATGGACTAGGACGCAGGCCCTGCCGCACCGGTATGAAACGGGGTCAGATCCCTTTGCCAGTGGCAAAGGGATCTGACCCCGTTTCCAAAATGCCGGCCAGCGGCCGGCCCTATCGTTGCGTTAGCCGGCGCAGCGCGCGCAGAGGCCATGCACTTCCAGCGTCTGTGCCTGCGGCTGGAAGCCCAGATCCTTGGCGCGCTTCTCCAGCTGGGTGACGATCTCGCGGTCTTCCAGCTCCACCGCGCTATGGCAGCTGTTGCAGATCAGGAACGGCACCGAATGCGCGGCACTGCTGGGATGGTGGCAGGCCACGAAGGCATTGACCGATTCCAGCTTGTGCACGAAGCCATTGGCCATCAGGAAGTCCAGCGCGCGGTACACGGTGGGCGGGGCATCGGCGCCCACGCCCTTGCCGTTGCGCACCCATTCCAGCAGCTCGTAGGCCTTGACCGGCTTGCCTGCCTCGGCGATCAGCTTCAGCACGTTGGCGCGGATCGGGGTCAGGCGCAGCCCGCGTTCGCGCGAGACACGCTCGACCACCGCCACGAAATCCGATGCGTCGTGGACGTGGTGGTGCGGGGCGGTACAGGCAGTGGCGGTCTTGGCGGGCATGCGTGTTCTCCGGTTCGGGCCTGGCAAGGATGCCTCAGGCCGTTGCTACCTTGGTGATGGCCACATCAATGCGTTTCAAGGCCTGCTCGCGGCCGGCCAGGTAAACGGTATGGGAGATGTCAGGACTGACCTGGGTGCCGGTGATCGCCACGCGCAGCGGCTGGGCGACCTTGCCCATGCCGATCTCCAGCGCTGCGGCCGCGTCGTGCAGGGCGACGCCCACCGACTCGGCGGTCCACTCCGGCAACGCTGCCAGCAGCTCGCGGGCCTTGCCCAGCGCCACCTCGGCACCGGCCTTGAGGTGCTTGGCCACCGCCGCTTCGTCGTACCCGGTCAGCGGCTGGTACCAGACCACGGCCTTCTCGGCCATTTCCTTCAGGGTCTGCACGCGTTCACGCAGGGCGATCACCACATCCTCCGGGGCCGGGCCGGCGGCCACGTCCAGGCCCAGCTTCTGCAGCTGGTAGACCAGGTGCGGCACGATGGCGGCCACGTCCTCGGTCTTCAGGAAGTGCTGGTTGACCCAACCCAGCTTGGCCATGTCCAGGCGCGAGGCCTTGGAATTGCAGTCCTTCACGTCGAACAGGTCGATCAGCTCCTGGCGGCTGAACAGCTCCTGGTCACCGTGCGACCAGCCCAGGCGGGCCAGGTAGCTCAGCAGCGCGTCGGGCAGGTAGCCGGCGTCCTTGTACTGCATCACGTCGGCCGCACCGGTGCGCTTGGACAGCTTGGCGCCCTGCTCGTCCAGGATCATCGGCATGTGGCCGAACTTCGGCACCGGCGCACCAATGCCCTCGTACAGGTTGATCTGGCGCGGGGTGTTGTTGATGTGGTCGTCGCCGCGGATGACCTCGGTGATGCCCATGTCCCAGTCGTCCACCACCACCGCGAAGTTGTAGGTGGGGTAGCCGTCCGGGCGGAAGATGACCATGTCATCCAGCTCGCTGTTGGCGATCTCGATGCGGCCCTTGATCAGGTCGTCGAACACCACCGTACCTTCCAGCGGGTTCTTGAAGCGGATGACGCGGTTCGGGTCGTCCTTGTACGGCAGGCCCAGTTCGCGTGCAGCGCCGTTGTAACGCGGCTTTTCCTGCCTGGCCATGGCGGCCTCGCGCATCGCGTCCAGCTCTTCGCGGGTTTCGTAGGCGTAGTAGGCCTTGCCGTCGGCGATCAGCTGCTCTGCCACTTCCCGGTAGCGGGCGACGCGGTCGGTCTGATAGATCGGGCCTTCGTCATAGTCCAGGCCCAGCCACTCCATCGCCTCCAGGATGGCGTCGATCGCACCCTGGGTGCTGCGTTCACGGTCGGTGTCCTCGATGCGCAGCACGAACTCGCCGCCACGGTGGCGGGCCTCCAGCCAGCAGTACAGCGCGGTGCGGGCACCACCGATGTGCAGGTAGCCGGTGGGACTGGGGGCGAAGCGGGTGCGGCAGGTCATGGACGGCTCGAGGAACGGGAATCCCCCGATTTTACCAGCCCGCCGCCCCCGACGGAAAAAGGGGACGGAGGGGATTAAGTCGCGATTGCCCAGCCCGTGGGCACTGCAACCGGGAAACGGAGGGGAGATGCGACTTAATCCCCTCCGTCCCCATTTACGGTTCCGCCTTGCGCGGGAACGGCTGCTCGCGCATCGCGGCATTGTAGGCGAACGAGGCGACGATGGCTGCGGCCTGCTTCAGGTCTTCCGGTTCGGCGTGGTCCCAGGTGTCCAGGTGGCTGTGGTGGACATTGGTGAAGTAGTCCAGCCGGTCCTGGATGAACTGGAAGCCCGGCAGGCCGATGCGGTCGAAGCTGATGTGGTCGGTGCTGCCGGTGTTGCGGGTCGCCACGGTGGTGGCGCCGACGTCATGGAACGGCGCCAGCCAGGCTTCGAAGATCGGCATCGCCGCCAGGTTTTCCTGGGCGTAGATGCCCCGGAAGCGGCCGGAGCCGTTGTCCATGTTGAAGTAGACCTGGAACTTGCTGTAATCGCGGGTCTTCTGCAGTGCACCGGTCGGCTCGCGCAGCGACGCCGGCAGCGCCTTCTGCGCCGGGTCGGTGGGCTCCGGGAACCGGCCGAAATGCTTGGCCACATAGGCCTGCGAGCCGATCAGGCCCTGCTCCTCGCCGCTCCACAGCGCCACGCGGATGGTGCGCTTGGGCCTGGCGCCGGTGGCCTTGAGGATGCGCATGGCCTCCATCATCACCGCCACGCCTGCGGCGTTGTCGGCCGCGCCGGTGCCGCTGTGCCAGGAATCCAGGTGCGCGCCGATCATCACCACTTCATCAGGCCTGCTGCTGCCGCGGATCTCGGCCAGCGTGTTGTAGCCGGGCTGGTCGGCGTCATCGGTGAAGCGCGCGGCCACATCCACGCGCAGGCGCACGGTCTGCCCGGCCTTCAGCGCGCGCACCAGCGGGTTGAAGTGCTCGCTGATCATCGCCAGCTCGGGGATGCCGACCGGCTCGCCGGCCTTGCGCGAACCACCACCGGCAACGCGGATGATGCCGTTGTCCCAGCTGCTGATGCTGATCGAGGCCAGCGCCCCTTCTTCGACGAAGAACGCATTGACCCTGGTCGCCAGCTGCTGGCGTTCCTGGTACTCCTTGACCCGCTTGGCGCGCTCGGCGGTGGCGTCCTGGTCCTTCGGCAGGGTGAACGCCTGCAGGCCTTCCAGCGAGGTCGCGTCATGCCGATGGGAATCCGGCTCGGTGCCGCGCTTGTACTCGCGCGCCTCGCCCAGCAGCAGGATCTTGCCGCGCAGCTTGCCGCGGTACTTTTCGATGTCTTCGGGCTTCTTGATCTCGACCTGCACCAGCTCGCCTTCAACCGGCCCCTTGGTGCCCGGCGTCCAGGCCTTGGGCAGTGCATGCAGCGGCTGCACACGGTCACCCAGCATTTCCACGCTGGCCGAGGTGAACTCCCAGCCACGGCCAAAGTCATCGAACGCTTCGTCGTGGACGTTGTCCAGCTTCCATTCGTTGAACTTGCCGCGGGTCCACGCGTTGGCGCGGCCCATCGCCGGCGAGTTGGTCAGCCGCGGGCCGATGCGTTCGGTGAGATAGCTGAAGGTGTCCATCACCTGCGAACGGTGGAAGGCCTCCTGGCGGATGCGGCTGACCATGTCCAGGTCCACCGTCTCGCGCTGCTGCGCCGCTGCATTGCCACCCATCGCCAGCGCTACGGCCAGCACGCCCCACTTCAACACATCGCACCCCTGCCTTCCGGCCTGCTCATCAACCCATCGAGTCTAGCCAGCAGCGGCGCCGCGATACCCTCCCATCGGTCATGGGCGGCGCGGAAGCGTGCGAACCAGGGTTCGCCCCCACAGAAGAGTGGTTGGGTCGCATCTGCCAAACCACCTCACCCACTCCACCCCAGCCACAGCTGCGCCCGCTCCGGCAGCAGCAGCAACCAGTGCCGCCGGTCGATGCTGCTGCAGCCATACACCGCCGCATGCGCGGGCCAGTCATCGGGCAGGCCACCAATGCCGATTTCCGCGAGTGCTTCCGCCCCGGCCTTCCATGGCCGGTAGCGCGGCACCCTCCCCGCCAGCGCACCGCGTCCCTGCCGCGCGCCCTGCAACCAGGCCAGGCCCTTGCCCTGCAATCCCTCGCAGGTCACCGCGGCCAGCTGGAAGCGGACCAGACCGGGGGCGATCCGTGCCCCCGGCAGGGCCGCCAGCACGCCATGTGCCTGCAGCAGTGCATCCACTTCCAGCAGGGCCGGAATGCCCTGCCGCGCCCGTTGCCGCAATCCCTGGCGCCAGCTCATGGCGTGCTCCTTACTTCAGGTCCGCGCCAAGCGCGTACCAGTCGACCCGGCGGGTCACCCACATCGCCAGCGCCAGGATCACGAACAGCAGCAGCGATCCCATCAGCAGTGCGTTGTTCTCCGACACCAGCAGGCCATACAGCGCGCCGTACAGCACGGTCAGCAGCGCAGCGAAGCCAAGGCCGCGCTTCCAGTGGCCCAGCACGTTGGCCAGGTACACCGCCTGCAGGCCGATGCAGGCCACGGCCGAGACCAGGTAGGCCTTCCAGAACGCGATGTGCTCGGACAGGCTGATCAGCAGCAGGAAGAAGATCGCCAGCGCCAGGCCGACCATCAGGTACTGCAGCGGATGGATGCGCAGCGACTTGATCAGTTCGAACAGGATGAAGCCGACGAAGGTCAGCACCACGAACAGCACGCCGTACTTCGAGGCACGGTCGGCCTGGGTGTAGGTATCGACCGGATCGACCAGCGACACCGTCACGGCCTGCGAATCGATCGTCCCCTCGCTGCGCAGCTGGCGCTGTGCATCGGAGGCCAGCGAGGACACCGCCCAGCGTGCTTCGAAGCCCTGTGCATCGACACGCCGTTCGTTGGGCAGGAAGGCGCCGCTGAACGACGGATGCGGCCAGCTCGACCGCAGCGCGATCCGGGTGTCATCGCCCACCGGCACCACCGACAGCATGCGGCTGCCATCCAGGCGCAGCTCCAGTTCAACGGTGCTGGCGGCCAGCGCGCCGCCCTGATCCGCGGCGAAACCGCTCACCGGCGCATGCAGGCCACGTCCGATTTCGCTGGCCACGCCTACGCCGGGCAGCAACCGCAGCTGCTTGCCGTCCACCCGCAGGTTCGGCGTGCCCACCAGGCCGCGCACATCGGAAACCCCCAGCGCCACATAGGGCTGGCCATAGGTGCGGCCGTTCTTCACCGGATAGTCGTCTTCGGCGAAAGTCGCCTTCAACTGGCCATTCCAGCTGTACACCGGCACCTTGAACAGGCCGACCTCGCGCTGGCTCGGCAGCATCTCGCCGCCCACCTCCAGCGACGCCGGCATCTGCAGCCAGTGGCCCTCGGTCACCTGGATCTCGGTCTTCTTGACGCCCAGCGGGTCAACCAGTTCAACCTGCTTGCGTTCCACCCACGGCACCACCCGTACCGGGCCCACCAGCTGCTGCGTGCCGGCACGGCTGTCGGCCACCCGGGCAAAGGCCTCGTCGCGGTACTGGCTGCGCTCGGTGATGACCCCGCGGATCATCATCAGCGGCACCAGCAACAACAGGATCAGCCCGCCGACAATGGCGAACCTCAGCAGCATCTTCAGGGATTTCATGGTCCATCCTCGTTGGAGAGGGCTGCAGGATGGACCGCTGCGGTGAGCAGGGTTTGTGGCGAAGTTGAAGCGAGTGTGAAGTCAGCGGCGCGGACGCTGGCCCGGCACTGACAACGGCAGCCACAGGCTGGCCACGGTGCCACCGCCGTCGCGCGCGTCGAGGCTGGCGCGACCATCGTGCAGGCGCGCGACCTCCTGCACGAACGGCAGGCCCAGGCCGGAACTGCGCCGGCCGCTGCCCGGGCGGGCAAGCGAATAGAAGCGTTCGAACACCCGTTCGCGCGCGTAGTCGGGAATGCCGGTACCGCGATCCGCCACCTGCAGGCGCACGCCCTGCCCGTCCACCTCGGCCTGCAGTGCGATGTCCGCGCGCCGGGCGGTGAGAAGGCAATGGCGTTGTCGATCAGGTTGTGCAACGCCTGCCGCAGCAGATAGGCATCGCCCTGCACGCGCAGGTCGGGCGCGCTGCCGATGCTGACCTGCACGCCGGCCGCCTGCGCACGCACCTGCGCCGCCGCTGCCGCATCGGCCAGCAACGTTGGCAGCGCGATCGGATCGCGGGTCTGCAGCCAGCCGTGCTGTTCCACTTCGGCCAGCGCCAGCAGCTTGTCGATGGTCTCGGTCAGCCGCTCCTGCTGGTCGACGATGCTGCGCGCGAAATGCACGCGGTCGGCCTCGGGCAGCGGCTCCTGCAGCAGCTCGGCGGCACCGCGGATCGCCGCCAGCGGGCTCTTCATTTCATGCGTCAGTGACTGCACGTACTGTTCGACATAGGCCTTGCCCTCCAGCTTGCGGCGCATGGTTTCCAGCGCCTGGCCCAGGTCGCCGATCTCGTCGCGGCGGCGCCGTGGCGGTGGCACCGGTTCGCCGGCGCTGACCGCGCGTGCATAGCGGCTGAGCTGGCCGAGGCCGGTGGTGAGCCACATCGTCACCAGCACGCCGACCAGCGCCGACAGCCCGATCAACCAGGCGCCGCGCTCGATGATGGCGCGCTGGCTGGCGGCGATGAACGGATCGATGCTGCGGTTGGGCTGGGCCAGGCTGAGCACGCCGATCAGGGTGCGCCCATCGGCCGGGTCGTATACCGGCGCCGCCACGTGCATCACGGTATCGCCTTCTTCGCCTGGTATTTCCGGGCTGGAGCGGGCGCCGTACTCGCCACGCAGGGTGCGGTAGACATCGTTCCAGCGCGAATTGTCACGCCCGAGGTCGCGGCCCAGCGAGTCGTAGATGACGATGCCCCTGGCATCGGTGATGGTCACCCGGTAATCCAGCGATCGCTTGGGAAAACGCCAGACCATCGCCTTCAGGTCGCGCTGCCGCGCCTTGGCCAGGTTGCGGGTGAAGCTGCCGCTGCGGATGGTGCCTTCCTTGACGTCGGCGGCGGCCATCTCGGCCAGCACGTTGGCCGCATCGACCAGGGTCGATTCCATCGCCTGGCGCACACCGGGCTTCACCTCGTTGACGAATACGCGCATCACGAAGAACGCGGCGATGCCGGTGATCAGGAAGAAGCCGAGGAACAGCTTCAGTACCAGGCGCATCGGCTAGACCTCCAGCGCGTAGCCAAGGCCACGGTGGGTGCGGATCGGGTCGTCGCTGGCACCAGCCGCACGCAGCTTGGCGCGCAACGTCTTTACATGGGTGTCGACGGTGCGGTCGGCACTGTCGGCGCTGCTGTCCCAGCCCCGGTCCATCAGCTGCGCGCGGCTGAGGATGGCACCGGGGCGCTGCAGCAGCGCTTCCAGCAACGCGTACTCGTATCGGGTCAGGTCCAGCGCATGGCCGCGGAAGCGGATACGCCGGCCTTCGCGGTCGATCGCGAACGCCCCGTGTTCCTGCCAGCCGGCGTCCGCGCGGGGTGCTGCGACGACCGCTGCCGCACGACGCAGGCGCGCGCGCACCCGCGCCACCAGCTCGCGCGGCGAGAACGGCTTGGTCATGTAATCGTCGGCGCCCAGTTCCAGGCCGAGCACGCGGTCCACTTCATCGTTGCGGGCGGTCAGGAAAATCACCGGCAGCTGCGCCGCCGGCCCGGGCTGCGCACGCAGCCGCCGGCAGACCTCGAAACCGCCCAGGTCCGGCAGGCCCACGTCCAGCACCACCACGTCGATATCGCCGGCCTGCAGCCGTTGCAGGGCCTCGCCGCCCAGCAGGCAGTGGCTGGCGGCATAGCCTTCGCTGCGCAGCGCATAGAGCACGGTTTCGGCGATGGCGGCTTCGTCCTCGACCACCAGGACATGGGCAACGGGAGCTGTCATGGCGCGCAGCATAGCCGCTGCGGCCGCCGCCCCGTACACTGCCGCCCATGAACTATCGCCACGCCTTCCACGCCGGCAACCACGCCGATGTGCTCAAGCACATCGTGCAGCTGGCCCTGATCGACAGCTTCAAGCGCAAGGACAGCCCGTTCTTCGTGCTCGACACCCACGGCGGTGCCGGCCGCTACCTGCTGGCCAGCGAAGAGAGCCGCAAGACCCTGGAGGCCGAATCCGGGATCATGCGGCTGATGGCCCAGCCCAGGCTGCCGGAGGTGGTCGAGCGCTACCTGAAGGCGGTGCAGGCCGACAACCCGGTGGGCGCGCTGACCAACTACCCGGGCTCGCCGCTGCTGAGCGCACAGGCGATGCGCGCGCAGGACCGCATGGCGGTCTGCGAGCTGCAGGAAGCCGAAACGGCCACGCTGAAGGCCCTGTTCGCCCATGACAGCCGCGTCGATGCGCGCGCTGGCGATGGCTATGCCCTGCTGCGCTCGCTGCTGCCGCCGAAGTTCAACGGCAGCAAGATCGGCCGTGGTCTTGTGCTGATCGACCCGCCGTACGAGGCCCAGGACGCCGAGTACCAGGCCGTTCTGGCCGCCCTGGCCGAGACCCTGGCGCGCTGGCCGCAGGCGACCTGCGCGGTGTGGTTCCCGATCAAGCAGCGCCGCACCATCCTGCACTTCCTGCGCAAGGCCACCGCCCTGCCGGTGAAATCGGCGATGACGATCGAGTTCCTGGTACGCCCGGACGACTCGCCGCTGCGCCTCAACGGCAGCGGCATGCTGCTGCTCAACCCGCCGTGGCAGTTCGACCGGGTGGTCGGCCCGGCCCTGCCGGCGCTGCGCCAGCACCTGGGCGAACCGGGGGCCAGCACCCGCCTGGATTGGCTCAAAGCCCCCGAATGACGGCCTTCACGAGGCTGTACCGCCGTGAGCCTTTCGTTCACGGAATGCAGCCCCGGTGATGCCACAATCGATGGACCACCAAGGAATCACCCGGTATGGCCACTCGCAACCGCATGCCGCCCTGGCATGAGATCTTCAAGGCTCCCAGCGGCCACGAGCTGCTGATCCGCCCCATCCGCCCGGAAGATGGCGCACCGCTGCAAGCGGCGTTCAGCCTGTTCGGGCCGGAAGAAATCCGTGATCGTTTCCTGCAGGCGGTGACCGAGCTTTCGCCGGAAACCACCCAGCGCCTGACCCACCCGAATCCCAAGACCGAGATCACCCTGGTCGCAGCCGAATCCCTGCCTGCTGGCGAAGCGGTGGTCGGCGCGGTCGCCCGGGCCTCGATCATCCCCGGCACCCGTGAAGCCGAGTACGCGATCCTGATCAGCCGCTTCCTCATTGGCCAGGGCCTGGGCCGGCAGCTGATGCGCAAGCTGGTGAAGTGGGGCCGCGGCAAGTACCTGGACCGCCTGTACGGCGACGTCGCCGCCGAGAACGAGCCGATGAAACAGCTGGCCGCCTCGCTGGGCTTCAAGCCGGTCCCGCACCCGGCCGGTGCCGAAGGCCTGGTGCGGATGGTGCTGGAGCTGGACAACTGACAGATGCGCCGGGCCCCGCCCGGCGACGCCTGCCGGTAGTGCCGGCCGCTGGCCTGAACTGCGTTACCCCAACGGCACATGAGGCTGCCGGCAATCGGCCGGCACGACCCACCGGGCTTCGATCGGGCTTCTGCTAAAATCCGGGGTCCATGTCGCGTACCTCATACCCCGCCCCGCCGCTGCCGCGCGCCGGCCAGCTCCGCGCCTGGTGGCGCGCCCCCGCCTCGCCGACCGCCCTGGCCTGGTACCTTGCCCAGGCCGCGCGTGCGCACGACGCCCCGCTGCTGGTGATCGCCCGTGACAACCACGGTGCCAACCAGCTCGAAGCCGACCTGCACACCCTGCTCGGCGGCGATCCGGCCCTGCCGGTGGTCGCCTTCCCGGACTGGGAAACCCTGCCCTACGACCGCTTCAGTCCGCATCCGGACATCATTTCGCAGCGCCTGGCCGCCCTGCACCGCCTGCCCGCGCTGAAGCGTGGCCTGGTGATCGTGCCGGTGCAGACCCTGCTGCAGCAGCTGGCCCCGCGCAGCTACGTGATCGGTGGCAGCTTCGACCTGAAGGTCGGCCAGCGCCTGGACCTGGAAGCCGAGAAGCGCCGCCTGGAAAGCGCCGGCTACCGCAACGTGCCGCAGGTGATGGACCCGGGCGACTTCGCTGTGCGCGGCGGCCTGCTCGACGTGTACCCGATGGGTGCCGACGAGCCGCTGCGGGTGGAACTGCTGGACGAGGACATCGACTCGATCCGTGCCTTTGACCCGGAAAGCCAGCGTTCGCTGGACAAGGTCGAGGCGGTGCACATGCTGCCCGGCCGCGAAGTGCCGATGGATGAAGCCAGCATCGCCCGCGTGCTGGCCACGCTGCGCGAGCGGTTCGACGTCGATACCCGGCGCAGTTCGCTGTACCAGGACCTGAAGTCCGGACTGGCGCCGGCCGGCGTCGAGTACTACCTGCCGCTGTTCTTCGAACGCACCGCAACCCTGTTTGACTACCTGCCCAGCGGCAGCCTGCCGGTGGTCTGTGCCGGTGCGTATGAAGCGTCCGTCGCGTTCTGGGCGCAGACTGCGGACCGCTATGAGCAGCGCCGCCATGATGTGGAGCGCCCGCTGCTGCCGCCGTCAGCGTTGTACCTGTCGCCGGAGCTGCTGCGCGAGCGCCTGAACGATGCCCCGCGCATCGAGGTGTGGGCGGCTGACCATGCGCGCATCGCCGACGCGCACGCGCTGGGCGACCAGCCGCTGCCACCGCTGCCGGTGGCCGCGCGCGAAGCCCCCGCTGGCGATGCGCTGAAATCCTTCCTCGGCCATTATCCGGGCCGGGTACTGATCGCCGCCGATTCACCCGGCCGCCGCGAGGCGCTGCTGGAAGTGCTGCAGGCCGCCGAGCTGAAGCCGCCGGTGGTGGCCGACCTGCCCAGCTTCCTCGCCGACGACGCGCGCTTCGCGATCGCGGTGGCACCGCTGGAGGATGGCTTCGCGCTGGACGATCCGCGCATCGCGGTGCTGACCGAGCGCCAGCTGTTCCCCGAGCGCGCCGGCAGCACCCGGCGCACGCGCCGTGCCGGCCGCGAGCCGGAAGCGATCATCCGCGACCTCGGTGAACTGACCGAGGGCGCGCCGATCGTGCACGAGGATCATGGCGTCGGCCGCTATCGTGGCCTGATCGCGATGGACGTCGGCGGCATGCCCGGCGAGTTCCTCGAAATCGAATATGCCAAGGGCGACCGCCTGTATGTGCCGGTCGCCCAGCTGCACCTGATCAGCCGCTATTCCGGTGCGTCGGCGGAAACCGCGCCGCTGCATTCGCTCGGTGGCGAGCAGTGGAGCAAGGCCAAGCGCAAGGCCGCCGAGAAAGTACGCGACGTCGCCGCCGAACTGCTGGAGATCCAGGCCCGCCGCCAGGCGCGTGCCGGCCTGGCACTGCAGGTCGACCGCGCGATGTACGAGCCGTTCGCGGCCGGTTTCCCGTTCGAGGAGACCCCGGACCAGCTGGCCGCGATCGACGCCACCCTGCGCGACCTGGCCAGCAGCCAGCCGATGGACCGCGTGGTCTGCGGCGACGTCGGCTTCGGCAAGACCGAGGTGGCGGTGCGTGCGGCCTTTGCGGCCGCCAGTGCCGGCAAGCAGGTGGCTGTGCTGGTGCCGACCACGCTGCTGGCCGAACAGCATTACCGCAACTTCCGCGACCGCTTCGCCGATTACCCGCTGAAGGTCGAGGTGCTGTCGCGCTTCAAGACCACCAAGGAAATCAAGGCCGAGCTGGAAAAGGTCGCCGCCGGCACCATCGACGTGATCGTTGGTACCCATCGCCTGCTGCAGCCGGACGTGAAGTTCAAGGACCTGGGCATGGTCATCGTCGACGAGGAGCAGCGTTTCGGCGTACGCCAGAAGGAAGCGCTGAAGGCGCTGCGCGCCAACGTGCACCTGCTGACCCTGACCGCCACACCGATTCCGCGCACGCTCAACATGGCCATGGCCGGCCTGCGCGACCTGTCGATCATCGCCACGCCGCCGCCGAACCGGCTGGCGGTGCAGACCTTCATCACCCAGTGGGACAACGCGCTGCTGCGCGAAGCCTTCCAGCGCGAGCTGGCGCGTGGTGGCCAGCTGTATTTCCTGCACAACGACGTGGAAAGCATCGGCCGCATGCAGCGCGAGCTGTCCGAGCTGGTGCCGGAGGCGCGCATCGGCATCGCCCATGGGCAGATGCCCGAGCGCGAGCTGGAAAAGGTGATGCTGGATTTCCAGAAGCAGCGCTTCAACGTGCTGCTGTCGACCACGATCATCGAGTCGGGCATCGACATCCCCAACGCCAATACCATCATCATCAACCGTGCGGACCGTTTCGGCCTGGCCCAGCTGCACCAGCTGCGTGGCCGCGTCGGACGTTCGCACCACCGCGCCTACGCGTACCTGATCACGCCCGACCGCCGCGCGATCACCCCCGACGCTGAGAAGCGCCTGGAAGCGATCGCCTCGATGGACGAGCTGGGCGCCGGCTTCACCCTGGCCACGCACGATCTGGAAATCCGCGGTGCCGGCGAACTGCTCGGCGAGGACCAGAGCGGGCAGATGGCCGAGGTCGGCTTCAGCCTGTACACCGAGCTGCTGGAGCGCGCGGTGCGCAGCATCAAGCAGGGCAAGCTGCCCGACCTTGATGCCGGCGAGGAAGTGCGTGGTGCCGAGGTCGAACTGCATGTGCCGGCACTGATCCCGGAAGACTACCTGCCGGACGTGCATACCCGCCTGACCCTGTACAAGCGTATTTCCAGCGCGCGCGACAGCGATGCGCTGCGCGAACTGCAGGTGGAGATGATCGATCGCTTCGGCCTGCTGCCGGATGCGGCCAAGCACCTGTTCGCCATCGCCGAGCTGAAGCTGAAGGCCAACACGCTGGGCATCCGCAAGCTGGACCTGGGCGAAAATGGTGGCCGCATCGTGTTCGAATCCAAGCCGAACATCGACCCGATGGCGGTGATCCAGCTGATCCAGAAGCAACCGAACCTGTACGCCATGGAAGGGCCCGACAAGCTGCGCATCAAGCATCCGCTGCCGTTGCCGGAAGACCGCTTCAACGCGGCCCGCGCCCTTCTGACCACCCTCGCCCCGGGTTGATCGCCCCCCGAACACCCCGCACCGGTCCCCACCCGGTGCGGGCGGATGACCATGTTTCCTGACGCCGTACCCGCCCCCGACCTGCTGCACGCGCAGGCCTGCCTGATCGATGCCCTCTCGATGTCGCTGCAGATGCGCGACGCCTACACCCGCCATCACTGCGACCGCGTCGGCCTGTTCGCGCAGCGGCTGGCCGCGCACTGCGATCTCGACGACGAGGCCTGTGCGCAGGTCGGCCTGGCCGCGCGCTTCCACGACATCGGCAAGATCGGCATTCCCGACGACGTACTGCTGGCACCGCGCCGGCATACCGATGAGGAGCGCGCGATCATGCGCGAGCATCCGGTGCGCGGCGAGCACATCTTCCTGGCCACCGGCCGCAGCGACGCCGCGCCCGTGGCGCGGCTGATCCGCGCCCATCACGAAGCCTTCGATGGCAGCGGCTATCCCGATGGGCTGCGCGGCGAATCCATCCCGCTGGGCGCGCGCATCGTCACCATCGCCGATGCCTACGATGCGATGACCAGCGTGCGCCCGTACCGCGACGCGATGGAGCACGAAACCGCGTTGCGGATCATCGATTCGCAGTCTGGAGGGCTGGTGGATCCCTACGTGCTGCAGCGCTTCCATCGCATGCTGGCGCGGGAGCCGGAGCTGGCCTGAGATCTTCCGGAAGGTGAAACGACCCGTCGGTAGAGTCGACTGTCAGTCGACTGCTCTTCGTCCAGATCGCGAAAATCCCGCGCTGCGCGCGATAGTCGACTGACAGTCGACTCTACCAGTCGGCGCTGCGCTACCGGCCTGGAAGACAAAAGGCCCGGCATTCGCCGGGCCTTTCGCATCATGCAGTCACGGGTGATCGATTACCAGATCACCACGCGCTTGTCGTCGGCACGCACCATCGCGTCGCCGGCCTTGCACTGGAATGCAGCGGCATAGGACGGCATGTTCGACGGTGCGCCGTTGGCACGGAAGTTGGCCGGGGCGTGCGGATCGGTGTTCAGGCGGACGCGCAGCTCACCATCGGTGAAGTTGCGGCGCCACACGGTGGCCCAGTTCATGAAGAAGCGCTGGTCCTGGCTGTGGCCATCCACTTCGACATTCGCCTTCGGGTCTTCCTTCAGCGCCATCTGCAACGCGTCGTAGGCCACGGTCAGGCCGCCGAGGTCGCCGATGTTCTCGCCCAGGGTCAGCTTGCCCTTCACGAACACGCCCGGCACCGATTCATAGCCGTCGAACTGCGCGACCAGCTGGTCGGTACGCGCGGTGAAGGCCTTGCGGTCGGCGTCGGTCCACCAGTTGTCGAAGTTGCCGTTGGCGGCGAACTGGCTGCCCGAGTCGTCGTAGCCGTGCATCATCTCGTGGCCGATGACCGCACCGATGCCGCCGTAGTTCAGCGCCGGATCGGCCTTGGCGTCGAAGAACGGTGCCTGCAGGATCGCCGCCGGGAACACGATCTCGTTCTTGGTGGCGTTGTAGTACGCGTTGACGGTCTGCGGGGTCATGCCCCACTCGGTCTTGTCCACCGGCTTGCCGATCTTGTCCAGCATGTAGCGGTAGTTGAACGCACGCGCCGCCTGCATGTTGCCCAGGTAGCTGTCGCCGTTGGTCTGCAGGCCCGCCCAGTCACGCCACTTGTCGGGGTAACCGATCTTCGGGGTGAAGCTGGCCCACTTCTCCAGGGCCTTCTTCCTGGTTTCTTCGCCCATCCACGGCAGCTGCTCCAGGCGCGCCTTCAGCGCCTGCGACAGGTTTTCCACCAGGTGCTGCATGGCGACCTTCGACTCGGCCGGGAACACGGCGTCGACGTACAGCTGGCCCAGGGCTTCGCCCATGCCACCGTTGACCGACTCCAGCACGCGCTTCCAGCGCGGCTGCATTTCCTTCTGGCCACGCAGGGTGGTGCCATAGAAATCGAAGTTGGCCTTCTCGAACTGGCTGCTCAGGTACGGCGAGGCGTCGTCGATGGTGTGGAAGCGCAGGTAGGCCTGCCAGGTGCTGGCCGGCACATCGGCCAGCATCTTGTCCATTTCAGCGAAGAAGCCCGGCTGGGCCAGCGAGAACTTCTGCGCGGCCGGCACCTTGAGGGTCTCGAACAGCGCGGTCCAGCTGAAGTTCGGGGTCAGCTTGTCGGCCTCAGCCGCGCTGAGCGGGTTGTAGCGCTTGGCCGGGTCACGCATTTCAATGCGCGACATCGAGGCCTTGGCCAGGCGGGTTTCGAAGGCCATCACGGCCTTCGCCTGCTCGGCGGCCTGCGCCGCGTCCACGCCGGACAGGGTCAGCACCTGTGCGATATAGGCCACGTAGGCGTCGCGGATCTTGGCCTGCGCATCGTCGAAGTAGTAGCCCTTCTCCGGCAGGCCCAGGCCACCCTGGCCGACGTAGGCGATGACGTTGGCCGAATCCTTGTAGTCGGCATTGGCGAACAGCGAGAACAGCACGCCCTTGCCCTCGGCCTGGCTGTCGCGCAGGTACCGGGTGATGGCGGCGGTGTCGTTCAGCGCGGTGATCTTGTCCAGCTGCGGCTGCAGCGGCGCCAGGCCGGCAGCTTCGATCTTCGCTTCATCGTTGCCGGTCTTCCAGATGTCACCGATCTTCGCTTCCACCGAGCCCGCCTTGGCCTGGTTGGCGGCGGCCTGCTGCACCAGCGCGTGCTGCACTTCCAGCGAGCGCTCGCGCAGGATCTCGAAGCTGCCCCAGGTGGTCTGGTCGCCCGGCACCGGGTTGGCCTTCAGCCACTTGCTGTTGACGAAACCATTGAGGTCGGTACAGGCCGGAATGGCCGGATCGAGGTCGGCGCTGTTGAGCGAGATCAGCGGCGTCTTGATCTGCGACAGGTCGAAGGCCGGCTTGGCGTCGGCACTGGCCGCCGGGGCGGTTTCGTTCTTGCCACAGGCCGCCAGTGAGGCAGCGATGGCGATGGTCAGGCCCAGCGGGACCAGGTTGCGGACGTTCATGAGGCTCTCCTGCGGGTAATTTCACAGGGTAGCCGCGGGAGCGACGCTGGGGACCGGCCAAAGGTCACGAGCGCATGGCGCGGCTCCGTCTGCATGCCGCTATGCTCTGGCTTCCGCGATCACTGGACTTCATGACCATGGACGAAGCTGCGCTGCTGCAGGCCATCGACGCTTGTGAGTGTCTGTTCCTGGCGGGCATCGGCGAGCCGGAAGCGAATCGTCTGCGCCTGGTCGTCGAGGAAGGCCTGGTGGTCGGAAAGCCCTCCCGTGTGGAGCTCGCTCATGGACGTTCAATCGATGATGCGCGTGCGATAGAGGTGATGCCCCACTCGCAGCGTTTTGAGCTGATCTGGGACCACTACATCAGCTACGCCGTGCACAACGAGTCCTACCAGAGCTGGGACGACGCCGAAACCTGGAGCGGCAACCTGTTCCGCCGCTACAGCCGTTCGAAGTTCCTCGATTATCTGGACCATGCCACCTTTGCCGATGTCAGTTACCCGGGCCCATTCACGCACTATCAGGTGATATGCCAGGAACACGTCATCGACATTGCCGCGTTGCAGCCGCCGAAGGTGCGCCGCATGGATCCCTCGTAGCTGGCTGATGCAGCCCCCATGGGTTGGCTCTACCGGGTTGCGACAGCGCCGGCCGAGCGTGGGCTCGGCTCGACAAAAGCGAAGGCCGGCTTGCGCCGGCCTTGTGCTTCTTACTTCGCCTTGCCCTGGTTGGCCACGGCTTCGGCGGCCTTGCGCGCTGCTTCCGGGTCGCCCAGGTAGCGGAACGACTGCACGGTCAGGTCGTCGTTCAGTTCGAACAGCAGCGGGATGCCGGTCGGGATGTTCAGCTCGAGGATCTCCTCGCGCGAGACATTGTTGAGGTACTTGTACAGCGCGCGCAGCGAGTTGCCGTGGGCAGTGACCAGCACGGTCTTGCCATCCTTCAGCTGCGGCGCGATGGCGTCGTGCCAGTACGGCAGCACGCGGTCCAGGGTGGTGGCCAGCGACTCGGTGCCCGGCAGCGCGTTGCGGTCCAGACCGGCGTAGCGGCGGTCATGGATCGGGTGGCCCGGATCTTCCAGGTCCATCGGCGGCGGCGGGATGTCGTACGAACGACGCCAGACCTTGACCTGCTCTTCGCCGTGCTTGGCCGCGGTCTCGGCCTTGTCCAGCCCCTGCAGGCCGCCGTAGTGCCGCTCGTTGAGGCGCCAGGACTTGTTCACCGGCAGCCAGTCCTGCTCCAGCTCGGCCAGCGCACCCTGCAGGGTGTGGATGGCACGCTTGAGCACGGAGGTGTGGGCGACGTCGAACTGCAGGCCTTCCTCGCGCATCAGGCGACCGGCGGCGGCCGCTTCCCGGCGCCCCTGCTCGGTCAGGTCGACATCGACCCAGCCGGTGAAGCGGTTGTCCAGGTTCCACTGGCTCTGGCCATGGCGCAACAGTACGAGTTTACGGGTCACTGCAGGGTCTCCAACGCGAGGAAAGGCAGGCCGCCATTGTAGCCCGGCCGCCGCTCACCGGGCCGTGGCGCCGCCCGTGCGATGCTGTGACCGATGAATACGGTGATCGATCCCGGATGTTGGGAAGGCAGCGTCTCCGCGGCACGCGCGCAGCAGCTCCAGCTGGCCGGCCGCGTGGAGCGCCAGGACCGCCTGCCACGCGACGTCCGTTGGCTGGCCGGGCTGGATGTTGGCTTTGAAGACGACGGCGCCATCACCCGCGCCGCGGCGGTACTGCTGGACGTGGAGACGCTGAAGCCCGTGGCGCAGGAGATCGCGCGCATCCCCACGGTGATGCCCTACATCCCCGGTCTGCTCAGCTTCCGCGAGCTGCCGGCACTGCTGGCCGCGCTGGCGCTGCTGCCGCGCACGCCGGACCTGGTGTTCGTCGATGGCCATGGCATCAGCCATCCGCGCCGGCTGGGCGTGGCCGCGCATCTGGGCGTGGTCACCGACCTGCCCAGCATCGGCGTGGCCAAGTCAAAGCTGGTGGGCCGGTTCGTCGAACCGGGCGCCGAGGCCGGTGCACATGCGCCGCTGCAGGATGGCGACGAACAACTGGGCTGGGTGCTGCGCAGCAAGGTGCGCTGCAAGCCGCTGTTCGTGGCCGGCGGCCATCGGGTCAGTGCCGATACCGCGCTGGACTGGGTGCAGCGCACGCTGCGCGGTTACCGGCTGCCGGAACCGACCCGGCTGGCGGATCGGCTGGCCTCGCGACGCGACGAATGACCGCACCGGGCATTCCCCGGTGCGGCTTTCATTTTCATTCAATGATGCACGTGGCCGCGATGGCCCTGCGCGTCCTCACCGTGGTCGTGGCCTTCATGGCCCTGCTGCGCGCCGCCCTTGGCCGACGCCGGTCCAGCGCAGGCTTCACCACAGTGGTCCGCTTCGATCTGCAGCGTCACGTGCTCGATGCCGAAGTCATCGTGCAGGCGCCCGCCCAGCTCACGGCGCAGCGCATCGGCGTCGGTGCCGTCGCGCATCACGATGTGCGCGGTCAGCGCCGGCGTGCTGGAGGCCAGCGCCCACACATGCAGGTCATGCACGTCCAGCACCGCAGCATGACCGGACAGGCTGTCGCGCACCTTGGCCACGTCCATGCCCTTGGGCACGCCTTCCAGCAGCACGTTGATCGCCTCGCGCATCAGCACGTAGGTGCGCGGCAGTACCCACAGGCCGATCAGCACCGCCAGGATCGGGTCGATCGGCTTCCAGCCGGTCCACTTGATCAACAACGCACCGGCGATCACCGCCACCGAGCCAAGCATGTCCGCCCACACTTCCAGGTAGGCGCCCTTCACGTTCAGGCTCTCGCCGCTGCCGGCCTGCAGCAGGCGCATCGAGATCAGGTTGATGACCAGGCCTGCGGCGGCGATCACCAGCATGCCCGAAGATGCGATCTCCTGCGGTTCGCGGAAACGACCGATCGCCTCCCACAGGATGTAGGCGGCGACCACGAACAGCATGGCGCCGTTGATCATCGCGCCCAGCGCTTCCAGGCGTGCATAGCCGTAGGTGCGGCGCGCGTCCGGCGGGCGTCGGCTCAACCGCACCGCGACCAGCGCGATCATCAGTGCCAGTGCATCGGTGGCCATGTGTGCCGCGTCGGACAGCAGCGCCAGGCTGTTGGTCCAGAACGCGCCCACCACCTCGATGACGAGGAAGGTGGAGGTCAGGCCGAGCGCCCACCACAAGGGTTTCTCGTGGCGGATCTGGGATGGCAGGTGATCGTGGTCGTGGCCCATGGCAACAGCTCCTTTGCGATGCGGTGCAGGCTACGCCGTGCTGGCGGGGGAGACTATTACGGTGTTTATAACATTGCAGGCGCGCGGCGCCGGTGTCGCCGGGCAAGGCCCGGCGCTACCGGAGCGTGGCCGGCAGCGCCAGGCCTGGCCTGGCGACCGCAGCGGACCGGCGTCCGCGTGCGGTCAGAACCCGAAGCGCAGGCTGGCCCAGTAGGCGCGGCCCGGTTCGTTGTAGGTCGCCGCACCGGCATCGCTGCTGTTGGCCTCGCGGAACAGGCGCTTGTCGGCCAGGTTGTTGACGCCGAAGCCGAAGCTGACGGTCCCGGTCACCCTGTAGCGCGCGCTCACGCCCCAGATGTTGTAGGCACCGCGGTCCTGCAGCGCGATCGAGGGATCGCAGCTGCCGGTGCAGCGCGGATCATTGTTGATGTTGGCGGTGGCCGGTTCCTGCTTGCCGTAGAACGTGCCGGTCAGCAGCACCGACAGCTTGTCGGTGGCCTGCCAGTCCAGCATCGTGTTGACGGTGTACTTCGGGATCACCGACAGCGGCTGGCCGGTGCTCTTGTTCTCGTTTTCCACCATGTAGGTGAAGTTGTTGCTCCATTTCAGGCGGTTGCCCTGCTCGCCCAGCAGCGGGATCACCAGGTTGCCTTCAAGCCCCTGCACGATCGCCTTGGGCGCGTTCTCCCAGCGGAAGATGCGGCCCTTGGTGTCGGCGGTCAGGCCAATCTGGGTGTAGCCGGCCTGGATCTTGTCCTTGTAGTCGTTGTGGAAGTAGGTCAACGAGGCCTGCCAGCCGCTCTGCGGTGCCCACTCGATGCCCAGTTCCTTGTTCAGGCTGGTTTCCGCCTTCAGGTCCGCGTTGCCGCGCATGTAGCAACCGGCACCCAGGCTCGGCAGTGCATTCGGGCAGCCGTTGCCACGGGTGTAGTACAGATAGTCCGGATTGGACTGGTACAGGTTCGGCGCCTTGAACGCGCGGGCGATGCCGCCCTTCACCACCCAGTCGCTGTTGATGCGGAACTGCGCATTGAGGCTGGGGCTGGTGTTGTTGCCGAACTGGCTGTGGTGGTCGAAGCGCAGGCCCGGGGTGACGATCCAGCGCTCACCCAGGTAGATGTTGTCTTCGACGAACACTGCGGTGGTCTGCGCGTCGGCCTTGCCCCGCGCGCGATCGGCCGACAGCCCCGGGATGCCGCCGCCGCTGCTGCTGGACTGGCTCATCGAGTACGGGTCGGTCAGGCGGCTGTCCAGGTATTCAAAGCCCAGCGTCCAGATGTTCTCGGCGCTGCCCAGCGAGGTCGGGAAGCTCACTTCGCCATCCAGCTGGTAGTTGCGCAGGCGCGAGGTCGACCAATCGGTGCCATTGAAGCTGCCTTCCGGGCCACCGGCCAGGCCTTCATTGATGCGCGAGTTGTTGACCGCTTCCACCGCGGCGGTCACCCGCGAGGTCACGTCGCCCCAGCGGCCGCGATGGGTGATCGCGCCCGTGTTGCGGTACATGCGGTTGGTTTCCGCTTCGCCGTCGGCCAGCGCCGCCAGGTCAACGCCGGTCGAGGTACCGGTAGTGCTGACCGCGCGGTCACCGGCGTAGATGTTGCCCTGGCGGCTGGTGCCGGCTTCGAACTCCACCACCTGGTCGGTGGTGATGTCCCAGCGCAGCAACGCGTTGACGTCGCGGTTCTTGACACCCTCGCGGCCAGCCGGTGGCACCGCGTTCGGGTTGGTGGCGTACTGGCGGTTGAGGTCCAGTGAGTCGGCGTCGGTCTTGTTGAGGTTGCCGTACAGGCGGAACGACAGGGTGTCGGTCATCGGCCCGCTCAGCTGCAGGCCGACGCGCTCGCTGCCGCCTTCGGCGCTGTGCTCGGGCACCAGGCCATACAGGTCGACCGCTCCGGTCAGGTCGCCGGTCGGGCGCTTGGTGATGATGTTGACCACGCCGCCGGACGCACCGGAGCCATAGCGTGCCGCCGCAGGGCCGCGCAGCACTTCGATGCGCTCGATCATTTCCGCCGGCACCCAGTTGGTATCACCGCGGGTATTGCGCTCACCGCTACGGCCCATGCGCACGGCGTCACGCGCACCGATGCGCTTGCCGTCGACCAGGATCAGGGTGTTTTCCGGCCCCATGCCACGCAGGTCGATCTGGCGGTTGTTGCCGTACTGGCCCGAGGCGCTGTTGCCGGTGAGGTTGACGCCCGGCATGGTGCGCAGCAGCTCGGCGATGTCGTTGGCCGGCGGGCGCTTGGCGATGTCCTCGGCGGTGATGGTCGAGGTACCCAGTGCCTGGCGGGCAATCTGCGAGGCGGTGACATGCACCGTGTCGATATCGGTGGCATCGGTTTCGGCCTGGGCGGTCAGGGCGCTTCCCGCCAGCAGGGCGGCAACGGCGAGCGCCAGCGGGCGCGGCGAAAGGACAACGGCAGGGGACATGGTCTGGACCTTCTGGCAGGGCAACGGGGCCTCTGGCAAAGGGCTTGAGGCAACGACGAGGGGGAGGCGGAGCGTCGCTGCAGTCGCCTGCGGGCCGATCCGTGCGCGCATTCTCCCATCAATGCGAGTGATTCTCAAATGCGTTCACTCATTGCCGCCGCGGCGCCGACGTGCTTTGCGCGCCGTGCAACCCTGCATCGCGCATAAACTGACCGGCCAACCCGCCATCAACCGTGCGCCACCGCGGCCGATACCCGTGGTTTGCCGTACGCAGTCAGAGATCGACGTGGAACCACCCCAACTGGACGATGCCAGCCAACCGCTGGCCGAGGCCTGGCAGCACTGCCTGCAACAGGCCGGCCCTGCCGCCACCGCGCTGCTGCACGCCGCCGCCGCCGATGCCCCGCCGGCGCTGGCCCAACGCTTCTACGAGGTACTGCTGCAGGACGGGCGTGCACGCCGCTTCCTGTCCCACGATCAGGTCAAGCAGCGCCTGCAGCCGGCCATGCAGCGCTGGCTGGTGCAGTTGCTGACCACCAATGCCGACGGTATTGCCGGCGCCGTTGCCTCGCAGCGGGTGATCGGCGATGTGCATGCCCGGGTCGGTATTCCGGTCGACCTGGTCACCCGCGGCGCGCGCGTGCTCAAGCACGAACTGTTCGTGCGCCTGCACGACGACGCGCCCGACAGTGCCACTGCGTTCGCCGCCATCGACTGCCTCAGCGCGATCATGGACATCGCCATGGAAGGCATGACCCTGGCCTATACCCATGCACGCGAGCGCTCGACCCGCGCCGATGCTGCGTACCGGCTGTTCTCGCTGGTGCAGAACGTCGGCACCGAACGCGAACGCCAGCGCGCACTGCTGCTGGACTGGGAGAACGCCCTGCTCTACGCGCTCGCTGGCCACGTACAGGCCAGCGACAGCGCCAGCCTGGCCACTTCCGAGTTCGGCCTGTGGTTCACCCACAAGGGCATCCCCAGCTTCGGCGAGAGCAGCGAGACCCGGCAGGTCGGCCAGCTGATGGCCCGCATCGACAGCAACCTGCAGCGGGCGAGCAACGATGCCCCGGCACAACGACTGGCGGTGCTGCCGGCCATCCGCGAGGACCTGGCCGCCATCCGCACCCTGATGACGCTGCTGTTCGAGCGCATCGGTGAGCTGGATGCCGGCAGCGATGCGCTGACCAACCTGCTCAACCGCCGCTTCCTGCCTACCGTGCTGCGCCGGGAGATCGAGCTGGCCACGCGCAACCGCACGCCGTTCTCGCTGCTGCTGCTCGACCTGGATCACTTCAAGGCGATCAACGACGGCCACGGCCACGACGCCGGGGACCGCGCGCTGCAGCACGTCGCCGGCCTGCTCGGCCAGCTGACCCGCGGCAGTGACTACCTGTTCCGCTATGGCGGCGAGGAGTTCGTGGTGGTGCTGGTCGCGGCCAGCGAATCACAGGCCGCGGTGATCGCCGAAAGCCTGCGGCGGCAGATCGCGCAGTCACCGGTGGCATTGGCCAACGGCCAGGTACTGGCACTGACCGCCAGCATCGGCGTAGCCGGCCATGACGGCCACCCGGACTACGAGCGGCTGATGGCACGGGCCGATGCGGCGATGTACGAGGCCAAGCGCAGCGGCCGCAACCGCGTGGTAGTGGCCAGCGCGGACCTTGAGGAAGCCCCGGGGCGGCGCGCACTGCAGCGATGACGACAGGACAGGTAGAGTCGACCGCTGGTCGACTATCGCGCGCAGCGCGGGATTTTTCGCACGCGGGGCGAAGAGCAGTCGACTGACAGTCGACTCTACCGACAGTCGACTCTACCGGTTCGCGCGCCAGCCGATGCATTGGACGCCACCACCCGCCATGCTGCCCACCACAACAGCGCCAGCGCCGCGATGCCTGCACCCAGCAGGCACACCGCAGGCCAGCCATGCCGGGCCTGCATCCAGGGCCCGGCAGCCGCACCGGCACCACTGCCCACTGCATAGAACAGCATGTACAACGCCACCAGGCGTCCATGCTGTTCTGCCGGTGCACGCAGCAGCAGCGCCTGGTTCGATACGTGCAGTGCCTGCCCACCGAGGTCGAGCACGATCACGCCCAGCAGCAGCAACGACAGCGCCTGCGGCAGGCCCAGCAGCGGCCACCACGCGGCCAGCATCAGCAGCAACGCGCCAAGACTGACCCGACCGGCGAAACCGCGGTCCATCCAGTGCCCGACCCGCGCCGCCATCAAGGCGCCCACTACGCCGGCCAAGCCCAGTGCGCCGATGGCCGCGGTGGACCACTGCAACGGCGGCGCCGACAACGGCAGCGGCACCGCCGCCCAGAACACGTTGAGGCCAGCAAACAGCAGCAATGCCAGCGGCCCACGCTCGCGCAGCGCGCGGTCCCGGCGCAGCATGCCCAGCATCGAACCCAGCAGTTCGCGCCAGCGCGGTGGTACCGCCGGCACCGGCACCGCCGGCAGGCGCCGCCACAGCAGCACGGCCAGGGCCGCCATCAGCGCTGCCGACAGCAGATAGACCGCCCGCCAGCCGACGGTGGCCGCGACCGCGCCCGATACAACGCGCGCCAGCAACAGGCCGATGAACACGCCGCCCTGCACCACGCCCACCAGGCGCCCGCGCTGCTCGGGCGGCGCAAGCGTGGCGGTATAGGCGATCAAGCCCTGGGTCAGCGCGGTGCCCAACAGCCCGGCCAGCAGCATGCCCGACAACAGCCAACCGGCCGTGCGTGCCGCTGCCAGCCACAGCAGGGCCAGCACCAGCGCCATCAACTGCATCCGCAGCAGGCGTCGCCGGTCACCGCGATCGGCGAGCGGCAGCAGGCCCAGCAATGCCAGCACACTGCCGGCCTGGGTTGCCGCCAACACTGCGCCCGCCACGGCACGGTCCAGTGCGAAGGCCTGTGCCAGCCGATCCAGCAGCGGTTGCGCGTAATAGACGTTGGCAACGCTGGCGCCGGCCGCGACCGCGAGCAGGGTCAGCAATGGGCGGGACATCGATGCGCTCATGATGTAGTTGCAATTTGAAACTTGATGCAGGCTATCGTCATTGGTTTTAAACTGCAACCACATTCGGAGGCCACAGCATGCACGCCAACAGTCCCTGCCCCGTTGCCCGCAGCGCCGACCTGCTCGGTGATCGCTGGGCACTGCTGGTGATCCGCGATGCCTTCGACGGCGTCACGCGCTTTGGCGACTTCCAGCGCAGCCTCGGCGCGGCGCGCAACATCCTCAGCGATCGCCTGCGCAGGCTGGTCGAGGCCGGCATCCTGCAACTGCAACCAGCCTCCGATGGCTCGGCCTACCAGGAATACGTGCTCACCCACGCCGGCCAGGAACTGTTCCCGCTGCTGGTCGCGCTGCGCCAGTGGGGAGAACGCCATCGCTTCAGCGCCGGTGAAGCCCATTCGCAGTTGATCGAATCCAGCACGCGGCGACCACTGCCCTACATGCAGCCACACGGGCGCGACGGTCAGCCGCTGCAGGCCGCCGCCACCCGCGTGCGCAAGCTCAAAGACGACCAGCGCGGCGCCTGATCCGCCCATTCGCGCACACCACGATCCGGCCGCGCCGGTTAGCATCGGAGGTTTCCGCCGCCGGACGCCGCCGATGCCGCGCTATCGCCCTTTCCTGCTGACCGCCCTGCTGTTGCCGCTGCTGGCCTGCGCCACAGCAACCACGCAGGCCCGCGAGGTTGCCGCGCCCGCCGACCACGTGCAGGCCGATGGCCCCTATGTATTCCGCCAGGGCGACCAGCTGCAGGCCAAGTGGATCTGCGACGACAAGGTCGAGTCGCGCTCGCTGGCCATCAACACGACGGGCACCGATATCGCGCCGCGCTGTGGCTACGAACACACCGTGCACGTGGCCGCGCCGAATGCGGCCTCGGTCTCCGTGCTGCCGGCCGCGCCGCGCATCGTCGCGCTGTCGGACATCCATGGCCAGTACGGGCTGCTGGTGCGCCTGCTGCGCGCCCACCAGGTCATCGACGCCCAGGATCGCTGGGCCCTGGGCAAGGACACGCTGGTCATCGCTGGCGATGTATTCGACCGCGGCCCGCAGGTGACCGAGGCGTTCTGGCTGCTGTACGGCCTGCAGCAGCAGGCCGCCGCCGCCGGTGGCGCAGTGCACTTCGTGCTAGGCAACCACGAAACCATGGTGCTGTACGACGACCTGCGCTACGTCAACCCGAAGTACCTGCGCAGCGCCCAGCTGCTGGGCCGCAGCTACCCGCAACTGTATGGCGCCGACTCGGTGATCGGGCAGTGGCTGCGCACCCGCCCGGTGCTGCTGAAGATCGGCGATACCCTGTTCCTGCATGGCGGCATCTCGCCCGAAGCGGTGCAGCTGGCGCTGGACCCGGCACGCACCAATGCGGCCTACCAGGCCTCTCTGGGCCTGCCCAAGGCCGAAGTGAAGGCCGACCCGGCCACCGCACCGCTGTATGACGGCAAGACCAGCCCGATCTGGTACCGCGGCTACTTCGATGGCCGCCTCGACACCGCGGCGGTACAGGCCGTGCTCGACCGCCTGCAGCTCACGCGCATCGTGGTTGGCCATACCTCGATGCCACACGTCAGCAGCTTCCACGGCGACCGCGTGATCGCCATCGACAGCAGCATCAAGAACGGCGAGAACGGCGAACTGCTGTTCATCGAGGATGGCAGGCTCAGCCGCGGCCTGCTGGACGGCTCACGGGTGCCGCTGGTACTGGGTGAGCCGGGCCTGCAGGACTGAATGGCGGGACAGCGCGACGGCGCCGGGAGGTGCCGGCGCGCTCCACCTTCACCCCGTTTGCGGCTACGCTCGGCAGCCGAGAGGCCCACCCTGTCCATCCGCTGGGCCCGACCGTTACAGGAGCCTCCCGCGCATGCGCGTTCTGATTGCTGAAGACGACCCGGACATCGCCTCCGGCCTGTGCGCCTCGCTGCGCCGGCAGGGGCATGTGGTCGACCACGTCGACAACGGCGCGCACGCCGACGCCGCGCTGGGTTCGACCCAATACGCGCTGCTGGTGCTGGACCTGGGCCTGCCGCAGCTGGATGGCCGCGACGTGCTGCAGCGCCTGCGCCAGCGCGGCGATGGCCTGGCGGTACTGGTGGTGACCGCCCGCGACGGCCTGGCCGAACGCGTGCGCGTGCTCGACCTCGGTGCCGACGACTACCTGGTCAAGCCATTCGCACTGGACGAATTCGAAGCCCGCGTGCGCGCACAGCTGCGCCGCGTGACCAGCAATGGCAACCCGGACCTGCGCATCGGCCGCCTGCGCATCGATCTGGCCGGGCATCGGGTGTGGATCGACGACCAGTCGCTGGAACTGACCGCACGCGAGTTCGGCCTGCTGTCGGCACTGGCGGTACGCGCCGAGCGCATCGTCTCGCGCGCACAGCTGGTGGAGGCGCTGTGCGACTGGGGCCAGGACCTGACCGACAACGGCCTGGACATCGCCCTGCACCGCCTGCGCCGCAAGCTGCAGCCCGGCGGCATGGGCATCCGCACCGTGCGCGGACTGGGCTACATGCTGGAAGACGCGCAGGACGACAGCGCCCCGTGATCAGTGGCCCCCCCAGCCTGCGCCGGCGCCTGCTCGCCTTCCTGGCGTTGCCGATGCTGGGCCTGCTTACCTTCAATACGATCCTGGCCTATTACGTTGCGTTGGATTATTCCAACCGCATCCACGACCGTAACCTGATCGACGACACGCACTCGTTCGCGCAGATGCTGAGCACCATGCCGGTGACCAGCGACCTGTCTCCGCAGGCGCGCTTCCTGATCGAGTACGACCCCGACGGCCATCGCTATTTCAACGTCGACAGCAGCCGCAAGGGCACCCTCAGCGGCAATGCGGATTTCAGCCCGTATGCCCCTTCTCAGGACTGCACCGGCGTGCATCCGGCCCTGTACGACGGCAACCTCAATGGCCAGCAGGTGCGCATGGCCACCGTCTGCACGCAGGCGATGAACGATCCGCAGGACGAGCTGGCAGTGACCGTGGCCGAAAGCATGGCCGACCGCCGCCAGCGTGCGCGCGAGATCTTGATGATCATCATCCCGCTGATGACCATGCTGGCGCTGGGCACCGCAGCGCTGGTCTGGTTCGGCGTGACCTACGGCCTGCGCATCCTCACACCGCTGAGGACCCGCCTGGCGCAGCGTCGTGGCGAACTGGCACCGATCTCCGACGCCGACGTGCCGGAGGAGATCCAGCCACTGATCAGCACCATCGACGATCTGTTTGCCCGCCAGGCGGAAATGATCACGCTGCAGAACCGCTTCATCGCCGATGCCGCGCACCAGCTGCGTTCGCCGCTGGCCGGCATGGCCCTGCATGTGGACCAGGCGCTGGCCCATGGTGACCCGGACACGGTGCGCGAGGCATTGCAGCACATCCGCCGGCTCAACCAGCGCACCGCCCGGGTCAGCACCCAGCTGCTCGCACTGAGCCGGGCGCAGACCGTGCCCGATACCGTGGAGGCACTGGACCTGTGCGAGCTGGTGCCGCAGTGGGTCGGCATGCGCGTGCCCGAAGCGATCCGCGATGGCATCGATCTGGGCTACCGCGGCAGCCCCCACCCGCTGCGCGTGCTCGGCAATGGTGCCCAGCTGCAGGAAGCACTGGACAACCTGATCGACAACGCGCTGCGCTATGCCGGCCGCGATGCGACCGTCACGGTCGGCGTGCATGCGCTGGATGACAATGACGTCGAACTGTACGTGGAGGACAACGGCCCCGGCGTGCCCGAGGACGTGATGCCACGGCTGGGCGAGCGCTTCTTCCGTGCGCCTGGCACCGCAGCCAGCGGCACCGGCCTGGGCCTGGCCATCGCGCACGAAGCGGTGGAGCATTCCGGCGGCCGCCTGACCTTCCTCAACCGCGCCGGGGGGGGCCTGAAGGTCGCCATCACACTGCCGCTGCTGAAGGCCCCCTGACCCGTACCGGGGCGCTGAAAGGCTGGCGAAAATCGCGCTTGCGATCCTGACCATCCCCACTGCCGTCCCGGAGCCGCCAGGTGACCGAATCGCACGACTTCTTCCTCCCCGGTGGCCCGCAGGGCGTGCTGCTGGTCCACGGCCTGACCGGCACCCCGGCGGAAATGCGCATGCTGGGCAAGGGCCTGAACAACGCCGGCTTCACCGTACACGGCGTGCAGTTGCCCGGCCATTGCGGCACCGTGGATGACCTGCTGGCGACCACCTGGGAACAGTGGTACCAGGGCGTGGAAGATGCAGCGGCGAGCCTGCGTGGCAAGGTCGACCAGTTGTTCGTCGGCGGCCTGTCGATGGGCGCGGTACTGGCGCTGGCGCTGGCTGCACGCCGCCCCGAATGGGTGTCCGGCGTCGGCGTGTATGGCGCCACCTTCCGCTACGACGGCTGGAACATTCCCGCCGTGGCCCGCCTGTCGTTCCTGCTGCCGTGGTTCAAGCGCTTCAACATCGGCCGCGACCGCATGTTCATGGAAGAACCGCCCTATGGCCTGCGTGACGAGCGCCTGCGTGCGCAGGTCAGTGCCGCCATGCTGTCCGGCGACAGCGCCGCGGCCGGCCTGCCGGGCAACCCCTGGCACGCGCTGGCGGAGATGCGCGCCCTGAGCAACTGGACCCGCCGCCACCTGCACCAGGTCACCGCACCGTGCCTGGTGATGCACGCCCGCGAAGACGACGTGGCCAGCATGGGCAACGCCGAACTGGTGATGTCGAGGGTCAGCGGCCCGAAGGAACTGGTGGTGCTGGAAGACAGCTACCACATGATCACGATCGACCGCGAACGCCGCGAGTTGATCCGCCGCAGCGCGCGCTTCTTCACCGAAATCGGTGAACGCAGCGGCGTGCTCAAGGCGGTGGCCTGAGATGGGGGCACTCGCCACGCTGCTGTGGCTGGCCAATGTGGTGCTCGATACCGGTGGCCAGCTCGCCTTCAAGGCCGCCGCCAGCGACCCGCAGGATGGCGAAGGACTGCAACGCTGGAAACACATGCTCAGCCGCCCCTGGCTGTGGATCGGCATCGCCTGCTACGTGCTTGAGTTCGTTGCCTGGATCGCGTTCCTGTCGCTGGTGCCGTTGTCCAAGGGCGTGCTGCTGGGCTCGATCAACATCGTCGCGCTGATGATCGCCGGCCGCATCCTGTTCCGCGAAAAGCTCACGCCATTGCGGGTGACCGGCATGCTGCTGGTCACGGCGGGCGTGGCGGTGGTGGGGGCCGGCTCATGAGGCGCCTGTATGTGATCGGCTTTCCCCTGCTGATGGCCTTCGACACGCTGGCCCAGCTGTGCTTCAAGTACGCCGGTGACGCCGCGCTGCCGGTCGAGGCCAACACCGCGTGGCTGCTGCGCGTGCTGTCGCAGCCGTGGGTATACGGCGCGGTCCTCGGCTACGTCGGCGCGTTCTTCACCTGGATGAGCCTGCTGCGCCATGCGCCGATCGGCCCGGCGTTCGCGGCCTCGCACCTGGAGGTGATCAGTGTGCTGCTGCTGTCGGCCTGGCTGCTGAAAGAGCCGCTGACCCTGCATCACCTTGTCGGTGCGGTACTGATCGTGGCTGGCATCGTCTGCCTCGGCCGCGCCGAAGCGGACGACCCGCACAGCCCCGCCGACAGCACCTCGTGAGCGGGCTGCGATGAGCCTGTTCGCGCGCGAACTGCCGCCGACCGCTGGCCTGCCGATGCAGGCCAGCGACTTCCTTCCCGGCGGCGGCGACCTGCGCGACATCCTGGCCACCCAGCTCGGCACACCGCCGCTGCAGCTGACCTGTTCCGGCACCCACGCGCTGCTGATCGCGCTGCGCACCCTGCGCAAGCGCGCGCCCAAGCGCGATACCGTGATCCTGCCGGCCTATACCTGTCCGCTGGTGCCGATCGCGGTACACAGCCTCGGCCTGCGCGTGCAGCTGTGCGATACCCGGCGTGGCCATTTCGACTTTGATCCGGCACAGCTCTCGCGCCTGGCCGACGCGCGGACGCTGGCGATCCTGCCCACCCACCTCGGCGGGCGCATTGCCGATGTCGAACGGGCCTGCGAGGTCGCACGCGGCGCCGGCGCCTGGGTGATCGAAGATGCCGCACAGGCGCTGGGTGCACGGGTCGGCAACAGCAGCGTGGGCCTGCGTGGCGACATCGGATTCTTCAGCCTGGCCGCCGGCAAGGGGCTGAGCCTGCATGAAGGCGGCCTGCTGGTCAGCCGCGATGACGAGCTGCGCGCCGCGCTGGCCGAACATGCCGCCGAACAGGTACGTTTCAGCCTGCGCTGGGAGCTGCTTCGCAGCGTGCAGCTGCTGGGTCTTGCCGCCTGTTACCGCCCCTCGCTGCTGTCGCTGGTGTACGGCAATCCGCTGCGCAGCGCCCTGCAACGCGGCGATCTGGAAGACGCGGTCGGAGACATTTTCCCGCTGGACATCCCCCAGCACCGGGTCAGCCAGTGGCGGCAGAACGTGGGCGCCCACGCTGCACGGCGGCTGCCTGCGTTCCTGCAGGCCGGGCGCCTGCGCGCACTGCAGCTGCGTGTGCAGCTGGCACAGCTGCCGGCGGTGGAGGTGGTCGATGGCCTGGCCGGCACCGGCGGCACCTGGCCGATGCTGATGCTGCTGCTGCCCAGCCAGCGCGCGCGCGATGCCGCACTGGACGAACTGTGGCCGCGCGGCCTCGGTGCCAGCCGCATGTTCATCCATGCCCTGCCCGACTACGCCTACCTGCGTGGCATCGTGCCGCAGGACGACATGCCGAACGCGCGCGACTTCGCCGCACGCATGCTGACCCTCGGCAACAGCGCCTGGCAGACCCGGGAAGAGACCGCGCAGATCCTGCGGGCGCTGGCCGCTGCGCAGCCCTGAAAGCGCGGTTTTCACGGCATCACGCCCATTCAGCACGCTCGATTCCTGAACACTTTCCCCACCCGGCGGTGCAGGCTTTCAACAGGAAAGGAACGAGAAAGGCTGCCTGCCTACATTGAGCCTGCCCCGGCATCGTGCCGGACGTTTCTTTCATCGACGGACCTGCCCATGCACTGGAGCATCCTGTGTGACTTCGATGGCACCATCAGCCTCGAAGATGTCATCGACTCGCTGCTGGAGAAGTACGGCCAGCCGGGCTGGCAGCAACTGGAAGACCAGTGGAAGGCGGGAAAGATCGGCTCGCGTGAATGCATGCAGGGCCAGGTGCGGCTGTTGAAGCTGGACCCGGCCACGCTCGACGCGCACCTGGACCAGGTGCAGATCGATCCGGGCTTCGCCGCCTTTGTCAGCCGCGCCGAACAGCTGGGCGTGCCGCTGCGCATCGTCAGCGACGGGCTGGACTATGCGATCCACCGCATCCTCGCCAACCACGGCCTGTCGCGACTGCCGGTGGTGGCCAACCACCTGCGCTGGTGCGAAGACCATTGGGAACTGGAGTCGCCCTACCAGGCCGAAGGATGCCGCAGTGGTACCTGCAAGTGCACCTGCGCCGCGCAGGCGCGTGCCGACGAAGCACCACGCGTGCTGATGATCGGCGATGGCAGCTCGGATTTCTGCGTCTCCGAAGATGCCGACTTCGTGTTCGCCAAGCGCCGCCTGATCACCCATTGCACGAAGGCCGGCATCGAGCATGCCGCCATCGATACCTTCCACGATGCAATCGCACTGTTGCCGCGCTTGCTCGATGGCAGCCTGCTGCAGCCACGTCGCCTCGACGCCAGCCCGCAGCCCGCCGCACTGCCCCTGCTGCTGGCCACCGCCTGAGCACTCCCTTCCAGGCGCGCTCCCCCGTCACCCCTTTCGAACGTCCTTCACGGAACCGAACTGCATGAACATTTTTGACAAGAACGCCGACGCGGCTGCCTCCGACGCGCAGCTGCTGGCCGACGAAGCCCGCTACAGCTCCTTCGGCGACACCGTCCACTACGTCGACCCGCCGAAGATCTTCCAGCGCGGCGAAGGAAGCTACATGTTCGATGGTGCGGGCGTGCCCTACCTCGACCTGCAGATGTGGTACTCGGCCTGCAACTTCGGCTACAGCAACA
Source organism: Stenotrophomonas sp. YJH_SMC_105-26 (assembly GCF_059368915.1). NCBI lineage: Bacteria > Pseudomonadati > Pseudomonadota > Gammaproteobacteria > Lysobacterales > Lysobacteraceae > Stenotrophomonas > Stenotrophomonas sp. YJH_SMC_105-26. Next base: position 332,499 of record NZ_JCAFSD010000002.1, on the reverse strand, counting down.
AGCGCCTGAACGACGCGCTGAAGGACCAGATCGACACCCTGCCGCAGGTCGCCAGCCAGTACCTGCACCCGACCCGCGTGCAGCTGGCCAAGACCATTGCCGTGGACATGCACCAGAAGTTCGGCCTCGACGGCCGCGTGCACTTCAACGTCGGCGGCGCGCAGGCCATTGAAGATTCGCTGAAGATCGTGCGCAACGCGCGCGGCGGCAAGAGCCTGATGTTCGCCTTCGAGGGCGGCTACCACGGCCGCACCCTGGGTGCCTCGTCGATCACCTCCAGCTACCGCTACCGCCGCCGCTACGGCCACTTCGGCGAGCGCGCGATGTTCATCCCGTTCCCGTACCCGTTCCGTCGCCCGAAGGGCATGACCCCGGACGAGTATTCCGACCACTGCGTGTGGCAGTTCGAGCGCCTGTTCGAAAGCGAGTACAACGGCGTGTGGGATCCCAAGGTCGGCCAGGCCGAGTACGCCGCGTTCTACGTCGAGCCGATCCAGGGCACCGGCGGCTACGTCATCCCGCCGCGCAACTTCTTCACTGGCCTCAAGCGCGTGCTGGACAAGTACGGCATCCTGATGGTCGTCGATGAAATCCAGATGGGTTTCTGGCGCACCGGCAAGCTGTGGTCAATCGAGCACTTCGGCGTTACCCCGGACGTGCTGGTGTTCGGCAAGGCGCTGACCAACGGCCTGAACCCGCTGTCGGGCCTGTGGGCGCGCGAAGAACTGATCAACCCGACCGTGTTCCCGCCGGGCTCCACCCACTCCACCTTCAACTCCAATCCGCTGGGCACCCGCCTCGGCCTGGAAGTGCTGAAGCTGGGCAAGGAAATGGATTACGAGCGCACCGTGCCGGAGAAGGGCGCGTACTTCCTGGACGGCCTGCGTGGCCTGCAGAAGCGTCACCCGGAGATCGGCGACGTCGACGGCCTGGGCCTGGCCCTGCGCGCCGAGATCTGCCAGACCGACGGCTACACCCCCAACAAGGAACTGCTGGACCGCATGGTCGACATCGGCCTGGCCGGTGACCTCCTGCACGACGGCAAGCGCATGGGCCTCGTGCTCGACGTGGGTGGCTGGTACAAGAACGTGATCACCTTCGCGCCGTCGCTGGACATCAGCTACGAAGAGATCGACCTGGCGATCACCCTGCTCGACCAGGCGCTGACCAAGGCCAAGGGCTGAGGTCGATGCGCTGCCGGTTCCCGTGCCGATGGAGATGACGTCACGCGCATCCAGCACCGCGCTGGAACCGGCCGCGCTGCTGGAGGGCTTCCTGGCCCACCCGCCGCTTGGATTCGAGGCAGGCCTGCTTCCCAGCGGCCTGCCGACCTTCCGTGCGCCGCTCGACCTGACCACCACGATGGACGACGACCTGCGCGGCAAGCTGCTTGGCTTGCCGCTGTCGCGCCTGTGGCGGCCCTGGATTACCTGGAAGACCCGCTTCGTCGGTGCCACCAGCACCGAGTACACCCCGTTGCCCGCGCACGTCGCACCAGAGGCATTGGCCGAGGACGTGACGCGTCACGCGATCGGCGATACCCGGCTGCTGGTGGTCAAGGACCTGGCAATCGATTCGCCGCTGCTGGACGACGCGGCCAATGCACACAGCAGCGCCTTCCTGCAGGCGCTGCTGGCACGCGGCTTCGTCGAACTGGAAGGCATGCCGCTGGCCTGGGTGGCGATCGATTTCGATTCGATCGATGGCTATCTCGGACGCCTGTCGTCCTCGCGCCGCAAGAACATCCGGCGCAAGCTGCGCTCGCGCGATGGCCTGCAGATCGACTGCATCGCCACCGGCGATCCGGCCCTCGCCGACCCGCAACTGCAGGCCGAACTGTACACGCTGTACCTGGGCGTGTTCGCGCAGAGCGCGGTGCATTTCGACCAGCTCGACCTGCCCTACTTCCAACACCTGCTGGCCGACAGCCAGGGCCAGGGACGGATGTTCCTGTATCGCCACCAGGGCCAGTTGATCGGCTGGAACCTGTGCTACATCCACGCCGGAAAGCTGGTGGACAAGTACATCGGCCTGGCCTACCCGCAATCACGCGAGCACAACCTGTATGCGGTCAGCTGGATGCACAACCTCGAGTACGCGCTGCTGCACGGCCTGAGCCACTACGTGGCCGGCTGGACCGACTCGCGGATCAAGGCCGAACTGGGCGCCCGCTTCACCTCCACCCGGCACGCGATCCACGCCCGCTCCCCGCTGCTGCGCGCTGCCCTGCGCAAGCTGGCACCGTACCTGCAGGGCGAACCTGATGGAGGCGGTTGAACGATGTCGTCGCGTTTTCCGCTGATCCTGGACCTGGACGGTGGCGTACTGCCGCTGCCACAGGCGCAGACCCTGGCGCTGCCGCAGTGGCACGATCCGCTGCGCTTCGCCTGCAGCACTTCAACCCTGGACCGTTTCGCCGCTGAAGTGCTGGCACCGCTGCCGGCCCAGCTCGGCACGGTGATGCTCGGCAGTGGCGACTTCCACCACCTCAGCCTGCCGCTGCTGCGTCGCATGCGCGCGCACCAGCCGTTCCAGCTGGTGGTGCTGGACAACCATCCGGACAACATGCGTTTCCCGTTCGGCATGCACTGCGGGTCGTGGGTGAACGCGGCCAGCAAGCTGCCGCAGATCTCGCACATCCATGTGCTCGGCATCACCTCCAGTGACATCGGCCTGGGCCACGCCTGGGAGAACCATTGGCGCCCGCTGATGGGCGGGCGCCTGACTTACTGGTGCATGGATGTGGACGTGGGCTGGGGCCACCGCCTCGGCAGCGGCCGTGCATTCCGACGGTTCGAGCACCCGGAGGCACTGGTTGCCGCGTTCGCCGCCGAGCAGGCCAAGTCGCCGCAACCGACCTACCTGTCGATCGACAAGGATGTGTTCGCCGAGGACGTCGCCCGCAGCAACTGGGACCAGGGCCGCTTCCAGCTGGAACACGCACTGGTGGTGATCGAAGCGCTGCGCGCCGGCGGCCTGGTCGGCAGCGACATCACCGGCGAAGTGTCGCTGGCCAATTACCAGAGCCGCTTCAAGCGCTGGCTGTCGTCGCTGGATGGTCAACCTGACGTCAGCGCCGAGGATCTGCCGATGTGGCAGGCACGGCACCAGCAGGTGAATCGCGAACTGCTGGCGGCGATGGCCGCCGTGCCGACCGCCTGCTGACCGCGCCGGTCGTGCCGGCCGCTGGCCGGCAACCTCATCGTTCCCAGGCTCGCCGGGATGCCGGCCAGCGGCCGGCACTACACTGGACTCCCGCCCCGGAGCCTGCGATGCCCCAGACCGTCATCCCGCAACTGCGCATGCGCCATGCCGACACCACCCTGCCGTTCTACGTGCAGGGGCTGGGTTTCGTGGTCGACTGGGAACACCGCTTCGAACCCGGCTTCCCGCTGTTCGCCCAGCTCACCCGCGACGGCCAGACGATCTTCCTCACCGAACACAGCGGCGACTGCGAGGTCGGCGGCGCAGTGTACTTCATCGTTGAAGACGTCGACGCCCTGCACCGCGCCTTCAGTGCCGCCAACGTACCGATCGAGCAGCCACCGCACGACACCGGATGGGGCAGCCGCGAGATGCTCCTGCGTGACCCGGACGGCAACCGACTGCGCTTTGCCACCCACGTGGACTGAACGATGCGGGCTTGAGGCGGATATACGGAACATATATGCTTCATATATCCATTCCGCCAGGACCGCCCATGGGCATCGTCAACATCGATGACACCCTGCACGACCAGCTGCGCCGTGCCTGCACCGTCTCCAGCCGTTCGATCAACGCCCAGGCCACCTTCTGGATCCGGGTCGGCATGCTGTGCGAGATGAACCCCACGCTGAGCTTCCAGGACATCGTCGCCAGCGAACTGCGGGCAGCCGGGGTGCAGCCGCAGGCGCTGGCGCCCGGGCGGGCCTGACATGACGATGATCAAGCAGCCGCACGAAATCGCGTTGCTGGCCGAATCCGGGCGCCTGCTGGCGCAGGTATTCGCCGCGCTCGACCAGCTGCCGCTGCAGGGACGCAGCACGATGGAGATCAACGACTTCGTCGAGCGCATGATCGTCGATGAGCTGCAGGCGCGGCCGGCCAGCAAGGGCCAGTACGGCTTCCCGTATGTGCTCAACACCTCGATCGACAACGTGGTCTGCCACGGCGTTCCCAGCACCACCGACGTGCTGCGCAATGGCCAGATCGTCAACCTCGACATCACCCTGGAGAAGAACGGCTACATCGCCGACTCCAGCACCACCTACCTGGTCGGTGAGGTCGACTACGCCGCGCGCAGGCTGGTGCAGGCCACCTACCAGGCGATGTGGAAAGGCATCGCTGCGGTGCGCCCGGGAGCGCGCCTGGGCGATATCGGCCACGCCATCGCCCGCCACGCGCGCAGCCACGGCTACAGCGTGGTGAAGGAATACTGCGGCCATGGCATCGGCCAGCAGATGCACGAGGAACCGCAGATCCTGCATTACGGCCATCCCAACACCGGCATGGTGCTGGAAGAAGGCATGGTGTTCACCATCGAGCCAATGCTCAACCAGGGCAAGCCGGCCATCCGTCAGCAGCCGGACCAATGGCCGGTCTACACCCGCGACGGCAGGCTGTCGGCGCAGTTCGAGCACACCGTGGCGGTCACCCGCAGCGGCGTGCGCGTGCTGACCCTGCGCCCCGGCGAAACCCCGCAGTGCGCGGTGGACGCGGCCTAGAGCGGGCGCAACAGCAGCAGCGTGGCGAGGCAGGACATGAAGACCGCCACGGCGGCATCCAGCACCCGCCAGGCGCCCGGCCTGCGGAACACCGGCTGCAACAGGCGCGCGCCATAGCCCAGCGTGCAGAACCAGGCCACGCTGGCGGCGCAGGCACCGGCGGCGAACGCCCAGCGCAGGTCACCGGGGTAGCGCGTGGACAGACTGCCCAGCAGCACCACCGTATCCAGATAGACGTGCGGGTTGAGCAGCGTGAACGCCAGGCAGGTCAGCAGTACCTGCCGTCCGCTGCCGCCCTGCGCCTCGGCGGCGGCCAGGGCACTGCCACCGCGCCACGCGCGCAGCCCCGCCCGCAGGCCATACCAGAACAGGAAGGCCGCACCACCGAAGCGCAGCACCTGCAGCAGCAGCGGCCACTGCAGCACCAGCGCGCCCATGCCGCCAACGCCAGCAAGGATCAGCGCGATATCCGCGCCGGCGCAGGCCAGCACTACCGTCCCCACATTGCGCTGCTGCAGGCCCTGGCGCAGCACGAAGGCATTCTGCGCGCCGATGGCGATGATCAGGCCGGCACCTGCGAACAGGCCGGCGGCGGTAGCGGCAATCCACATCGGGACAGGCCAGGCAGCGAGGGGACGCGCAGGGTGCGGCCAACAGCCTTGATTAGACAAACTGATTTTTCTTTATCCTGTGCAGGAAAACTGAAGAGGCACCGGCATGGACCTGGTACACCCGCAACTGGCCGCGTTTGCCGCGGTGCTGGAGGAAGGCAGCTTCGAGGCTGCGGCACGCCGCCTGTCGATCAGCCCGTCAGCACTGTCGCAGCGGATCAAAGCCCTGGAGGACAGGCTCGGGCAGGTACTGGTGGTGCGCCAGGCACCCTGCCGGCCGACCGCCGCGGGTGAAGCGCTGCTGCGCCGGGTGCGACCGATGCAGGCGCTGGAGGCCGAGGCATTGGCCGAGCTGCTACCCGAGCGTGGCAGCGACGCTGCGCGCACGCCGATCCCCCTGGCGGTCAACGATGACTCGCTTGATACCTGGTTCGTACCGGCCATCGCCGACCTGCACCAGCGCCACGGCTATCTGTTCGACCTGCGCATGGACGACCAGGACCACACCCTGCAGCTGCTGCGCGATGGCAGCGTGCTCGGCGCGGTCACCGCCGAAAGCCAACCGGTGAAGGGATGCAACGTGCACCCGCTCGGCGCGATGCGCTACCACGCCATCGCCTCGCCCGGCTTCGCCCGCCAGTACTTCCGCGATGGCATGCAGGCCGCAACCCTGGCGCACGCACCGATGCTGGTGTTCAACCGCAAAGATGAACTGCAGTGGCGCTTCGTGCGGCGCCTGACCCGCGCGCGGCTGCAGCCGCCGCTACACTACCTGCCCTCCTCCACCGGTTTCGTCGAAGCCGCCGCGTGCGGACTCGGCTGGGGCATGGCTCCGGAAACCCTGGTCGCGCCCGCCGTGCGCGCCGGCCGCGTGGTGGTACTGGAACCCCGCCGCTGGCTCGATGTGCCGCTGTACTGGCAGCATGCCGCCGTGCGCTCAAGCACGCTGCAGCACATCACCCAGGCGCTGCGCACTGCGGCCAGAGGCACCCTTCGTTGAGGACAAACCGATGATCGCAGACCCGGGCTTCACGCTGCACGCACTACCGTTTGCGCACTTCTTCACTACTGGGACGGCATGGGCGTGATCGGCCGACGTACAAGGATGCACCGCGCGAAGGCCGCGCTGGCGCTGGCAGCCTGCCTGCCATTCGCTGCCGACGCGCAGCCCACCAGCAACGCACCGGCATTGGACTGGGAACAGGCACGGCAACGCCTGGAGCAGGTCTCCGATGCGTTGGCCGCTGCCGACGCCGCCGTGCGCAACAAGCAGGACCTGCAGGACGCGACCCGCCTGCTGCGCCTGCCGGAGATCACCGGCGAAGTGCGCCGGCTGCAGTTCCAGAAGACGCTCACCCTGCCCCTGGGTTCGCTGGCTCCGGTGGCCGAGGCCTTTGGCATCGACTCGCCGCTGTCGTTCACCGAACGCGACTGGCGTACCCGCCCGGTGGTGACTGCAGTACTGCCGCTGTACACCGGCGGCGTGATTCCGGCCGCGCAACGTGCGGCCAGTGCCGCCCACGAACAGGCCAGCGCCGAGCGCGAAGCACAACGCCAATCGCTGACCGTGCAGCTGGCCCAGGCCTATTTCGGCCAGCGCCTGGCCGAGCAGGCGGTGGACGTGCGCCGCGATGTGCGCGATGGCCTCAACCGCCACCTGTCCGACGCAGAGAAGCTGGAACGCGAGGGCTTCGCCACCCGCGCGCAGCGCCTGCAGGCCACCGTGGCCCGCGACAAGGCCGAGCGCGAATACCAGAAGACAGTGAACGACCTGGCCACGCTGAAGGCCGCACTGGCCACGCTGCTGCGCAGTGGCGGCGAGGTGCAGCCGGTGTCGCCGCTGTTCGTGCAGCGCGTGCCACTGGAACCGGTGGCCAGCTTCGAACGCACCGCGCAGGCGCGGCAGCCGCAGATCGCGCGCCTGCGGGCGATGGTGGCGCAGGCCGAACAGGGCGTGCGCGTGCAGCAGGCCAAGCTGAAACCACAGATCTTCGCCTTCGGCCAGTACGACTTCCGTCGCCGCGACGAGATGCTGACCGATCCGGACTGGGCGTTTGGCATCGGCCTGAAGTACACCTTCCTGTCGCCGAACTCGCGGCCGGCGCAGATCAGCGCCGCGCGTGCGCAGCAGGACCAGGCCGAAGCGGGCCTGCGCGAGGCCGAGAACCAGGTCGCGCTGGGTGTGCGCAAGGCCTGGAACGAGCTGGAAACCGCACGCCAGCAGTACGTGCTGCTCGACAGCAGCATCGCCCAGGCACAGGAAAACCTGCGCCTGCAGGAGCTGGCGTTCCGCGAAGGCCAGGCGACTTCGCTGGATGTGATCGACGCGCGGCTCGGCCTGGGTGGCGCCCGCGTCGAGCGCGCACAGGCCGCCTACCAATACGATATTGCGCTGGCACAGTTGCTGGAGATCAGTGGACAGATGGACCGTTTCGAAGAGTTCCGGCGGCGGGCGGACGAGGTGATCGACCATGAGTGATGTGCTGCACGACGATGCGACGACGCCCCCGGGCAAGCGCCGGTTGGGACCGATCCTGGTAGTGGTGCTGCTGGTCGTGGTGGTGCTCGGCCTGTGGCTGGCCTGGCGCAGCCCGGCCGACCAGATCCAGGGCATGGCCGATGCGGACACGATCAACGTGGCCGCCAAGATCACCGCGCGCGTGGCCGAACTGAAGGTGCGCGAGGGCGACCGCGTGCAGGCCGGGCAGGTGCTGTTCCTGCTCGACAGCCCCGAAGTGGCCGCCAAGGAACAGCAGGCGCACGGCGCTTTGGCCGCCGCACAGGCAGTGGCCGACAAGGCCGACGAAGGCGCACGCAGCGAAGACATCCGCGCCGCCGAAGCGAACTGGAAGCGGGCCGAAGCCGGTGCGACGCTGGCTGAAGCCACTTACCAGCGCGTGCAGAACCTGTTCAACGAAGGGGTGATGACCCGGCAGAAGCGTGATGAAGCGCATGCCCAGGCCACCAGCTCGCGTGAGCTGGCCCGTGCCGCGCGCGCGCAGTACGACATGGCCCTGGCCGGCGCGCGCGAGCAGGACAAGCGTGCCGCGCAGGGCCAGGTGCAACAGGCACAGGGCGCGGTGGCCGAAGTCAACGCCGCGCGTGTCGAAGTAGAAGGGCGCGCGCCGGTGGCCGGCGAGATCAACAAGCGCATGGCCGACCCGGGCGAGCTGGTGCCGGCCGGCTACCCGGTGTTCACCCTGGTCGACATCGACCGCATGTGGGTCGCCATGAACCTGCGCGAATCGCAGATGCAGGGCCTGAAGGTCGGCAGCAAGCTGCAGGGCAGCGTGCCGGCGCTCGGCCTGGACGGCGAATTCGAGGTCTACTTCATCAATCCGGCCGGCGACTATGCAACCTGGCGTACCACCCGCCAGTCGTCCGGCTACGACGTCCGCAGCTTCGAGGTGCGGGTGCGCCCGGTACGCCGCATCGAGGGCTTCCGCCCCGGCATGAGCGTGCTGTTCGCATGGCCCCAGCACTGAGCCCCGGCCGCGGCGGCTTCGCCGCCAGCTGGCGGCGCGAGCTGCAGTCGCTGCGCGGCAACCGCGCCGACCTGCTGCTGGTCACCGTGCTGCCGCTGCTGATGCTGGTGGTGATGGCGTGGATGTTCACGCCTTCGGTGATGCGCGACATCCCGATCGCGGTGGTCGACCTCGACCACAGCAGTGACAGCCGCCTGCTGCTGCGCATGCTCGATGCCAGCCCCGGCGTGCGCGTCGCCAGCCAGCCGATGGACCTGGAAGACGCACGTTCGCAGCTGCGTCGGCTGGATGTGTTCGCCATCGTACTGGTGCCGCGCGATGTCACCCGGCAGGCGTTGCGTGGACGCCAGGGCACGGTGTTCGCCTATTACAACGCCACCTACATGACCACCGGCCAGTCCGCGTCGCGCGATATCGGCGACGCGGTCTCGGCCTGGAACGCGCGCCTGCTGCGCGAGCGCATCGGCCTGCAGGTCGGCCCGGGCAAGCTGCGCGCGGCACCCATCGCGGTGCAGTCGGACATTCTGTACAACCCGGCACGCAGCTACGAGCTGTTCCTGCTGCCGTTGATCTTCCCGGCGGTATTGTCGCTGGTACTGGCACTTGCAGTGGCCGGCAGCCTTGGCCGCGAGATCCGCGACGGCACCCTGCCCGCCTCGTTGGGCCGCACGCCATGGCCGGCGATTGCCGGCAAGGTCGCGCCATACATCCTGCTGTTCTCGCTGTATGGCGCGCTCGGCATCGGTTACCTGGCCTGGCTGCGCGGTGACGGCGTGGCCGGCAGCGTGCTCCTGCTGCTGCTCGCACAGCCACTGTTCTACCTTGCCACGGCCGCCTACGCGTTGTTCTTCGTCGGCGTCACCCGCGACATGGGTACCGCGCTGTCCGCAGTCGGCCTCAGCATCGGCACCGCGTTGGCCTTCTCCAGCGCCACCTTCCCGGTGCTGGACGGCCCTCTGTTCACCCGCATCTGGCATCAACTGCTGCCACTCAGCGCCTACATCAAGCTGCAGACCCAGCAGCAGTTCATCGGTTCGCCGCTGCAGGTTTCGGTGTGGCCGCTGGCCACGCTGTTGTTGATGGCGGTGGTGGCAGGAGGCGTCGGCGGCCTGCGCCTGATCGCCTTCGCGCGCACACCTGCCGCCGCACAACCCGCAGGGGCCGACGCATGAGCGCACTCTGGCGCAGCCTGCGGCAGACCCTGATGGCAGTGCTCTGCGACCGCTACGCGATCGTGGTGATGGTCGGGGCGGTGATCCTGTACTCGTTCTTCTATCCAGCCGCCTACCGGCACCAGGTGGCCGGCAACCTGCCGGTGCTGGTGGTGGACGAAGACCACAGCGCGACCAGCCGCGAGCTGCTGCGCAAGCTCGACGCACTGCGCGTTGCGCGCGTGGTCGGTCAACCCGCGGACGTCGACAGCGCACGCCGGCAGCTGGAAGCCGGCCATGCCGAAGGGATCGTCGTGATCCCGGCCAATCTGGAGCGCGACATCCTGCGCGGCCACCCGGCCAAGCTGGTACTGCTTGGCAACGGTGCCTACCTGGGCCGCGCCAGCTGGGTGCTGGGCAGCGTGGCTGACGCGCTGGGTGCGTTCGGGCGTGATGCCGTGGTCGGCCAGGCCGCCTTCATGGGCGCACCGCAGGCACCACCGGTCACGCTTGTGCAGCGCCCCCTGTACAACACGCAGGAAGGCTATGGCAGCGCCATCGTTCCCGGCGTGGCCGAGCTGATCGTGCACCAGACGCTGCTGATGGGCATCGGCGTCCTGCTCGGCGGCCGCCGCCTCGCGCTCGGCCGGCGCCTGCGCTTCGACCTGCCGACCCTGGCCGGCATGGCACTGGGCTTCGGCCTGATCGGCCTGTTCGGTCTGTTCTGGTATGCCGGGTTCACTGCCTGGGTGCAGGACTATCCACGCGGAGGCAACCCGCTGGGCCAGCTGCTGGGTGGCACGCTGTTCATCGCGGCGACGGTGGCCTTCGGCCTGTTCGTCGGCAGCTTCTTCCGCACCCGCGAACGCGCCTTCCAGTACATCATCGCCACCTCGATCCCGCTGTTCTTCCTCGCCAACCTGTCGTGGCCCTCGGTGATGACGCCACAACCGCTGGTCTGGCTGGCGCAGCTGCTGCCGACCACCTCCGGCATCAACCTGATGGTGCGCCTGAACCAGATGGACGCCAGCCTGGCCGAAGTCAGCCACGAACTGATCACCCTCACCGTCCTGCTGCTGCTCTACGGCAGCCTCGCCACCTGGCGCCTCCTCGCAAAAAAGGGGACGGAGGGGATTAAGTCGTAAGCGGCCGGTTGGGGGATTACGACTTAATCCCCTCCGTCCCCTTTTCCTGCAATGAAGAACGCCGGCGCGAGGCCGGCGTTCGAGTACTGCGATGTGGAAGGGGAAAAACGGGGGCCGTCGGCGATTGATCAGCGATAGACGCGTTCGCAGCGGCGCTCGACCACGCGGTCGCCATTCTTCTGCTGGCTGTTGCCCTGGATCTGGCGGCCCGCCGCACCACCGGCAACAGCACCGGCCACGGTAGCGAGCTTCTTGCCATTGCCGCCGCCCACCTGGTTGCCCAGCAGGCCGCCGATCACCGCGCCAGTGGCCGTACCGGCGATGCGGTTCGGATCGCGCGAGTTGCGCTGCACTTCCACGTTCTTGCAGACCACGCGGCTGCCATCGTTGAATCGGCGTCCCTCATCGCGCGGACCATAGGTCTGCGCGCCGGCCACCGACGAAGCCGCCAGCAGGGTGCCCAGCACAAGCAATCGGGTCGAGATCTTCATGGCCATCTCCTAGGTTCCGGTATGGCGCAAGTGTCCTCCCGCGGCTGGCAACCGGAAGTGAAATGCGCGTGTCCGCGGCCTCATCGGCCATCGCGCGTTCAGGAAGAAAATCCGCGCCCATCACGATCAGCCAGCGTGATGGGCGCCGTCTCCCTGCCGGCATTGCCCTCTGCTAGAACTCTTCCCACCCCCCGGCATTGGCCGCCAGTGTCGGCTCGATGCGCGGCGACAGCGTTGCCGCCCTGCGCACCGGGGTGACCTTCGCGGCCACCGCAGCCAGGGCCGGACGCACGGCTGCAGCCGCCGTTGCCGCGCCGGTGCGGAACACCGAAACCGCCTCGGCCAGCAGGTTCGCCTGCTCCTCCATGGAACGCGCCGCAGCACTGGCCTCTTCCACCAGTGCCGCATTCTGCTGCGTGGTCTCGTCCATCTGCACCACCGCCTGGTTCACCTGTTCGATGCCCGAACTCTGCTCCTGCGAGGCAGCAGAGATATCGGCCATGATGTCGGTCACGCGCTGCACGGAAGCAACGATCTCGCCCATCGTGGTGCCTGCCTGTCGGACCAGCGCCGATCCATCGGCGACCTTGCCAACCGAATCCTCGATCAGGCCCTTGATCTCCTTGGCCGCACCGGCCGAGCGCTGTGCCAGCGTGCGCACCTCACTGGCCACCACCGCAAAGCCCCTGCCCTGCTCGCCGGCACGGGCGGCTTCCACCGCCGCGTTCAACGCCAGGATGTTGGTCTGGAAGGCAATGCCATCGATGACCGAGATGATCTCGGCGATCTTCTTCGACGAGGCCTCGATGGCCGACATCGTGGTGACCACCTGGCCGACCACCTCGCCGCCCTGCGAGGCGACACCGTGCGCACCGATGGCGAGCTGGTTGGCCTGGCGGGCGTGCTCGGCGTTCTGCTTCACGGTGGAGGTCAGTTCCTCCATCGACGCCGCCGTCTCTTCCAGGTTCGCCGCCTGCTGCTCGGTGCGCCGCGACAGATCGGTGTTGCCCGAGGCGATTTCGCCTGCCGCCAGATTGATGCTGGACGCGCTGGCCTGGATGCGCCCGACGATCTGCTTGAGCTGATCGACGGTGGCATTGCAGTCATCGCGCATGCGGGCGAACACGCCGTGGAAGTCGCCCTGCATGCGTACGGTGAGGTCACCGCGCGAGATCGCCTGCAGCAGGCTCGACACCTGCACCAGGTTCTGGTCGGTGGTCTGCATCAAGCGATTGAGCCCGGCCACCATGTCGCGGAAATCGTAGGCGAAGCGATCTTCATCGCCGCGCAGGCTGAAGTCGCCCGCCGCCGCGGCCGTCGCCAGCCGGCGGATCTCGCTGTTGATCGCCGACAGGCTGGCCTTGGTCTCGTCCATTGCCTGGGTGATCGCCGCCTTCTCGCCCGGCAGCGGATCCATGTCCACCGACAGGTCGCCACGGGCGTAATGCTTCATCACTTCGATCAGCCGGTTCTGTACCTGCACGTGTGAGCCGACCAGCGCGTTGGTCTCGTGCACCATGCGCCCGTAGTCACCAGGGAAGGCACTCTCGTCCATGCGATAGCTGAGGCTGCCCGCATCGTGCTGGCGGGCCAACTCGCCCTGCGCCGCCATCACCGACTGCAACTGCGCCTGCATGCGCTGCATCGACCTGAGCAGCTGCGTGACCTCATCGTTGCCGGAGGCGTCAATGCTGTTGTCCAGCCGCCCATTGGCGATGCCGTCGGCCAGCTTCACCGCGCCTTCCAGCGGGCGGGTCAGGCTGCGGGTGATGGCCCAGGCGGCCAGCGAGCCCAGTACCAGGCTCAACACGCCGAACACGATCGACAGCGTGCCGGTCCAGGATTCGGTTGAACGGTATTCCTCGCGGCTGCGCTCGGTCAGTGTCTCCTGATGCCGCAGCAGGGTCGAGATCGCTTCGTTCCACGCGGTTGCCAGCCCCTGCTCGGCAAGCAGTTCCTTGGCCGCGCCGTCGAAATCCCCGGCCTTCATGCGCTCGTGAAGATGCCGGGTGGAGGCGTCGGTGGCCTTGCGTGCCGCGTCGATTTTCGCCACCAGGGTATCGCCGGTCGCGTCGCGCGGAATCCTGATGTACCTGGCCCAGATACCGTCGTAGGTCTGCGACAGCTCCTGCGCCTTCTGATAATCCCTGTCAAAATCCTCGCCGCGCTTGATCACCATCAGGCGGCGGTGCATCAACACCGCGTTGTTGGTATCCAGCATGTCGTTCAACAGCCGCATCTTCACCATGTTGACGTCCACCACTTTCTCGAACTGGGCGGACTTCAGGTGATTTCCGTACAGCGCCAGGCCAACGATGGCCACGATGAACAGCAGCAGCAATCCAAACCCGGCACCCAGCCGGGATCCCACTCGGAGGTTGCGTAAGGCGAGCATCTCAATTCCCTTGATCATGGCCGTACGATCGATGGCGGCGCAGCGCGGGGAAACTTTATGGGTCGATATTATTGTATCGATCCAAATCTCTGGAACTATGCAGACAGGTGTGAAGGACACACTTAATGGAGGTGGTTATTCCTGCCGGGCATATCAATGTACGAGCACATCAATCGCAGTCATCACGCATCGCTCGCGAGTCGTGACCGCGGAAACCGTCACTTGATGCACGGAGGGGGAGGATGAAGCCCATCAATCCCGGCACCCTTCTGTCCAGAGGAACAACGCGCTGCTTCGCGACTACCGTCAGGGCTGCAATCTGGCATCTGCCATCGCAGGGCCCCGACCCTTGAGTATTTCAACCCTGATGAAGGGGTCCAGACCCCATTACAATCGACTGCCACTGATCTCCCACTTATTGACCTTCAAGTCAATAAAACCGCAGTCATTGAGATTCTCGTCGCTCTGGAAGTAGGAGACGGGAAGGTCACCCCATGCTGCACGGACCCACGCGCTGCGCTGAGGCAATACGATCGAGGAGTGCATGGAAACTGCGTACTTTCTACTCATGCCTGTCCACGGAAATTGACTCCCAGGACGGGGCGACGGAAATTTCCTCAAGATACCGCTCAAGGTCTCTGAACGGAGAGACCCCTATAGCAGCGAAGGAGAACCACACGGCATCGCACTCGTCGCAGACAAATATCTGAACGCCGCGCTCCTTTACTGGAGCTTTCAACACCTCACCCTGCCCACAACGGGGACAGATCAAACTCCCCCCACCTCACCGGAGACGCAGATACAACGTTACTGACCATCCCAGAAACAATTTTCCAGACCTTTATTGCCGATGAAGGAGAATCTATTTCCATCACCCAGCCAGTCATCACTGACAGTGGAAGTTGAACGCGCCCGAGGGGGTCCTGCTGCCGATGGCACCAATCAATGAAGAAGAAGACTTCGGGCGAACTCTCTACCAGCTGATGGCCCTGCTATTGGCGATGGGTCACGTCGTTTTCTTCCCTGCAAACCGGCGCGCGCCACGACGGGAGTGCCGAGCACTTGACTCAGCAAAGAAGTTTGCCAAACCCCAGCATGGGTCCCCAAAGCATCCGGCGCTCAGCCATGTCCAACGCACAGGGAACAACGCTACAGTCGACATATGACGCTCATCCTGCAGATCGAGGGCTGTGCCATTCACGACATCCCCAGCCTGTACGCGGAGATCAACCGCGTGTTCATGGCCGGCGAGGACTGGCAGCTCGGGCCAAGCCTGGACGCCCTGGATGATCTGCTGCATGGCGTCCATGGCGTGTTGGCCGGCCATGAGCGGGCCACGGTGATCTGGAGTGATATCGAGCACAGCCGCGCCGCACTGGGACGAACTACCACATGCCAGTGGCTGCAGTCCAAGCTGGAAGCCCCGGGCACCTTCAACACGCGGACCATTGCGCGCCAGCTGGACGCCCTGCAACAGGGCGAGGGCCCAACCTACTTCGAGATCGTGATGGATATCTTCGCCAGCCACCGGCAGATCACCCTGGTCCCGGCCTGACCTCGTTGCTGTGCGGTACCCGCCCGCCACCGGTGGCGGCAGCCCTGTGCCCCAGCAGTTACCATGGACGGCCCTGTACCCGCTCCGTTGCCGCTGCCCTCCGGCGCGAACGGACGCCCCGGATTCACGAGCCCCATGTCCAAAGAAAAGTCCGCCGAACACACCCCGCTGATGAAGCAGTTCTTCGCAGCCAAGTCCGAGTATCCGGACCTGCTGCTGTTCTTCCGCATGGGCGACTTCTACGAGCTGTTCTACGACGATGCGCGCAAGGCCGCGCGCCTGCTCGACATCACCCTGACCCAGCGTGGCAGCTCCGGCGGCGCGCCGATTCCGATGGCCGGCGTGCCGGTACATGCCTATGAAGGCTACCTGGCGCGGTTGGTGGCGCTGGGCGAGTCGGTGGCGATCTGCGAGCAGATCGGCGACCCGGCGCTGGCCAAGGGCCTGGTCGAACGCAAGGTGGTGCGCATCGTCACCCCCGGCACCGTCACCGACGAAGCGCTGCTGGACGAACGCCGCGACACCCTGCTGATGGCGCTGTCGCGCACGAAGCAGGGCTACGGCCTGGCCTGGGCCGACCTGGCCGGTGGCCGCTTCCTGGTCAATGAAGTCGAGACCGACGACGCGCTGGAAGCCGAACTGGCCCGACTGGAGCCGGCCGAGCTGCTGGTGCCCGACGAGGAGAACTGGCCCGACTTCCTGCGCCACCGCACCGGCGTGCGCCGCCGTGCGCCGTGGCTGTTCGACGCGGACAGCGGCCGCCGCCAGCTGCTGAACTTCTTCAAGCTGCACGATCTGAGCGGCTTCGGTATCGATGACAAGCCACGTGCCACCGCCGCCGCCGGCGCCCTGCTCGGTTATGTCGAGGAAACCCAGAAGCAGCGCCTGCCGCACCTGACCTCGATCGCGATGGAAACCGCCGCCGAGGCGATCGCGATGAACGCCGCCACCCGCCGCCACCTGGAACTGGATACGCGCGTCGACGGCGATACCCGCAATACCCTGCTGGGCGTGCTCGACAGCACGGTGACGCCAATGGGCGGGCGCCTGCTGCGCCGGTGGCTGCACCGCCCGCTGCGCCTGCGCGAGGTGCTGGTGCAGCGCCACCATGCGGTGGAAACCCTGATCGATCGCGGCAGCGATGCCGACATCCGCGAACAGTTCCGCCGCCTCGGCGACCTGGAACGCATCCTGACCCGCGTCGCACTGCGTTCGGCGCGCCCGCGTGATTTCTCCACCCTGCGCGATGGCCTGGGCCTGCTGCCGGCGGTGCGCGAAGTGCTGGCGCCGCTGGATTCACCGCGCCTGCAGGCACTGCATGCCGCCTTGGGCGAGCACGACGCGTGCGCACAGCTGCTGGCCAGCGCCATCGCCGAAATGCCGCCACTGAAGCTGAGCGACGGCGGCGTGCTGGCCGATGGCTTCGATGAAGAGCTGGACGAGCTGCGCCGCCTGTCCACCCATGCCGACCAGTTCCTGGTTGACCTGGAACTGCGCGAGCGCGAGAGCAGCGGCATTCCCACCCTGAAGGTGGGCTACAACCGCGTGCACGGCTACTACATCGAAATCAGCAAGGGCCAGTCCGATCGCGCGCCGGTGCACTACACCCGCCGCCAGACGCTGACCAATGCCGAGCGTTACATCACCGAAGAACTGAAGGCATTCGAGGACAAGGTGCTGTCCGCGCGCGACCGTTCGCTGTCGCGCGAGAAGTACCTGTACGAGCAGCTGCTGGACACCCTCGGCGAACAGCTGGAACCGTTGAAGCAGTGCGCCGCTGCGCTGAGCGAACTGGACGTGCTGGCCGCCTTCGCCGAACGCGCGCAGGCGCTGGACTGGTCGCGGCCGGAACTTGAAACGGCACCGTGCCTGAAGATCGAGCGTGGCCGCCATCCGGTGGTCGAGGCGGTGCGCGAGCAGCCGTTCGAACCCAACGATCTGGATCTGCATCCGGACCGCCGCATGCTGGTCATCACCGGTCCGAACATGGGTGGTAAATCGACCTACATGCGGCAGAACGCGCTGATCGTGCTGCTGGCTCACATCGGCAGCTTCGTGCCGGCCAGCCGGGCGCTGATCGGCCCGATCGACCGCATCCTGACCCGCATCGGCGCCGGTGACGACCTCGCCCGCGGGCAGTCGACCTTCATGGTCGAGATGGCCGAGACCAGCTACATCCTGCACCACGCCACCGCGCATTCGCTGGTGCTGATGGACGAGATCGGCCGTGGCACGTCCACCTACGACGGCCTGGCGCTGGCCGACGCGGTGGCCCGCCACCTGGCCTACCAGAACCGCTGCTACACGCTGTTCGCCACCCACTACTTCGAGCTGACCGCGCTGGCCGACGAGCAGCACGAGGGCGGCCGCAGCGGCATCGCCAACGTGCACCTGGATGCCGTCGAGCACGGTGAAGCGCTGGTGTTCATGCACGCCGTTAAGGACGGCCCGGCCAACCGCAGCTTCGGCCTGCAGGTGGCCGCACTGGCCGGCCTGCCGCGCGCCACCGTGGCGCAGGCGCGCCGTCGACTGGCCGAGCTGGAACAGCGCGGCGGTGAGAGCCATGCCGCCGAGCTGGCGCCGCAGGCATTGGATGCACCGCAGCAGTTCGGCCTGTTCGCGGCGCCGTCGAACAAGGCACAGGAAGCACTGGCCGCCATCGATCCGGACGAACTGACGCCGAAGCAGGCACTGGAAGCGCTGTACCGACTGAAAGCACTGCTGTAACCGCAGCACGCACCCCTGGCTTCCCGCCGCCACGCGGGAGGCCTATCGAAAGATCCGGCAAATCTTATTCTTCGTTTCAATTGACAGAAACTATCAAACTGAACGGATCATTCGATTATTCATTTCATCTGGCCCTAGCTAAAGTCGAGTGAAGATGTTCCATCCCGTCTTCACCCGCAGGAGCCAGCCATGAGCCAGTCCGATAACAACAGCCCGAAATGTCCGTATCACACCGCGCCGTCGCCTGCGGAAGGCGCCCAGCAGCAGCGCGAGCTGAGCACTACCCCGAAGCAGAAGCACGGCGATGAACCGGTCACGCCGATGACCACGGCCTTCGGCGCACCGGTGGTGGACAACCAGAACAGCAAGACCGCCGGCCCGCGTGGCCCGCTGCTGATGGAAGACGTGTGGCTGCTGGAAAAGCTGGCCAACCTCAACCGCGAGATCATTCCCGAGCGCCGCATGCACGCCAAGGGCTCGGGCGCATTCGGCACCTTCACCGTCACTCACGACATCAGCAAGTACACCCGCGCCAAGCTGTTCGAGAAGGTCGGCAAGCAGACCGAGATGTTCGCCCGCTTCACCACGGTGGCCGGCGAGCGTGGCGCCGCCGACGCCGAGCGTGACATCCGCGGCTTCGCCCTGAAGTTCTACACCGAAGAAGGCAATTGGGACCTGGTCGGCAACAACACGCCGGTGTTCTTCCTGCGCGACCCGCGCAAGTTCGCCGACCTCAACAAGGCCGTCAAGCGCGACCCGCATACCAACCTGCGCAGCGCACGCAACAACTGGGATTTCTGGACGCTGCTACCCGAAGCCCTGCTGCAGGTGACCGTGGTGATGAGCGACCGCGGCATTCCGCGCAGCTTCCGCCACATGCACGGTTTCGGCTCGCACACCTACAGCTTCACCAACGCCGACAGCGAGCGCTTCTGGGTGAAGTTCCACTTCATCAGCCAGCAGGGCATCGAATCGCTGACCGACGCGCAGGCGCAGATCCTGGTCGGCCATGACCGCGAAAGCCACGGCCGCGACCTGTTCGCCGCGATCGAGAAGGGCGACTTCCCGAAGTGGAAACTGTTCATCCAGGTCATGCCGGAACTGGAGGCGGAAACCTACCGCATCCATCCGTTCGACCTGACCAAGGTGTGGCCGAAGAGCGACTACCCGCTGATCGAAGTGGGCCAGTTCGAACTGAACCGCAATCCGGTCAACTGGTACCAGGACGTGGAGCAGTCAGCGTTCGCGCCGAGCAACCTGGTGCCGGGTATCGGCCCGTCGCCGGACAAGATGCTGCAGGCGCGCCTGTTCGCCTACTCCGATGCGCAGCGCTACCGCCTGGGCGTGAACCACCACCAGATTCCGGTGAACGCGGCGCGCTGCCCGGTGCACAGCAACCACCGCGACGGTGCGATGCGCGTGGACGGCAACTACGGCGGCCTGCCGCACTACGAGCCCAACAGCTACGGCCAGTGGCAGGAACAGCCGCAGTACCGCGAACCGCCGATGAAGATCCGGGGCGACGCCGACTTCTGGAACTTCCGTGAGGACGACGCCGACTACTTCAGCCAGCCCGGTGCGCTGTTCCGCAGCTACAACCAGGCACAGAAGGAGCGACTGTTCGCCAACACCGCCCGTGCCCTGGGCGATGCGCCGGACTTCATCAAGCAGCGCCACATCGACAACTGCAGCAAGGCCGACCCGGCCTATGGCGCTGGTGTTGCCGCGGCGCTGAAGGCGCTGGCCAGCCAGCCAACGGATCCGTTCAAGCCGGCCCAGCCGGAAGCGGACTTCCCCACCGCGACCCCGGGTGCCGAAGACATCGAGCTCTGATCGCCCTGCCCCGTGAACGCCACGCCGCCTCCCCGTGAGGCGGCGTCGCCGTTTTAACGGTCTGCGTCGTACCTTCTGCACGCCCAACCCCAATCAAGGATTCCGCAGATGAGCCTGACCGACGAACTTCTCGCCAAATTGCAGGGCGCCCCGCTGCAGCAGGTATCGCAGCAGCTCGGCATCAGCGATACCCAGGCCTCCGGTGCGATCAGTGCCGCGCTGCCGGTGCTGATGGGCGCGCTGGGCAACAACGCCTCGCAGCCGCAGGGCGCACAGGCGCTGCTCGGTGCACTGCAGAACAACCACAGCGGCCTGGACCTGGGCAGCGTGCTCGGCTCGGTACTGGGCGGCGGTGGCGGTGGCGCCGCCAGCGACGGTGCCGGCATCCTCGGCCACATCTTCGGCGGCAGCCAGCAGAAGGTGGAAACCGGCCTGGCCCAGGCCACCCAGCTCGACAGCGGCCGTACCAGCCAGCTGCTGCAGATCCTCGCACCGATCGTGATGGCCTTCCTCGCCCAGCGCCTCGGTGGTGGCCAGGCCGATGCCGGCTCGCTCAGCCAGGCCCTCGGCCAGGAGAAGCAGCAGGTGCAGCAACAGGGCGGCCTTGCCGGCGGCCTGCTTGGCAGCGTGCTGGACCAGGACGGTGACGGCCAGCTCGGCGTGGGCGATCTGCTGAAGATCGGCGGCAGCCTGCTGGGCGGCAAGCGCTGAGCCAAGGCGGCGCCGGACCCGGTCTGGCGCCCTGCAACTTACAACGCGTCGATATCGCCGAGCGCGCGGATCAACCGCCGTGCGCGTTTGTCCGGCTTGTGCTCCGGCGGCTGGAAACCATCGCGTGCGGCGATGCGCAGCGCCCGCTGCTCGGCGCGGCGGGCCCTGGAGGCCTCACTCTCGGCATACAGCTGCTGCGCCGCCGGCGCCGGCCCGCGCTGATCGCTCAGCCCCAGCACCTGGATCTCGAAATGCTCCTCGCCGCGATCCACCTGCAGCTGCTCGCCGACGCGCACCGCGCGTGAGGATTTCGGGCGCTGCCCAGCCACGCTGACCTTGCCGGTCTCGATGGCCTGCTTGGCCAGGCTGCGGGTCTTGAAGAAACGGGCCGCCCACAGCCAGATGTCCAGGCGGACACTGGGCGGCAGCGGGGAAAGCTCGGTCATCGGCAGGGACTACTCCGTTCGCTTGTTCAGGGGACGCGGGTTGTCGGGGTCGGTGCGGCAGCCGCTGCCCCCGATCAGGGTGGGTACGCCGGCAGAAAGATCCTGGCGCTGGCTGCCGACCAGGCACTCGGGCCGGTCGGTGGGCCGCACCTGGGTATCGCCCAGCCGGTCACCTGTCGAACATGCGGCCAGTACGACGCTGATCAAGGCCAGCGCCAGGCTCCACTTCACCTGCAGTCGTTGATGCATTGCCACATCCCGCAAACCGGCTTGGTGCTAGTGTGCGCCTCCCGGGATTCGATCACCACTCCATGGCCAAAGCGCCGCTTGACCTGACCTCCGGCCCGATCGGCCGCAATCTCCTGCTGTTTTCCCTGCCGATCCTGGCAGGCAACATCGCGCAGTCGCTGAACGGTTCGGTGAATGCGGTCTGGGTCGGGCGCTTCCTCGGTGAGGCGGCACTGACCGCCACCGCGAACGCCAACAACATCATGTTCTTCCTGATCGGCTCGGTGTTCGGCTTCGGCATGGCTTCGACCATCCTGATCGGACAGGCGATCGGCGCGCGCGACATCGCGCAGGCGCGGCGCGTGGTCGGCACCAGTGCCACCTTCTTCATCGGCCTGTCGGTGATCATCGCCATCGCCGGCTGGTTCATGGCCCATCCGCTGCTGGCAGCGATGGGCACGCCGGCCGCCTCGCTGCCATTGGCCGAGGCCTACCTGCAGATCATCTTCCTGGCGATGCCGACTCTGTACGCGTTCGCCTTCCTCACCGCCGCCCTGCGCGGTGCCGGTGATTCGCGCACGCCGTTCCGCTTCCTGATGGTATCGGTGGCACTGGACATCGTGCTGAACCCGGTACTGATCTTCGGGATGGGGCCCTTCCCCGCGCTGGGCATCGCCGGCTCGGCCTGGGCCACGCTGGTCGCGCAGACGTTGTCGCTGGCCGGCCTGCTGCTGTACATGCGGCACAAGCGCCACACCCTGTGGCTGGGCCGCGCCGACCTGCGCTTGTTCAAGCTCGACATGACCATCCTCAAGGCGCTGGTGGTCAAGGGCGTGCCGATGGGCCTGCAGATGGTGCTGATTTCGCTGTCGGTGATCCTGCTGATGACCATGGTCAACCAGTACGGCACCGACACCGGCGCCGGCTACGGTGCTGCCCTGCAGCTGTGGAACTACCTGCAGATGCCGGCGATGGCGATCGGTGCGGCGTGTTCTTCGATGGCCGCACAGAACGTCGGTGCGCAGCGCTGGGACCGCGTGCGCGGTACCGCACGCCAGGGCGTGCTGTTCAACTTCCTGCTGACCGGCGCGCTGATCCTGCCGTTGGTTGTGTTCGATCGCCAGCTGCTGGCGCTGTTCCTGCCGCCGGCCAGCCAGGCGCTGGACATCGCCCGCCACCTCAACCATGTGGTGATCGGCTCGTTCCTGTTCTTCGGCGTCAGCTTCGTGATCTCCGGCGTGGTGCGCTCCACCGGCGCGGTGATTCCGCCACTGCTGATCCTGGCCGGCTCGCTGTGGGGCGTGCGCGTGCCGTTCGCCGAACTGCTGCAGCCGTACTGGGGCGCCGATGCAATCTGGTGGAGCTTCCCGGTCAGCTCGCTGGTGTCGATGCTGCTGTCGCTGGCGTATTACCGCTGGGGCGGCTGGCGCAAGGCGAAGATGATGGGCAGGCCCTCGCATGCCGAAGAACTGGCGACGCCGTCGGAGATTCCGGCCTGTCCGCCGTCGCCGGTGGCCGACCCGGATGCCGCACCGCCACGGTAGTGCCGGCCGCTGGCCGGCAACCTCACACCTCTCCAGCAGCATCGCGCAACAGCCGGCCAGCGGCCGGCTCTACCGTTTCTTCTTCGCCGCATTGAACGCCGCCGCTGCGCGCAGCAGCGCCTTGAACGCAGCGGCATCCGGCATCGCACCTTCATGGATGTCGATCGCACGCCGCGTGTTGCCCTCCAGGCTGGCGTTGAACAGGCCTTTGGGATCGGTCAGCGCCGCACCGTTGGCGAAGGTCAGTTTCACTGCCTGCTTGTAGGTTTCGCCGGTGCACAGGATGCCGTTGTGCTCCCACACCGGTGTACCGCGCCACTTCCAGGCTTCCTGCACGTCCGGCAGCGCTTCATGGATCAATGCACGCACGCGTGCCAGCGTTTCGCCGCGCCAGTCTCCCAGCTCGGCGATGCGTGCATCGATCAGTTCGGTCGCCGGGGTTCCGGCATCGTCAGGGTTCGGCGCGTGCGTGGCCATCAGCGGTTCTCGTCGGGAAAGGAATCAGAACGGTGGGCTTACATGCGCTCGCCGGGCAACGCGGCGGCCTGGCGCACCCAGTCCAGGAACTGCGCTTCATCCAACAGGCCGGATTCGTGGATGTGCAGGTAGCGCGTGTCGCCGCTCCTGGACGGCTCCGGTGGCGGCGGCGTCAGTGCAGCGCCGCGGAAAAAGGCCACCTTGATGTAGCGGGTGAAGCAATGGAAGCTGAGAAACCAGCCCGCGCCGACGGCCATCGCATACATCGGCGAGTTCCACTTCACCGCCTTGTGCACGCCGGGTACGGCCCGTTCGATCAGGGCATCCAGTCGCGCGCCAATCGGGCGTTTCCAGTCCGGCATGGCGGCGATGTACGCCCGCACCGGGGCATCGCCCTCGCCCTTGGCGATCTGCGGGTTGCCACCGGACAGCAGGGTGGGCGCAGCGGTGGGTGCGGTTCGCTTGGCAGGCATCGCACGGTACGGGCATCGGGATGATGCGGCAGCCTAGCGCGGCCCGTAGCCGTCGGTCACGGCGCAGTGCGCCATCGGCTCAGTCCGCCTGCCGCGCCCGGAACTGGCGCCAATCCGGCAGCTTGCGGTGGCGGCGCAGCGAGCGCATCAGCGCCGCCATCACAAGGCCGAACAGCGCGCCGGCCACCAGATCGGCCACCAGCAACAGCACCAGCGGACGTTCGCTGCCCTGCCACAGCATCAGCCACATCAGCGCGGTCCAGAACAGCCCGAACAGCAGGCCCTGCACCAACGCGTTGGTGCCAAAGCCGGCCAGGATCGGTGGCGGCAGTGCGATGCCCAGGCGCCACAACAGGCGATGCAGCAACGGCGCCGATTGCACGCGTGCCAGCCCCTTGCCGTCGAGAAAGCGCAACGCCGACTGGATCACGGCCGGATAGCGAAGGTTGATGTCGTTCATCACCTGATCGTGGCCGATGCGATGCCGGAAACGCAAACGGCCACCCGAAGGTGGCCGTCGCGGCAACAACCGAAGTTGTTTATCAGGCCTTGTCGGCCAGACGGGCAGCCTTGGCGGCAGCAGCGGCAGCCAGGTCTTCCTTGATGCGGGCAGCCTTGCCTTCCAGGCCACGCAGGTAGTACAGCTTGCCGGCGCGGACCTTACCACGACGCTTCACTTCGACCGAGTCGATGATGGCGCTGTGGGTCTGGAAAACGCGCTCGACGCCGTAGCCGTGCGAGATCTTGCGGACGGTGAACGAGGAGTTCAGGCCGGCGTTCTTGGTGGCGATGACGACGCCTTCGTAGGCCTGCACGCGCTCGCGGCTGCCTTCCTTCACCTTCACGTTGACGACAACGGTGTCGCCCTGGCTGAACTTCGGCAGTTCACGGGTGATCTGGGCGGATTCGAATTCCGCGACGATGGACTTGTTCAGCTTGCTCATGGGTTACACCGATTCTTGTTCGGGTGGGCGTGTCGTATCGACAACGTAGGCTCATGCAGTCACCGGACTGTGCTGCACGTTTGTTTTGGGTACTGCGCGCGCCGACCAGGGTCGACGGTAATTGGCCATGATAGCCGATAAAGCCGACCCTGCGCTAGGGGCTGGCCTTCTGGTTCCGGGCCTGACGGCCCTGCTCCAGCAGTTTGCGGTCGGCCTTGCCCAGTGCCTGTTCATCCAGCAGGTCCGGGCGCCGCTCGGCGGTCCGGAGCAGCGACTGCTGGCGGCGCCAAGCGGCGATGGCCGCGTGGTTGCCCGAGCGCAGCACGTCCGGCACGTCACCCAGCGGGTGCTGGGCCGGCTGGCTGTAATGCGGGCAGTCGAGCAGGCCGAGGTCGCCCTCGAAGCTGTCCTGCGCCGCCGATTCGGCGTCGTTCAGGGCACCGTCCTGCAGGCGGGCCACGGCGTCGATGATCACCGCCGCGCCCAGTTCCCCCCCGGACAGCACGTAGTCGCCGAGGGAGATCTCCTCGTCGACATTGGCCTCCAGGAAACGCTCGTCGATGCCCTCGTAGCGGCCGCAGAGCAGGACCACGCGCGGCAGCGCCGCCAGTTCCCGCACCTTGGCCTGGGTCAGCGGCGCCCCCTGCGGGCTGAGGTAGATCACCCGCGCCGGGGTCGGATCGGCCTCACGGATCGCCTGCAGGCAGGCCTGCAACGGCTCGATCAGCATCACCATGCCCGGGCCACCACCGAACGGACGGTCGTCCACGCGGCGGTAGTTGCCTTCGGCGTAATCACGGGGGTTCCAGCCGTGCAGGCTGAACAGCCCCTTCTCCTGCGCGCGCCCGACCACGCCCAGTCCGGCGGACTGGGCGAGGAACTCGGGGAACAGGGTGATGACGTCGAAACGCATGCTCACGCTCAGAACTCGGGATCCCAGTCGACCACGACCAGGTTGGCCTCGAAGTCGACCGACTTGACGAAGTCCGGCTGCACGAACGGAATCATCCGCTCGCGGTCACCGCGGACCACCACCACGTCGTTGGCTCCGGTGCTGAACAGGTGCGAGACCTGGCCCAGGGCAACGCCCTCGGTGGTCTTCACGTCCAGGCCTTCCAGGTCCACCCAGTAGTACTCATCGGGCTTCGGTGGCGGCAATGCACTGCGGGCCACGTAGATCTCGGTGCCGTGCATCGCTTCGACGGTATCGCGGTCCTCGACGCCGGGGAAACGGGCGACCAGGTGCTTGCCGCTGTCGCGGCCACGCACACCTTCAATCGTGGTTTCCACGCCGGACGGGCTGCGCACGATCCACGGCTGGTAACGGAAAATGGCGGAACGTGGCTCGGTCCAGGACTCGAGCTTGATTTCGCCGCGCACACCAAAAGCGCCGACAACCCTGCCCAGCAGGATGCGGCGCTCGATATCTTTCATCTGCTTCAACCAAGAGGGCCACGCCGAAGCGTGGCCCGTCAGGATCAGGCCGCAGCGGCCTGGGACTTGGTCGCTTCCTTGATCAGGTTGCGGACCTTGTCGGTCGGCTGGGCGCCGTTCTTGACCCAATGGTCAACGCGGGCCAGGTCCAGCTCGATGCGCTTCTCGGCGCCCTGGGCAACCGGGTTGTAGAAGCCAACGCGCTCGATGTTGCGGCCGTCGCGCGCGCTGCGCACGTCGGTGACGATGATGTGGTAGAACGGACGCTTCTTGGCGCCGCCGCGGGTCAGTCGAATCTTGACCATGGTGTTTTTCCTATTGCCCAGTCGCCAGGATGGCGAGGTAAGCGGGCGATTATAGCGGCAGAGCCCGGCCGAGCCAACCCCGGGCTGTATCCATCTTCACGGTAGCGCAGTGCTATGCCTCGCCACTTTCGTTCAGCAAAGTGATCAACCTCCGACCGCCCCTCCAAGATTCCCGGGGCGATAGCGTCAGAGCGCTCCCGCTACCGGCGCCCGATGCATGTCCAGCACATCTACCTCGTGCCGCTGCAGCAGGTCGTCAAATGCATCGCCGCCAATCCGCTCGACAAGTTGCCGCTCGGATTCGTGGATGGCGATGCACTGCAGCCAGTTGATGGCAACCGGCGGGAACTGCAGCCCCGGGAACCTGGCGTCATTCCAGAAGAAGGGCGGCACCAGATATACGTGCGGCATCCGGGTCGACGGGAAGTAGTCCTGCAGGATGTCGGGAATCACGCTACCAGGCTGCACCGCCGCACGATCGCGCATGATCGCGAAAGCCGTCGAGGCGACGACGTTGTCCCAATGCAGCGCGTCCTGTTCTGCACACGCACACAGCTCGACGCGCGTTTCCAGTTCGTGCCCCTCCGCATGACGTAACCCAGAATCCGATAGGCCGATGGACGAGATGGACTTCAGCCCTGCTTCCGGAGAGCTGAACGTCGTGAGGATATCGACTGAACGTAGGCGATGATCATCGTGAAAGGCCTGGACCTTGGGCCGCCCCTCAGAGCCCATGACCTTGATTGCGTGCATCGCTACCGCGCGATGCTGCTCGGTGACCATACCCATATCTGATTGAAACTCCTGAGTGTTGTTCGCTGCGGACGCATCCGCCGGGCATGGCCCGGCGCTACCGGCTGCAACGCTTCAAGGTAGCGTCCGGCTATGTCCAGCGATCGGCAACCACGCGCCTCGTTCAGGAAAGCGGCTGCCAGGCCACCGCCGCCAGCACCGCCCTGCCCTGTTCAGCCAGCGCCTGCGAGCCGGGCAGGACATGCCCGTCAATGGCCTCCAGCGCCCACAGGCCGCTGGCGTTGCAGGCAAAAGCCGCCTTCACGCCGGCCAGATCGGCCAGCGGCAGCGGCTGAGTGACCTGAGGCCCCGGCCAATGCCGCTTCAGCAGCGCTTCGGCCGTCCCGCGCAGGGCAGGCGCCTGTGGCCAGAGCAGCCGCTCACCATCGTGCACGGCCAGGTTCCAGGTGCTCCCTTCACTCACGTCGCCATCGGCGGTCACGAACAGCACATCGTCGAATCCTTGCGCCATCGCCGCGCGCCGCTCGGCAAACAGGCCAAACGTGCCCACATGCTTGATCTGCGGCATTTCGCGCTGCCAGGCCACGCTGCGCACGCGCTTGGGCGCGGCCAGGGCCACCGGCGCTGAAACTGCCACCAGCACGTCCACCGGCACGGCCGCCAGCGGATTGCGGAAATCGAAGCGGCGCGAGTACACCGTCACCCGCAGCGAGGCATCGGCCAGGCCGGCCTGCCGCAGCGCCTGCGACATCCACGCCCGCACCTGCACCGTGTCCAGTTCGCTGCCGAACAGTTCGCGCGTGGCCTGCGACAGCCGCGCCAGATGCAGGTCCAGCCCCTGCACTGCACCACCACGCACCTGCAGCGAGGTGAAGTGGCCGTAGTTCACCAGCGCCGGCAGCAGGTCCGCCACCTGCGCCGGCTGGCCATTGCAGGTGACCCTCATCGCAGCAGCGCCTGCGCCTGTTCCCACATGCCGCGCAGCACATCGGCGGCCGGCTGTGCAGGCGCCATCCACGCCGACTGCCCGGCCCAGGCCTGCATCGCCGCCAGGCGATTTTCCTGCACGGCCTGCTTGCGCATCGGCGCGGTCAGGCCACGCTGCACCGGGTACGGGCGCGGCGCAGGGGCGCCTTCGGCAGCAGCGGCGCGCACATACGCGGTCGCCAGGCCACGGCCAAGGCGGCCGCTGAACGCGCGCGTCGGCCAGGTATCTTCCGGTTCGCTGGCGGCCAGCCCATCGGCCCACGCCGATGCGATCGCCGCCTCGGGCGTGCGCAGGAAGGCGGTGCCGATCTGGACGGCGCTGGCCCCCAGGGTGAGTGCGGCAGCAATGCCACGGCCATCGGCGATGCCACCGGCAGCGATCACCGGAATCTGCAGGTGATCGGCCAGGCGCGGCAACAGCGCGAACAGCCCGACCAGCTGGCGTTCGGCCATTGCCGGATCAAACGCACCGCGATGGCCACCGGCCTCCATGCCCTGCGCCACCACGGCGTCGGCACCGGCGTCCTGTGCGGCACGCGCTTCGGACAAGGTGGTCGCGCAGGCGATCCAGGCAATGCCGGCGTCCTTCAGCTGCTGCACGTGGCGCGGCAGCAGCACACCCATGATGGTCGACGCCACCGCCGGGCGTGCCGCAAGCAACGCAGCGAACTGTTCTTCGAAATCGGCAGGCGTGGCGTCGGCGGCGCTGGCCGGCACCTCCGGGCCCCACTGCGCGAGGAAAGCGCGGCTGGCGGCCTCGGCAGCGACATCACGGCTCGGTGCGGGGTCCGGCACCCACAGGTTCACCTGCGCCGGGCCGGTGGAGGTCGCGCGGAAGTCCTCCATCCAGCGACCGATATCGGCCGACGACGACAGCACCGCGCCCATCGCCCCCATGCTGCCGGCATTGGCCAGCGCGGCGGACAACGGTACGGGGCAGGCACCGGCCATCGGTGCCAGCAGGATCGGAACGGAAATGCCAAAGCGCCGGCAGAACGCCTCGACGCGGGAAGTTACAGCGGAACTCTGCATGACGGCCCATCGTTTCGGACAGGCCACCATGGTGCGCGCGGGACAGGGGTGGCGTCGAGCCTGCTGCTGCGCGCCGCCGCCCGAGCGTGGGCTCGGGCGCTACATCACACTGCGACCGGGGCCGTCATCAACGGAACGGCATGCCACGGCCGCCCATGGCACCCATCATGCCCTTCATGCTGCGCAGCATGCCCTTCATGCCGCCGCCGGCCATCTTGCTCATCATCTTTTCCATCTGCATGTACTGCTTCATCAGCTTGTTGACGTCGGCCGGGGTCACGCCCGAACCCTTGGCGATGCGCGCGCGGCGCGAGCCGTTGAGCAGGTTCGGGTTGCGCCGTTCCTTCTTGGTCATCGAGCTGATGATGGCGATCATGCGCGGCACTTCCTTGCCCTGGCTGACCTGCTGCTTCAGGTGGTCGGGGATGTTGCCCAGGCCCGGCAGCTTGTCCATCAGGCCGCCGATGCCGCCCATGTTCTGCATCTGCTCCAGCTGGTCGCGCATGTCGTTCAGGTCGAACTTCTTTCCCTTCGCGACCTTCTCGGCCAGCTTGGCGGCCTTGTCCTTGTCGACCTGCTGCTCCACCTGCTCGACCAGCGACAGCACGTCGCCCATGTCGAGGATGCGGCTGGCGATGCGGTCCGGATGGAACACGTCCAGGCCTTCCGGCTTTTCGCTGACACCGACGAACTTGATCGGCTTGCCGGTGATGTAGCGCACGCTCAGCGCGGCACCGCCACGGGCGTCACCGTCGGTCTTGGTCAGCACCACGCCGGTCAGCGGCAGCGCATCACCGAAGGCCTTGGCGGTGTTGGCCGCGTCCTGGCCGGTCATGGCGTCGACCACGAACAGGGTTTCGGCCGGGTTCACGGCAGCGTGCAGGGCCTTGATCTCGGCCATCATCGCTTCGTCGATGGCCAGGCGGCCGGCGGTATCGACCAGCAGTACGTCGACGAACGACTTGCGGGCATCGTCGATGGCGGCGCGGACGATGGCTTCCGGCTTCTGGTCGGCGCTGGACGGGAAGAACAGCACGCCCACCTGCTCGGCCAGGGTCTTCAGCTGCTCGATCGCGGCCGGACGGTAGACGTCGGCCGAGACCACCATCACCTTCTTCTTGCGCTTTTCCTTCAGGTGCTTGGCCAGCTTGCCCACCGTGGTGGTCTTGCCGGCGCCCTGCAGGCCCGCCATCAGGATGATCGCCGGAGCGGGCACATTGAGGTTCAGGTCGCTGGCCTCGGCACCCATCACCGCGGTCAGCTCGTCGCGCACGACCTTGATCAGGGCCTGGCCCGGGGTCAGCGACTTCAGCACTTCCTGGCCAACCGCGCGCACCTTGATGCGCTCGATCAGGGCCTGCACCACCGGCAGCGCGACGTCGGCTTCGAGCAGCGCGATGCGTACTTCGCGGGTCGCCTCGCGGATGTTCTCCTCGGTCAGGCGGCCGCGGCCACGCAGGCGCTCGATGGTGCCGGAAAGGCGCTGGGTCAGGGACTCGAACATGCGGCGCAACCTGTCTGAAAGCGGGGGACAATAAGGCAGACAGTATAACGGGTCCGGCTGTCCGCCCGGACTGCGACCACCGGGCCGTCGCCAGCATCACAGGGGTATGCGAAACTGCAACGATGACAATCGTTCTCATCGCCGTCCTGCTCTACTTGGCTGCCAGTGCCCTGCTGGTGCGCGCGCTCGGCCGCGATGAAAGCACCGGCTCCCCCACCTGGCTGTGGCCGGCCCTGCCAGCGATGCTGCTGCATGGCGGTTACCACGTGATGGTGGCGATGCGCACCAACGGCGGGCCGGACATGCACTTCTTCGCCGCGCTGTCGCTGGTCGGCCTGGGCATGGCCTGGCTGACCTCGCTGGTGGGCGCGCGCGGCCGCATGTCGGCGCTGGGCGTGGTGGTGTTCCCACTGGCCGCGGTACTGCTTCTGGCCTATCACGGCTACGGCCACGAGCCGAGCAAGGTGCTGGGCTGGCGCCTGGCCAGCCATGCCTGGCTGGCGCTGCTGGCCTACGCCACGCTGAGCATCGCCGCGCTGCTGGCGATCATGCTGTGGCTGCAGGAACGCGCCCTGCGCCGCCGCGAGTTCCGCCCGTGGCTGCGCGCGCTGCCACCGCTGGCCGACCTGGAATCGCTGCTGTTCCGGGTGATCACGGTCGGCTTCGCGCTGCTGACCCTGACCCTGGTCACCGGCGTGCTGTTCGTCGACGACCTGCTGGCGCAGAAGCTGGTGCACAAGACCGTGCTGAGCGTGCTGTCGTGGATCGTGTTCGGCGTGCTGATGATCGGCCGTCGCCGCTACGGCTGGCGCGGCATGAAGGCGGTGCACTGGACGCTGGCGGCAATGCTGTTGCTGCTGCTGGCGTTCTTCGGCAGCCAGTTCGTGATCGAACTGGTGTTCGGGCATTCGCGATAAAGGCATGCCGACCAACGGTCGGCACCCACCCCAACATCACCGGGTAGTGCCGGCCGCTGGCCGGCAACTGAACCGCACCATGCGCGGATGCTGCCGCCGATCAGGGAATCGACTGCGCCAGGATCTTCCGCACCGAGCGACCGCTGTTGGTGAGGATGTCATCGACCTGCCAGCAGCCCTGGCCCTGGCGAACCATCGGCAGGCGGGTCACGTAGGCCTTCTTCCATACCGCATAGCGCATCTCGACCTGGCCGGCAGTGGCCGAGGCCTCTTTCCAGCGGTAACGCACCGGGGTTTCAATGTCGCCGTCCTGCGCATCCAGCCACGGGTCGGAATCGATCGTGCAGATGCCCTGTTCGCGCTGCTGGCAGGCACGCTCGCCACGCAGTGCCTTGCCGAACGCCGGGCTGACCAGCGCGGGCGGTGGCTCCAGCAGGTCACCATTGCCGGTCGTGGCTTCGAAGAAGGCACGGGCAACGGCCATGGGTTCCTGGCAGGCCGGTGCGGCCTGCACGGTGGGGGCCAGCAGCAGCCCGGCGATCACGAACATCCCTGTCTTTCGCATGTATTCCATTCCCTGGTGGTGATGATGATCCGTTGTAGAGCCGAGCCCATGCTCGGCTGCTTTCCGCGTGGGCCGAGCGCAGGCTCGGCTCTACAGGAGCGTGCAGCTTACAGCCCGTAACGCTCGATCACGTCCAGATGCGGCTGGCGATCCTGGTCACAGGCTTCAGCCAGGCGCAGCCAGCAATGCGGATGCGGCCACGTCGCGGTGTGCTGCTGGAGGAAGCGGTGCAGCGCCAGCGGCGCATGGTCCTGCGGCTGGGCGACGGTGAACAGCAGGCCGGGCAGCGTGCCCTCCTCCCTGTCGGGGTCGGTGACAGTGTAGTCCGGGCGGCTGTGCGACCACACCTTCCAACCCTGTGCTTCGGCCGCCTCGACGAAGGCATTCCACGCCTCTTCGCCCGGGTGCGCGCCATCGATCATCCAGCTGCGGGCGAAGCCGCCGCGCTCCAGCACATGCACCTGCGCATAGGTCGGGATGAAATGCTCGCGCGCTTCCTCCTCCTCGGGTGCCGGATGCACCAGTGCGGCATCGAACACCACCCAGTCGCCCACCTGCTGGGCGCGGTTGGACGGCGCATTCTCGACGATGCGCGCGGTCACCGGGCCGCTGCGGCGGGCGTAGTACTCCATCGGCTCGCCGTTCTCTTCGCTGCGGATGATCACCCAGCCCCATGGCTCCTCGACCACACCTTCCTGGCTGGACAGCTCCATGCCGATCGCCGCGGCCGAGCGGCGCACCGCGTCCCAGTCGCGCGCCGCGCTGGCCGCACTCATGTGGTCCCAATGCGCGGCGTTCGGCTCGTCCAGCAGCTCCACCAACTGCGCATAGCAGGCCTGGGCCTCGCTGAAGCGGCCGGTTTCCATGTACATGCGCGCCAGCGTGCCGCGCGCGCCGTGCGAGCCCGGAGACAGCTCCAGAAGCGATCGGGCCGCCTGCTCCAGCGCCGGCCAGTCGGACACCCGGCGTGCGCGCTGCACGTCGCACCAGTGCGCGAACACCGGCACGCTGCTGCGGTAGACCTCGGCCAGCTGGCGCAGGCCGTCGTCGTCCCCCTGCTCGGCCAGCCAGCGCATCAGCGTGTAGGCTGCGGGACCATCGTTCTGCGCATGGCTGCGTACGAACCGCCACAACAGCGCTCGCGCCTCGGCCTGCGCGCCGCAGGCGCTCAGCGCCGAGGCGGCCATCTCGGCCAAGGCCTCGTCATCGGGCAGCTGCGCCTGCGCCTGCAGCAACCACTGCGCCTCGCGCTCGGGGTCGCGCGCCTGGTTCTGTTCACCCTGCGCGTCCAGCCATGCCAGCAGCTCGCCGGCCGGCACCGGCAGCGGTGCGACATCCGGCAATGCATCGATGCGTGCCGCCAGGCCGGCCACCAGCGCTGCCGCCCCCCGGTCCTGGCGCAGCTGCGCCAGATGGGTGCGGGCCAGTTCCAGCTGGCGCAGCGCCACCCAGCGCGCACCACGCTGCAGGGCAAGCTCCAGGCTCAGCGCTGCCACTTCGATCAGCAGGCGATGCGATCCGACCCGGGCGAAGTGCTCGATGATCGTGTTGAAGCGCGTGCCCAGGTCCCACGTATTGCGCGCAGGGTCACGCTGGCACAGCGCTGCGGCGGTGTTCGCCCACAGCCGCCAGTAATTCGGGGTCAGCTCGCTCCACGGCACCAGCTGCTGCAGCGCTTCTTCGTCGCGGCCCAGCTGGGCCAACGCCCATGCCTTGGACAAGCGGCGCGGCACCGTGCAGTTGGCCGGCTCGTACTCCCCGGAGGCGGCCACTTCGGCTTCGCGCTTCTCGATCAGCGCCAGTGCCTCGTCGGCGCGGCCGACAGCGAGCAGGATCTTGATCTGCATCTCCGGGAAGCTGTCGAACACTTCCTTGCCACAGGCCTCCACGGCGTCGGCCTGCGCCTGCAGGTAATCCAGCGCCTCCTGGCCACGGCCATCGTCGAGCAGCGCATCGGCTTTCTCGCAGCTCAGGCACTGGAAGCAGGCCCAGCTGGGATCGATGCGGCCGAGGGTCTCGTCGCACACCTCGATGCGCTCGGGCACCCAGCCCGGGCCATCGATGTTGCCGTAGCAGGCGGCCAGGTCCTGGGTCACGCAGATCGACTGCGGGCATTCCAGGGTGTCTTCGCGGTGTGCCCGCTCGAACAGCGAAACGGCTTCGCCAAGTGCGCTCTCGCCTTCAACACGGTTGCCGACGCGGTTGCGCAGCGCCCAGTGGCCGACGTAGACGTCGACCCAGGGGTTGTCGAGCGCCTTGCCCAGTGCGCGTGCTTCGGGCAGCAGTGCATCGACGCGGTCGATCTGCAGTTCACTGACCTCGTCGGCGAGGCGGTTCAGCAGGTGCGCGTTCTGCGCCTGGCCGGCCTGGCGCAGGTCGCCCTGCAGTTTTTCGACCCAGTTCCAGATGTCCATGGGGTAAGTACTCCTGTCTAGCGAAGGCTGGATGAGAGGGCGCGGTGCTCAGCGCAGCATCTGCTGCAGAGCACCGGCGATATCGGTAAAGGCGCCGTTGAGATCCGGGCCCTGCGTGGCGGTCGTTGCCCGGGCCAAGGGACGGCCCTGCGCAGCGACGATGATCTTCAGCGAGCGCAGCAGGCGTGCCGCCGCTTCGGTCTGCGGGTGGCCCTCGCGCTGGGCGCGCAGCAGCGCCTGCACCGCCGGGTTGTCGAGGTTGAGGTACAGCCGCGAGGGTGCGCGCGATTCGATGCGTGCGGTGAACTGGCGCGCCAGGCGCAGCGCCGCCATCGAAACGCGCTTGTCGTTCTCGTCGTCTTCCAGGCGCTGCTTCAGTTCGGCCTCGCGGTCGGGCACCACCACCACCGGCAGTGCTTCCGGGCTGAAACGCGCCGGCAGCAGCTGCTCGCCATCACCCAGCTGTTCGCGCAGCCATGCGAGCTGCGCGTCGTCGAGGCTGTCATCGCTGCGGAACAGTGCGCGATTGCCCTGCTCGGTGCCGAGTTCAACCAGGCGCAGGCCCTTGGCCTGGGCCCAGCGCCGCAGGAACGGCACCACCGCGTAGCGATGGCCATGCGCGACCGGCACCCCCATCGCGCGGAACAGCATCTCTTCGAAGCCACCGCCATTGTCGAGGATGACATGCACGGCACCGCGCGCCGGCAGGGCACTGGCCGGCAGGTCGCCCTGCGAGGTCGGCACGCGCACATGCTCCATCAGCAGGTCGAACAGGCGGTCATCGCACAGCGCCGCGCCCAGCAGCGCCTCGTTGTGGCGGCTCAATACGCGTCGCCACGCCTCCGGCTGCTGCCGCGCAACGTCGGCCAGACCATCGATCAGCGCCTCCAGCAAGGCATGTTGCACAGCGCGGTACTGGTCATCGCGCTGCAGGTCTTCGCGGCTGGCGGTGGGAGTCAGCCGCGAGGATTCGATCACCCCGCCGATGAAGCCGGCCCACGGCGGCAGCAGGTCACGGGCATCGTCATCCAGCAGCATGCCGCGCACGAACACCGACAGGTTGCGGTTGTCGCTGGTGCCATAGGTGGCACCATCCTGCACCCACAGCAGGCCGGTGGCATCGCTGTTGCCGTCGGCACGCAGCGGCACGGTGACGATCGGCTCGAAATCGTGTTCGAAGCGCGCGGCGAACTGCAGTGCCTGGCGGCGTGCCTGCACCGGGTGCACGGCCACGTCACCCTGCCCCCGCCACGGCGGCGGCTCGGGGTTGAGCGCTTCGGTCGCAGCACCGATGAAGATCGGTTCGGACAGCAGCGCGCAGTAGCGGCCCAGCACCTCATGCAGGCGCGCCTCGTTGGCCAGTGGCAGGAAATCCGGATGCAGTTCCAGTTCCACCTCGGTGCCGACCGCGCGTGCCGGCACTTCGCTGACGGTGTACTGCTCGGCATTGCTGGACACGTACAGATGGCCCAGCTCCGGCGTCTGGTACGAGGTGGTACGCACGCTGACCCGGCGCGCCAGCACGAAGGCCGACAGGAAGCCGAGGCCGAACATGCCGATCAGGCCTTCATCATCCTCGCCGCCCTGGCGCAGGCCACGGGTATAGCCGACGCCGACGGTGGCCAGGTAGTCGTGGATCTCCTGGCGGGTCAGGCCGGCACCGGTATCGGTGATGCGCAGCACGCCGGCACCGGCATCGACCTGCACCGAAATGCGCGAAGGCACCTGGACGCCGGGCTGCTCGATGCGGCGGCGGATGATCGAGTCGTGCGCGTTCTGCACCAGTTCGCGCAGCGCCACCACCGGGGTGGAATACAGGTGCTTGCCCAGCACCGTCATCAGTCCATTGAGATCGACCCCGGCACGACGGATCTCGGCGTTGGGGGCGGTGAGCGCGGTGTCCTGCATGTAATCGTTTACTCCTGGGCACGGAAAGGCGCCAGAGGGCGCCTTCGTCGAGCGGGAAAAACTAGCACAGCCAGCCTGACCGTTGCCGTATATGACGTATGTGGAGGCAGGCCCCGCAGCAGTCCCCCCAGTGCCTCACGCCGCGTCGATGGCCTCGGACAGGCGCTCCACCGCGATCACTTCCATGCCTTTCACCGATCCGCCCTTGGGCGCATTGGCCTTGGGCACGATGGCGCGCTTGAAGCCATGGGTGGCGGCCTCGCGCAGGCGGTCTTCGCCATTGGGCACCGGCCGGATCTCGCCGGACAGGCCCACCTCGCCGAACGCAATCGTCTTTTCCGCCAGCGGCCGGTCCTGCAGCGACGACAACACCGCCAGCAGCACCGGCAGATCGGCCGCGGTCTCCTGCACGCGGATGCCACCGACCACGTTGACGAACACGTCCTGGTCGCCGACCAGTACGCCGCCATGGCGATGCAGCACCGCCAGCAGCATGGCCAGGCGGTTCTGCTCCAGGCCGACCGCGACACGGCGCGGATTCGACAGCGGCGACGCATCGACCAGCGCCTGCACCTCCACCAGCAGCGGCCGGGTGCCCTCGCGGGTGACCATCACGCAGCTGCCCGGCTGATGGGTGCTGCCGCCGGACAGGAAGATCGCCGATGGATTGGAGACCTCCTTCAGGCCCTTGTCGCCCATCGCGAACACGCCCAGTTCGTTGACCGCACCGAAGCGGTTCTTGAACGCGCGCAGCAGGCGGAAGCGGCTGCCGCTCTCGCCCTCGAAATACAGCACTGCATCGACCATGTGCTCGAGCACGCGCGGGCCGGCGATGCCGCCCTCCTTGGTCACATGGCCGACCAGGAACACGGCCGTGCCGGTCTCCTTGGCAAACCGGACCAGCCGCGCCGCGCTCTCGCGCACCTGGCTGACCGAACCGGGCGCGGCGGTCAGGCTCTCGGTCCACAGAGTCTGCACGGAGTCGGCCACGATCAGCCGCGGGCCGGCCTTGGACGCATGCTGCAGGATCGATTCGACCCCGGTCTCGGCCAGTGCGTTGACCCCGTCCAGCGGCAGCTCCAGGCGGTGCGCGCGGCCGGCGACCTGCGCCAGCGATTCCTCGCCGGTGACGTACAGCACCGGCAGTTCGGCCGCCATCTTCGCCACCGCCTGCAGCAGCAGGGTCGACTTGCCGATGCCCGGATCGCCACCGACCAGCACCACCGCGCCCTCGACCAGGCCACCGCCCAGCACCCGGTCGAACTCGCCGATGCCGGTGGAGACCCGGCGATGCTCGGTCTGCTCCACGTCCTTCAGGGCGGTGATCTTCGGCGGGTCGATCTTGCCGGCCCAGCCGGCCCGGCGCGAAGCCGGCGCCTTGGCCGCCGCCGCGCTTTCCAGCACGATTTCCGACAGCGAGTTCCAGGCGTTGCACTCGGTGCACTGGCCCTGCCACTTGCTGAATTCGGCGCCGCATTCATTGCAGACGTAGGCGGTGCGGGCTTTTGCCATCGGATGATTTCCAGCAACGGGAACAGGCGTGGCAGGATAGCCGAGCCGGGTCGCAGGTGCTGCGACCACTCAAGTCCTGCCCACCTGCGCCGATAGGGGTCGCGGGCGTGCGCCTTGCGGGCGCCCCTCCCTCCCCCACTGGATTCATCATGACTGGCAGCTACAGTCAGAGCCTGGTCATCATCTCCCTGCTGGTGGCCATTCTTGCTTCGTACACGG
Source organism: Stenotrophomonas sp. YJH_SMC_105-26 (assembly GCF_059368915.1). Taxonomy (NCBI): domain Bacteria; kingdom Pseudomonadati; phylum Pseudomonadota; class Gammaproteobacteria; order Lysobacterales; family Lysobacteraceae; genus Stenotrophomonas; species Stenotrophomonas sp. YJH_SMC_105-26. The sequence goes on along the minus strand of NZ_JCAFSD010000002.1, from coordinate 294,030 downwards.
CGCTGGACATGGCCGGGCGCCTGGCCACGGCCGAGGGTCGCGTGGCCCGCTGGTGGCTGGCCGGCGGCGCGGCGGCCATGGGCCTGGGCATCTGGTCGATGCACTTCATCGGCATGCTCGCCTTCGACCTGCCGATTCCGGTGGGTTACGACCTTGGCATCACCCTGTACTCGCTGGCGGTCTCGATCGGCGCCTCAGCCTATGCGCTGTGGCTGGTGTCGCGGCCCAGCCTGCCGTGGCGCCGGCTGCTGGCCGGGGCCGTGCTGATGGGCCTGGGCATCGCCACCATGCATTACCTGGGCATGGCGGCGATGCGCATGCAGCCCGGCATTGACTACCACCCGGGCTGGTTTGCCGCGTCCATCGCGGTGGCCATCGGTGCCGCCGGCGCCGCACTGTGGATCGCCTTCCGCCTGCGCGCCGAGCGGCGCAACACCCTGCTGCTGCGCGCGCTTGCTTCGCTGGTGATGGGCCTGGCCATCGTCGGCATGCATTACACCGGTATGGCGGCGGCGCGCTTCCCCGAAGGCAGCATCTGTGGCGCCGTCGGCAGTGGCGGCATCGACACGCGCTGGCTGGCGGTGCTGGTGATCGTCACCACCGTGGCCACGCTGGGCATCGCCCTGGTCGCCTCGCTGTTCGACCGGCAGATGCGCGTGCGCACCGGGCTGCTGGCCGATTCGCTGGCGCACGCCAACGACAAGCTGATCCAGGCCGCGCTGCACGACCCGTTGACCCAGCTGCCCAACCGCATGCTGCTGCAGGACCGCATCGAGCAGGCCATCGAGAAGGCGCGGCGCCGCAACCATGCAGTGGCGGTGATGTTCTGCGACCTGGACGGCTTCAAGGCGGTCAATGATGCGTACGGCCACCAGCTCGGCGACCGCCTGCTGGTGGCGGTGGCACAGCGCATCGGCGGCCAGCTGCGACCGCAGGATACGTTGGCCCGCCTCGGCGGCGATGAGTTCGTGATCGTGCTGGCCATCGACATTCCCGACGATGCGGTGGTGGTGGCCGAGCGCATCATCGCCGCGGCCGGCGAACCGTTCCTGCTGGATGCGGCCGAACTGCAGGTCAGCGCCAGCCTGGGCATTGCCCTGTACCCGGATGACGCCGGCAACGAGCGCGAGCTGATGGCCCACGCCGATGCGGCGATGTACCACACCAAGGAAACCGGGCGGAACGGCTACACCTTCTTCACCCCGTCGATGCAGCTCAGTGCCAACCGCCAGCTGCGCCTGCTGCAGGACCTGCGCAAGGCCATCGCCCGCGACGAACTGATCCTGCATTACCAGCCCAAGTTCCCTGCCGCCGGCGCACCGGCCACCGGGGCCGAAGCGCTGCTGCGCTGGCAGCACCCGGAGCTGGGACTGCTGGCGCCGGACGTGTTCATCCCCATTGCCGAGCGCAGCGGCCTGATCCTGCCGATCGGTGACTGGGTATTGGACCGCGCCTGTGCGCAGCTGCGGGCATGGCACCAGGCCGGGCATACGGAATGGACAATGGCGGTGAACCTCTCGCCGCTGCAGTTCGCCTCGCCGGCACTGCTGGACAGCGTGCGCGAGGTGCTGCACCGGCACCGGATCGAACCGGCGCGGCTGACCCTGGAGATCACCGAGACCACGGCGATGAAGGACGTCGATGCCAGCCTCGCGATTCTCAACGACCTGACCGCGATGGGCGTGCACATCGCCATCGATGATTTCGGCACCGGCTATTCCAGCCTGCTGTACCTCAAGCGCATGCCGGCCACCGAACTGAAGATCGACCGTGCGTTCGTGCACGACCTGGAGCGCAATGACGAGGACGCCGCCATCGTCTCGTCGATCATCGCGCTGGGCCGCACCCTGCAGCTGCAGGTGGTGGCCGAGGGCGTGGAGACGCAGGCGCAGCGCGAGTACCTGAGCGAACTGGGGTGTGACCAGTTGCAGGGTTACCACCTGGGCCGACCGATGGACGCCGAGGAATTCCTGCGCCGGGTGGGGTGAAGCGCCAGGTCCGGGGTCGGATCCCTTGCCGCAGGCAAGGGCTCTGACCCCATCCATGCATGGCGTGGATCTCCTGGTAGAGCCGGCCGCTGGCCGGCTTCGCGTAATTGCCGGCCAGCGGCCGGCACTACCACCCTGTGCCGGCCATGCCGGGTGGGATCTCTTGCACAGGCAAGGGCTCTGACCCCATCCACGCATGGCGTGGATCTCCTGGTGGAGCCGGCCGCTGGCCGGCTTCGCGTAATTGCCGGCCAGCGGCCGGCACTACCAGCCTGGTGGGTGCACGAAACGCGCAACCACAGCAAACAGAAAGGCCGCCCGAGGGCGGCCTTTCTGCGTGGCAACGTCGCGAGGACGTCAGTGCATCATGTGCACGTTCATGTTGTGCATGACCCACAGGGTGCCGATCACGATGATGCCGATCACCACAACGGTGAAGGCCGCAGCGTTGACGTTCCAGCGGCTTTCCGAAGAGCGGTCCAGATGCAGGAAGAACACCAGGTGGACCAGCATCTGCAGCACCGCGGTGACCGCTATCACCACACCGTTGACGGTGCGCGAGAAATCACCCGACATCACCATCCAGAACGGGATGACGGTCAGCACCACCGCCAGCACGAAGCCGATCAGGTACGACTTCACGCTGCCGTGGCTTTCGCCGCCGGTGCCGTGGTCGTGTGCGTGGTTGTCATGTGCCATTACAGCGCTCCATTGAGGTAGACGACGGAGAACACGCCGATCCAGATCAGGTCCAGGAAGTGCCAGAACAGGCTCAGGCACGCCATGCGGGTCTTGTTGGTCGGGGTCAGGCCGTACTTCTTCAGCTGCACGAACATCACCAGCAGCCACAGCAGGCCGGCGCTGACGTGCAGGCCGTGGGTGCCGACCAGGGCGAAGAACGCCGACAGGAAGGCACTGCGGTCCGGACCGTAGCCCTGATGGATCAGGTGCTGGAACTCATAGACTTCCATGCACATGAAGCCGAAGCCCAGCAGCCAGGTAACCGCCAGCCACAGGAACATCTGGCCAACCTGCTTGCGGTGCATGGCGATCATGCCCAGGCCGAAGGTCAGCGACGAGGTCAGCAGCAGCGCGGTTTCCCACGCCACGAACGGCAGTTCGAACAGGTCCTTCGCGGTCGGGCCACCATCGGTACCGCCTGCCAGCACCACGTAGGTGGCGAACAGCGAGGCGAAGATGAGGCAGTCGCTCATCAGGTACACCCAGAAACCGAAGACGGTGTTGCCGCCGGTGTCGTGGTGCTCGTGGTCGTCATGGCCATGGGCCGCCGCGTGCGCGGCGTGCCCGTGGCTCAGGGTCGAGGTATTGGTGCTCATGCCTTCAGCTCCGACTTCACCAGGCCCTGGGCTTCCAGGTGCTTGCGGTGTTCGTTCTCGATGCGTTCCACCTCGGCGGCCGGGACCCAGTAGTCCACGTCCTGGTCGAAGGTGCGGTAGATGAACGTGGCGATCATGCCGACGAAGCCGACGATGGCCAGCCACCAGATGTGCCAGATCATCGCGAAGCCGAACACCAGGCTGAAGGCACCGATGACAACGCCCGTGCCGGTGTTGCGCGGCATGTGGATGTCGGTGTACTTGGCCGGCTTCGGCCAGGCTTCACCGCGCTGCTTGCGCTCCCAGAAATCGTCCAGCTCGGTGACTTCCGGCAGCGTGCCGAAGTTGTAGAAGGCCGGCGGCGAAGAGGTTTCCCACTCCAGCGTACGGGCATCCCACGGGTCGCCGGTCAGGTCGACGGTCTTCTTGCGGTCGCGGATCGAGACGGCCACCTGGATGATCTGACACAGGATGCCGGCGCCAACGATGAAGGCACCTGCGGCGGCGATCAGCAGCAGCGGCTCATAGGCCGGGTTGACCGTGCTCTGCAGGCGACGGGTCATGCCCATGAAGCCCAGCACGTACATCGGCATGAAGGTCACGTAGAAGCCGATGAACCAGCACCAGAACGCGCACTTGCCCCAGAACTCATTGAGGCGGAAGCCGAACATCTTCGGCCACCAGTAGGTGATGCCGGCGAACATGCCGAACACCACGCCGCCGATGATGACGTTGTGGAAGTGGGCGATCAGGAACAGGCTGTTGTGCAGCACGAAGTCGATGGCCGGGATCGCCAGCATCACGCCGGTCATGCCGCCGATGACGAAGGTGACCATGAAGCCGATGGTCCACAGCACCGGGGTGGTGAAGTGCACGCGGCCGCGGAACATGGTGAACAGCCAGTTGAAGATCTTCACGCCGGTCGGGATCGAGATGATCATCGTCGTGATGCCGAAGAAGGCATTGACGTTGGCACCGGAGCCCATGGTGAAGAAGTGGTGCAGCCACACGATGAACGACAGCACGCCGATGCAGGCGGTGGCGTAGACCATGCCCTTGTAGCCGAACAGCGCCTTGCGCGAGAAGGTCGCGATGACTTCGGAGAACACACCGAACGCCGGCAGGACCAGGATGTACACCTCCGGGTGACCCCAGATCCAGATCAGGTTGATGTACAGCATGGCGTTGCCGCCACCGTCATTGGTGAAGAAGTGCGTACCCAGGTAACGGTCCAGGGTCAGCAGCACCAGGGTGATGGTCAGCACCGGGAAGGCAGCGACGATCAGCACGTTGGTCACCAGGGCGGTCCAGGTGAACACTGGCATCTGCATCAGCTTCATGCTGGGGGTACGCATCTTCAGGATGGTGATGAAGAAGTTGATACCGCTCAGCGTGGTACCCAGGCCTGCGACCTGTAGACCCCAGATGTAGTAGTCCATGCCGACGCTTGGACTGTATTCGATGCCCGACAGTGGCGGGAATGCCAGCCAGCCGGTGGCAGCGAACTCACCGATCCACAGCGACAGCATGATCAGCACCGCACCGGACACGAACAGCCAGAAGCTGAGCGAGTTGACGAACGGGAACGCGACGTCGCGCGCACCGATCTGCAGCGGCACGGCCAGGTTCATCAGGCCGGTGATCAGCGGCATCGCCACGAAGAAGATCATGATCACGCCGTGGGCGGTGAAGATCTGGTCGTAGTGGTGCGGCGGCAGGTAGCCCTCGGAGCCACCGACGGCGATGGCCTGCTGGGTACGCATCATGATGGCGTCGGAGAAACCGCGCAGCAGCATGACGAAGGCGACGATGAGGTACATCACGCCGATCTTCTTGTGATCCACCGAGGTGAACCACTCCTTCCACAGATAGCCCCACAGCTTGAACTTGGTGATCAGGGCGACGACGCCCAGGCCACCAAGAACCGCGCCGATCAACGTCGTCAGGACGATCGGATCGTGGGGGATCGACTCAAGAGAGAGTTTTCCCAACATGTTCATTCTCCCGAACCCGCGTGGCCGGCATGGCCTGCGTGTTCGTGTTCGTTGGCATCCAGGTTTTCACCCGATTCCTTGGAATCATGCGCATCACTGGGGGCATGGCCCTCGTGCGCTTCATGGGTGGCGGCATCGGCAGCGGCGGCACCGGCATGCGAGTGCTTCATGCCGTAATGCTTGTTGTCGCCCATGTGCTTGGCGATGACCCAGTCGAACAGGCCTTCTTCGGTCTTGCCGAAGTAGGTGACCGGATACCACTCGGCGTTGCGTGCTTCACCCAGCGCCTTGAACGAGGCCTTGTCCAGGGTCTGCTCACCGGCGCGGACCTGGTCCAGCCACTGGCGGTATTCGGCATCGGTGACCGAGTAGGCGGTGAAGTGCATCTTGGCGAAGCCCGCGCCGCTGTAGTGCGAGGACATGCCCGGGAATTCGCCGGTCTCGTTGGCGATCAGGTGGAGCTTGGTCTCCATCGCAGCCATCGAGTAGATCATGCTGCCCAGGTGCGGGATGAAGAACGCATTCATCACCGAATCGGACGTGATCTTGAAGTTCAGCGGCGTGTTGACCGGGAACTTGATTTCGTTGACGACCGCCACCTTCTCTTCCGGATAGATGAACAGCCACTTCCAGTCCAGCGAGATCGCCTCGATGGTGACCGGCTTGACGTCCGAATCCAGCGGACGATACGGGTCCAGTGCGTGCGACGAACGCCAGGTCAGGACCGCCAGCACCAGCACGATCATGCAGGGAATGGACCACACCACCACCTCGATCGCCGTCGAGTGGGACCACTTCGGCTCGTAACGGGCCTTGGTGTTGGAGGCGCGATACTTCCACGCGAACGTCAGGGTCATGATGATGACCGGGATGACGACCAGCAGCATGAGCACGGTGGCCGTGATCAGCAGGGTCTTCTCATCCTGGCCGATCTGGCCCTTCGGACTGAGGATGGCCACCGCATCGCAACCGGTGAGCATCACCAGCAACGACAGCAGCAGGCCCGGGCGCAACCAGCGCCCAAGGGTTTTCAACGGAATCATCGGTCGATCCAATTGCGAGGGAATGCCGTTCCCCGTCCCTGCCTGTTCCGGCCAAAAGCCGGTCCCACCGGTCCGGAAGACAGGCAGGGAGGTGGGGTCGAGTCAGCCTTTCAATTTTAGGCCGTCACCCACCATTTAAGAAAGGCATTGACATTGATCGAGCGCAGGAAAGGCCCGATTCTGGCTGCGACACGTTGTCGCACCGCGCAGGTGTGACGGGCCCATGACCCAGGACTGCGTGCCGGCCCCGCGCGCTCGTGGGGCCATTCGCCCTCGTTCGGCAAAGTCACCTGAACCGGTTCAGCGTACTGGCGGGTGCCTGGCGTGGGATGCTCTGCACAGGAGGAAGCCCCCGATGGACAAGATCGACTTCAAGAAGCGCGACCGGGCGCTCTATCAACCGCCCGCCGGCAGGTTCGTACCGGTCGATGTGCCGCCCCTGCCCTACGTGATGGTCGATGGTCGCGGCGACCCGAACACGGCCCCCGCCTACCTGCAGGCCGTGCAGTGGCTGTATTCGGTGAGCTATGCATTGAAGTTCGCGCTGAAGGCCGAAGGGCGCGACTACGTGGTGCCACCGCTGGAGGCGCTGTGGAGCGCCGAGGATCCGGCCAGCTTCATCGCGCGACGCAAGGATGAGTGGGCCTGGACCGTAATGATCCGCACGCCTGAGGATATCCGGCCTGCGCAGTGGCAAGCGGTGATCAGCAAGGCGCGCGCGAAGCTGGGGGATGCGCCACCCAGCCTCCGCCATGAAATCCTTGCCGAGGGCCCTAGCCTGCAGACCTTGCACGTGGGCGCCTACGACGACGAAGGCCCCGTCCTGGCGCATCTGCATGAGGAAGTGATGCCCGCACTGGGTTACACCTTCGCCGGCCCCCATCATGAGATCTACCTGAGCGACCCGCGCAGGACCGACGCGGCGCGGTTGAAAACCGTGCTGCGGCAGCCGGTGCGGCCGATCAAGCCTGATGAGGATTCCGGCACATGACACAAGGAATGCCATGCACCTGATCAACCGACTGCTGCACTGGACCACCCTGCCCGCCGGGCGCCGCCTGATGGCCGTGCTGGGTGCCGCGCTGGTGATCGTGCTGGCCTGCAATCCGGATCTGCTGCCGTTGTTGCCGGTGGTGGATGCGCTGGGCCTGGACGTACTGATGCTGTTGCTGGGTGCGCAGGTGGTGGCGGTCCTGCCTTGGGTGCGGGAGCGGGCCGCGCGTGGGATCAGGGTGCTCGCACACCTGCTGACCGGTGCATCGGCGGGAGCAGCGGGTGGTTATCTCCGGCAGCTCGCGTGGTGGCTGGCACGGGATGCGGGGATGACGAGACGTTGCTGAAGGCTTGCAGCCTTCAGTGAGGTCACCATCCTATGATAACCGGCGGGCGCAAACAAAAAGCCCCGACCAAAGGCCGGGGCTTTTCACTACAACTGGTGCCGGAAACAGGAGTCGAACCTGCGACCTACGCATTACGAATGCGCCGCTCTACCAACTGAGCTATTCCGGCCTAGCTGGACATTGTAGGACTACAAGCAACATGCGGTCAATGGCTGCGCATCTACCCTCTTCATGGGCCAACAAGCCGCTACCAGCTACTGATAGTGGCTTTCACGGATGACCTTGGAACATCGCTGGTCGAGATCAACATGAAATGACTTCAGTCCACCTTCTGGCAGCAGAACCCTGTCATGGACGTGCTGGACTGAGAAGCCAATATCTGCGGTGCCGGAAGACTCCTCCGCAATGCGATACATCTCCCGTTTCCATCCCCTCGTCTCTTGGACGTAAGTCTCGATTGTCGTCACGCATCTTTCTAGCCCTTCCAACCCCTTCTCACCTCGGGGCTCCTTCGCTGCACAGCCGCCTGCCATCAGCAATGAAAACAGCAGCCCCACTTTCAAGATGACTGAGCGTTTCATCTGCGTCCCTCCATGATAGGTACGAACTCATAACCCTCATGACTTCTAATCATCCCAGGCACTCCCATTTCTTCAAGGAACTGATAGTCATACCCGTTAGCTGCAGGGCGATAACCCTCTTCCCGAGTATTCGGGTGAGTATGGAAGAATCCTATAACTCGGCAACCACACTGAAACTCTGAAGGCTTGAAAAGCACATCCTGCCCCATTTGAGCACGAGTACCAGGTTGAGCACGAATCAATTGAGGGGCGCCAACCAGGTTCGGAGCCACGATCCACCCTCCTTGTTCCCGCTTCAGCGATCCAGGTTGCCCCCACAATACAGTTGGCGCATCGGGGTTGGAGTCCTGCCAAGCTCGCTCCATCTGCCGCTTCAGCCCAGGATCTCTCGTCCAAGCAGGATCAGTCGATTGCGGAGAGCGACCGTAACTTGGTGACGCCGAAGTTGACTGCCTGCTTCCCACTGCCCCCGTGCCCATCGTTCCTCGACCTGCAGAAGAACCACCGTATGCCCCCTGCTCCAACTGGCAGTCAGTGTCTTTGCCACATGCTCGCCGGCCATCGGGATCAAAGTAGCGATATGGGTTCGAATTGGCATACCTGTAGCGTCCGAATGCTCCCACCGAATCGCTTTGGGGCGACACCGGATCCACACTAAGGAACACACCAAGGATTGGATCCATATACCGCTGCTGCATGTAACTCAAGCCCGTCGAAGCATCACTCACGTGCCCTGCATAGCCAGGCCCATCAGCAACGGACCCACCAACCACGGCGCCATAGGGCTCATAGGTGGTACGCCGGATAACGCTGCCAGCCGCGTCAGTCTCAGCGACCGGTGACCCTAACGCATCGGTATGGATATAGGTAATCGTCTCCGCAGCAGCCTGATTGAACAGTCCACCCAGAATCAGCGCGGCCCCACCTACGGTTCGACTCACCAGCATCTTCATTCCTGCGTTCATCGCGCCCACCTCAGTTCGACCAGGCCGAGCACGCCTGCGCGTTGCAGGCACGCACCTTGTAACCACCCTGGCAGCGCGTATCGAGGTCGTAGCCGATGCCTTCTGCCCTATAGGTCGCGCCGCCGCTGCTTGAACGCATGTTGTAGTAGGTGGCACCCGGCGACGCATTCCAGATGACCGAGCAGATGTTGGGGCCGCTCTTTACGATCCTCACACCCGTAGGTACGGCCGGCGCACTGGAAATCGCAACCAGGCCAGCAGCAGAACTGGGGCTGCAGCCTGCGGGATTGCAAGCACGACCACGGTAGTAGAAGTTGCCTCCGCCGCCCTTGCTGAGGGAAACGGCTCGATCCCCCGCAATCAGCGACCAGTTGGCGCCGTCAGTACTTTCGTCGATTTCATAGCGCGTCGCGTCCGCCACTTCCAGCAGGGAGATCGAGTAAGCCGCGCCGATTCCCACCCCATCCGGCACGCGCAGAACCGGGGTCGCCGGAGGACCAATCACGCGCACGCCCGCTACCGCGGACCACGGTCCGCAACCGGCGACATTGCAGCCACGCACCTGGTAGTCCCACTGTCCCGGCCAGCGGCCGCCTCGGGCCACGGCGGTCGCACCGTCTTCCTGGGCGAGTCCGAAGCCACCCCCATTGAGCTGCTCCATCAGCTGATAGCTCGTCGCTGCGGGGATTGCGCCCCACCACATGCTCACGGTTGAACTGTAGCTCACGCCACCGAGATTGATCGCCGTGGCTTGGACCGGTGGCAATGTCACGACGATACTGCCTACGGCGCTTGACGCACTGCACCCGGCGTCATTGCATGCAAAGGCACGATAGGCGTAACTGCCGGCGATTCGTCCGCTGATGGCCAGTTGATTCCCACTGATCCGGTTGATCTCAGTCCATGCTGCTCCGTTGAATTGTTCTTCAATGCGATAGCTGCTGGCCTGTGCCACGCTCGAAACAGAGACGGCGTAGCTGCCGTTGTAGCTCGCAGCAGGTACCGACAGTGCGGGTACGGATGGGGCATACAGCGCGGTAATCGCCGCTTCGGCCGAGTAGACGCCGCAGCCCTGTGGATTGCATGCTTTGACCCGATAGCGATAGGTGCCTGCCGGTTTGCTGGTCACTTGATAGGTGCGGCCAGCACCATCAAAGACCACGCTCCATCCGCCACCCACGGCCTCTTCAAGCACAAAGCGGGCGGCACCCTGTACCGCTGACCAGCTCAGGAAATAGGTTCCGTTGATACCTTGCGCCGGTGCAGTGATCACCGGCGCAGCGGTGGGAGCAAGCTCCACCTGGATGGAGGCTTCCACACCCCAAGCACCGCAGACAGTGCCATTGCAGGCACGGCCACGATAGCGATAGACGCCGGAGCTTCGCCCGGCCAGCGAAACGTTCAGCGCAGGCCCTTGATAGACAGCCTGCCAGTCACCGCCACCCGACTCCTGCACCTCGTAACGCTGCGCACCGGCAACGGCTGTCCACTGCACCGCAAACGCACCGTCCGCGCTGTAACCCGGAACCGTTACGACCAGTGCTGCAGGCGCGATATCCACGGCACGCTTGGCAACAAGGCTGCCGTTGAGCTGGATATAGTCAAAGCCCTTCGCCTGGCGCTGATCGTGCTGATAGCGCAGCACGCCATCCTGCCCATAGAGGGAACGAATGTTGCCATTGGGCGCACTGGCCAGGGTGCGGCGTCCATGCGCGTCGTACTGATAGGCCTCCTTGCCATCGACCTCGCGCAGGCGATTGCCGTAGTCGAACCGGAACGCCACGCCATTGCGGATCTTCAGGTTACCCTGGCTGTCATAGCCAAGCCCGGTCACGGTCGCACCACTGCCGACATCCCGCACGTTCGTCAACCGATTGTTGAAGTCGTACTCAAAGGACTGCCGCCGTGCACCAACGCTGGCGGTGACGATATTGTCCAGAACGTTGTACGCATAGCTTGCGTTTCCGAAGCTGGCCGCCGTCACCGTGGTCAGACGATCCAGGCCGTCGTAACGCATGTCGCGGTTTCCAGGGGCTGCCGGCAGGCCGTCACTGATGGCCGCCACATTGCCATTGGCATCGTAGTCGTAGCCGTCATCGATGACCTTGCCACCTGCACCACTGTCGGTGCTGCGATCGGGCAGGCCGCGCGCGTTCTGCGTCATCTGATGCACGACGCCGTTGCCATAGGTGAAGCCGCTCATGCCGCCGTTCGCGTAATAGCGCACGTTGGTGGCGAAGGCTCCGGCTCGCGTCGGCTGCCCCAGCGCATTCGGGCCGTAGTCGATCGTCAGGCCGGACGGCTGCACATGGGTTGCCAAGGCGCCGTTTGCATCGTAGCCATAGCCCAGCGCCCAGGCCTCGCCACCGTCGTAGGCCACGCTCTCGGACGTGGGCAGTCCACGCAGATTGTAGGTGTAGTCGTTAGTGGTGACGGCGCCGTTGTTGCGCGTCTGCACACGCTTGACTTTCCCGCCCGGCCAATAACTCCAGTCCTGATCACCCTGGCCATCAGAGAAACGCAGGGTCAGCAAGCGATTCATGCTGTCGTAGCTGCGGTCAGCCCGCGAAGGCGACGCATAGGCAGCGTCGCTGTCGCACTGAGGGCCCAGCAACGTCAGGCCCGAGGCAGACCAGAGCAGATTGCCTGCAGCGTCATAGCCCATGCCGGTCGCACCGGTCTCAGGCTCCATGCTCTTGCACAGCCGCTGGGCGCCGTCATAGACGTACTGGCGCCGTACACTGACGCTGCCATCGTAGTTGCGCCTCAGGATCGACAGCGGTTTGCCCAGCGTGTCGCGCTGAATCTCCGTCACTACCCCTTCCGCGTGGAGAATCCGGATGGGCGTGTCCTGGCTGGGCTTGCCGTACATCAAGTAGTCGGTGGTGGTGGCAATGCCGCGCGGATTGGTCACCCTTACGCTGCCTCCGCCGATCTGCTCGGTGGTCGTGACAAGCCGGCCCAGTTCGCTGTCCTGCTCGCTGCGATTGGGGCGCCCGAGCGCGTCATAGCCGGTATGGGTGCCGGGCAGCGCCGAGCGGAAGTCGGACGCCGCGCGCGTCGGATAGGAGGTAAAAACCAGGCGCCCATTGCTGTCATAACGGGTCACCGTCTGGCGCAATGTACCGCCACGGTCCGCAGCGTCGAACGACTCTTCCAATACTGGGCGCCACAACCCATCGTAGTACGTCACCGCGCGTGCGTTGCCGGTACTGGACTCGCGCTTCCAATGTCCCGCTTCCAGCCCGATCTCCGCTCCCGCCACCTGGAAGAATCGCGTTGTAGAAGGATTCCAGGCCACGCTGTCATTGGCGGCCTGGGTCGCCAGTACGATTCGGCCCATCCCGTCGTAGTCGAAGCTTCGGCTGGCACCATTGGGCTCCACCGCTGCGCGCACCCAGCCATTGTCATCGACCTGCAGCGAGGCACTGCTGCCGTCCGGGTACGCGACACTCTGCGGCAGGCCACGCTTCCAGCTGCCAAGCGCAATGGCATTGCCCTTGCCATCGGCCACGGAGGCGAGCGTGCCATCGGCGTGATAGCCCAGCGTCTGCTGCAACGCGCCGAAGGCGTAGGTACGTTGCGGGCGCGCCATCGAGTCGAACTCGGTGCGTTCGGTCTCAATCTCAACGCCGCCAACGCTCTGTGTGCTGCGCGCGACTTGGCTGAGTATCCAACGACCCGTGTCGTCGAAGTAGGTGGTTCTCAGCGTTCGCGCGCGCCCCAACGAGTTACTCTCGGTCTGCACCACCGGCCGCACATGCGCATCGAACTGATCGGTCGTATTGACGAAGTTGACGCCATCCTGGCTGAGCACAGATTGCTTCAGGGGACGAATCTTGACGGCGAAGGGATCATCGGCCGCGGTCATCGAACCGTAGCTGTCCGGGAACGGTCCGGCCTGGACCTCGTCCGAACTCATATAGGTATTGGTGATGACCTGGACGATCTGACCGTCCGGCGCACGCACCGCCTCCTGCAGCAACTGCCCCTCGTTCTCGTCGAGTTTTCGTCCGAACACACTGTGACGGCGCGTACCATCTGGCTCCACAATCGTCGACACTGCGGAGTTGGCCAGGCCCGAGTCATATCCGCCCGACTCGTACGTCCAGGTCAAACTGCCCAACCCGGGCCCCGTCAGCGTCTTGCTGGTGATCGCGAAGAGGTCGAACGCATTGGAGGCGCGTTGCGCGTAGCGCCCACCGCCCATGTCTGCGCAAGCGGTACTTTTTACACCCAGCCGGGTGCGGCGCAGGTACTTGAACTCAAACTGTCCACGCGTTCCTGATGGATGGGTCGCGATCAGGGTGAATCCAGACTGCTCGAACGTGGGCTTGATGCAGAGCTTCGGTTCACCATCCCAGCTCTGATACTCCGGGTTCAGGCCCCCGAATCCGCCGTCCTGCCAGCTGTACTCATAGCCGAAGCGAGCACCATCCGGCTGCTGCACGGCACGCAGCGCAGGCCAGCGTGCGAATCCCATTGCACCGGAGCCCTCGTTGTACTCATAGCTCCAGGTACGGCCATTGGCTGTTGCACTTGCAATACGGTCCCCGGCATAGGCAATGGAGATGGCGCGACCATCACTGCCGCGAATGCCAACCAGCTTGTCGCCCGAATAGTCATAGGCTACCCAGTTGCCGTGGCGATCTTCGACCCGACTGGCCATCAGCAGAACACGCACCAGTTTTGAACCTACGCCCTGGCCGAGATCCATGAAACCGGCTGTTCGTTCAATACCCACATTGAAGAAGTAGCGATTCCCCGATGCATCCACGCCCAGGAATCCCTCACCGGGATAGCCATTGGCCGTCGAGCCCAGGCAACTGAGGCGCATGTTGCCCCGAGTACCCCAGCGATAGGTTTCACCGTTGGTGGGTTTAGGGTTGGAGGCGTTGGCGATCAGCAGCATCTCCTGCTCGCCCTGGTCGGGGACACGCACCTGCACGCCGGTCCATATCTCGAAGGTGCCCACGCCGGTACGCGTCTTGGGGTAGAAGGTCTGCGAGCAACGCTGGGTGGCGCCATTACCCGACTCGTTCCACTTCCAGATGGAGTCGAAGGTGGCGTGCATGTAGGGGACTTCGATGTCCCAGCTGCCGAATCCCCCCAACGGCTGCCGGTCCTTGAAGGACTGCACAGCGAGACGACGCTGCAATCGCACCGGCAGCGCGTTGTTGCCTGGCAAGTCGATGTCGGTAACGACAAATTCGGTCGACCCCGAGCTGGGGCTGATGCTATCCCCGAACAGGCTCGAGGTCAGCGGTGCCAGCCCCTCGCTGTTCTTGATCTTTTTGTAGTACTCGGTATGCGGGGTGACCGGGCTACTCGCCCAGGTCCACCCGGATGACACGACCAATGCCGCGCCCAACAACGCCTGCCACTGCCAGATACGCATGGAACATCCCTTTGTCCAATTGCGTCGGCAATCACCAGACGATCGGTAATCCACCGACGTGTGCTGGCGTCATGTTCCGGCCAGAAAGCAGCTGCGCCGTCCCTTGCGCCCCCTGTACTTCAAGGGAGGACAAGCCCCCCTTCACGACAGCTTCATATGATATTCACCCAAAGTAAATACCCCAGGTGGGGACTGGGTGAGGCCCACTTCCGCAGCGTGTCTACGCTCCCACCCGGTTCGCACACACCCGCCCCTCCGCAAAATCGCGCAGGTTCCCCAACGTGATCGCCGAGATCTCCTGCAGCGCCTCCACGGTGAAGAAGCCCTGGTGGCCGGTCACCAGCACGTTGGGGAAGGTCATCAGGCGTTGGAAGGCCTCGTCGTCGATGATCTCGCCGGAAAGGTCCTGGAAGAACAGCGCGCTTTCCTGCTCGTAGACGTCGATGGCCAGATGACCCAGCCGCCGCGATTTCAGCGCGCGGATCACCGCATGGGTATCCACCAGCGCGCCGCGCGAGGTGTTGACCAGCATCGCGCCGGTCTTCATCCGCGCCAGCGAGGCGTCGTTGATCAGGTGCTGGGTATCGGGCGTCAGCGGGCAATGCAGCGATACGATGTCGGCCCGCGCCAGCAGTTCATCCAGACCAACCCTGTCGCCCACGCCGGCGAAGGCCGGCGACGGATACGGATCATGCCCCAGCACGGTGCAGCCCATGCCCTTGAAGATGCGCGCGGTGGCCAGGCCGATCTTGCCGGTGCCGACGATGCCGACCGTGCGCCCATGCAGGGTGCGCCCGAGCAGGCCATCGAGCATGAAGTTGCCCTCGCGCACGCGGTTGTAGGCGCGATGGGTCTGCCGGTTGAGCGTCATCACCAGCGCCAGCGCGTGCTCGGCCACGGCTTCGGGGGAATAGGCCGGCACCCGTGCGACGAACAGGTCCAGCGCTTTCGCGGCGGCCAGGTCCACATTGTTGAAGCCGGCACAGCGCAGCAGTACGGCGCGTACGCCCAGCGCATGCAGCGCGTGCAGTACCGGCGCGTCGAGGCGGTCATTGACGAACACGCAGACGGCGGCGCAGTCCTGTGCCAACGCAGCGGTATGCACGTCCAGCGCGGCATCGAAATACACGAATGCAAAGCCCTGCCCGGCCGCATCGCGCTGGTTGGCCTCGTCGAGGAAACGACGATCGTAGGGGCGGGCACTGAAGACGGCGATCTGCATGACGGGGCCTGGCGGGAGTTCCCTGCCGACCATACCGCAGCACCTGCCCTGATGGGATGGCCCCGGCGATACGCATATCGCCGGGGCCGGGTACCGCTTAGAACCGGTAGCCCAAGCCCAGCATCACGCCGTTCCGGATCTGCCCGTCGCGGCGCTCACCCACGTAGTCGGCCATGATCGACAGGCGCTCGCTGGCGCGACTGGTCACGCCCACGTTCCAGGCCAGCACCTGCTCGCCCACGGCCTGGCTGCTGGCACCAAACACCAGGTCCGGGGCCGCAGCAAAACCGGTGCTGTAGCGCGCCTGTGAATCGCCCAGCTCCTTCTGCCAGGCCACGCGGGCACGCGGGGTGATGCGCTCGCCGTTGTTGCCCTCGAAGGTCTTGAACAGCTGCAGGCCGGCACCCACGCGGATGCTCTCCAGGCTGCCGCTGCGCCCCACCAGCGCGCCAGCGCCCTGCTCTTCGTTGAAGCGGGTGGCCGAGGTCCGCGCGTAATCCACCACCGGCAGCAGCGGCTGGATCACCAGTCCCTTGCCGGTGGTGAAGGAGAACGCGTGTTCGACCCGCGCCGAGATCGCGTCGTTGCTGTATCGGGCGCGCAGCGGCTGTTGCAGGCCATCGATGGCCGAAAGGCTGCGGCGGGTATCGTGGCGCAGGTCGGTGTAGCGCACGGCCGCCGACAGGTAGCCACGCGAATAGGTCGCATCCAGGTAGCCTCCCACATCCAGCGCGCGCACGTCGCCACTGAAACCGGAGCCATCGCTGGCCTTGGTCGACATGTCCGCGGCGGCCACGCTGACGCCGAGGGTGACGCGGTCATCGGCCACGTGCGTGTCGGCACCGACCACGATGCCGCCGATGTTATGGCTCAGGCCGGCCACGCCACCGTCGGCGTCGATGCGGCCATGGCTGGCGAAACCGCGCGCCCACAGGCCACGGCTGCCACCCGCCGCGCGGCTGTCGCCAGCAGCCTCGCCGGCCGGCTCGACCAGATGCATGGCCAGCTGGTTGAACAGGCTGCCATGGCGCATGCCCGGCTGCGCCGACACCGACTGCGCCGCCTGCGAGGCCAGGCCATCGGCATCGCCGCCACTGCGCATCGCCGCCTGGTGCTGCTGCACCACGTTGCCGATGCTGCCCAGCAGTGCATTGTCGGCCAGGCGCAGGCTGGCGTGTGCATCACCGCGCAGGGCGCCGGCCTGCTGTGCGATCACATCGCGGTCGGCGAACTGCAGTGCGCCGAGCAGCGACTTCAGGCCGCTGTCCTGGCGATCCGATGCGGCTGCCAGCGCGCGCCCCAGTCCATCGCCGGAGGTGCCGTTGGCAAACAGGCCCAGCTGATCGAAGCCCGGGTTGGCGGTCAGCCACAGCCCGTCGGCCGTCTGGTTGACGTTGAAGCTGAGCAGCGAATTGTGGCGCGGGCGGAATACTTCGCCCGCGGTGATGCTGGCGCTGTAGCCGGTGTCGCCCAGTCGCACGGCATCCTGGAAACCGCCCTGGTAGATCGGCCCTTCCACCAGATCGCGGCGGTAGCCGCCGGCATAGAAGCCCTGGGCGACGTTCAACGCCAGGTGTGCGCCCTGCGCGATCACCAGCGCCCCCTCTTCGGCCCCGCCATCGTAGAAGCTGCCGACGCGCAGGCGGCCACTGCCGGTGCCCCCGGCCTCGGTAACATCGAACAGCACCTGCCCGCCGGGCATGATGTTGACGTAGCCGTGGGTCACCAGATCACCGCCACGCGGCATCAGCGTGCCGAACACGCGCAGTCGGTTGAAGCCGTCTTCGCGCCAGGACGGGCCGGTGCCATCCAGCAACGCATCACTGTCGGTGCCGACCGATGCGATATCGCCATGGCCAACCACCACGCTGCCCGGCATCACCCGCAGCTCGGGGGTACGCAGCGCGCCGCCCTCCAGCGCGATGGTGCCGTTGTCGACCAGCATGAAATCGGCGCCGGTGGTTTCGGCGGTGCGCCAGGTGGCGCCATTGCTGACACGGATCACGCCCGCCGAACCTGCCAGGGTGGACGCATCCAGATCGGCCAGCCGCAACTGGCCGCGCAGCTCATCCTGGAGGTCGGGGTCGGCAAGCAGCTGCTGCAGCGACTGCGTGCCGATGCCGTTCGGCCCCCGCGTGGAGACGTTGTACAGGCTCACCGCGTAGTTGATGTAGGTGCTGGCCCAGTCGGTGTTCCAGCGCGCGAAATCGTCGTCGACGAAGGCCTGCAACTGGCGCGCGGTGCGCAGGTAGCCCGGATTGATGTCGCCGCTGACGTTGCTGGTCACATGCAGGGTGTCGCCCGGATCGCGATAGCCTGCCGTGTTGATGATGTTGTTGCCGCGGATGTCCTGGCCCGGGAACGACTCCAGCTTGCTGCCGCTGCCATCCGGATCGAAGGTGACCGATGTACCCGTGGTGCGCGCCGGGTCGCGGAACACCAGCAGGCCATTGGGCCGCACCACCTCATACATGGCCTTGTGCAGCAGGCCGGCATCCATGCCGCCGCCATAGTTGCCGGTGTAGATCTGGGTCATGCGCGGCGACGGTGCGTAGGTGATCCTGCCACCACTGCTGGCGGCATGGATCTGCACCGAATCGACCAGCGGCAGGTCGCCGCCGAGATAACGGTTGACGCCGCCGGACTGCATGATCGAGCAGGACGAAATGCAGTGGCCGGACACAATCGTGTCCAGGCCCTGGGTGCGGATCACCGCCTGCAGCCACTCGCCGGCGATCAGCGCGCCACCGTTGGACGTGCGCAGCACGACTTCGCGGATCGGGCGTCCTTCGGCCTGCGCCTTGGCCAGCAGCGCGGGCAGCGCCACCACATCGGCAACGGTTACGCCGCCGCTGAGGAAGACGCGATCGTCCTGCACGTGATAATTCATTGCCATGACGTCATCAACCGCCGCCATGGCGGTGATGCCCAGCAACGCTGCCAGGGCCAGGCTCAACTTCGAATGCTTCATGTGTTCTCTCTCTCCACCCGCAACGCACGGGTCGAAAGTTCAACGTCCGGACGGTGCGCCCTCCCCCAGTGCAGCGCCCCTCGAAACATGAACGCATTCACAATGGATTCGTGGGCCACGCACACTCTTCCCCATCCGGTCATCGTCGCGTAAAACTCGAAGACGTACCCGCCACCGACGTCCGAGGCCAGCCCTGTCCGCCCCCTCTCCTCTGATCCATCGCGCGCCGGACCTGTCCGCGCCGGCGGACGCGTTCATTGCGTTCGTGCGGGAGGAACGCGCGCCGTTGTGTGCGTTCCTGCGCACGCGCGGTGTCGGGCCGGAGGATGCCGAGGACATCGCGCAGGACTGCATGGAGCGGCTGATCCGCTATCGCGCGCACAGTGCCGACGAGCTGCGGCTGCTGCTGTATCGTATCGCCCGCAACCGCCTGGCAGACCGCGGCCGTTCGTCGCAGTCGCGGCCGCATCTGTCCCTCGCCGAACATGATGGCGGCAACGAGCCTTCCAGCACGTCGCCCGATCCATTGCGCCAGGCCGAGTCCGGGCAGATGCTGTCCCTGCTGCGGCAGGCCCTGTTCAAGCTGCCCGAGCGCGCGCGCGAGGTGTACCTGCTCAACCGGATCACCGGCATGAGCTACACGCAGATCGCGCGGCACTGTGGAATTACTGCCAAGACCGTGGAAAAACACATCGCCCGCGCCCTGCAGGGCCTGCGCCAGGAACTCGGAACGGATCCGCTGCACAACGACAGGGACAACGGATGAGTCACGCCAGGCCCAGGGAAGATACGCAGCTGTTCGAACGCGCCAGCGCCTGGGTGGCGCGGCTGGAGGCTCCGGACTGTACGCCGGGCGAGCGCGAGACGTTCGAGGACTGGTTGGCCGAGGACCCGGCCCATGTTACTGCCTGGGTCCAGGCCGAGACCCTGTTCCAGGAGGGCGAGGAACTGGCCGCCGACCCGTGGCTGCGCACCGCCGCGGCACGTGCGGCACGGCCGGCGCCGCGTCGCTGGCTGCCGGCAGTGGCCGCTGCCGCAGGCGTCTGCCTGGCCATCGGGATCGGCTGGATGATTGCCGTCGACGGCAACCCCACGCCGCTGCGCTATGCCAACGATTCCCACCAGCCCCGGCTGCAGACGCTGGCCGATGGCAGCGTGGCCACGCTGGATGCGGGCACCACCCTGCACGCCCGTTTCGGTTGGCGCCATCGCAACCTGGTGCTGGAACGTGGCCGCCTGCAGCTGCAGGTCGCACCGTCGGGCAAGGCCCTGCAGCTGCGCGCCGGCGACAGCACCATCCGCGACATCGGCACCACCTTCCAGGTGGAACGCCTGCATGATGGCCTGGTCGAAGTCGCACTGCTGGAAGGTGCGGTGGAAGTCAGCAGCGGGGGCACCCAGCACACCCTGGCGCCCGGCCAGCAACTGCAGGTACTGCCGTCGGGCCGCATCCAGCCCGGTCCGGCACTGTCGTCCAATGCCGCCGCTGAAGGCTGGCTGCAGGGACAGCTGGTGTTCGATGCCACACCGCTATCGATCGTGGTCGAACGCATGAACCGCTACGGCCACACGCCGCTGGTGATCGCCGATCCGGAGATCGCCAGCCTGGCGGTAAGCGGCACCTTCCGTGCCGGCGACGCGCAGGAACTGCTGTCGGCACTGGAACTGGGCTGGTCGGTGGCTGGCCAGACGCGACCGGATGGCGCGCTGGAACTGCGCCGCACGTACTGAGGAGGCCTGCGGTGATGGCAGTACCGGGCGCGCTGCAGGGGGGGCTGCTGCTCCGCACCCTGTTCTGCCTCGCGTTGGGCATCCCCGCGCTGCCGTCTGCCGCTGCGGCCGAGCAAGCGGGCACCCTGGAGGTCGATGTTGGCTCAGGCCCGCTGGCGCCGGCCCTGCAGCAATGGGCGCGACAGAGCGGCATTGCCCTGCTGTTCGATGCGCGTGAGCTGGATGGCCTGCGCACGGCCGGCACCCATGGCCACCGCGATGCGGCTGCGGCCCTGAAGGAACTGGTCGCGGGCATGCCGGTGAACATCCTGCGTACGCCTGCTGGCGGATTCGTCGTCCGCCGCACCCGCCCCGCGCCACCATCGCCACCGTCGGTCGCGGCACGCGCCACGCCCGCAGCACGTTCGCCACACAAATCCGCCGACGCGCCGCCGCAGGTGGAACTGGCGCCGATCCATGTCACCGGCAGCCGGCTGCCGCGCACCTCCGTGCAGACCACGCTGCCGGTCACCATCATCGACCGCGATGACATCCTGCGCAGCGGCTACGGCAGCCTGTTCGACCTGCTGCGGCACTTGCCGGGCATGAACGGCCACCCGGCGATGAGCACCTCGCGCAGTGGCGATTCGCAGTACCTGCCGGTGGGTGCGGCCACCACCACCAGCCTGGACGGCATGGGCCCGCGTGCGACCCTGTTCCTGGTCAATGGCCGGCGCCTGCCACGCTATCCCATGGTGTCGCTGGAACAGGGTGGGCTCACCGATCTTGGGGGAATTCCGCTCAGCTTCGTCGAACGCATCGAGCTGGTACGTGGCGGCGCCTCGGCCATCTATGGCGCCGACGCGATGTCCGGCGTGGTCAACATCATCCTGCGCGACCAGGCTGACGGCCCGGAAGCCATGCTGCAGACCGGCCTGAGCGGGCGCGGCGACGCTGGCCAGTATCGCGTGCAGGCGGCCACCGGCGGCGTGCGCGACGGAGGGGACCGCTGGTTCGCCGGCATCGACCTGCACCGCATCGACCACGTGGCCGGTGATCGCCGCCAATGGCATGCGGAAACCTCGCAGTACCTGATCGGCGCGTTCCGCGATGGACGCTACTGGCCGGCAGAACGCTGCGAAGGCCCATTGACGTGGCGCGATGGTGCCTGCTGGTTCGACAGCGCCCGACCGCGCTCGCTGCAACCGGCCTCGGATACCGCCTCGGCCTACCTGCGCTACCGGCATGAACGTGGCGAAGGTCGCTATGCCTACGCCGAGGCGCGGGCCAGCCACAACCGGCAACGCTTCGACCTTGGTCCAACCGCCGTTGCCATCGGCCTGTACGGGTTCACCTTCAACAGCGTGCTGCGCGAAGCTGGCAACGTGCGTCCGCATGTACGTGCCACCGACGCCGACGTCACCTTCGGCATTGGCCGCGACCAGGGCCGGCGCAGCTGGGATGCCGGCATCAGCGCACAGCGCAGCGATGTCAGCCTGTCCACGTCGGGCACCGTGCGCGCCGAGCCCCTGCTGCGGGTCGCCGAGACACTGGATTTCCTGCCCGGCTTCACCTCGTTGCCGGCGGGCGCGGCCGAGCAGTTGTTCCCGTCGATCCGCAATCGCGGGCGCACCGAGCAGTGGCAGGGCTGGTGGGGCATGCAGCGGGAGCTGATGCCATTGGCCGGCGGTGCTGCACAGCTGGCCACCGGCATCGACCTGCGCCAGGAGCGCTGGACCTCGCATCCCGACGCCCTGCTGAGCCAGGGTGACCTGGCGCTGGGCCTGCCGCAGGAGCAGCGCCACCTGGCGCGCCGCAGTGGCGGCGCCTACGCCGAACTCGGCCTGCCCCTGGCGTACACGCTGCGCATGGACCTGGCCGCACGCTGGGACCGCGACGGCGACTACCAGGCCTTTTCGCCCCGCGTGGGCGTGCGCTGGAGCCCCACGCCCCAGTGGTCCTTCCTGCTTGCCAGCGGGCGCGGCTATCGTGCGCCCAGCCTGTTCGAACAGCGGCGTCCCCCGGGCTACTTCGGTGCGATCGAGCTGCCGGCCTCCAGCGCCCTGCCCGACTGCGCGCAGAGCAGCGGCAACGGGCGCTGCAGCGTCACCGTGGACGTGGTGGAGAACGATGCGTTGAAGGCCGAGCGGTCGCGCAGCCATTCCCTGGCCGCGACCTGGACGCCGACCGATACGTTCTCGCTGTCACTCACCCACAACATCGTCGAACTGCGCAACGAGATCCTGGCCCTGCAACCGGCCGACGCGGTGTGGAACCCCGGCACCTGGGAGCTGGACGAGGACGGCCACCTGAGCAACCTGCGCCTGTCCTTCGACAACATCGGCCGCACCACCTCGCGCAACTTTGTACTGCGCGGGGAGTACCACATCGATACCGGCAACACCGGCCAGTGGCTGTTCTCGCTCGATGCGCTGAAGCAGCAGGAACTGCGCCGCGAACGTGGCCATGATGCAACGGTGGACCTGCGCGGCCATGTCACGCCGACGATGGCCGCCGTGCTGAACGTGCAGTGGCAGAACAGCAACTGGGACATCGCCCTGCGCGGCAACCAGGTGGGGCGCACGCGCGCCTGGCTGCCCGGTGCGGAATGCCCGGAGGAACAGCGCGAGCAGAACCACTGCATGAACCCCCGGCAGCTGCGCTGGAACCTGCATCTCGCACGACGCCTGGGGCCGCGCGTGGTCGCCGCGCTGGACGTGCACAACGTGCTCGACACGCAACCGGTGAACTATCTGGTCGGCAACGGTGGCCAGATGCCGGGGCTGGACGATCCGCTCGGCCGCTACTTCCTGCTGACCCTGCAGATCCGCTGAGCGTAGTACCCTACGCGCCCTGTTCCATCGGTTCCCCACCACCCCATGAAGGCCTATCTCTGGTTCTGGGGCGCGTTCCTGCTGTTCTTCGCGTTGCCCTTCCCCTGCATCCTCTATGTCGGCACGTCGTGGCCGGTGCAACTGGCCGACCGCAGCGCGCCATGGCTGGCCCTGCTGCTGCTCGCGCTGTCGGTGATCCTGTGGCTGGCCCTGCTGCTCGCCTTCCTGCACTACCTGCTGCTGGGCCCGCCGCGCGCACTGCATCGGGTGCGCACCATCCTGGCCGGCGGTGAGCCGCGCGACGCGTTGATCGAACAGGCCGAGCCGACCGGCGTGCACGTGCGCGGCTTCGCGCAGTGGAAGCTGCAACTGGGCTTCCAGAACCTGTCCGGCACGCCCATCAACGAACAGATGCTGGTGGTGGACAGCAAGCCGCAGCTGCAGCGTTTCGTGGCCGGCAAGCGTATCGAGGTACGCCTGAGCCGGATGCCGGGCGCGTTCCCCAACGTGGTGCTGGAGGGTGCCCAGCCTGAATTGGATGTCGCCAGCCTCTGGCGTCGTGGTGTCGGCGCAGCGATCGGCATCGTGGCGGTGGCCAGTGCCTATGTGGCCGCCTATCGGCTGCAGAGTGAGGGACTGGGCTGGACCTTCCTGTCGCTCGGTCATCCGCTGCTGGTGTGCCCGCTGGTGTTGTGCGGCTACGCGCTGGGCCTGCGCCTGCTCGGCCGGCTGCTGCAGGCCGACGCCCGCGGTGACGCGCTGAAGTATCGCGGCATCGGCGTGGATGCGAAGGTGCTGAAGCTGCGCCAGACCGGCACCTATCTCAACGAGCAGCCGCAGGTGGAGTTCCAGCTGGAATACATCGACCGCGAAGGTGGCGTGCAGCAGGTGAGCGTGCGCCGCTTCATCCCGTTGATCGAGCTGGCCAATCTTCCGCGCGAGCGGGTCACGCTGTTGTACGACCCGGAAGATCGCCGCAACGTTCGCCTGGAGGGTGTATGAAGCAACCGCCCTCGACCCGGCTGGTGTTCTCCGTGGTGTTGCTGGTGCTGGCCGGCGTCGCCGTGGCAGGCGGAGCCCTGCAGACGCTGGGCGAAACACTGGGCCATTCGGTGCAGGCCAACAGCGCAAGCGCGCCGATCGCCATGCCGCCAGCGCGCGAGAGGCCCGCTTCGCTCGCGCCGATGACCGAGCCGCGGTTGCCGCCGGTGCCCGAACGCAACAACCGGTTGTTCGATGCGGACTACCTGCTGGCCGCCCGCCAGGCACTGGAACAGATGCCTGCGCTGGCCGGGCACCGGCTGACGGTATTCCACAGCATCCACTTCTACGACGATGGCCGGATCAATCTGGACCTGGTGGATCCGCAGCAGCCGTCACGCGTGGACAGCTACCACTTCGAACGCGGCCAGTGGCGCAAGGGCGACCCGGTCAATCCGCAGCGCTTCGCGCCCACCATCACCCTGCGCCGCAGCAGCACGGCGCTGGCCAACATCGATTTCGAGGCGGTGCCGCGCGTGGCCCAGGCACTGCAGGCACAGCGCAACGCATTGATGGGCACTCCCGGTGAAGTCGGCCACGTCTATGTGATCGTGCGCAAGGGTGGCACTCTGGTCTGGCTGCCGGACGAGGTCGCCGGTGATCGCCAGTCCGCACGACTCTCTTTCGACGCACAAGGCCGTTCCGGCAACGCGACCCTCCGATAGTCAACGCGAAAAGGGGACGGAGGGGATTA
Source organism: Stenotrophomonas sp. YJH_SMC_105-26 (assembly GCF_059368915.1). Taxonomy (NCBI): domain Bacteria; kingdom Pseudomonadati; phylum Pseudomonadota; class Gammaproteobacteria; order Lysobacterales; family Lysobacteraceae; genus Stenotrophomonas; species Stenotrophomonas sp. YJH_SMC_105-26. The sequence continues at coordinate 268,912 of NZ_JCAFSD010000002.1, read as the reverse complement.
AGTCGTTTGTGCCTTGGTGCCGTCTGCGACTTAATCCCCTCCGTCCCCTTTTTGCTGTTTCACGGAGCGGGCGATGGCGTACTGCGCGCCGTAGTAGGTGGACAGCACCAGCAGGCTGGCCAGTGGCAGGCCGCCGGCGAAGCGGTCCCAGGCCAGCAGCGAGTCGCTGGCGACGAACAGCAGCGCACCGGCGGCCGCCCAGCGGGAGCTGCTGGCATCCATTGCATCGGTGTGCGGTCGCCGCCACTGGCGTGCGAGCGCCAGGACCGCCATCGAGGCCAGCACCAGCACGTATGCCAGCACCGGAATGCGCATCGGTGCGGGCAGGTGCGGCCACAGACCAAGTACATTCAGTACAGCGAACGCGCCGAGCAGGACGCTGGCGGCAAGCAGGCCACGTCCGGCACGCAGGCCATCGCGGAAGGCGACGATGTAGCAGAGGTGCGCCAGCAGGAACGCCACCAGCCCTGGCACGAACGCATCCACCGGCAACATCAATGCGATGTCACCCACGCACGACAGCAGCATGCCAGCCAGGACCGCGCGCCGGTAGAACGGCTGCGCGGGATCACACACCCGCCAGGCGATGGCCGCGATCAGCAGCGTGGTGGTCGGCTTGGCCAGCCAGTGCAGCCAGCGCCCGTCACCGTCCAGGAACGCGCCGAGGATGGCGAGGATCGCCATCAGCAGGATCACGCCATCGCGGGCGCGCGGTTTCATCGCGCCTTCCACAGCTCCGCAAGGCGGTCAGGCCTGCCGGCGATACGCTCCAGCACCGGGTACTGCAGGCCACCGTGGTAGTCGATGTTCATCGCGTCGATGCGGTCGAACTGCTTCACCAACAGCACGATCGGCGCCTTATCCTTAGCCGCCGCAGCTACCGCATCCTTCAAGCGCTGGCTGCTGTACTCGCGTCCGCCAACGGCAATCACCTTCATGCCCGGCGCCAGGCCGGCGTTGAAGGCCGGGCTGTCCCAGATCACGTCGCCGACCGTACCGTTGTCGAGCACCGTCGCACCCAGCGAATACGCCAGCAATGCGGCCTTGGCGCGCTTCTCCTGCGCCTTGTAGGCATCGTTCGGCGTATCGCGGTAGGCCAGCTTCCAGCCCGCCAGCTCCAGGCCACCGGTCAACGCGCCGTGGCCGTCCAGGCGCCCGCGCAGGAACGTCTCCCAGTCATACGGCGCGATGCCGTTCAAGGTCGCGACCACGTCGTCGAAGGTGTACGGGTTGACGTCCCAGTCGCCGTTGCCGACGCCGAAGAACGCACGTGCGAAGTCATCCAGGCTACGCCGGTTGCCGCTCAGTTCGCGCAGCTTGCCCTCCACTTCCAGCCACAGCATCTGGCCGCCGGAGTAGTAGTCCTCGCTCATCTGATAGTTGCGGTAAGGCAGCGTGCGGCGCTGCGCGATGGTCGGGTCATTGGTGGTGTCCTGCAGCGGCCGCCAGGCCAGGCCCGGGCGACCACGGTCATAGGTCGCGGCCACGTTGGCCAGCATGTCGCGCGCCTGCGCGGTCGACCACAGCCCTGAACGCGCCGCCAGCACCTGGCCCCAGAACTGGGTCTGGCCTTCGTAGACCCACAGCAGGCTGTCGCCCATCGGCGTGTTGAAGTTGGCGGTGGCCAGATCGGCGCCGCGACGGTACTTGCCGTTCCAGGAATGGGTGTACTCGTGCGGCAGCAGATCGCGCATCCACGCGTTGTTGTCCCACTCGGTGAAGTAGGCCGGGTCGGCGCTGTTCTCACTGGAACGGTGATGCTCCAGGCCGATGCCGCCGAGGCGGTCCGTCAATGCCAGCAGGAACTCATAGTGGTTGTAGTGCCGCGCGCCGTAGAGCTTGTCGGCCTGCTGCACCAGCGCGCGGTGCATCGTGATCTGCGCCTCGCTCGGCTTCAGCGATTTGGCGTCGTCGGCAAACACGTTGAGGTGCACCGGCACCTTCGCGCCCGGATCGAGATCGATGCGCTGGTAGTGCTCGCCGGCAAACAAGGGCGAATCGACCAGATGGTCATAGGAGATCGGCTTGAACACCACGGTGTCACCGTCGCGGCGCGCGGTCTCCAATGCAGTGGCGAACGACCAGCCCTTGGGCAGGGTAACGCTGGCCTGCGCCTGCAGCTGGCGCGCGTCGATGCCGGCCGGATACAGCGAGTTGGCGTTCCACTGCAGGTTGAGCATTTCCGGGGTCATCACCACCCGGCCCTGGCTGCCGCCCTGCGAGGACAGGAAATCGAAGTGGGCGACGATCTCGCTGGCGCCCTCGGGCACGTTCACCTTGAACGCATAGACGTTGTACTGATCGCGCTGCCAGGCCAGCGGCTTGCCGTTGGCGGTCACGCGCAGGCCGGCCAGCTTGTCGATCGGGCCGGTGGGCGAATGGTTGCCGGGAATCCACTGCGGGTACAGCAGGGTCATCGGGCCGGGCTTGGCCGGCACGGTGGCGGTCACCTTGAAGATGCGCCGGGCCAGATCGCGCGCGTCCACATCGATGCGCAGCAGGCCGGGAGCTGCGGCGTTCGCCTGTGCCGGGGTCTGCGCCAGTGCAGGCGTGGCCGCCAGCGCGAACAGCAACGACATCGCCAGGGCTCGGGTCTTCATTGGGCAGGTTCCAGCAACAGTAGAGGTACGGATGCTAGGCCCCTAGGGCGTGCGGCCCCATGGCCGAAGGTCATGGAGGCTGCAGGATTTGGCGGTATCGAAGAAATGAAGCTTGCGCCGCAGCACCAAACGACAATATAAACGCAAGGTCAACCCCGCCAACAATAGTCGGACTTGACACCCGCAGGAACGTTATTGACGCAAGGAAACAGGGGGAAGTTAAACAATGAAATGGCAAGAAGTAGAAGTTGAATGCCGGAAAATCGCTGAGTCGGTGTGGGGGCAGCCAGCCAACCCCGAGAGAATTGCCGGCGTCAACTGCGATGCAGTTGTAAAATTCAAGAACAATTTCTGGATCCTGATTGAGGTATCGAAACAGGATGACCTGGCAAAATTGAGAGATGACATCTCAAAGTTGGCAGTTATGCGCCAATCACTTATGTCCAACGGCACATTCTCAGAGTGCTACTTCATTACAAGTGGAAGCCACCCATCTTTAGTCGAAACAGGAAAATCATGCAACGTTGAAGTCCACAGCCTACATAGCTTCGCATCCAAGTTCATTGGCTCGGAAAGATATCTTCAAGAGCGTGCTCGATCTCCGTTCGGAAGCGCAGTACACCCGGATACAGGTGACATTGACGGCAATGCGTATTCAAGCATTGACTACGTCAGCACCGCAGGGAAGAACTACTCTGTCAGTGAAGTCGCAATGGCGATTAGCCAGGGCAGGAAGGTTATCCTGATGGGAGAATTTGGCACTGGGAAGTCCAGGTGCCTGATGGAGGTGTTCAGAAACCTCTCGCAAGACAATCCAACATTCCCCCCCCGTGGCGATAAACCTTCGGGACAATTGGGGCTACAAGAAGTTCCATCACATCGTCGGGAACCACCTTGAATCCCTTGGACTAGGAGATTTCAACCAGACTCTCGTACGCAGCCTTAGGCGGGGAAACCACTCAATCCTTCTTGATGGCTTCGATGAAATAGGGTCGCAGTCCTGGTCTGGTGATGCCAAACGACTGACAGAGATAAGAAAGAGAAGCTTGGAGGGAGTTAGGGACCTGATCCTAGGCGCCCCGACTTCAGGAATTTTGATTACAGGAAGAGAGCATTACTTCTCTTCGCTTGACGAAATGGCGGAATGCCTGGGAATTGACCTTGGCAACGCTCTGGTGCTCAAGTGTCCAGAGGAGTTTTCAGAGCATCAACTCCAAAACTACATTAAAAGCAACACCTCCTTGGGATCCGTACCCGAATGGATGCCAAGAAAACCTTTAATCTGCCAATTACTAGCAAGGCTACCACCAAACGAAGTTGCTCGCCTTGAGCAAGCTGCGAATGGCGAACTTGAATTCTTCCAGGCAGTATTTGATGCAATCTGCACTCGCGAGACGAAGATAAATCCAGCCATTGTCAAGGACACACTGAAGAATATTCTCCTAGAACTCGCGCAACACACCCGAAGACTACCTGAAAGCGACGAAATAATATCTACAGATGAAATAAACCAGGCATTCTTCAGTGTCACCGGATATGCGCCAATCGATGAGTCGTCGATCCTGCTCCAGAGACTCCCCTATCTAGGTAGAACTGGAACAGGTGGTTCTGACAGAATGTTTATCGACAGCTACGCCAAGGACGGACTGCGTGGAATCGCCTTGTCAAAATCGATCCAAACATCGGACAAGAGTATCGCTCATCAAAAATGGCAACAACCTCTACATGAGCTTGGCTTGCGAATGCTTTCGATGATTTCAGGGGAAAGCCAATCTTTCGAGAAGCATGCCCGCTTCTGCGCCAACCACGGAAACAGCCAGGTCTCATGCGATTACATCGCGTCAAAGCTATTATCAGCTGGAGATACATGTGACTTCCAAGGATTCGAAGTAAATGATGGAAAAATTTCCATCCTCTCTTTCGCAGATACCGAAGTCAAAAATTTAACCGTTATTGGAGTCGAAATCGGCGACTTGGTGATAGAAAGCTTCACCTCTTCCAGCACAAAGATTCAAGATTGCACCATTGACGTCCTAAAGGGAGTCAGTTCTATCGACAAGCTTCCTGACATATTCCCAGGGTGCGTGATCGCGAAAGTCGACGCAACGATTAACAGTGCCCGCATAAGTGAACTTAAGCATAGCAACCCTCAAAAGACTCTACTTGCCCTGATCAAGAAGCTATTTTTCCAACCAGGTGCTGGGCGTCGAGAGGAGGCGCTTCTCAGAGGCACGGAACGTTATTGGGACAGAGTCGCAGCAGAGCAAACACTCCGCTACATGGAAAGCAACGGAATAATTTTTAGGGCCAAGGGCGACCACGGAACTCTCTACCTTCCTAAAAGAAAGCATGCGCGAAGAATGGCCAATGTAATGGAGATGCAGAGCAGCAGTGGTGACGCACTCTGGAATCTTGTCTCCTGAGCACTGAAGTCCAGGCTCAGTCCAACTGAGCCTGGAGCCCAGCAAACAGAATCCCGGCCAGCGGCGGTTGAATACTACAAGAGCGGATTTTGCGCTCGAATACCCAGCAAACTGGCAGCCCGGTCAGTCGACCAGGCGCAGGCGCAGTTCCTTCGGCAGCGCGAACACCATCGATTCCGGTTCGCCGTCCAGCTCGCCCACGCCGGTGGCGCCCAGCTCGGCCAGGCGCGCCAGCACGCCATCGACCAGCACCTGCGGCGCCGAGGCGCCGGCGGTCACGCCGATGTGCTGCTTGCCTGCCACCCATGCCGGGTCGATCTCGTGCGCACCATCGATCAGATACGACTCCACGCCTTCGCGGCGGGCCAGCTCGCTCAGACGGTTGGAGTTGGAGCTGTTCGGCGAACCGACCACCAGCACCAGGTCGCAGCGCTTGGCCAGGTCGCGCACAGCATCCTGGCGGTTCTGCGTGGCGTAGCAGATGTCGTCGTTCTTCGGGCCCTGCATCGCAGGGAACCGCTCGCGCAGCGCATCGATGATGCCGCGCGTGTCATCCACCGACAGCGTGGTCTGGGTGGTGTAGGCGAAGTTTTCCGGCTGGTTGATCTGCAGCGTCGCGACCTGCTCGACATCCTCGACCAGGTAGATCTGCCCGGTCCCGGCTTCGCGGTTCCACTGGCCCATGGTGCCTTCCACCTCCGGGTGACCGGCGTGGCCGATCAGCACCACGTCACGGCCGGCACGGCAGTGGCGGGCGACCTCGAAGTGGACCTTGGTCACCAGCGGGCAGGTGGCGTCGAACACCTTCAGGCCACGGCGCTCGGCTTCCTGGCGCACGGCTTGGGACACGCCATGCGCGCTGAAGATCACGGTGTTGTTGTCCGGAACCTCGTCGAGCTCTTCGACGAAGATCGCGCCGCGCTGCTTCAGGTCGTCGACCACGAAGCGGTTGTGCACCACTTCATGGCGGACATAGATGGGCGCGCCCAGCGTTTCGATCGCGCGCTTGACGATCTCGATCGCACGATCGACACCGGCACAGAAACCACGCGGGTTGGCGAGCAGCACATCCATCAGTTCAGTCTCCCGGCGGCAGCCGGCTTACGGTTTCGGGTTGGCATTATCCGCCTTTTTGGCGGACTTGCCGTCGAACAGGCCAAACAGGGCGATGCCGATGGCACCCACCACGATGGCCGAGTCGGCGATGTTGAACGAGGGCCAGGTGTAGCTGCCCACGTACCACTGGATGAAGTCGACCACGTGGCCGTGCACCTGGCGGTCGATCACGTTGCCGATGGCGCCGCCGATGATCAGCGCATACGGCACCGCGGCCTTCCAGTTGCCGCGGGCGGTGCCGCGCAGCCACCACGCCATCAGCCCGCTGATGGCGATCGCCAGCGCGGTGAAGAAGTACTTCTGCCAGCCACCGGCGTCGCTCAGGAAACTGAATGCCGCGCCGGTGTTGTAGGTGCGGTACCAGTTCCAGAAGCCGTCGATGACCACCACCGGCTGGAACTCCGGCAGGCTGGACAGCACCCAGGCCTTGGACCACTGGTCCAGGCCGATGATGGCCACCGACAGCAGCAGCCAGACCAGGGCGTTCGGATGCGGACGGGGCGCGGCCATCAGAACCAGCTCCGCACTTCGCCGGCGCCGGTCACGTTGCTCACGCAACGGCCGCACAGCTCGGGATGGTCGGCGTTGCTGCCGACGTCGGCGCGGTGGTGCCAGCAGCGCACGCACTTGGCCTTGGTGGTCGGCTGGGCGCTGACGAACACCTCGTCGGTGGTCGCCGGGCGCACCTGCACGTCGCCACTGATGAACAGGAAACGCAGTTCATCGGCCAGCGGCTGCCAGCGCGCGGCCTGTTCTTCGCTGGCGGCGATGGTGATCTCCGCTTCCAGCGCCGCACCGATCGCACCGTTGGCGCGCATCGGCTCGAGCACCTTGGCCACCTGCTCGCGCACGGCCAGCAGCTGGTCGAAGTCGGCGGCATTGAGCTGGGCATCGGCCGGCAACGGCGCCAGGCCGTCATACCAGGTGGTGAACAGCACGTGGCCGGCGCGTTCGCCCGGCAGGTAGCCCCACAGCTCGTCGGCGGTGAAGGTCAGGATCGGCGCCACCCAGCGGGTGAATGCTTCGGCGATGTGGTACATCGCGCTCTGGGCCGAACGGCGACCGTGCGAATCGGTCGGCATGGTGTACAGCCGGTCCTTGGTCACGTCCAGGTACAGCGAGCCCAGGTCCACGCTGCAGAAGTTCAGCAGCAGCTGCACGATCTCGGCCATGTTGTAGCCGTCGTAGGCCGCCTTGATCTTCTCCTGCAGCTCCCACGCGCGATGCACGATCCAGCGGTCCAGCGCGACCATCTGCTCGAGCGGCTGCAGGTGCAGCGCCGGGTCGAAACCGTCCAGGTTGCCGAGCAGGAAGCGCGCGGTGTTGCGCAGGCGGCGGTAGGCGTCGGCGTTGCGCTTGAGGATCTCCTGCGACAGCGACATCTCGTTGCTGTAGTCGGCCGAGGCGATCCACAGGCGCAGGATGTCCGCGCCCAGCTTGTTCATGATGTCCTGCGGCTCGATACCGTTGCCCAGCGACTTGGACATCTTGCGGCCGTGCTCGTCCACGGTGAAGCCGTGGGTCAGGCACTGCTTGTACGGGGCACGCTTGTCGATCGCCACGCCGGTCAGCAGCGAGGACTGGAACCAGCCGCGGTGCTGGTCGGACCCTTCCAGGTACAGGTCGGCCGGCTTGCCGAAGCCACGCGCGGCGAGCACGCCTTCATGGGTCACGCCCGAATCGAACCAGACGTCGAGGATGTCGGTGACCTTCTCGTAGTCGGCCGCGTCGGCACCGAGCAGTTCGGCGGCGTCCAGCGAGTACCACACGTCGATGCCCTCGGCTTCGACGCGGTCGGCGACCTGCTGCATCAGTTCCACCGAACGCGGATGGATCTCGCCGGTCTGGCGGTGGGTGAACAGTGCGATCGGCACGCCCCACGTGCGCTGGCGCGAGATGGTCCAGTCCGGGCGACCGTCGACCATGCTCTGGATGCGCGCCTTGCCCCAGGTCGGGAACCAGCCGACGGTGTCGATGGCGGCCAGCGCATCGTTGCGCAGGTTGGCCTTGTCCATCGAGATGAACCACTGCGGGGTGGCGCGGAACACCACCGGCGTCTTGTGGCGCCAGCAGTGCGGGTAGCTGTGGCGGATCGGATGGAACGCCAGCAGCGAACCGTTGTCGCGCAGCACGCCGACGATGGCCTCCTGCGCCTTCCACAGGTGCTGGCCCGCCAGCACCACGTCACCGGCCGGCGGGGTCGATTCCAGGTACACGCCGCGGCCGTCGATCGGAGTGACCTGGCCAGCGTTGTACTTGTCCAGCAGGCCGTACTTCTGGCTGACCACGAAGTCTTCCTGGCCGTGGCCGGGGGCGGTGTGCACCGCACCGGTACCGTCCTCGTCGGAGACGTGGTCGCCATTGAGCACCAGGATCTCGCGCTCCGGGTAGAACGGATGCGCCAGCAGCTGGTTTTCCAGCGCAGCGCCGGTGGTTTCACCGTGCAGCACCACTTCGTCCACGCCATAGCGCTGCAGCGCGCGCTCGGCCAGGGCCGCGGCCAGCACCAGCCAGCGGCGCTTGCCGTTGTGGGCCGGGCCTTCGGCCAGCACATAGTTGATCTCCGCGCCCAGCGACACCGCCAGCGAGGCCGGCAGCGTCCACGGCGTGGTGGTCCAGATCGGTACGGCCACTTCGACGTCGACCGGCACGCTCACGCCGAACGCCTGGCCGATGGCCTGCGCATCGCGTGCGGCGTAGGCGACGTCGATCGCCGGCGATTCCTTTTCCTGGTACTCGATCTCGGCCTCGGCCAGCGCCGAGCCACAGTCGAAGCACCAGTACACCGGCTTGGCGCCGCGGACCAGGTGGCCGTTGGCCACGACCTTGGCCAGCGCGCGGATCTCGTTGGCTTCGAAATCGAAGCTCAGGGTCTTGTACGGGTTGTCCCAGTCACCGGTCACGCCCAGGCGCTTGAAGTCCACGCGCTGGATGTTGATCTGCTCTTCGGCGAACTCGCGGCACTTCTGGCGGAATTCGACGGCGTCAAGCTTGGTGCCGACCTTGCCCCACTTCTTCTCGACCGCGATCTCGATCGGCAGGCCATGGCAGTCCCAGCCCGGCACGTAGGGCGCATCGAAGCCGGCCAGGTAGCGCGACTTGACGATGATGTCCTTCAGGATCTTGTTGACCGCGTGGCCCAGGTGGATGCGGCCGTTGGCGTATGGCGGGCCGTCATGCAGCACGAACAGCGGGCGGCCGGCGGCGTTGTCGCGCAGCTGCTGGTAGAGCCCCTGCTCTTCCCACCGCGCCAGAATGCCCGGCTCGCGCTTGGGCAGGTCGCCGCGCATCGGGAATTCGGTGGCTGGCAGGTTCAGGGTGGTCTTGTAGTCCTGGCTCACGCAGTGGCTCGCAATCTATGTTCGGAAAGGATGGCGCGCGCCTGTTCGGCGTCGCGGTGCATCTGGTCGGTCAGCGCCGCCAGATCATTGAATTTCTCTTCGTCGCGCAGCTTGGCGACGAACTCCACGTCGATGTGGCGGCCGTACAGGTCGCCCTGGAAATCGAACAGGTGGGCTTCCAGCAGCGGCTCCACGCCCTCCACCGTCGGCCGCGTACCGAAGCTGGACACCGAAGGCCAGGGCTGGTCGAACACGCCGTGCACCCAGGTCGCGTAGATGCCCGACAGTGCCGGGGTCTTCGGGAAGCGCAGGTTGGCGGTGGGGAAGCCCAGCGTACGGCCGAGCTGGCGCCCGCGCACCACCCGCCCGCTGATCGCGTAGGGGCGGCCGAGCAGGTCGTTGGCGCGGGCGAAATCGCCCTCCTGCAGCAGCTGGCGGATGCGGGTGCTGGAGATGCGCTCGCCATGCAGGTCCACCGCTTCGATCTCGCCCGCGGTGAAGCCGAGTTCGGCGCCCATCTCCTGCAGCAGTGCCAGATCACCGCGGCGGCGGTTGCCGAAGCAGAACTCGGGCCCGATCCACACTTCGCGGGCGCCCAGCCGGTGCACCAGCAACCGGCGCACGAAGGTCTCGGCCGGCATCGCCGCCATCGCCGCGTCGAAACGCAGCAGGCCGATCGCATCGACGCCGAGCTCGCGCAGGATCTCGACCTTGCTGCGCGCCAGGGTCAGCCGCGGCGGCGGCGTGCCCTGGGCGAAGAATTCACGCGGCAGCGGCTCGAATGCCACGGCCACTGCGGCCACGCCCAAGGCGCGCGCGCGGGCAACCGCGTGGCGGACCAGCGCACGATGGCCCAGGTGGAGGCCGTCGAATGCACCGATACAGACCACGCTTCCGTTGGGGAACAGCTCCCCGCCCTCGACGCTTCTGAACAGCCTGCTCATCAACTCTCGTTCCGGCCCGACCGGGGCCGCCGCTTCAATGGTGTAACCCTGAAGTATAGCCGCCACGGACCGCGATCAATGCCCGCGCAGGTCGCGCGGGCGGAAGCCCATCGCCAGCATGGCCACCACGTAGGTCGCGCCGCCGCCGCCGACCAGCAGCATCAGGCCACCGATACGGTGCCATTTGTCCATGCCGGTGAAGTCGGGGACCCAGTGCAGCAGGGCCAGCAGCACGCCGACCATGGCCACGCAGGCCACCCCCAGCCGCACCAGATAGCCGCCCCAGCCCGGCCGCCGCTGGTAGACGTCGGTCTTGCCCAGCCAGTACCAGAGCAGGCCCAGGTTCAGGTAACTGGACAGCGCACTGGCGATGCCCAGTGCCAGGTGCAGGCCCGGCTGCTTGCCGATCGCCGCCATCACGCCCTGCGCCTTCAGCGCGTCGGGCACCATCACCTGGTACAGCACGGCCAGCAGGGCGAAGTTGAACACCATGTTGGCCACCAGCGCGGCCACGCCGGCGCGCACCGGGGTCTTGGTGTCCTGGCGGGCGTAGAAGGCCGGCAACACCACCTTGAGCAGGGCGAACGCCGGCAGGCCGAAGCTCAGGCCGTACACCGACAGCGCGGTCATGCGGGTATCGAACGCGGTGAACTGGCGGTACTGGAACAGGGTGGCGATCAGCGGCTCGGCCAGCAGCACCAGGCCCAGCATCGCCGGCACGGAAATCAGCAGGGTCATGCGCAGGCCCCAGTCCAGCGAGCGCGAGAAGCCTTCGCGGTCGGTGCTGACGTGGTGGCGGGCCAGCGCCGGCAGGATCACCGTGCCCAGCGCCACGCCGAACACACCCAGCGGCAGCTCCAGGAAGCGATCGGCCAGCGACAGCCAGGACTGCGAGCCGTCGGTCAGCTTGGCCGCGATGAGGGTATCCAGCAGCAGGTTGATCTGCGCCACCGACGAACCGAACAGCGTCGGCACCATCAGCGTCAGCACCTTGCGCACCCCCGGATGGTTCCAGCCCCAGCGCGGCAGGGTCAGCAGGTTGATGCCCTTCAGCGAGGGCAGCTGGAACAGCAGCTGCAGGAGACCGGCCGCCAGCACCGCCCAGCCCAGCGCCAGGATCTGCTTCTCCGGGGTGCCGCCCAGCCGCGGCGCCAGCCACAGCGCACCGGCGATCATGCACAGGTTGAGGATGACCGGGGTCAGCGCCGGCATCGCGAAGCGCTGGAAGCTGTTCAGCGCACCGCCGGCCAGCGCGGTCAGCGACACGAACAGCAGGAACGGGAAGGTCAGGCGGAACAGGTCGACCAGCAGGGTCTGCTTGACCGGGTCGGTGTCAGCACCACTTGAGAATGCCACCGCCAGCTGCGGCGCGAAGATCAGCGCCAGGGCGGTGACCAGCATCAGCACCCCGCCCAGGGTGCCGGCGGTCCGGGACATCAGCTCACGCAGTTCGGCGTGGCTGCGGGTCTCCTTCACCTCGGTGAACACCGGCACGAAGGCGGTGGAGAAGGACCCCTCCGCGAACAACCGGCGCAGGAAATTGGGTATCCTGAAGGCAACCCAGAACGCATCGGTAACCGCATTGGTGCCGAACGTGGTAGTGATCACCTGATCCCGGACAAGTCCGAGAACCCGCGAGACCATGGTCATGCTGCTGAACGACAGCAGGCCCCGCAACATCTTCGGTGAACTCACTCAGCGTCCCTCTTGACAATCGACTTGACGTGCATTTCTCGGGCCATCATACTAGCTAGCTTGCTGTTCCCATAACACCGATTTTTTCAGGAAACCACCACCGTGGCCAATATCAAGTCCGCCAAGAAGCGCGCCAAGCAGACCGTCGTGCGCAACGCGCGCAACGTGGCTCAGCGCTCGATGCTGCGCACCGCTGTCAAGAAAGTGATCAAGGCGCTGGACGCCAACGATGCCGCCGGCGCCGAAGCCGCCTTCGCCGTTGCCCAGCCGATCCTGGATCGCTTCAGCGCGCGTGGCCTGATCCACAAGAACAAGGCTGCTCGCCACAAGAGCCGCCTGAACGACCGCATCAAGGCTCTCAAGGCCGCCTGATCCGGCGTTGCCGCCCTGCCCTTCGGGGTTGGGCAGCAGACAAAAGCCCGGCCCCGGCCGGGTTTTTTGTTGCCTGCGGTTCACCGGGATTGCCGGCCAGCGGCCGGCACTACCAAATGAAAAACCCGGCCGAAGCCGGGTTTTCCGCATGGAACCACAACGGCATTCACTGCGCGTTGCGGGCTTCCAGCTCGTCTTCCTTCTGGCGATCGAAGAAGGCCATGATCCGGCTCATGATCGGGAAGGTACCTTCGCGGCCCAGCGCGGAAACCAGGAACCACGGCTCCTTCCAGCCCAGCTCGGCGACGATCTGCTCCGCCGCGGCCTGCGCCTCGTCTTCGAACATCAGGTCAGCCTTGTTCAGCACCAGCCAGCGCGGCTTGTTCAGCAGCTCCGGATCGTGCTTCTCCAGCTCGCGTTCAATCGCACGCACCTGCTCCACCGGCGAAATGCCCTCCACGCCGCCTTCCATCGGCGAGATGTCCACCAGGTGCAGCAGCAGGCGGGTGCGCTGCAGGTGGCGCAGGAACTGCGCACCCAGGCCGGCGCCGTCCGCAGCGCCTTCGATCAGGCCCGGAATGTCGGCGATCACGAAGCTGCGGTGGTTCTCCACCTTCACCACGCCCAGGTTCGGGTACAGCGTGGTGAACGGGTAATCGGCCACCTTCGGCGTTGCCGCCGAAACGGCACGGATCAGGGTGCTCTTGCCGGCGTTGGGGAAGCCCAGCAGGCCGACATCGGCCAGCAGCTTCAGCTCCAGCTTCAGCGTGCGCTCTTCGCCCGGCTCGCCCGGCAGCGCCTGGCGCGGCGAGCGGTTGGTCGAGCTCTTGAAGTGCATGTTGCCCAGGCCACCGCGACCGCCCTTGGCCACCAGCAGGCGGTCGCCGTGCTGGGTCAGGTCGCCGATGACTTCATCGGTGGCAACGTTGATGACCACGGTGCCGACCGGCACGGTGATGGTCAGGTCTTCGCCGCCCTTGCCATAGGCCTGGCGGCCCATGCCGTTCTCGCCGCGCTGCGCCTTGAAGATACGCTCATGGCGGAAGTCGACCAGGGTGTTCAGGTTTTCGTCGGCGCGGATGTACACGCTGCCGCCCGCACCGCCGTCGCCGCCGTCCGGGCCGCCGAGCGGAATGAACTTCTCGCGACGGAAGCCAATGCAGCCGTTGCCGCCGTTGCCGGCGAACACTTCGATTTCTGCTTCGTCTACCAGTTTCATTGTTTCGATGCCTGCGATGGGCGCGACCTGCTGGCCGCCACCTTGAATGTCATGCCGGCCGCGGGCCGGCAACCCGGCCCAGCCGGTCTTGCTTCAACTCTAACGAAAAGCCCCGCCGAAGCGGGGCTCTCCATGCAGCGTGCTCTTCATCCAGCACGGCCATGCCGCGGCACGGGTGCCGGCGATGCCTGGATCAGGCGTCGGCCGAGACGATGCTGACGGTGCGACGCTTCTTGGCGCCCTTGACCGAGAACTCCACCTTGCCGTCCACGAGGGCGAACAGGGTGTGGTCACGGCCCAGGCCAACGCCGGTGCCCGGGTGGAACTGGGTGCCGCGCTGACGCACGATGATGTTGCCGGCTTCGATGGCCTGGCCGCCGAAGATCTTGACGCCCAGGTACTTCGGGTTGGAGTCGCGACCGTTGCGCGAGGAGCCTACGCCCTTTTTATGTGCCATGACTGCTTCTCCTGATGCTTAGCCGGCGATGCCGGTGATCTCGATTTCGGTGTAGTACTGACGGTGACCCTGACGCTTCATGTGGTGCTTGCGGCGACGGAACTTGATGATCCGGACCTTGTCAGCACGACCCTGGGACAGGACCTTGGCGGTGACGGCAGCGCCCTTCAGCGCATCGCCCAGCTTCACGCCGTCGCTGTCACCCAGCATCAGGATGTTGTCAAACTTGATCTCGCTGCCGACTTCGACTTCGAGCTTTTCAATGCGGAGCTTTTCGCCCTGCGCCACGCGGTATTGCTTACCGCCGGTGACCAGTACTGCGTACATGACCAGGCCTTCCTCTGTAGTTATTGTGGTCTGAGCTGCCGCCATCGAGGGCGGACAGGAGCGGAATTGTACGCAGATCAGCGGGCGCGGGTCAAGTCAACCCCCGAACGCCGCGGGGGGACGGCTCCGGAACGGGGTCAGATCCCTTTTCACCCCGTGAAAAGGGATCTGACCCCTGCCTGACGGCCTGTCTCACCAGATGAGACATCGGGCTGGCATTGTCGCCCATTGCCCCCATCTGGTCACCTCGGTAGGCTGACCGATTGCCGTTCCCTGCTGGCCCGGCACCCAGCCAACGCCCCCACAACCGGATCCCCCATGGCGATGGATTTCATCCGCATCCGCGGCGCGCGGACGCACAACCTGAAGAACCTCGACCTCGACCTGCCCCGCGACAAGCTGATCGTGATCACCGGCCTGTCCGGCTCGGGCAAGTCCTCGCTGGCGTTCGACACCATCTATGCAGAAGGCCAGCGCCGCTATGTCGAGTCGCTGTCGGCCTATGCGCGCCAGTTCCTGAGCGTGATGGAAAAGCCGGACCTGGACCACATCGAGGGCCTGTCCCCGGCGATCTCGATCGAGCAGAAGTCGACCTCGCACAACCCGCGTTCGACGGTCGGCACGATCACCGAGATCTACGACTACCTGCGCCTGCTGTACGCCCGCGTCGGCACCCCGCGCTGCCCGGACCACGGCTATCCGCTGGAGGCGCAGACGGTCAGCCAGATGGTCGACCAGGTGCTGACCCTGGACCCGGAACAGCGCTACATGCTGCTGGCCCCGGTCATCCGCGACCGCAAGGGCGAGCATGCCCAGGTGTTCGACCAGCTGCGCGCGCAGGGTTTCGTGCGCGTGCGCGTGGACGGCGAGCTGCATGAAATCGATGCGGTGCCGCCGCTGGCGCTGCGCCAGAAGCACACCATCGAGGCGGTGATCGACCGCTTCCGCCCGCGCGAGGACATCAAGCAGCGCCTGGCCGAGAGCTTCGAGACCGCACTGAAGCTGGGCGACGGCATGGCCTCGGTGCAGAGCCTGGACAGTGCCGACGCTTCGCCGACGCTGTTCTCCTCCAAGTACTCCTGCCCGGTCTGCGATTACTCGCTGCCGGAGCTGGAACCGCGCCTGTTCTCGTTCAACGCACCGATGGGCGCCTGCCCCGGCTGCGACGGCCTGGGCATGGCCGAATTCTTCGATCCTTCGCGCGTGGTGGTGCATCCCGAGCTGTCGCTGGCCGCCGGCGCGGTGCGCGGCTGGGACCGCCGCAACGCCTATTACTTCCAGCTGATCGCCTCGCTGGCCAAGCACTACCGGTTCGACGTCGACGCGGCATGGAACTCGCTGCCGCAGAACGTGCAGCAGGCCGTGCTGTACGGCAGCGGCGATGAGGCGATCACCTTCACCTACTTCACCGAAGCCGGTGGCCGCACCCAGCGCAAGCACCGCTTCGAGGGCATCATTCCCAACCTCGAGCGCCGCTACAAGGAAACCGAATCGCCGGCGGTGCGCGAAGAGCTGTCCAAGTACATCAGCGAACAGCCGTGCCCGGAATGCCATGGCGCGCGCCTGAACAAGGCGGCACGCAACGTGTTCGTGGCCGACCGCCCGCTGCCGGAGCTGGTGGTGCTGCCGATCGACGAGGCGCTGAAGTTCTTCAGCGAACTGAGCCTGCCGGGCTGGCGTGGCGAGATCGCCGCGAAGATCGTCAAGGAAATCGGTGAGCGCCTCGGCTTCCTGGTCGATGTGGGCCTGGATTACCTGACCCTGGAACGCAAGGCCGACACCCTGTCCGGTGGCGAGGCACAGCGCATCCGCCTGGCCAGCCAGATCGGCGCCGGCCTGGTCGGCGTGATGTACGTGCTCGACGAGCCGTCGATCGGCCTGCACCAGCGTGACAACGAGCGCCTGCTCGGCACCCTCACCCGCCTGCGCGACCTCGGCAACACGGTGATCGTGGTCGAGCATGACGAGGATGCGATCCGCCTGGCCGACTACGTGCTGGACATCGGCCCGGGCGCGGGCGTGCATGGCGGCGAGATCGTCGGCCAGGGCACCCTGCAGGACATCCTGGAGGCACCGCGCTCGCTGACCGGCCAGTACCTGTCGGGCAAGCGCGCGATCGAGATCCCCGCGCGCCGGCACAAGCCGAACCCGAAGATGACCCTGCACCTGCGCGGGGCCAGCGGCAACAACCTCAAGGGTGTGGACCTGGCGATTCCGTCGGGCCTGCTGACCTGCGTGACCGGTGTGTCCGGCTCCGGCAAGTCCACCCTGATCAACGACACCCTGTTCTCGCTGGCCGCCAACGAGATCAACGGTTCCTCGCACCCGATCGCCCCGTACAAGGAGATCGATGGCCTGGACCTGTTCGACAAGGTGGTGGACATCGACCAGTCACCGATCGGCCGCACCCCGCGTTCGAACCCGGCCACCTACACCGGCCTGTTCACCCCCCTGCGCGAACTGTTCGCACAGGTGCCCGAAGCGCGTGCGCGTGGCTATTCGCCGGGCCGTTTCAGCTTCAACGTGCGCGGTGGCCGCTGCGAAGCCTGCCAGGGCGACGGCCTGATCAAGGTGGAGATGCACTTCCTGCCGGACGTGTACGTGCCCTGCGACGTCTGCCATGGCAAGCGCTACAACCGCGAGACGCTGGAGATCCTCTACAAGGGCTTCAACATCAACGACGTGCTGGAAATGACCGTCGAGGATGCACTGAAGCTGTTCGAACCGGTGCCGTCGATCGCACGCAAGCTGGAAACCCTGGTCGACGTCGGCCTGAGCTACATCAAACTGGGCCAGAGCGCGACCACGCTGTCCGGTGGTGAAGCACAGCGCGTGAAGCTGTCCAAGGAACTGTCGCGCCGCGATACCGGCCGCACCCTGTACATCCTCGACGAACCGACCACCGGCCTGCACTTCCACGACATCGAAGCGCTGCTGGGCGTGCTGCACAAGCTGCGCGACGAAGGCAACACGGTGGTGGTGATCGAGCACAACCTGGACGTGATCAAGACCGCCGACTGGATCATCGACCTGGGCCCGGAAGGCGGCCACCGCGGTGGCACCATCCTGGTCACCGGCACGCCGGAAGACGTGGCGGCCTGTCCGCAGTCGTATACCGGCCAGTTCCTGGCGCGCATGCTGCCGTCCACCAGCGCGCGCCCGGAACAGCCGGCTGCCGTGGCCAACAAGCCCGACGCCCGCCCGCCACGCAAGGTGAAGCCTGAGAAGCCGGCCAAGGTTGCCAAGAAGGCCGCGGCCGCCAAGAGCACCGGCAAGGCCAGCAAGAGCACATCGAAGAAGAAGGACGCCTGATGAGCAGCGAACACAAGATCCTGGCCCGCATCCCGATCAGCGTGCGCTGGCGTGACATGGACAGCATGGGCCACGTCAACAACGCCAAGTACATTTCCTACCTGGAAGAAGCGCGCGTGCGCTGGATGCTGGGCGTGGACGGCGTATCGATGACCGACCGCATCGCACCGGTGGTGGCCGCGACCAACGTCAATTACCGGCTGCCGATCGTGTGGCCCAACGACATACTGGTCGACCTGTTCGTCGAGCGCCTGGGCAACAGCAGCGTGACCATCGGCCACCGCATCGTCGACCAGCAGGACGCGTCGAAGCTGTATTCCGACGGCAACGTGGTGGTGGTGTGGATGGATACGCAGACCGGCAAGAGCGCGCCGCTGCCGGAGGCGATCCGCAGCGCCTCCACTTGACGCGCCCTGGTAGGTGCCGACCTTGGTCGGCACGCTTTGGCTGCAATGAGGTTGCCGGCCAGCGGCCGGCACTACCGATCCCATTCAATGGACTGACATGATCCCCCAGACTGAACTGCGCGACCTGCTGCCCGGCATGGTCCCCTTCCCCACCGACGTCTTTCCCGCCGACCAGGCCTGGCTCGGCCAGCACCTGCTGCCGCTGCTGAAGATTGACCTGGGCGTGCTGCGGCCGGAACTGGCCGGCCAGGTGGCGACGATGCTGTGCCCGATCGAGCCGTACGACGGCTGCATCGGCGAGACCACCGAAGAACACCACAACGATTTCACCGGCACCAACTGGATCGCCTTCGAACTGACCGCCGGCAACGAGATGCGCTTCCTCGGCAATGAGGGCTATTTCATCGGCGAGGCGGTGCAGGACAAGGATGCGCAGGAGCACATCGCGCAGATGCGCGACAGCTACGCCAAGGCCCGCGATTACCATGCCGCGCACGGCCGTCTCGCCTGCTACTCGCGCTACGGCAAGGGTGAGGCCAGCGAACGCGACTACCTGGATACGCTGGGCGGACCGATAGGCTTCGGCAACTGGACCGAGACCGCGGAGATTCCCGCGGCCTTCGAACTGGGCTTCACCGACGCTGCCGATGACCCAAACGCTGCGGACGATGCCGAAACGGTGATCATCACCCGCAACGGCAACAAGTTCTTCGCCGTGGCCGGCGTAGCCGGCTACAACTGGTGCGCCACCGGCGCCGATGCGATCGTGATGCTGTACGAGCCGGAAAGCCGCACCGTGCTGTTCTCGTACGACTGGTCGTAAGGCCCTTTGATCGTGCCGGCCAGCGGCCGGTACTACACGATCCTCTGCGCCACCGGCGCCGACGCGGTCGAGATGCTGTACGAGCCGGAATGCCGCACCGTGCTGTTCTCGTACGACTGGTCGTAAGGCCCTGTGGTAGTGCCGGCCGCTGGCCGGCATTGCCCGTGCTGCCGGCCAGCGGCCGGCACGACCATCCCGCTACGGCGCAGCCTTGCGTACGGCCAGCGTCGCACTTGCTTCGCCGCCGCCTTCCAGCTGCAGCCGTAGCGGCACCGCCTGCCCCTCCTTCAGCGCGCCCTTGCCCTGCATCAGCATCAGGTGCAGGCCACCGGGCTTGAGCTCGGCACGTGCACCCGGCGCCAGCGGCAGGCGCTCGATCGCGCGCATCCGGCTGACCCCATCCGTGATCGTGGTTTCGTGCAGCGACACATCATTGAAGCTGCTGCTGGTCGCGCCGGTGATCACCACCGCCTTGCCGCAGCCGTTGTGGATGACGCCGTAGCCAGCGGTCATCGGCATTGCCGGATTCGGTGGCAACCGCGCCCAGCCCTGATCCACCGTGACGCAGCCCGATTCCGCCGCCGAGGCCGATGCTGCGGCCGCACACAGAAGCCACAGTACGCCAACGAATGGTTTGGTTATCATCGCCCAGGTTCCTTCTTCGCAACGAGACCGCAGCATGACGACGCTCATCGAGGTGATCAACCATGGCCCCATCCGCGAACTGCGCCTGGCGCGGCCGCCGGTCAACGCACTGGACACCGACCTGTGCCGGCAGTTGATCCATGCCATCGAGCTGGCCATGGCCGAAGACGCGCACGGCATCGTGCTGTCGGGCAGCGAGCGCATCTTCACCGGCGGCATGGACGTGCCGCACCTGCTCTCGCATGGCGATGACAAGCACAAGCTGCTGGACACCTGGAACGCCTTCTTTGGCGCCGTACGCACGCTGGCCGAGAGCCGCATCCCGGTGGTCGCGGCGATCACCGGCCACGCCCCGGCGGGCGGCTGCGTGCTGGCCCTGTGCTGCGACTACCGGGTGATGGCCCGCAGCGCCGATCCGTCGCGGCCATATGCCATCGGCCTGAACGAGGTGCAGGTGGGCCTGATCGCGCCGGAGGGCATCCAGCGCCTGCTGCGCCGTGCGGTGGGCGTGCACCGCGCCGGCGTGCTGCTGACCACCGGTTCGCTGGTACCGGCCGAACAGGCGGTGCAGATCGGCCTGGTGGATGAGCTGGCAGAGGGGGACCTGGTGGTGGCACGCGCGATTGCCTGGCTGCAGGACCTGCTCAGGCAGCCGCGCCAGCCGATGCTGCTGACCCGCGCCATCGCCCGCGCCGACCTGCACGTGGCGCTGCAGCCGGACCTGATCCAGCTCGACCGTTTCGTCGAGGCCTGGTTCGCCCCGGACGCACAGAACGCCCTGCAGGCGCTGGTCGCACGGCTGGGCAAATAGCG
The DNA here is from genome assembly GCF_059368915.1 of Stenotrophomonas sp. YJH_SMC_105-26. Classification (NCBI taxonomy): domain Bacteria; kingdom Pseudomonadati; phylum Pseudomonadota; class Gammaproteobacteria; order Lysobacterales; family Lysobacteraceae; genus Stenotrophomonas; species Stenotrophomonas sp. YJH_SMC_105-26. The sequence goes on along the minus strand of NZ_JCAFSD010000002.1, from coordinate 248,418 downwards.
GTTGCCCCGCCCGGGGTCAGATCCCTTTCGCCCGGCGAAAGGGATCTGACCCCTGACCGGTATAATCAGGCCCTCTTTCACTGCTGTGGCCGCCCCCTTGAACGACACGCCCGAACCCGTCGTCTCCGAGCTGATCGACCTGCTCACGCTGGAGCGGCTGGAGGACAACCTGTTCCGCGGGCAGAGCCGCGACATCGGCACCAAGTACGTGTTCGGCGGGCAGGTGCTGGGCCAGGCGCTGGCCGCGGCACAGGCCACGGTCGACAACGGCCGCCACGTGCACTCGCTGCACGCCTATTTCCTGCGCGCCGGCAACATCGACCACCCGATCGTCTACGACGTGGACCGTACCCGCGACGGCGGCAGCTTCTCGGTGCGCCGGGTCACCGCGATCCAGCACGGCAAGGTGATCTTCTTCTGCGCGGCATCGTTCCAGCAGGCCGAGACCGGCGCCGAGCACCAGCACAAGATGCCCGAAGTGCCGCAGCCGGAAGACATCGAACCGAACCGGCCGCTGCCGGCCGAAGTGCTGGAGCGGCTGCCGATCAAGGTGCAGCGCTGGCTGTCGCGCGGCGGCCCGTTCGAATTCCGCCACGTCTACCCGCGCGACGAACTGAACCCGCCCAAGCGCCCGCCCTACCACCAGGTGTGGCTGCGCCTGAGCGAGCCGGTCGGCGATGCTCCGGAACTGCACCAGGCCCTGCTGGCCTATGCCTCGGACTTCCACCTGCTGGGCACGGCGACGTTCCCGCACGGCATCAGCTACTACCACCCGCACGTGCAGATGGCCTCGCTCGACCACGCGATCTGGTTCCACCGCCCGTTCCGCGCCGACGACTGGCTGCTGTACTCGCTGGACAGCCCCAGCGCGCAGGATTCGCGCGGCCTGGCCCGCGGCCAGTTCTTCACCCGCAATGGTGTGCTGGTGGCCAGCACCGCGCAGGAGGGCCTGATCCGCGTGGTTCCCGACCAGGCTGCCGCGGCCGCCGTGCCGGCCAAGGAGTAAACCCATGCGCCAGATCTTCAGCAGCCAGCGCGTGGAAACCGTCGAAGGCGTGGCCGAGCTCCTGCGCGGGCATGGCATCGACGTCAAGGTGACCAACGGGCGCTCGTACAAGACCCGTCGCCGCGGCCAGTTCAGCTATACCGACCTCGGCAACGCCAACGCCTACCCGGCGGTATGGATCGTGCGCGCCGACGACCAGCCGCGTGCACGCGAGATCCTGCGTGAGGCGCGCCTGCTCGACACCACCCGCCGCGACCATCCGACCGCCGAGTTCGCCTTCCGCGACACGCCGGAACAGGGCAGCGGCGGCCGCAGCTGGGCCTGGCGCATCCGCATCGCCCTGCTGGTGGTGATCGCCGGCGTGGCGCTGGTGATCGGCCTGCGCCATCGCGGTGCCCCGGCCCCGGCAGCACCGGCCCCTGCCCCGCAGGCCCAGCCGCAGCAGGCGCAACCGGCCCCGCAGGCCGCACCGGAAGAGGAAGAAGTCCGGGTCCGCATCCAGCCATCGAAATAACCCACGGGTCGTACCCGCCGCTGGCCGGCAACTGCAAAAAGGGGACGGAGGGGATTAAGTCGTTTGTGGCACAAACGACTTAATCCCCTCCGTCCCTTTTTTGTCAGCACAGAAAGTCGGTCACATTGGGCGCGCGGCTCCGTCATGGGACACAATCCCAGCAGGAGAGCCGCCGCCATGACGACGTTCGCCGCATCGATCGACCAGACCCTGGAACGCGAACTGCCCGCCGCCGCCAGCGGTTGCCAGCACGCCTACGGCCGTATCGTGCTGGCCTGCCAGAACACGGTCACCGCCATCGCCCTGGCCATCACCCGCGACCGCCAGGCCAGCGAGGACATCGCCCAGGAGGCCTTCGTGAAGGGCTGGCAGCAGCTGCACCAGCTGCGCAGCGCGACCAGCTTCCTGCCCTGGCTGCGGCAGATCACCCGCAACCTGGCCCGCGACTGGCTGCGCGCCCAGCGTGGGCGGCCGCTGACCGGCGAGGCGGCCGAGGTAGCGATGGGCATGGCCGCCGACCCGTCGCCGGGCGCGGCTGACCGCCTGCAGCGGGTGGAGGAAGAGATCGCCGCCGAGGACATCATCTCCACCCTGCCCGCCGACAGCCGCGAAGTGCTGTTGCTGTACTACCGCGAGGGACAGCGCTCGCAACAGGTCGCCGACCTGCTCGGGCTCAGCGATGCAGCCGTGCGCAAGCGCCTGTCGCGTGCACGTGCCCTGGTGCGCGAAGGCCTGCTGCAGCGCTTCGGTGAATTCGCCCGCAGCAGCGCGCCGAGCGCTGCATTCGCCACCGCCGTGGTGTCGATGGTGCTGGTGGCCGCGCCCGGCACCGCCAGTGCAGCGGTGCTGCTCGGCACCGGCGTCGGCATCGGCGGCAGCAAGCTCGGCCTCGGCGGCGCCAGCGTTGCCGGTGGAACCGCGATGGGCTCGTTGACCGCCACCCTGGGCCAGCTGCATGTGTTGCCGGCCGAAAGCTGGGGGGCGGTCATTGGTGGCGTTGCCGGTGGCGCGATCGGCAGCTATCTCGGCGGGCGCTTCCTGATGTCGTACACCGAAACTGCGGCAGAGCGGACCGATGTGCGCCGCTTCCTCTACCTCAACATCACCACCGGCATGTTCTGGTGCCTGGCGATCCTGCTGGCTGTGGTGCTGCAGGCACCGGTCTGGACGCAGCTGACGGTGCTGGCGGTCGGGTTGGGCGTGGTCAACTACCAGTGCCTGGTGACGCTGCAGCGGGTGATGGCGCCGATGATCGCGCGCGATTCGGCGCGGCGCGGGCGAACCGGCATCAACTGGAAGTTCGAATCGATGTACGGCCGCACCGCCATCATCGCCATGAACCTGATGGTCATTGCGCTTGTGGCGTACTCGCTGATGCGCAGCGGCCGCTTGTAACGGACAACGCCGGCAGTGCCGCCGGCGTTGTCGTCATCACTGCATTGACCCTCAGCGCTGCGGCTTCGGTGCGCCGCCGTCGCGCGGACCGCCATGGCGCGGGCCACCATGCATCTGGCCCTTGGCCGCATCAAACTCGGCCTTGCTCAGCTGGCCGTCCTTGTTGGTGTCGGCGGCGGCGAACCAGGCATCACGATGCTGCTTCATGCGCAGCTCGCGGTCGGCCTTGTCCAGGTAGCCGTCCCTGTTCAGATCAAGCTGGTCGAAGCGCGCGGCCAGGCGCGGATCGGCCTTGGCTTCCTCGCGGCTGATGCGGCCATCCTTGTTGACGTCCAGCGCGGCCCAGCGCTCACCGCCGTGGCCACGACGGCCATGCTGCCAGCGCGGCAGCTCGTCGCGCGAGAGCTTGCCGTCCTTGTTCTTGTCCAGCTCGTCGAACTTCGCGGCCAGGCGCGGGTTGGCGGCCGCCTCGCTGCGGTCGATCACGCCGTCACCGTTGGTGTCCAGCTTGGCCGGGCGCGGTGCCGGCGTGGCCGGGGTGTCGGCCGCCAGCGCGATACCGGATGCGGAGGTGCCGAGCAGCAGGGCCAGCAGCAGGGGGGTACGGATCATGAGGTCACTCCTGGGGATGGGAACAGCGTCGGGGTGATCACTTCACCCTCGGGGGACAACAACGCCCGGGCGCGACGTCGGTTGACGCTACTGCCGATTCCATTCATCCGGCGGACAGTCGCCGCCACTGCGACAACCTGGGGCTATGCTGTGCCCATGGCGATACATGGCGACAGAGACGACGAACTGCGACTTTTCCAGACCGGCGAGCACCCCTGCGGGTACTGGTCGGACCGGGTGGCACGCGACCTGGTACTGGACCCGAACGACCGCCGCCTCGGCGCGCTCTATCCACTGGCACTGAGCTGGGGCTTCCGCCGCAGCGGCGACCTGGTCTACCGGCCGCATTGCGCGCACTGCCAGGCCTGCGTGGCGGTGCGCATCCCGGTGGCCCGCTTCGCCCCGGACCGCAGCCAGCGCCGCTGTGCCACCCGCAATGACGACCTGGAGGTGCGGATCACCGCCGCCACCGCCCGCGATGACCTGTTCGCGCTGTACCACCGCTACCTCACCCACCGCCATGCCAACGGCGGCATGGACGACCACGGCCCGCACGAGTTCGAGCAGTTCCTGATCGGCAGCTGGTCGCACACCCGCTTCATGGAGATGCGCCTGCCCGGCCACGACGGCCAGCCCAGCCAGCTGCTGGGGGTAGCGGTGACCGACGTCACCGAGCACGGCCTGTCGGCGGTCTACACCTTCTTCGACCCGGACCACGCCGCGCGCGGGCTGGGCACCTTCGCGATCCTGCAGCAGATCGAGTGGGCGCGCCGCGAGGGCCTGCCGCACGTGTATCTGGGCTACTGGATCCGCGGCCACCAGAAGATGGACTACAAGCGCCGCTTCCATCCGCTGGAAGCCTACGATGGCCGCCGCTGGCACGATTTCGACAAGGATCTGGACGGGCGCTGACAAACCGCTGACACCGGGCCGGGTGCACAATACGGCCCATGAACATGACCCGCCGCCATCCCCTGATCCTCGCCCTGGCCCTGCTCTGCGGCGCCACCGCCCCTGCCTTCGCCACGTCCCCTGCGATGACCGAAAAGCCGTCCGCTGCGCTGCGCCTGGCCACCTACAACACCTCGCTGTACTCCGATGACGCCGGTGGCCTGATCAAGGAGCTGGAAGGCGACAGCGAACACGCGCGCAAGATCGCCGCAGTGCTGCAGCAGGTGCGCCCGGACCTGGTGCTGCTGAACGAATTCGACTTCGACGACGCCCATCGCGCCGCCGACCTGTTCCAGAAGCGCTACCTGGAGGTCGCCCAGCCCGGTGGCGGCAAACCGCTGCACTTCGCCTACCGCTATCTGGCACCGGTCAACACCGGCGTGCCCAGCGGCCTGGACCTGGACAACAACGGCGTGGTCGGTGGCGAAGGCCGCAGCCGCGGCAACGATGCCTGGGGCTACGGCCTGCACCCGGGCCAGTACGGCATGCTGGTGCTGTCGCGCTACCCGATCGACGAAGCCAGGGTGCGCAGCTTCCAGCTACTGAAGTGGAGCGCGATGCCCGGCGCGATCCGCCCGGTCGACCCACGTACCGGCCAGAGCTTCTACAACGACCATGTGTGGTCGCAGCTGCGCCTGTCGTCGAAGTCGCATTGGGACGTGCCGGTGAAGACCCCGGCCGGCGTGGTGCACGCGCTGGTGTCGCACCCGACCCCGCCGGTGTTCGACGGCCCGGAAAAGCGCAACGCGGCGCGCAACCATGACGAGCTGCGCCTGTGGCAGGAATACCTGTCCAAGGGTGACAAGCCATGGCTGTGCGACGACAAGGGCCACTGCGGCGGCCTGGCGCAGGATGCGCGCTTCGTGATCCTCGGCGACCTCAACAACGACCCGGTCGATGGTGATGGCCGCCATGAGGCGATCGTCGAACTGATCGAGAACGCCCGCGTGCTGCGCTACCCCACCCCGCGCAGCGTCGGTGGCGAGCAGACCAGCCTGGCCTATGCGGTCAAGGGCATCGAGCGCAAGGGCGCACCGTTCCATGCCACCGGCGATTTCGGCCCGAAATCCGGCACGATGCGCCTGGACTACGTACTGCCCTCGACCGGTTTCGAGTACGTCGGCAGCGGTATCTTCTGGCCGGCCAATGAAAGCCCGGAAGCGAAGATCGCCGATGGCAGCGACCACCACCTGGTGTGGGTGGACGTGCGGTAGAGTCGACGGCCCTGAAAAGGGGACGGAGGGGATTAAGTCGTTTATGGCACAAACGACTTAATCCCCTCCGTCCCCTTTTTGCTTTACGGGCGCAGCTCGACGCCGATGGCGTCGGCGGCATCTCGCGCGATGGCGCGCGCTTCGTCGATGGTTTCCGCGCGCGCCAGGGTCACGCCCACGCGGCGATGGCCATGCACGCTCGGCTTGCCGAACAGGCGTACAGCAGTATCCGGCACCTGCAATGCAGCGGCGACGTTGTTGAAGTACGGCACGCCCTCGCCGTGTGCCAACAGCGCGCACGACGCCGACGGGCCGCTCTGGCGGATCACCGGGATCGGCAGGCCGAGGATGGCGCGCGCATGCAGCGCGAACTCGCTCAACTCCTGCGATACCAGCGTCACCAGGCCGGTGTCGTGCGGGCGCGGCGACACTTCGCTGAACCACACTTCGTCGCCCTTCACGAACAGCTCCACGCCGAACAGGCCCCAGCCGCCAAGGTCGTCGGTGATCGCACGTGAGATCTCCTCGGCACGTGCCAGTGCCGCGCTCGACATCGGCTGCGGCTGCCAGCTTTCGCGGTAGTCGCCATCCTTCTGCAGATGGCCGATCGGCGCACAGAACGAGGTGCCACCGGCATGGCGCACGGTCAGCAGGGTGATCTCGTAATCGAAATCGATGAAGCCTTCGACGATGCAGCGGCCGGCACCGGCGCGGCCACCGGTCTGCGCGTAGTCCCAGGCCGGGGCGATGTCCGCCTCGCTGCGCAGGGTGCTCTGGCCCTTGCCCGAGGACGACATCACCGGCTTGACCACGCACGGCAGGCCGATGGCGGCGACGGCAGCACGGTATTCGGCCTCGGTATCGACGAAGCGGTACGGCGAGGTCGGCAGGCCCAGGGTTTCGGCGGCCAGGCGACGGATGCCTTCGCGATCCATGGTCAGGCGTGCGGCGCGCGCGGTCGGGATCACCCGCAGGCCCTGCTCCTGTTCCAGCTGGACCAGGGTCTCGGTGTGGATGGCCTCGATTTCCGGCACCACCAGGTGCGGCTGCTCCTGGGCGATCAGCGCCCGCAGCGCCATCGCATCGAGCATGTCGATCACGTGCGAGCGGTGCGCGACCTGCATGGCCGGGGCGTCGGCATAGCGATCAGCGGCGATCACCTCCACGCCCAGCCGCTGCAGCTCGATGGCCACCTCCTTGCCGAGTTCGCCCGAGCCCAGCAGCAGCACGCGGGTGGCGGAGGGGGACAACGGCGTTCCAAGCTTGGCCATGGCGGTTCCAGCAGCGATGTGAAGGCGGGAGGGCATTCTAGCTGGCCGGGCACCCTGACCATGGCATCCGACGAACGGTAGTGGACAGGTGATATCACTTTGATATCTTAAATTTGAACACTCAAGGACGTACCGCCATGAAAGAGAAGTCGCTGTCTTCCCTCAACGGCCTCGGCACGCTGGTCGGCGCCCTGCTCGTCGGCCTCGCCGGCGCCGCCCTGTTCGTGGCGGGCGTGGCAGCCAAGGCCAGCACCGGCTCGCCCAGCCTGCTGCTGATGCTGCTGGGCGCCCTGCTGGTGGCGCTGGGCGTGTTCATCCTGGCCGGTCTGTACACCATCCAGCCCAACCAGGCGGCGGTCCTTAGCCTGTTCGGCAAGTACGTGGGCACGGTGAAGGACAACGGCCTGCGCTGGAACAACCCCTTCTTTGCCAAGCGCCGGGTCAGCCAGCGCGTGCGCAACTTCGAGAGCGGCAAGCTGAAGGTCAACGAGCTGGACGGCAGCCCGATCGAGATCGCCGCGGTGATCGTCTGGCAGGTGGTCGACGCCTCCGAGGCCGTCTACAACGTGGACGACTACGAGAGCTTCGTACACATCCAGTCCGAATCTGCGCTGCGTGCGATGGCCACCAGCTATCCCTACGACCAGCACGAAGACGGCCAGCTGGCCCTGCGCAGCCATGCCAGCGAGATCTCCCAGCACCTGAAGAACGAGCTGGCCGAACGCCTGGCCGACGCCGGCGTGCAGGTGATCGACGCACGCATCAGCCACTTGGCCTACGCCGCCGAAATCGCCCAGGCGATGCTGCAGCGTCAGCAGGCCAACGCGGTGATCGCCGCACGCACGCGCATCGTGGCCGGTGCGGTGGGCATGGTTGAAATGGCCCTGGCCGAACTGCAGAAGAACGGCGTGGTGCAGCTGGATGAAGAACGCAAGGCGCACATGGTCAGCAACCTGCTGACCGTGCTGTGCTCGGACCGCGGTACCCAGCCGATCGTCAACGCCGGTTCGCTGTACTGAACCACCCTCGCAACGGGGTGCCCCACCACCCCGCCAGGAGCTTGCATGAGTGAGAAGAAAGCCTACCCGCTGCGCATCAATGCCGACGTCCTGGCCGCCGCGCAACGCTGGGCTGACGACGAGCTGCGCAGCCTCAACGCACAGATCGAATACGTGCTGCGCGACGCCCTGCGCAAGGCAGGACGCCTGCCGAAACCCACGCCATCTTCGGGGGACAAGGAATGAGCAAGCGCTGGAGCTACCAGACGATCGAGGTCAAGACGTCCATGATGGGCCAGCTCAAGGCCGAGGACATCCAGAGCGAACTGAGCCGCCAGGGCCAACTGGGCTGGGAGCTGGTCAACATCATCATCCCCGCACCGATGCGCCCGGCGATGCTGGTATTCAAGAAGGAGGCCTGAGCCATGGGTGCCAGCGATCCAAAGCAGTACGAGGTGGCCGAGAGTTCGCCGTTGCGCGTGCTGTGGATCGTGCTGCCCCTGCTCGCCGCCTTCGTGGCCTGCCTGTATGCGCAGTTGTACAAGGCACCGGCCACGGCGCCCTGGATCGAAGTAACGCTGTCGCCGCCCTGGTTCCGGATGGGCGGCAGTGCCGCCTGGAGCCTGCTGGTGATCGCCGCGCTCGGCATCGGGTTGGGCGCGGCGTTCTTCCGCCGCCGGGTGGAACTGGCCGACGACGTGCTGGACGTGCGCTCGACGATGTACCGCCGCCGCGTTCCGGTGGCACAGCTGCGGCTGGACCAGGCCGAGGTGGTCGACCTGCAGCGTGACCGCCGCTATGGCATTCGTTTCAAGACCAATGGCTATGCGATGCCGGGCTTCTATTCCGGCCACTTCCGCCTGCAGGGCGGCGGCAAGGGGTTCGCGCTGGTCACCGACCGCACGCGCGTTCTCGCCCTGCCGGTCAGCGATGGCAGCACGCTGCTGCTCAGCCTGGAGCGGCCGCAGGTGCTGCTGGACGCACTGCGCAAGGTGGCCGCACCGGCGCCTCGGCGGTAAGCTGCGGCGATGCAACGACGCGCCCCCCTGCTGATCAATACCGAGGCCATCGAGCTGTGGCCCGCCCACCTCCTGCGCGCACGAAGCAACCTGGATGCCCGCCTGCTGTCGCAGGCACAGTGGGTGCTGCGGCGCAAGCGCGATGGCCGCTACCTGGCGGCGGTAACGACGCATGGCGTGCATTCGCTGGTGCCACGCCTGCCGCGCGAGCCCGGGGCCGAGGACGCACTGGCGCTGCTCGATGCAGCGGCGGCACGACCGTTCGGCGCTGCGCTGCAGGAACAGTGGCTGCCGCTGGCCGGGCTGCAGCAGCGCCTGCAGCAGCTCGGCTTGGACCCGCAGCGCTACGCCGACGACAGCGGCCTGCCGCTGGAGCCCGAACCGTGCCTGCTGCATTTTGCCGGCCGCGACCGCTTCGCCCGGCCGCTATGGCTGCGCCGTGGCGCCGCGCAGGGATGGCGGCGGATGCGCCTGCAGGCGGCACGGGAGGGCATCGCGCTCGACGCAATTTCCGGCTTCCGCAGCCATGCCTACCAGCTGGGCATCTTCGAGCGGAAGCTGGCACGTGGGTTGAGCGTGACGGAGATCCTGAAGGTCAATGCAGCGCCGGGGTTCAGCGAACACCACAGCGGCCATGCGCTGGACATCGGCACACCGGGCGATGCCCCGGCCGAGGAATCATTTGAAGCCACCGACGCGTTCGCCTGGCTGCAGGTGCATGCCGGCGGGCATGGCTTCCATCTGAGCTACCCACGCGACAACCCGCACGGCATCGTCTACGAACCCTGGCACTGGTGCTGGAGGCCGGCCAACGGCTGAGCCCCTCGTGGCGCCCGCACGCGGAATGGAACGAGAGAGCGAAGCCAAAAGCGGGCCGCTTCGCTCGAAGCCGAGCATGGCTCGGCTCTACAGCAGCTGCCGCGCAACGCCCCCATGTAGTGCCGAGCCATGCTCGGCTGTACCCGGATTGCCGTCACCGCCTCAACGCATTGATCGCCAGCACCACCCAGCCGGCCATCATGCTGGTGCCACCGATCGGCGCCATCCGCGTCGGCCACTGCCACAGCGCCCCGCCCACCAGGCTGCCTGAAAACAACAGCACACCCAGCAGCAGCACGTACAGCGCCAGGTGTGCGATCGCCCCGTGCGCGCGTGGCCCCAGTGCCACCAGTACCGCACCATGCGCGAACGCGTACAGCGCCGCCATGTTCAGGTGCTGCTGCGCCAGCGGATCGGCCACGCCATGCGAGGCGTAGGCGGACAGGCCGATCGAGGCAGCGGCCAGCAGCGCCCCCAGGCAGGCGAGCAGGGACGGCTTACGTGCACGACGTTCGAGATTGAACATGGGGGCTCCTTGCGCAGCGCCCCTTGCCGGGCGCCGGATCAAAAAAAACGCGCCGCAATGAGCGGCGCGTTTTCGTGTCCAACACTACATGGGTCAGCCGAGGCTTACTTGACGGCCCAGTAGATGTCGTAGGTCGCTTCCGGGGTGAACGACTTGTCGATGCCGTCCTTCCAGGTTTCGTACGGGCGGTCGATGACTTCGTTGCCCGAAGTCACGGCCCAGGCACGCAGGCCGTTGCGGGCCACGTCCAGACCCGCCATGTGGCCGGTGTAGGCCGCATGCGCCGAACGGTGCGGAGCAACGTGCACGTACTTGACCGGAGCGCCGCCGTCGATCTTGACGGTCAGCTCGTCGGCAGCAGCACCTTCAGCACCCTTCTTCTTCACCGGCTGGGCGATGTCGAAGGCGTACTTCTCCTGGCCGAAGTCGGTGGTGATGATGCGGAACGGGCCAGCGGCTTCAAGGCCATTGGCCTCCATCACGCGCTTGATCCACTCCTGGTTGTCCTTGATGGACTTGGTGATGGTGTCCTGACCGCGGTCCACGTTGCCGGCGTTGACCACCAGCAGGTTCTCGGCCGGCACTTCAACGATGGCCAGGTCGGTCAGCGGGGCTTCCGGCGTGCGGTAGTCCACGTTCGGCACGGTTGCGAGCATGTTGGCGATGCGCGACAGGCCCAGCTTGATGTCGTCGCCGATCTGGCGGCTGACATACAGGCCGGCGTAACGGCCGAACAGGTCGAAGCCGTACTTCACCGAGTAGTCCTGGGTGATCTTGACGTTGCGACCGCCCTTGCCGGTCGGCTCCAGGTTGAAGGTGGTGACCTTGTCGTGACCCTTGGTGGCGTCTTCGATGGCGATCACAACACGCTTGTTCTCTTCGGCTTCGGTGATCTTCCAGGAACCGGTGCCCAGGTCCTTGGAGGTGAAGTCGAGGGTGGCACCGGTACCGGAGGCCGGGCCGGACAGCTTCAGTTCAACGGCGGGATCGCGCAGTACCAGCGGGTTCCAGTCCTTGAAGCGGCGCAGGCTGCTGACCGTGTCGTACACGATCGTCATCTTGCGGTTGGTCTCGATGCTTTCGGTGATGTGACGCTCGCCCGGCAGACATACGCCAATGATGACGAACAGGCCAGCCACGATCCCCAAGGCGATCAGGAACTCGATAATACGGGTCATTCAGAGAGTCTCCGGGGCCGATCCCACGGCCGGGTTGATTGAAGCGAAGCGCCAATCCTAGCAGGCTTCGCGGGCATTGTTTATCGGGATTGGCGCACCGGTTTCCCTGCCGGCTGCGTATTTGTATGGACAAAGAATTCGAAGGGTAACGCATACCGCTACCCGGCAAGTAGGGGGCAACCTTGGCAGGAACCCGTAACTACGACCCAAGTCTTTGTACTTGAACGATTTTCTTCAGACCAGCTGGAGTTCGAACGCCTTCAGTACGGCACGCGTACGGTCGCGCACGCCCAGCTTGGACAGGATGTTGGACACGTGGTTCTTGATGGTGCCTTCGGCCACGCCCAGCGAATTGGCGATCTCCTTGTTGGAGAAGCCGCTGGCCATCAGCCGCAGGATCTCGGTCTCGCGGTCGGTCAGCGGGTCCGGGCGGTCCAGGCTGACGAACTCGTTGCGCATGTGCTCCAGGCCGGACAGCAGGCGCTGGGTCACCGCCGGCTGCACCAGCGAACCGCCGTCGGCCACGGTACGGATGGCACCGACCAGCTGCGCCAGGGTGACATCCTTGAGCAGGTAGCCCTTGGCACCGGCCTTGAGCCCGGCCAGCACCAGCTGGTCATCGTCGAACGTGGTGAGGATGATGGTCGGCGGCAGCTGTTCCTGCCGCGACAGCACCTGCAGTGCCTCCAGACCGGACATCACCGGCATGCGCATGTCCATCAGCACCACGTCGGGGCGCACCTGCGGTATCAGCTCGACCGCCTGCCGGCCGTCGCCGGCCTCGGCCACCACCTCGATGCCGTCGTCGAGCGCCAGCAGGGAGCGGATTCCCTGCCGCACCAGGGTTTGGTCGTCGACCAGGCAGACGCGAATCATCAACGCACTCCTTCAGGAACCTTGGTAAGGGCCGCCACCAGCACCGTTGCCGGCACCGTCGCCCGCAGCCGGAAGCCTTCTCCGGGACGGGTTTCGATCTGCAGCTGGCCACCACATTGTTGCAGGCGCTCGCGCATGCCGCGCAAGCCATTGCCTACATTGACCATATCCGCGCCGACGCCGTCGTCGCGGGCCTCCACCACCACCCGGTCGGGGGCTTCACGGTACACCTTGATCCACAGGTGGCGGGCGCCGGCGTGGCGCACCGCGTTGGTAATGATTTCCTGGGTACAGCGCAGCAGCACGTGGGCCCGCTGCGGGTCTTCCACGTTCAACGGATCCTCGATCTCCAGCTGGATATCCAGCGAGGGCACGTTCTCGGTCAGCGGGCGCAGCGCCGCGGCCAGATCGATCGCGCCGGTCTCGCGCAGCTGGCTGACCACCTCGCGCACATTGCCCAGCAGCAGCTTGGCCAGCGCGTGCGAGCGCTTCACGTGGTCCAGCGCCTGGCCCTCGGCCAGGTGGCCGGCGACCTCCAGGTTCAGGGTCAGCGCGGTCAGCTGGTGGCCCAGCAGGTCGTGCAGCTCGCGCGAAATGCGGGTGCGCTCGTTGACCCGCGCGCTCTCGGCCAGCAGGGCGCGGGTGGCACGCAGCTCCGAATTGAGCCGGCGCTGCTCGTCGCGGGCCTCGGTCTGCTGCCGTGCAACCAGGCTGGTCACGAAGATGAACATGGAGAAGCCGCCATACAGCAGCGACTGCATCACCGCTTCGAACAGCGGGAAGCGCAGCAGCAGGTAATAGACCGGCGCCACCGCCAGCTGGCTGACCAGCAGCCACAGCACCCCCAGCCGTACCGACAGCATCCACGGAATGACCCCGGCGGCGACCATCATCAGGATGCTGCCCAGGCCCGAACCGCTGAGGAAACTGACCCCCAGCGCCGAGACCGTCAGCAACAGCAGCAGGCCGCGGTCCAGCCAGCTGGTGTGGCTGTCGCTGCGCAGGATGCGGGTCAACCAGTAGTAGGCCGTGCCGAAGGACAGGTAGGCGACGAACAACAGGATCGCCCAGCCGCCCATGTCACCGCGGCTGTGCAGGTTCTCGAACTGCGAGTACGCCAGGGGCAGGCCGACCATGACCCAGGTGAACAGGCCGGCCAGGCGGAGGACGCGGGTATGGCTGAGGACTCCCAACATGCCAGCACTCTACGGGCCGCGCCTGCGCACCGCACCCCACGGAAGTCATGCCCGCCCGGTCGCCTGTTCATGCCGCAGCCCACCCCGGGCATGCAATAATCGTGCGCAGGGTCCCTTGATGGACCAACCGCGTTACCCCACGGAGTCACAATGTCGATTGTCATCCGCGACGTGCGCGAGCACGAGCTCGATTCCGTCCTGGCTTTGAACAACAACGCTGGCCTGGCCATCCTTCCCCTGGATGCGGCCCGCCTGCGCCTGTTCTATGAAACCGCTGAGTATTTCCGCGTCGCCGAGCGCGACGGCAACCTGGCCGGCTTCCTGATCGGCTTCGGCAGCGACAGCCAGCACGACAGCAGCAATTTCGCCTGGTTCAAGCAGCAGCTGGACACCCCGTTCTTCTATATCGACCGCATCGTGGTCGCCAGCCGCCGTCGTGGCGGTGGCGTCGGGCGTGCGTTCTACGCCGACGCGCAGAGCTTCGCCGAGCTGCGCTACCCGCAGATGACCTGCGAGGTCTTCCTCGACCATGGCGCCGATGCCGCCCTGCTCTTCCACGGCAGCTTCGGCTTCCGCGAGCTGGGCCAGAACACCATGCCGCAGGTCGATGTGCGCGCCAGCATGCTGGCCAAGGAACTGTGCAGCTACCCGTGGGTCCAGGAGACCTACGGCGACAAGCTGCCGGATGTGGCATGGACACGCGCCCGGCAGCTGCCGGCGCAGGCACAGCGGCCGACGGGGACCTGAGCGTGGCGGTGAATTTCGATTACGAACAGGCCGGTGAACTGAAGATCGGCCAGGTGGGCATCGCCAACCTGCGCATCCGTACCCTTGATGTCGAACGTCTCGTGCAGGAAATGCGCGAGCGCGTGACCCGCGCCCCGAAGCTGTTCGGCCGCGCCGCGGTGATCCTCGACTTCGGCGGCCTGAGCCAGGTGCCGGACGTGGCCACCGCGCAGGCGCTGGTCGACGGCCTGCGCAGCGCCGGGGTGCTGCCGGTGGCGCTGGCCTACGGCACCAGCGCGGTCGACCTGCTCTCCCAGCAGCTCGGCCTGCCGCTGCTGGCCAAGTTCCGCGCGCAGTACGAGCGTGCCGAGGGCGAACCGGCCCCGCCGCCGCCCGCACAGGAACCGCGCCGGGCAGCCCGTGCCGAACCGAAGCCAGCTCCGGCGACGCCGGTGGCCAAGGTGGCCGACGCCGCTGCACCGCAGCCGGGCCGCATGCAGCTGGGCAACGTGCGTTCGGGCCAGCAGCTGTACGCGGAAAACTGCGACCTGACCGTGATGGCCACTGTCGGCGCCGGCGCCGAGGTCATCGCCGATGGCAGCATCCATATCTACGGCACCCTGCGCGGCCGCGCGCTGGCAGGGGCCCAGGGCAACACCGCGGCACGCATCTTCTGCCGTGATTTCCATGCGGAACTGGTGGCCATTGCCGGCCACTACAAGGTACTGGACGATGTTCCGGACAACCTGCGCGGCAAGGCCGTCCAGGTGTGGCTGGAACAGGACCAGATCAAGATCGCTGCGCTGGACTGACGCAGCACCAAACTCATGCAGAACCAGGAGAAGTCCTTTGGCTGAAATCATCGTAGTCACCTCCGGCAAGGGCGGCGTCGGCAAGACCACTTCCAGCGCGAGCCTGGCCTGCGGCCTGGCGCGGCGCGGCAAGAAGGTGGCGGTGATCGACTTCGACGTCGGCCTGCGCAACCTCGACCTGATCATGGGCTGCGAACGCCGCGTGGTGTACGACTTCGTCAACGTCGTGCACGGCGAAGCCACCCTCAAGCAGGCCCTGATCAAGGACAAGCGCTTCGACAACCTGTACGTGCTGGCGGCCTCGCAGACCCGCGACAAGGACGCACTGACCCAGGAAGGCGTGGGCAAGGTCCTGAAGGACCTGGCCGCCGACGGCTTCGACTACATCATCTGCGACTCCCCGGCCGGCATCGAGAAGGGCGCCTTCCTGGCGATGTACTTCGCCGACCGCGCGGTGGTGGTGGTGAACCCGGAAGTGTCGTCGGTGCGCGACTCCGACCGCATCATCGGCCTGCTCGATTCGAAGACCCACAAGGCCGAATCCGGCCAGGACGTGCCGGCCTTCCTGCTGCTGACGCGCTACACCCCGCTGCGCGTGGAAAGCGGCGAGATGCTGAGCATCGCCGACGTCGAGGAAGTCCTCGGCCTGAAGGCGATCGGCGTGATTCCGGAATCGGGCGACGTGCTCAACGCCTCCAACAAGGGCGAGCCGGTCATCCTGGATGTCGAATCCGCTGCCGGCCAGGCCTATGAAGACGCCGTCGCGCGCATCCTCGGCGAAGAACGCCCGATGCGCTTCACCAACGTCGAGAAGAAGGGCTTCTTCAGCAAGCTGTTCGGAGGGTAAGCATGGGCCTGTTTGATTTCCTCAAAGCGAAGAAGACCACCGCCGAAACCGCCAAGAACCGCCTGCAGATCATCATCGCGCAGGAACGCAGCCACCGTGGTGGCCCGGACTACCTGCCGCTGCTGCAGCGCGAGCTGCTGGAAGTGATCAAGAAGTACGTGAACATCGACGTCGATGCGGTGAAGGTCGACCTGGTGAAGGATGGCCAGCACGATGTGCTGGACATCTCCGTGGCGCTGCCGGAAGGCCCGGACAAACCCTGATCCCCTGCCCCGCCCGTGCCTGCATGGGCGGGGCTGCCTGACCCGCATGACCGATACGACAACCGCCGTGGACATCACCTGCGTGGGCGACATCGCCTTCGCCGATGCGCAGTGCCTGCTCGCCGCGCATGGCCTGCGGCTGCACCACGTGGCGGCCGGCGAGCCGATTCCCGGCAGCTACTGGGGCGAGCCCGAGGCGGGCATCATCGCCAGCAACGTCTACGTGCGCGATGACACGCCCGTGCACTCGATGCTGCATGAGGCCTGCCACCTGATCGTACTGCCGCCGGAGCGGCGGGCGCAGGTGCATACCGATGCCACCGACTCGGTGGCCGAGGAAGACGCGACCTGCTACCTGCAGATCGTGCTGGCCGGGCAGCTGCCCGGCGTCGGCAGCCAGCGGCTGATGGCCGACATGGATGCCTGGGGGTATACGTATCGGCTGGGATCTACGAAAGCGTGGTTCGAGCAGGACGCCGAAGACGCGAAGGCATGGTTGATCGAACGCGGGTTGCCGGTGGCGTGATTCACCGGGAACCGGGGTCAGATCCCTTTTGCGTCGCAAAAGGGATCTGACCCCATCACCCCGTCGCCGTATCAGCCCTGCCCGGCCAGTGCGCGCAGGGTGATGCCGACGATGTAGGCCAGGTAGGTGCCGGTGGCATAGCCCATCGTGCCCAGCAGCACGCCCACCGGCGCAAGGGCCGGATGGAACGCGGCCGCCACCACCGGCGCCGAGGCCGGGCCACCGATGTTCGACTGCGAACCGATGGCGAAATAGAAGAACGGCACCTTCAGCAGCTTGCCCAGGCACCACAGCAGCACGATGTGCACGGCAATCCAGATCAGGCCAAGCAGGAACAGCCACGGGCGATCCAGCAGCGCCAGCAGATCCATCTGCATGCCGATGCAGGCGATCAGGAAGTACAGCAGCAACGAACCCAGCCGCGATGCACCCGCCCCTTCCAGGTTGCGTGCGCGGGTGAAACTCAGGCTCAGGCCCAGCGTGGTCGACAGCACCACCACCCACACGAACGGCGCGTCCAGGCTGAACTGCGACGCCCAGCTGACGTTGGCCTTGAACCAGGCCGCCAGCGGCGCACCGATCGCATGCGACAGGCCGACGCCGCCGAAGGCCACCGCCACGATCAGCATCAGATCGGTCAGGCTGGGAATGCGTTCGTGCTCGGCCTGGAAGCGCGCGATGCGTTCCTTCAGTTCATCAATGGCCGAGGTATCAGCGCCACTGCGTGCATCGATCTTCGCTGCACGTCCTGCCAGGAAGATCAGCGCGGCCATCCACACGTAACCGACACCGACATCGACCACCGCGAACTGGCCAAAGGTGGTCGCGTTGACGTCGAACACTTCGCGCATCGCCAGCATGTTGGCACCACCACCGATCCAGCTGCCGGCCAGTGCCGCCATGCCGGCCCAGGTATCGCCGGCTACGGTGTCGGGATGGATCGCGCGCATCACCAGGAACGCCACCACCGCACCGAGCATGATGCTGGCCGAGGCGCCCAGGTACATCAGTACCAGCTTCGGGCCGAGCCGCAGGATGCCCTTGATATCCACTGCCAGGGTCAGCAGGATCAGCGCCGCCGGCAACAGGATGTCGCGCGCGATCGGGTTGTAGAGCTTGGTGTTCTGGCCGTCGATCAGGCCGACGGTGTTGTAGATGCCGGGAATCAGGTAGCACAGCAGCAGCGCTGGCACGAACGTATAGAAGCGCTTCCACAGCCCCTGCTCGCGCGAGGCGGTCCAGAACACGGCGCCAAGAGTGGCGGCGATCAAACCGAAGACGACGATGTCGTTCTGGATCAGGGCAGTCGAAGGCATGCAGGCGCTCTGGTAGAGCCGGCCGCTGGCCGGCTGCTGGTGGCGGCAGATCAGGAAGGTGTGCCGACCAACGGTCGGCACCCACCGGTAAAGCAGATGGTGAAACAGAAGCGCCGCCCCGGAGGGCGGCGCCGCAACCATCAGTTGCCGATGTGCTGCTTCAGCCAGGCATTGACGGTGTCATGCCACAGGATGCTGTTGTTCGGCTTCAGCACCCAGTGGTTTTCATCCGGGAAGTACAGGAACTTCGATTCGATGCCCTGGCGCTGGGCAGCGGTGAACGCGGCCAGGCCCTGCTCGACCGGGATGCGGAAGTCCTGCTGGCCGTGGATGACCAGGATCGGCTTCTTCCAGTCCGCCACGTGGTTGACCGGGTTGAACTTCTCGTAGTTCGCCGCCTTCTGGTACGGCGTACCGCCCTGCTCCCACTCGGTGAACCACAGTTCTTCGGTGGCGTAGCCCATCATGCGCTGGTCGAACACGCCGTCATGGTTGACCAGGCACTTGAACGGGCTGTTCCAGTTGCCGGCAATCCAGTTGACCATGAAGCCGCCGTAGCTGGCGCCCAGCGCACAGGCCTTGTCACCATTGAGGAAGGAATACTTCTTCAGCGCCGCATCCCAGCCCTTCTGCAGGTCTTCCAGCGGGCGGTCGCCCCAGTGCTGGCTGATCGCATCGGTGAACGCCTGGCCGTAGCCGGTGGAGCCGTGGAAGTCGATCATCACCACCGCATAGCCCTGGCCCGCGTAGGTCTGCGGATTCCAGCGGTAGCTCCAGCCATTGCCGAAGCTGCCCTGCGGGCCGCCGTGGATCAGGAACGCGACCGGGTACGACTTGCCTTCCTGGTAGTTGTGCGGCTTGACCACGTAGCCATGCACGGTGTCGTTGTTCCAGCCCTTGAACTCGAACTGTTCGTAGTCGCCGAAGCTGACATCCTTGAGCACCTCACCAGCGGCCGGGTTCAGCGCGCGCAGCTCGCCGATGGCTTCGCCCGCGGCCGGCAGCAAGCCAACCAGCACCTGGTCGTTGCTCTTCAGGCTGTTGCGGGTGATCGCCACGCTGTTGCCGGCCACATCGACCGAGGTCACGCTGCCGTCGCCGATCAGCTTGGTGGCCTTGCCGCTGGCCACGTCGATCTGGAACAGCGGGTGTTCGCCGAGGTCATCGGCAGTGGTGTAGATGCTGGCGCCGTCGGCGGACAGGGTGATGCCGCCAGCCGAACGATCCCACTGCGGGGCGATCTCGCGGGTCTTGCCACTGGCCAGGTCCATCGCCATCAGGCCGAAGCGGTCAGCCTCGAAGCCCGGGCGCTTCATCGCGCGGTAGAACAGGGTCTTGCCGTCGGCACTGAACACCGGGCCGGCATCCCAGGCCGGGTTGGAGGCGGTCAGGTTGACCGGCGCCTGCTTGCCCGCCGCGTCGAAGCGGTACAGGTCGAAGTTGGTCGACCACGGCTCCTGCTTGCCGGCCACGCGGATGCTGGCGACCACGCTGGCGCCATCCGGCGACCAGGCGAAATCATCATTGCCGCCGAACGGCTTGGACGGGGCATCACCGTCGATGGTGGCGCTCAGCGCGGAAGCGCCCTTGACCGGACCGGCCTTGGCTGCCGGCAGCGGCGCGACGAACAGGGTGTTGCGGCGGCCGTCGTTCCAGGTATCCCAGTGGCGCACGAACAGCGAATCGAAGACCTTGCCACTGGCCTTGGCGCCGGCGACGTCCTTGAGCTTCTTCTCGGTGCAGGTCAGGTCCGAGGCACAGGCCTGGAACACGCCGGCGCTGAACAGCACGCGGTCGTCCTGCGGCGACACGTGGTAGCTGTCCACGTCGACCGGGAAGTCGGTCAGCTGGCGCGGGGCGCCGCCGCTGAGCGGCTGCGCGTACAACTGCTGGCTGCCGCTCCTGGCGCTGAGGAAATACACGGTCTGGCCATCGGCCGACAGCGAAGCGGAATTGACGTTCCAGCCGGCCGGGGTGATCTGCTTCGGCGGTGCTGCATCGCGGGTACGCAGGTTGCGCGCGAACAGCGCGGTGGAGGCCTTCAGGTTGGCATCCACGCTGCGCTTGGCGAACACCACGGTGCCGCCGTCAGCGGTCAGTACCGGTGCGGAGACGCGGTCCATGGCCACCATGTCGCGGACTTCCAGGCCACGGGCAGCGGCGACGCTGGGCAGGGCGGCCAGCAGGCTCAGTGGCAGCAGGGCATGACGCAGTTTCATCGGGGTCTCCGCAGGACGGCAAAAAACCGATGGTAGGCCCGTGCGGCCGGGGCTGCCAAGGCCATCGGTCATGGCTGCCGGTGGGGCGCGGCCCCGCCGCCAGAAAAAGCAAACCGCGCCGTGGCGCGGTTTGTGGGGACACCGGGGTCGGATTCGATTCCGACGGAATCGGCTCTGACCCCAGACGCTGTCAACCCGGGGTCAGAGCCCTTCCCGGCGGGAAGGGATCCGACCCCATGCATCACGACCCCAACCCTTACGCCATGGCGCGCTTGCCGGTGCGGTAGATCAGCCAGCCGACCAGGAACAGCACGGCCAGGCCGATCCACTGTGCGCCCGGCAGGTGGAACGGCACGGCCAGCACGTCGGCGCGACTGCTCACCACGATCGGAATCGCGATGGCGATGCCCATCAGTGCCTCACCGGTGATCAGGCCGGCGGCGAACAGCACGCCCGGCTTGTGCACGCGGTCGCGACCTTCTTCGTCATCGGCACGCACCTTGTGGAAGCGCTCGACGAGGTAGGCGATCAGGCCGCCGAGGAAGATCGGCACCATCAGTTCCAGCGGCAGGTAGATGCCGATGGCGGCGGCCAGCACCGGCACGCGGAAGCGGGCGTTGCGCGACTTCAGCCAGCTGTCGAACGCGATGATGGCGGCACCGACCACGGCACCGATGCCGATGAAGGTCCACGGCAGTTCACCACCGAACAGGCCCTTGGCCACCGAGGCCATCAGGTTGGCCTGCGGCGCGGCCAGCGCGTTCGGGTGCAGCTCCGACTTCACGCCGATGCCGTAGGCGGTGGCCAGCAGGTTCAGCACCGGGGCCATGATCAGCGCGCACGAGAACGCACCGATGCCCAGCATCAGCTGCTGCTTCCACGGGGTGGCACCGACGATGTAACCGGCCTTGAGGTCCTGCAGGTTGTCACCGCCGACCGCTGCAGCACAGCACACCACCGCGCCGATCATGATCGCGGCCACCGCGCCCAGCGGCGCGCCGAAGGCGCCGACCGGCTGCAGGCCATCCTTGCCCAGCAGCACCACCAGCACGGCCGAAGCGAACAGGATGGTGGAGATGGTGATGCCCGAAACCGGGTTGTTGGACGAGCCGATCAGGCCAGCCAGGTAGGCCGAGACCGAAACGAACAGGAAGCCGGCGACGATCATGATGAGGGTCATCGGGATGGACACGTGCCACTGGCCGACGATGGCCTGGTACAGGGCCAGCAGCGGCAGCACGAACACCACCAGGGCGACCAGCATCCACTTCATCGGCAGGTCGCGCTCGGTGTGCGCCAGCACCGGGCCACCGCTCTTGCGGGCGGCGGCAAAGCCGCTCTTGACACCGTTGAGCAGCGACTTGCGCAGCGAGATCAGGGTCCAGATGCCACCGATCAGCATCGCACCGACGCCCAGGTAGCGCATCTTCGCGCCCCAGATGGCGAACGCTGCCTCGGTGGACGAGGCCGCGGCAACCGACGCGGCCAGTGCCGGATCGGTGTTCATGAAGAACGCCTGGTAGATCGGAATGGCGATGTGCCAGGTCAGGATCGAGCCGGACACCACCACGATGCCGACGTTGAGGCCGACGATGTAGCCCACGCCCAGCAGTGCCGGCGACAGGTTGGTGCCGATGAAGGCGGTGACCTTGGAACTGCCGACGTAGGCCGAGGTGGCCCAGGCATCGGGAATCAGGCGCATGCCGCTTTCCGCGGCCAGCTTGACGAAGGCACCGATCACCGCCGACAGGCCGAGGATCTTCAGGCCCGGGCCCGGGTTCTCACCGGCCTTGAGCACTTCGGCCGCAGCCTTGCCTTCCGGGAACGGCAGCGGGTCTTCGACAATCATCGAACGGCGCAGCGGCACCGAGAACAGCACGCCCAACAGGCCACCGAGGCCGGCGATGCCCAGCACCCACCAGTACTTGAAGTCCGGCCAGTAGCCCATGATCACCAGCGCCGGGATGGTGAAGATCACACCGGCGGCGATCGATGAACCGGCCGAGGCGCCGGTCTGCACGATGTTGTTCTCGAGGATGGAGCCACCGCCCAGCAGGCGCAGCACGCCCATGGAAATCACCGCGGCGGGAATGGCGGTGGCGATGGTCAGGCCTGCGAACAGACCGAGGTAGGCGTTTGCGGCCGACAGCACCACCGCCAGCACGATGGCCAGGGCCACTGCGCGGAAGGTGAGCTGCTTGGGCGCAGCGTCGTGGTTCATGGAAGCCCCTGCTGGCAAAAAATCCCTGCCAAGCTAGCGTTCAGGGCAGATCAAGTCCAGCGTGCCAAAGGATGGGGGCGTGTGCTGCGGCGCAATGGGCCGGCACGTGGACCGGCAATCGACCGACCCGGCAAAGTCCGGCTGGGCACGCCGCAAATGATATGTTATATCTTAATGATACCTTGTTGTTACTGCATCGCATGCCCCCTTCCCCCTCCCCCCGCCTGGCCTCCATCGACCAGCTGCGCGGCACCGTGATGCTGTTGATGCTGCTGGACCACGTGCGTGAGACCTTCTTCCTGCAGCACCAGGTGAGCGACCCGATGGACGCAGCGACGGTCTCCCCTGCGCTGTTCGCCTGCCGTCTGCTGGCCCACCTGTGCGCCCCCGTGTTCGTGCTGCTGACCGGGCTGTCGGCCTGGCTGTACGGCCAGCGCCAGGCGGATCCGCGCGGGGCCACAGCTGCGTTCCTGCTCAAGCGCGGGCTGTTCCTGGTGGTGCTGGAACTGACCCTGGTGAATTTCGCCTGGACCTTCCAGCTGCCGCCGGAAACGCTGTACCTGCAGGTGATCTGGGCCATCGGGCTGAGCATGATCGCGCTGGCCGGGCTGCTATGGCTGCCACGCCCGGCCCTGCTGATGCTGGCAATCGCGGTGGTGGCCGGGCACAACCTGTTCGACGGCCTTCGGGTGCAAGGAAACGGCCTGCTGGCGGTGCTGTGGAAAGTGCTGCACCAGCGCGACTGGATCGAGGCCGGCGCGCTGCGCCTGCGCACCTCCTATCCGGTACTGCCGTGGATCGGGGTGATTGCGCTGGGTTATCTGATGGGGCCCTGGTTCGGCCGCGCGCGCGCGCCGGAGCAGCGCCAGCGCTGGCTGCTGTGGGCAGGCGTCGGCGCGCTGGCCCTGTTCGCGCTGCTGCGGTTCGCCAACCAGTATGGGGATGCTCCCTGGTCGTACCAGACCACTACGCTGCGCACGTGGTTGAGCATCTTCAACGTCACCAAGTACCCGCCGTCATTGCAGTTCCTGTTGCTGACCCTGGGCGTGGGGCTGTTGCTGCTGCGCTTGTACGAATGGCCGCCCCTCGCGCGTGCGCTGCGCCCGCTGTCCGATATCGGCGCCGCGCCGATGTTCTTCTACCTGCTGCACCTGTACGTGCTGAAAGGGCTGTACCTGGCCGCGTTGGCGGCCTGGGGGCCGACCCATGGCGAACTGTATGCCCTGGATTCGGTCAGCGGCCTGCTGCTGGTGGCCTGTGCGCTGGCGGTGGTGCTGTACCCGCCGACGCGGGCCTTCGCGCGGTTCAAAGCGCGAAGGCGCGATCTGCCTTGGTTGCGATACCTGTGAGCGGTGGCCGCCGGGGGAGCGCCATCCCTGCATGGCGTGGATCCACCGGCGGCTGCCTGCCCAGGCCCAGAGGCCTATAATCGCGCCCTTTCCGCTGTCCCCGCCGTCGATGACCGTTGCCGCCTCTGCTTCCGACGACTTCCTGGGCCACCCCAAGGGCGTCTACGTCTGCTTCTTCACTGAAATGTGGGAGCGCTTCTCCTTCTACGGCATGAAGGCGCTGTTGCTGCTGTACCTGACCAAATACCACCTGTTCGGCGACAAGGCCGGCCTGGACCTGCTCGGTGCCTACGGTGGCCTGGTGTACTGCATCCCGGTGTTCGGCGGCATGCTGGCCGACCGCTGGCTGGGCATGCGCCGGGCAGTGCTGTTCGGCGGCATCCTGCTGGTACTCGGCCACCTCGGCATGGCCTTCGAGGGCCACGCCGCGTACCGGGTGAACGGCGAAGTGGTGCGCGACACCTCGGCGCTGGCGGTGACCTACCTGTCGCTGGCGCTGATCATCATGGGCGTCGGCTTCCTGAAGCCGAACATCTCCACCATTGTCGGCAAGCTGTACGCCAAGGACGACCCGCGTCGCGACTCGGGCTTTTCGCTGTTCTACGCCGGCATCAACCTCGGCGCGCTGTTCTCGTCCCTGGTGTGTGGCTTCCTCGGTGAGGCCTACGGCTGGAAGTACGGTTTCGGTGCGGCCGGCATCGGCATGCTGGCCGGCCTGGCGATGTTCCTGTGGGGCCAGAAGTACCTGCAGGGCCATGCCGAACCGCCGCAACCGGCGGCGCTGAAGCAGAAGGTGCTGGGCCTGCCACGCGAATGGCTCATCTATCTGTGCGCGGTGCTCGGCGTGCTGCCGGTGGCATGGCTGATGTGGGCCGCCGGCAACGGCGCGTTCGCGCTGGGCGGTGAAATCAGCCTGGCGCTGATGCTGATGCTGGTGGTGCTGGGCGGCGTGCTGGTCTGGTTCGCCTGGTTCACCGGCACGAAATGCACGCCGGTGCAGCGCCAGCAGATGATCGCGCTGATGGTGCTGATCTTCATGGCGCTGGTGTTCTTCACGATGTACGAGCAGTCCTACGGCTCGTGGGTGACCTTCACCGACCGCCTGCTGACCAAGGACATCGTGCCCTCGCTGGTGATCACCGGCGGCACGCCGCTGCCGTGGTCGATCCTCTCGCTGCTGCTGGCACCGCTCGGCTTCGTGGTCAGCGCGCGCCTGTCGGAACGGCGCCCGGGCTCGGCCGCGCCGCGCACGTTCTTCGCCGCCATCGTCGTACTGATGCTGGTGCTGCTGGTGCGCGACTGCCTGGTGATTCCGCAGACCGCCGGCTCGCTGACCTACCTCGGCGGCCTGTTCCTGGTGCTGCTCGCTCCGGCCTTCGCCGCGCTGTGGACGTGGATGGACCGCCGCGGCTGGGAACCGGGCAAGCCGGTGAAGTCGGCCTGGGGCCTGGTGATCGGCGCGCTGTCGTTCGTGCCGCTGGCGCTGGCCGCACAGCAGGTGGGCGCCACCGGCGAGATGGCCAGCGTGTGGTGGCTGGTGCTGGCCTACTTCCTGCTGGCCAGCGGCGAGATGTGCCTCTCGCCGGTCGGCCTGTCGGCGGTGACCCAGCTGGCCGTGCCGCGGGTGATGAGCCTGATGATGGGCACCTGGTTCCTGGCCACCGCATTCTCGGAAACGCTGGCCGCGCTGTTCGGCAAGCTGGCCGCGATCGAGGTGCCGGAAGGCGAATCGCTGGACATGGTGGCTGCCGCAGGTGCCTACGCGCACCTGTTCTGGCTGCTGATGTGGATCGGCCTGGGTTGCGCGTTGGCGGCCTTCATCGCCGCGCCGCTGCTGAAGAAGATGATGCACGGGGTGAAGTAAGTCCCGCGTGCCGAAGACCAGGGCGGCGGAAAATTCATCCGCCGCCCTGTCAGCTCAGGGCGCCTTGTCCTTGCCGGCCACGGGCGCGGTCGTCGCGGTCTTGCCCCCCAGGCTGCGCGCCAGGAACGCCAGCAGCTTGTCGTAGTACTCGCTGCGATGCGCCTCGGTGTAGAAGCCGTGGCCTTCGGTCTTGTAGTACAGGCTTTCCACCGGTGTGCCGGCGCGCTTGAGCGCCGCTTCCATGCGCTCGGTATGCTGGATCGGCGCACGCTTGTCTTCGCCACCGGCGGCGAGGAACACCGGCACCTTGATCCGTTCGGCCAGGTTCACCGGCGACACCGCGCCCAGCTTGGCCGGATCACCCAGCCATTCGCGCAGGTAGGTCACGCCTGAGCCGCGGTCCTGGATATCGCCACGGGTGTACATCATCGGCAGGTCGTAGACCCCCACATAGCCGGCCGCGCACTGATACAGCCCGGGTTCGCGGGCCGCCCCCATCATCGCCGAGTAGGCCCCGTAGCTGGCGCCATAGATGCAGATGCGACGAGCATCGGCGATGCCTTCGCTGATTGCCCAGCGGGTGGCATCGGTGACATCGTCCTGCATCGCCGCGCCCCACTGCTGCGCACCGGCCTGGGTGTGGGCCCGGCCGTAATTGCCCGACCCACGGAAGTTGACCTGCAGCACCGCATACCCGGCGGCGGCCAGCATCTGGGTTTCGCGGTCGTACTGGCCGGAATCGAAGATGTCGAACGGCCCGCCATGCGGCATCACCACCATCGGCAGGTTGCGGCCGTTGCTGCCGGCCGGCAGGGTCAGGAAGCCATGCAACGGCAGCCCGTCCCGCGCCTTCAGTGCAATCGGCTTCACGCTGGCACTGCGGTCCACGTCAATCCAGTCGCTGCGGCTGATCAGGTGGTCAGCCTTGCGCGCCACCGTGTCGTAGACGTAGAAATCGCCCGGGTTCGAGCCCGACCAGGTTTCCACCAGCACAACACGGCCATCGCGGGTGCTGGAGGTGATGTAGACCGGCCCTCCGAAGGCGGCTTCCAGGCTGCGGTACAGGCGCGCCTCCGGCGACTTCTCGTCGAAGAACCGGGTACGCGGCGTGTCGCCCAGATAGAGCGCGCCCACCGGCACGTGGGTGCCGGGCCGATGGATGATGCGATACGGATTGACCACCTCGTCGCGCAGCAGCGTGGCACGCTCGCCGGTCTGCGGGTTCCAGCTGACGATCGCGTCCGGGCCCTGGGTCTGCTCGACGTTGAGGTAGGCCAGGCTGTCATCGGCCGAGAAGCCGAGGGCGGTTTCGATGCGCTTGCTGACGGCCTCGTCGTTGATCAGCTTCCAGCTGTCGCCACTGCGTTCGCGGAAGTACAGCTTGTTGATGTTGTCGCTGCCCGAGCCATGCACGAAGCGCACTTCGCCGGCGCCGTCGGTGGTGAACTCGCCGCGCCGTACCGGCGAGGACGCCACCCGCGAGCGACGACCCGTAGTCACATCCATGCGATCTACGCGGGTGTACGGATCCTCGGCCAGCGGCCATACGGTCACCAGCACGTTGCGCTCGTCGCCCGGCAGGTCGTCGGCCAGGAAGGCGGCCACTGCTTCGACCTTCTTCGGCTGGATGCGGGTCCCCGGGCCCTTGCTTTCGACGCGATAGCCGACCAGCAGTTCGCCGCGGTTGCCGTTGGCGTCGATGGCATAGAGTTCGCCGGTGGGATTGGGTTGGTCGAGCGAGCCCCACTTCTGGGCCAGGCCGATCAACAGGCGCTCGTTGCTGACCCAATCGAATTCCTGCGCGTGGTTGCGGCTGGGCGGCCAGAAACTGCCGACCACCTCCTTGTCCTTCAGGCGCAGGATCGCGATCGCGGTGCTGTCCTCCCTCGGCACCGTTGCCGCTACGTACTCGCCCCCCGGCGAGATCTTGATGTCGGTGAAGGTCTCCCGGCGCAGGTACTGCGTCAGCTCCACCGCCCCCGCGCTGCCTGCGGCAACGCCCCCGATGACGGCCAGTGCGGCCGCCAGAATCGTCCTGTGCATCCTTCCCCTGCTCCTGTGGACACCTTGTCCTGGTCTCCGATTCTAGGCAGGGCAATGGGTTTCCCGCCAGAGCCGGAAAAGACGACGGCACCGTTGCCGGTGCCGTCGTTGCCACTACCTTGGAGAGAGAGTCAGGACGTGGGTTCGGGGGGCGTGCGCCGGGTCAGTGGACTCCGCGCACCGCCAACATGAGGGCCAGGATGCTGAGGATCACGGCGATGGTGCCGTCGAGCACGCGCCAGGTGCTGGGCTTGGTGAACAGCGGCGCCAGCAGGCGTGCACCGAGGCCCTGCGCGGTCAGCCACAGGCAGCTGGCCGTGACCACGCCCGCAGCGAAGGCCATGCGGGCGTTGCCGAAGTTCTCGGCGATGGAGCCGATCACCATCATGTCCAGCCAGAAGTGCGGGTTGATCAGCGAGAAGCCGACCGCGGCCATCAGCACCGCGCGGCGGCTGCCGTCGTCGCTGTCGGCCTCGCCCATGCCACCGCCGCCGGCGATCGCACGGCGTGCCGACTTCATCGCATACCAGGCCAGGAACGCGACACCGGTCCACAGCACGGCGGTGGTCAGCCACGGCAGCGCTGAAGTGAGCGTGCGCAGGCCGGCCACGCTGGCAAAGATGAAGATGGCATCGATGGCCGCGCAGGTGGCGACCACCGGCACGATGTGCTTGCGCAGGATGCCCTGGCGCAGAATGAAGGCGCTCTGGGCCCCGACCACGGCGAACAGGCCGATGCCGGTGGCTGCACCAGAGAACCAGGCACCGAGGCCGGTGCTGGCGGAGATGACCGAGAACATGGGATTCACTGCCTTGTATTGCTTGGGGGACGGTACCTCGCGAAGGCGGACAGCACCGGAACGGGCGCCATTGTCGCGCCGCAACATGGAAAAGACGAGCTAAACTTCCTAAACCAACATTAGCGGAGCTTAATTCGATGCGCATCGATCACGCCCAGCTGCGCGCCCTGGCCGCGGTGATCCGCGAAGGCAGCTTCGACCGCGCCGCGCAATCGCTGAATGTCACGCCCTCGGCCATCTCGCAGCGGGTCAAGGCACTGGAGGACCGGATCGGCCGCCTGCTGGTCAAGCGTGGCACCCCGGCCACCGCGACCGCCGAAGGCCAGCTGCTGGTGCAGCTGGCCGAGCAGACCGCCCTGCTGGAACACGATGCGCTGCACCGCATGGGCCTGGCGGATGAGGACCTGCCCCAGGCCAGCATCCCGGTGGCAGTGAACCACGACAGCCTGGAAACCTGGTTCCCGCAGGCCGCGGCGCAGTTCGCGCAGGGCACCGGGACCACCCTGGACCTGCGCGTGGAGGACCAGGACCACACCGCCGAACTGCTGCGCCAGGGCACGGTGCTGGGTGCGGTGACCACGCTGGACGAGCCGGTGCAGGGCTGCCAGATCCACGCGCTGGGCAGCATCCGTTACGCGGCGACCTGCACCCCCGAGTTCCGCGAACGCTACTTCGCCAAGGGCGTGACCGCGCAGGCACTGGCGCAGGCACCGGTTCTGGTGTTCAACCGCAAGGACGACATGCAGTCGCGCTTTGCCCGGCGCATGGCCGGCGATGACCTGCCCAGCACCGCACCGACCTGGTGGATTCCCTCCACCCGCGCCTTTGTGCAGGCCAACCTGGGCGGCATGGGCTGGACGATGAATCCGCTGCCGCTGGTCAAGCGGCACCTGGACGCCGGCCGCCTGGTCTACGTACGCCAGCGCGCGTGGGAAGACGTGCCGCTGTACTGGCAGCACTGGAAGGGCGACGTGCAGACCATGGCCCTGCTGACCCGCGCCGTGCTGGATGCATCCTCGGCATTGATCCGGCGCAAGCGCTGACGCACAGCGCAAAAAGGGGACGGAGGGGATTAAGTCGCTTAAGGCCAATACGACATCCAAGGCAAATACGGCTTAATCCCCTCCGTCCCCTTTTTCGGGGCTCCATCGGATCTCCATCAAGCCTACACACCGGGTCCATGCGCGATGCGGATACTGGCGGGCCGACCATTACAAGGATGTCCGGCATGCCCGTGTACCTGCGCGATGCCCGCCCCGAGGATGCCGCTGCCTGCGTCGACCTGCGTGGGCGCACCCGCGAGAACGCCTTCAGCGCCGAGCAGCTGGCCCAGCTGGGCATCACTGTGGACAGCTGGGCGGCCGGCATCGCCCAAGGCGATTCGATCGGCCGCGTCGCCTGGGAGGGCGAGCGCATGGCCGGCTACTGCTTCGCCGACCGCGACAGCGGCGAGGTGCTGGTGCTGGCCCTGCTGCCGGACTACGAGGGCCGCGGCATCGGCCGCCAGCTGCTGCAGGAAGTGGTCAGCCTGACCCGCGATGCCGGCCACCGGCGGCTGTTCCTGGCCTGCTCGGCCGACCCGCGTTCGCGCTCGCACGGCTTCTACCGCCGCCTGGGCTGGCGCCCGACCGGCGGGGTCGATGAGGCTGGCGACGAGATCCTTGAGCTGGTCTGATCCCACCGTCGCCGGGCATCGCCTGCCGCCCATGTGGCAGCACCGCGAAACGTCGGATGCTGCGTTGCATCAAAAAAGGACCGGATCCGGTTAGAATCACCGGTGGATGATGCAAGGCGTTGTTTCTTCACGCCCTTTCCCTGCCCCACGCGCATCCTGACCTCTTCCCCTCCGCCAACGATCCCGCCCCCATGAAGAAATTTGGCAAGGCTCTTCTCGCCCTGCTCGTGCTGCTGTTGCTGGCCGCCGCGCTGTTCCTGTACTGGCCGCTGACCCAGCGCTCGGTGCCCGCCGCCAGCAACGACAAGCCCGTCGATGTTGTGCTGGTCGGCGCCGGCATCATGAGCATCACCCTGGCCACCTACCTGCAGGAACTGCAGCCGGACTGGAACATCCAGGTCTACGAACGCCTCGACGGCGTCGCCGGTGAAAGCTCCGATGGCTGGAACAACGCCGGCACCGGCCACTCGGCGTTCGCCGAACTGAACTACACCCCGGAACTGCCCGACGGCAGCATCGAGACCAAGCGCGCGGTCGGCATCGCCGAATCGTTCGAGGTCTCGCGCCAGTTCTGGTCGCACCAGGTGAAGGAGGGCCGGCTGAGCCAGCCCAGCGACTTCATCAACCCGACCCCGCACATGAGCTTCGTCTGGGGCGATGACAACATCGCCTACCTGCACAAGCGCCAGCAGGCCCTGGTCAAGAACCCGCTGTTCTACGGCATGCAGTACTCCGAGGATCCGGCCCAGATCAAGCAGTGGGCCCCGCTGCTGATGGAAGGCCGTGACCCGAAGCAGAAGGTTGCCGCAACCTGGATGCCGCTGGGCACCGACGTCAACTTCGGCGTGATCACCCGCCAGCTGACCGCCGGCCTGCAGCGCAGCCCGAACTTCAGCCTGCACCTGAACCATGAAGTGAGCGCGCTGCGGCAGAACGCCGACAAGAGCTGGAACGTGACGGTGAAGGACCTCAAGGCCGGCACCGAATCCACCACCCACGCCCGCTTCGTGTTCATCGGTGCCGGTGGCGCCGCACTGAAGCTGCTGCAGATGTCGGGCATTCCGGAATCGAAGGACTACGCCGGCTTCCCGGTCGGCGGCCAGTTCCTCGCTTTCCAGGGCCAGGACGTGACCTCGCGCCATGGGGTGAAGGCTTACGGCATGGCTGAGACCGGCTCGCCGCCGATGTCGGTGCCGCACCTGGATGCGCGCAAGCTGGACGGCAAGCCGGTGGTCCTGTTCGGGCCGTTCGCGCTGTACAGCACCAAGTTCCTCAAGCACGGCTCGTGGTGGGACCTTTACTCGTCGGTGAACCACAACAACGTCGGCCCGATGCTGGAAGTGGGCAAGGACAACCTGGACCTGGTGCAGTACCTGATGGGACAGGCGCGCCTGAACGATGCCGACCGCCAGGCCGAACTGGTCAAGTACTTCCCCAATGCCAAGCCGGGTGACTGGAAGCTGGTCACCGCCGGCCAGCGCGTGCAGATCATCAAGCGCGATCCGCTGAAGGGCCCGGTGCTGCAGTTCGGTACCGAGATCGTGACCGACAAGGACCACACCCTCGCCGCCCTGCTCGGCGCGTCGCCGGGCGCGTCGACCTCGCCGCCGATCATGCTTGACCTGATGGCCAAGGCCTTCCCGGAGCAGATGAAGGCCGGCTGGGAAACCCGCCTGCGCGAGATCGTGCCGTCGTACGGGCGCAAGCTCAACGACAGCGCCGCGCTGGTCAACGAGATCCGCACGCTGACCAGCCAGACCCTGCAGCTGCCCTACCTGGAGGTGCCGGTGGACGCGAACGCGGCATCGCCCGCTCCGGCGGCGGTTCCGGCGCCGGCCAAGGAAAAGCGCAACGCCAACGAGGAACTGCAGGCGCTGTAAGCCCGCAGGTTCCTTTCGATGCAGACGGACGGCCACCTTCGGGTGGCCGTTTGCGTTTGTGCAGGCTACGCCTGTAGAGCCGAGCCCATGCTCGGCTCCGGCAAAAAGCAGCCGAGCATCGCTCGGCTCTACAGAAAGCGATGCCCCGTGCCGGGAACCCTGCGCACAATGACGCGAATTGTAATGTTGTTAAGAATTATTTACATTTGCGTCCTGCGCAGTGACCGCGCCTCGCCCCCAGACGGACCTGACCGTGCCCGAAGCCGCCGCCCCGGGTGCTGGACGACTGTTGCCGCCCCTCCCCGCCTCCACGCTTCGAGCCCACCATGTGCCTGACCTTCGATAACCGCCTGCCCCGCCGCGCGCTGCTGCCGGCCGCCCTGCTCTCGTCGTTGACCCTGCTGGCCACGCCCAGCGCGTTCGCCGCCACTGATGGCGCAGCCGACGCCAAGACCCTGGACCGGGTGAGCGTGCGTGCCGAACAGTCGGCGCCGCCGGCCAGTACCACGCGCCTGCCGATCACCCTGCAGGAAACCCCGCAGTCGGCCACCGCGATCAGCCTGCAGCGCCTGCAGGACGAATCGCTGTTCAGCATCAACGATGTGATGCGCAACGTGACCGGCGTCAGCGTGTCCTTCTATGACACGCAACGCCCGCTGTACTACGCGCGCGGCTTCGCCATCACCGACTTCCAGGTCGACGGCATTCCCACCTACAGCGGCTCGACCAACCAGGAGTACGACACCGCCTTCTACGACCGCATCGAAGTGATCCGCGGTGCCAACGGCCTGCTCAGCGGCGCCGGCGTGCCGTCGGCCACGGTCAACCTGCTGCGCAAGCGCCCCGGCAAGGAATTCGACGCGTCGTTCGCGGTCAGCGCCGGTAGCTGGGACTACCGCCGCATGGAAGCCGACGTAACCGCGCCGCTGACCGCCGACGGCCGCTTCCGCAGCCGCGTGGTCGCCGCCTACACCGATCGTGGCCTGTATTACGACCGCTACAAGGAAAACAAGATGGCCGGCATGGCGGTGCTGGAAGGCGATGTCACCGACAGCACCACGGTTACCGTCGGCTACCAGACCCAGGACAACAACCCGACCGGTTCGACCTGGGGCACCGTGGCGTTCTTCGACAACCAGGGCAACTTCGCCCATCTGGCGCGCTCGACCAACCTGTCGCCGAAGTGGAGCTACTGGAAGCGCGAAAGCAATACCGCCTTCGCCAACCTGGAACAGCGTTTCGGCGACCACTGGCTGCTGAAGATCAACACCGCCTACACCCGCGGCAACGTGCAGAACGTGCGCCTGTACGGCACCGGCAACCCGGACCCGGTGACCGGCGCGGGCATCTACCTGCGCGCGGCCGCCGGTGATTCGAAGGACACCCGCCGCAATGTCGATGCCTACCTGACCGGCAGCTTCCCGCTGTTCGGCCGCGACCACGACCTCACCGTCGGCGCGCAGTGGTCGGACCTGGAAGGCACCACCAATACCGTGGCGCTGAACTTCCCGGGCGACTGGGCGACCTGCGGGCGTGAGCGCTGCTACTACATCCCCAACGTGTTCAACTGGAACGGCGACATCTCCGAAGTGACCTACACCCGCACCGGCGCACGCCGCGTGGCCAAGACCACGCAGAGCGGCGTCTACCTGGCCACCCGCCTGCGCCTGGCCGAGCCGCTGTCGCTGATTGCCGGTGCGCGCCTGAGCCGCTGGGAAACGCTCAGCCGCTCGTACAACGCTGCCGGCGCCTATACCGGCACCAGCGGTGCATACAAGGTGAGCGATGAGGTCACTCCGTACGTGGGCCTGGTCTACGAGATCACCCCGAACGTGTCGGCCTATGCCAGCTACACCGAGATCTTCAATCCGCAAAACTACAAGGACCGCAACGAGAACCTGCTGGCACCGGTGCAGGGCTCGAACCTGGAAGCGGGCATCAAGACGCAGTGGTTCGATGGCCGCCTGACCGCCAATGCGGCGGTGTTCGAGGCCAAGCAGGACAACTACGCGGTGCGTGACATGAGCGTGCCGGAAGGTACGCTGAGCGACGGCAGCTCGGCCTATATCGGCATCAACGGCACCAAGGCGCGCGGTTGGGAGATGGACGTCAACGGCGAGATCCTGCCGGGCTGGACGGTCAATGCCGGCTACACCCGCGTCAAGGTGACCCGCGCCGCCACCGACCTGCTGTACGCCAATCCGCCCAAGGACCTGCTGCAGCTCAACACCCAGCTGCAGCTGCGTGGCGCACTGGAGCGACTGAGCATCGGCGGTGGTCTGCAGTGGCAGAGCCGGGTGCAGGGCTACAACATCGCCTACCCGCTCGGCGGCACGGTGACGGTGAACCAGCCGGCGTATTCGCTGGTGCAGTTCAACGCCAACTACCGCATCAGCGACAACTGGACCGCCACGCTGAGCGTGCGCAACGCGCTGGACAAGACCTACTGGGCCAACCTGGACTACAACAACTTCGGCGAGCCGCGCTTCGTGTCGGCCAGCCTGCGCTGGAAATTCTGAGGCAGGCGGGGTTGCCGGGCTATGCCCGGCACCTTGTAGCGTCGAGCCATGCTCGACTGCTTTTCGATCAGGCGTCGCGGCTGTGGAACGAAGGGCAGTCGAGCATGGCTCGACGCTACAGGGACCTCAATCGCCGCAGCTGCCGCCGTCCCCCCCACCACCATCACTGCTGCAGTCGGAGCTGCTGTAGCTGTGATGGCTGTGGCTGTCACCGGAATAGCCAACGGAGGTGTCATGGCTTGCACCGCCATCCCCCCGGCTGCCTGAGCCATCGGCCGTGGCCACTGCCAGGCACAGGATGGCGCCGACCAGCGGCAGCAGCCAGACCAGCAGCAGCTGCACCGCGCGGCCACCCGCCGACAGGCCATCACGCCTGACGATCACCACGGTAGCCGCCACGTTCAGGCCCAGCACCAGCAGGACCAGCAGAAGGGCAACGATCAACATTCGGCGGCTCCATGCCTGGACTGGAGGGCATTATGGGCCTGCCAGCCCGGCAATGGCCCTGCCCGTCATGAAGATGGGACAATGCAGGGCGCGCC
This sequence comes from Stenotrophomonas sp. YJH_SMC_105-26, assembly GCF_059368915.1. Classification (NCBI taxonomy): domain Bacteria; kingdom Pseudomonadati; phylum Pseudomonadota; class Gammaproteobacteria; order Lysobacterales; family Lysobacteraceae; genus Stenotrophomonas; species Stenotrophomonas sp. YJH_SMC_105-26. The sequence continues at coordinate 213,242 of NZ_JCAFSD010000002.1, read as the reverse complement.
GGCCTGCTTCCAGGCCGCCGGCGCCCCCCGCACCACACGGAAGAAGAAGAACAACAACATGCTGAAAGTCATTTTCGATACCGACCCGGGCGTCGACGACGCCCTGGCCCTGCTGTACCTGCACAAGCACGCCCAGATTGACCTGATCGGCGTCACCACCACCTTCGGCAATGCCTCGGTGGAGTCGACCACGCACAACGCGCTGTACCTGAAGCAGGCCTGGGGCTTCGCCGCCCCGGTCGCGCGCGGTGCCGGTGGCCCGCTGCAGCCGGAAGCCACCCCGGAAGCCTGGCCGGTGCACATCCACGGCCACAACGGCCTGGGCAACCACCCGGTGCCGACCGAACTGGACGTGGCCGCCGACGCGCGCCCCGCTCACCAGCTGATCATCGACCTGGTCCGCGCCCATCCGGGCGAAGTGACCCTGGTCGCGGTCGGCCGCATGACCAACCTCGCGCTGGCCCTGCAGCAGGCCCCGGACATCGCCGGCCTGGTGCGCGGCGTGGTGATCATGGGCGGCGCGTTCCACGTCAACGGCAACATCACCCCGGCCGCCGAGGCCAACATCTGGGGCGATGCCGAAGCGGCCGACGTGGTGTTCACCGCCAGCTGGCCGGTCACCGCCATCGGCCTGGACGTGACCACCCGCGTGGAAATGGACCGTGACGGTCTGGACAAGCTGGCCGCCATCGGCGGTGCCGATGCCGAACTGGTGCGTGCGCTGTCGCAGGATTACGTGGACTTCTACCTGCAGGCCGGCCACAAGGGCATGGTCGTGCACGACTGCTGCGCCTGCATCGCGCTGACCCGTCCGGAGCTGTTCCAGTTCGAGCGCGCCAGCGTGCGCGTGGCCACCGACGGTGTTGCCCGCGGCATGACCATCCCCAAGCCGGAAGGCCTGGCGTTCGGTCCCAGCGTGTGGGACGGCCACGTGGTGCAGTCGATCGCCATCGGCGTGGATGCGGCCGCGGTACTGGCCGACATCGAGCAGACCCTCAAGGTCTGACCCGCTAGCGCTTGGCCCTGCCCGGGACCGTCTCGGGCAGGGTCCACAGCACCGGCAGCACCAGCGCCGCCACCAGCGCGATCATCGCGCCTGGCGCTGCTCCCCAGCCGCTGCGCTCCACCCACCATTGCGCCAGCCATGGCGTTGCCCCGCCGAAGAAGGCCGTGGCCATGGTCACCCCCAGTGCCAGCCCACTCACCCGCCCTTCGCCGGGGAACTGCTCGGCCGTGGCCGGGGCCGCGACCGCGCTCACGCCGCCGGCCACGCAGGCCAGCAGCACCGCCGCCAGCGCAATGCCCAACGGCGGCGCCTGTGCCATCCAGGCGAACAGGGACAGCGGCAACAACGCTGCCAGCAGGGTCAGGCCCAGCAGCATCGGCCGCCGCCCGACGCGGTCGGACAATGCGCCACACAGCGGCGTGATCGCAATCACTGCGACCGCCGCAATTGTCGAAAGCCACAGTGCATCGCCCTCATCGTGGCCCTGCGCGTGCAGGAACGCAGGCACATAGGTGATGCCCACGTAGTAGGTGATCGATCCCAAGGCCGAGATCGCGAAGGTGCGCGCCACCGCCAGCGGGTGGTGCTGCAGCACATGCCGCAGCGGCGTGGCAGGAATGCTGCCTTCGCGGCGCTGGCGCTCGAACTCAGGCGATTCGTGCATGCCCGAGCGCGCGACCAGGATCACCAGTGCCAGCGCAGCGCCGACGAAGAACGGAATACGCCAGCCCCAGCTGTCCAGCTGCGCGGGCGCGAGCAGCGCCACGGTGACCGCCGAGATCGCGACCGCCAGCAGTGCGCCTACTTCACTGGCGGCCGAGGCCAGCGAGGTCACCAGGCCACGCCGCCGCGCCGGTGCGCTTTCCAGCAGGTACGCCACCACGCCGGTGTACTCACCGCCCACCGAAAACGCCATCACGCAGCGCAATACCAGCAGTAGCACGCCCGCCGTGGTACCTGCGGTGGCCGCGGTTGGCAGCAACGCAGTGGCCAGCATCGCCGCCGCCATCAACGCCATCGAAGCCAGCAGCATCCAGCGCCGGCCCAGGCGGTCGCCCAGGTGGCCGAAGCACAGCGCGCCCAGCGGGCGCATCAGGTAGGACACCGCGAAGCCGGCCAGGGTGACCAGCAGCGCCTGTTCGCCGCCGCCGAAGAACACCCGCGACAACACCGTGGCGAAATACAGGTACAGGGTGAAGTCGTACCACTCCACTACCGTGGACAGGCCCGCCACCCACATCGAGCGCTGCCGCGCCGCGGTCATTGCGTGTTCGCCTTCAACAGCCTCGGTCCCGGTTGCGCAGGTTCGGGGCAGGATGTCATGGCCCGGGTGAAATACCGGTCATCGGCCATCCGCTGCCTGCATGTACTGGGTTTCATGGCCGGTGAAGCGCTCACCGTCAAAACCGAAGCAGAAGCGCCCTTCCTCGAACACGCGGTAGACCAGCAACGCGCCATCGAGGCAGAACTGCTGCCGGTCCACGCCCGTCTCCAGTGTCCCGTAGCCGGTAGCATCACCGCCCTTTCCCGCCGGCCCGGTGAAGGCATCGAACGGCAGTGGCGTCGCCCTGCCCGTGCGGGTATCGACCAGCACCAGCGTGCGCTGGAAATACTCCGGACGATCATCGACCTGTACCAGCAGGTAGTGCCGGTTGAAATTGGGTTTCTGATGCTGGAGGGCATCTTCGATGGCTGCGCGGTGCCGCGCATCGCAGAAGTCGACCGGGCTGTAGCGGTAACTGCAACCGTCGTGGTCGTAGGGCAGGTTCATGCCGGAATAGCTGATGCTTCCCTCGCTGTCCACGTCGTGGCCCAGTTCCGGGGTGCTGCACAGCAGCCACGAACGCTGCGCATCTTCGGGATCGGCCATCAGCTTCGGCTCGCGGCCCTCGTCGTAAGCCGCATCACCCGGGAAGTCCTGGCCGAAACGCTGGCGGACGATGGGACGTGCCTTCTCCAGCGGCAGGCCGATCCTGGCCCCACGGAACGAAACGAATGTCATCGTCGGCAGGATCACCTCTTCCACCGGCAGCCCCTTCCACTGCCCCTGCACGCAGAACGTGGCGATCTCGTTCTCCACGTCTTCCTTGCAGGGCTTCGGCGCGTTCGCCGCCAACCAGGGATGGGCCGGGCGCCCGGTCTGCTGATCGATGTACCAGCCGTCCAGCGCGCAGGTCGGCAAGGCGTCGAGCAGCGGAGAGAGATCTGTTGCGGTGGCCGGGGCGGCAGGCGGTGTGCCCGCTGCGGGTGCGTCGGTCGGTGCGTCCGGTATGCGCTGGCAGGCCGCCAGCGCGAGCAGACCGACCAGCAGCGCGACGTGGCGCGGGCGCTGGATTGAATGCTGCGCTCCCTGCATTGCGTGCTTCCTGGTTTTGACACTCCCTGCAGATGATCGCCGATCCCAAGGCCGTGCAGGAACGTCACAGATCCCACATCGGGGTCAGAGCCCTTCGCTCCCGCAAAGGGATCCGACCCCGCCCGTTACCCCGGCAGCTGCAGCTCAGCCATCAGCCCGCCACCCTCGCGGTTGCGCAACCGCAGCGAGCCGCCCAGCGACTGCGCCAGTTGCACCGCAATGGCCAGTCCCAGGCCAGTGCCACCGGTATCGCGATTGCGCGAGCTTTCCAGCCGATGGAACGGCGCCAGCACTGCCTGCAGCTGGTCCTCGGGGATGCCCGGGCCACGGTCGGAAATTCCGATCCATACCCTTCCGGCCTCGTCACGGCCGGCCTCGATCTCGGCAGCGCCGGCGTAGCGGAGTGCATTGTCGACCAGATTGCCGACCACCCGTCGCAGCAGCTGCGGCCAGGTCTGCACGACCAGTCCAGCGGGCGCACCGCCACTGACCGGCTTGCCCATGTCCTCGTAATCGCCGACCACACTGGCCAGGAACGCGCCCAGGTCCATCGACACCGGCGCGCCACTGGCGACGTGGCTGCTGCGCGCATAGGCCACACCCTCGCGCACCAGTTGCCCAAGGTGATCGAGGTCGGCCAGCAGCCGCTGCTGGGTGCTGTCTTCAGGCAGGGTCTCCACCCGGAGCTTCATGCGCGTGATGGGGGTCTGCAGGTCATGCGAGATCGCGGCCAGGATCTGCAGGCGTTCACTGACATGGCCACGAATGCGTGCCTGCAGTGCGTTGAGCGCGGCTGCTGCGCCGCCCACTTCCGCCGGGCCATCTTCAGGCAGTGCAGGCCCGTCCTTGCCCGGCTGCAGATGCTCCACCGCATGCGACAACTGCTGCAGCGGGCGCATGGCCAGGCGCACCGCCAGCCACGCGCACACCAGCAGCAGCGCCAGCTGCACCAGCAGCACGGCGGGCAGCCAGCGCGCCAGCGGCAGGCCCGACGGAGTGACTTCAATGGTCAAGGGAGTGCCGTCGTGCAGGCGCAGTTCCACCTCGAACCGCTCCGGCAGGCGAGCCACCTGGCGCGCCTGCAACGGATAGCGGTGCTGCAGGCTGTCATCGATGATCGCCGTGACCTGGCGTGCACGATCGGTCTGCAGCCCCGGTCCGGCCGCGGCCGGGCGCAGCAGGTAACGGTAGGTGCGCCGCTCCAGCCGCGGCACCCAGGCATCGCGCTGGTCCGCGGGCAGGTGCTCCAGCAGCGCGACACTCACGGCCACGTCTTCGTCCAGGTTGCGCAGCATCATGCTGCGGGTGGACTGGTAGCGTTCGAAGAACAGCAGGCCGAAAGACAGTGCGTGGGCCAGCGCCAGTCCGCCCAGCAGCACCAGCAGCAGCCGCGCCGACAGCGTGCGCGGCCAGCGTGGGCGGCGTGCGGTGGTGTTCATTCGTCCGGCCCCAGCAACTGCACCGGCACGCTGAACACATAGCCTTCGCTGCGCACGGTCTTGATGTAGGTCGGCTCGCGTGCGTCGTCACCCAGGCGCTGCCGCACCCGGCTGACCAGCAGGTCGATCGAGCGGTCAAACAGTTCGGCATCGCGGCCCTGCGTGAGGCTGAGCAGCTGGTCGCGGCTGAGCACCCGATTGGCGTGATCGAGGAATACGCGCAACAGGCGGAATTCGGCGCCACTGAGTGGATACGCGGTGTCCTGTGCATCCAGCAGATGGCGTGCGGTGGTGTCCAGGCGCCACTCGCCGAAGGCCAGCTGGCGACCGGCTTCGCTCACCTGCAGGTTCGGCGGCAACATCCGGGTGCGGCGGATCACCGCATTGATGCGTGCCAGCAGTTCGCGCGAAGAGAAGGGCTTGGTCACGTAGTCATCAGCGCCCATTTCCAGGCCGATGATGCGGTCGGTTTCGTCGTCGCGGGCGGTCAGCAGCACCACCGGCACCGCACGATGCTTGCCGGCGCGCAGGTTGCGGCACAGGCTCAGTCCGTCCTCGCCCGGCATCATCACGTCCAGCACGACCAGATCCACGGCATGGGTATCCATCAGCGCGCGCATGGCCCGGCCACCGTCGGCCTGGCTCACGCGCAGGCCGTTGCGTTGCAGGTAATCGGCCAGCATCTGGCGGATCTCGCTGTCATCGTCGACGACCAGGATGTGCGGTACGTGGTTCATTGCGTTCTCGATGAGGACGAAGGTCAAGGCCGCGCGGTGCGGCCATGGTAGCGCGGCTCAGGGGTTGGCCAGCAGGCGCTGGATCTCGCTTTCGGTACGTGCGTAGTCGCCCTCGCCGTAATGGCGGTAGACCACCCGCCCCTGCCGGTCGAGCAGGTACAGTGCGGGCCAGAAGCGGTTGCCCCAGGCGTTCCAGATCCAGTACTGGTTGTCCTGCACCACCGGCCAGGCGATGTCCAACCGTGCGATGGCCTTGCGCACGTTGCCAGGCAGCCCTTCATAGGCGAACTCCGGCGTATGCACGCCGATCACCCTCAGGCCCTGCGACGCGTAGCGCGCATGCCACTGGTGGACATACGGCGCCACGTTGAGGCAGTTGCTGCAGGTGTAGGTCCAGAACTCGACCAGCACCACCTTTCCCCGCAACTGCTCCAGTGTGAGCGGCGGGCTGTTGTGCCAGGGCCCGCCACCGTCGAACCCGGCGGCGGGAACGGCCTGTGCCGGCTGCGCATCGGCCTCCGGGCTGGGCCAGGCCATCAACAGCGCAGCCCCACCCAGCACGCCCATCAGCAACGGCAGCACGTACGCACGCAGGCCGGCCATCGCTCAGCCCCCCTGCTCGGCCAGTGGCAGTTCCGCCGGCTTCACCCCCGCCGCTTCCAGGATACTGTCGGCCACCTGCGCCGGATGCGAAAGCAGCGAGACATGGCTGCTGCCGATCGATTGCAGCTGCGCGCCAATGCGCTTTGCGGTGGCGGCCTGCAGCTGCGGCGACAGCATGCGATCGTCACGGCTGAGCACGTACCAGCTCGGCTTGCTGCGCCACGCCGCAACGTTCACCACCTCGCCCAGCGCGCTGGCCTTCAACGGGACCTGCGTGCTGTACAGCAGTGCGACCGACTTCTTCATCACGTCCGGCGCGAAGTCCTGGGCGACAGCGTCAGCCGGCAACGTCAGGTAGCCGTCCCTTTCCTGCAGGCGGGCCAGGCCCGGACCGACCGGGAAGCCTTCGCCCTGTTGCGCCGAAGATTGCCCTGCATCCGGTGCGAACGCCGCCACGTACACCAGCGCCTGCACCTTCGGGTCATTGCCCGCTTCGGTGATGACCGTGCCACCCCAGCTGTGGCCGACCAGTACCACCTTGCCAGGCGCAGCGGCAATCGCACGACGGGTGGCGGCGACGTCGTCGGCCAACGAGGTGAGCGGATTCTGCACGGCCACCGCCGGCAGCTTCCAGTCATGCAGGGTGCTGATGACCTTGCTCCAGCTGGAGCCATCAGCGAACGCGCCGTGCACCAGGATGACGGTGGGCGGTGCAGCGGTATCGGCCCGGGCAGCGAAGGCAGGGGCGGCGGCGGCAAGGGCGAGAGCGGCGGCCAGCAAGCAGGTACGGATCATGGGGGGCACTCCGGAGTTGGGAGTGGCCATTTCCGCCTGCCGGTGTATCGGCGCTGTTTCTCCGCAGCGCGGAGTTGTACCGGACTGTAGGGCGCAGGCGGGTTTCTACAGTGGGATACATTCGCGCGCCGGTCCTGGCCGGGCGCTTTCGGGTGGATATCGCTGCCCGCACGCGGGCGCGCAACGCCCCGATGCGCATCAGCGCATCGTCTTTGTATCTGACTGTACGAAACCCCGGCCGCGGCCACAGTCGCTGACAAAACCCCGGGCAACGGCACACGTTGCCGATACCTGCTCCGCCTGGAATGGCTTCCATCGACCACTGGCCCGCAGGACACCACCATGATCAGCACCGCTTCTTCCGTGTATACGCCCCGCCTGGACGCCGTCGGCCGCTGGCTCTCGCCGTTGGCGCTGCGCACCCTGCTGGCCTGGGAGTTCTTTGAATCCGGCCGCGAGAAGCTGGGCGGCCAGAACTGGTTCGCCGACCTGGAAGGCCGCTTCCCGTTCCCGTTCTCCACACTGCCCGCGTCGCTGAACTGGCAGCTGGCCACGTGGCTGGAACTGGTGGGTGCAGTGATGCTGCTGCTCGGCCTGGCCACGCGCTCGGTGGCCTACGTGTTCTGGGTACTCACCATCGTTGCCATCGCCGCCGTGCACTGGCCCGACCAATGGAACGGCCTGGGTGAACTCTGGCAGGGCTATGCGATCACCGACCAGGGCTACGGCAACTTCAAGCTGCCGTTGCTGTTCCTGGCCATGCTGCTGCCACTGATCCTCAACGGCGGTGGCGCACTCAGCGTGGACCGGCTGCTGGCCGGGTCCGGCCGTGCCACGGCACGCAATGACGGCCTGGGTTGGGGCGTCAGCCTGATCGCCCTGCTGCTGCCGGTTGCCGCGCTGTTGCCCGGCATCGGCTTCGGCGGTGCCCTGCTCGGCGGTGTGCTGGTGCTGGGCCATCTGCTGCGCCGTCGCCGCGCCGCCTGAGCCGACTCCCCTGTTCCCGCGCGTTTCGCTTTCCGTCGCCTCTTCGGCGGCGTCCATCCCGCACGCCCCGCGTGCTTTCCCAAGGAGTCACCACCATGTCCATCTCGACCAAGAACACCTCTTCCTCCCGCCTGCCGCGCATCGGTGCCATCGGCATCGCCCTGGCCGGTGGCCTGCTGCTGGCCGGCCAGGCCGCGGCGATCCAGCCGCTGGCGATCAGCGCGGTGGCCATGAGCGCCGCCGCCGAAGGCAAGTGCGGTGAAGGCAAGTGCGGGGCCAACAAGGCCACCACCGGCACGCCCGCCGGCAAGGCCAAGGTGGCCGAGGGCCAGTGTGGCGAAGGCAAGTGCGGCGACGCCTCGTTTGCCCGCACTGATCGCGACCACGACGGCAAGGTCTCGCGTGCCGAATTCAACGCTGTGGCCGCCAAGCGTGCCGCCGAGTTCGACCGCATCGACACCGACCACGACGGTTACATCAGCGAGCAGGAAGCGCACGACTACCTGCGCAGCGTCTACACCGCCAACGGCAAGCCGATGCCGAAGGGCCTGTTCTCCCGCGTTGCCGATTGATCGACGTTCACCCGGCGCCGCCTTCAAGGCGGCGCTCTCTGTGGAGCATCCGCCATGTCCCTGCCCCTGCCCAACCATGCCGCCGGTCTTGGCCTGCGCCGTGGCCTGATCGACGAACTGCTGGCCATGCCGGCCGGTGCCATCGACTTCCTCGAAGTATCCCCCGACAACTGGATCGGCGTCGGCGGTGCACACGGCGACGCGCTGCGCCAACTCAGCGAGCGCCACCCCTTGACCTGCCACGGCCTGTCGCTGTCGCTTGGCGGTCCTGATCCGCTGGACCGCACCCTGCTGGCACAGACCCGTGCCTTCCTCGACCTGCACCAGGTGCAGCTGTACAGCGAACACCTGAGCTACTGCGCCGCCGGTGGCCATGTCTACGACCTGCTGCCACTGCCGTTCACCGCCGAGGCCGTTCACCATGTCGCCGGCCGTATCGCCCAGGTGCAGGACATGCTGGGCCGGCGCATCGCCGTGGAGAACATTTCCTACTACGCCGTTGCCGGCGCGGACATGAGCGAGATCGACTTCATCAACGCCGTGCTCGCCGAAGCCGACTGCGACCTGCTGCTGGACGTCAACAACGTCTTCGTCAATGCCTGCAACAACGGTTACGACGCCTTCGAATTCCTGGCCCACGTGCCGTCCCACCGTGTCGCCTCGCTGCACGTAGCGGGCCACTTCGATGAAGACGACGGCTTCAAGATCGATACCCATGGTGCGCCGGTGAAAGGCGTGGTCTGGGCGCTGTTGCGCGAGGCCTACATGCGGGTGGGCGTGCGTCCCACGCTGCTCGAGCGCGACTTCAACTTCCCGCCGCTGGCCGGGTTGCTGGCCGAGGTCGCGCAGATCCGCCAGGCACAGGCTGAGGCACGTTGGCCGGAGGTGGCCCATGGCTGAGCCGCTGGCTACCCTGCAACGGCGCTGGGCCGATCATGTGCGGGACCCTGCAAAGACCGCACCCGATGGCGTGGAGGCGCGCAGGCTGGCGGTATACCGCCGCCTGTGCATCGACAGCCTGGACACCCTGCTGGCCGGCAGCCTGCCGCGACTGCAACAGCAGTTGGGCACGCCGCGCTGGCGTGACACCGTGGCGCACTACTACGCCCACCACGCCTGCCAGACCCCGTTGTTCCCACGGATCGCCGGCGAGTTCGCGGCCTGGCTGGCAGTGCAGGACACGCTGGCACTGCCGGACTGGGCGGCGGAACTGGCGCACTACGAGAGCACGCAGCAGTCGCTGCACATTGAACCGCGTGGCGCTGGGTGTTTGCTGCAGCGCGTACCCGAGGACACTGATGTGCTGGCGGTTTCGCCGCTGGTGCGGGTGCTTGGGTACCGGTGGCCGGTGCATGAGGACGAGGAGCTGAAACCGGTGCTGGGCGCAGCTCCCACGCTGCTGGTGATCCAGCGCCGCGCCGATTTCAGCCTGAAGGTCGAGCAACCGTCACCGCTGGCCTACGCGCTGCTTTCGGTCTTCGGTGACGACGGCGCGCGTGTGGATGAGGCACTGCAGGCGCTGTCCGAAACACATGACGTGGCAACGGACGCATTGCGTGCTGCCTGCGTGCCCGTTCTGGGCGAGCTGTGCACGGCGGGGGTGCTGGTTGCATTGCCTGCTTTCTGAGGTGCCGGCCAGCGGCCGGCACTACCCGTTCATTGACCGGCAAGCGGCCGGCACTACCCGCCCCCTACTTCGAGGTCTCATCATGGCTGCTTCCAACATTTCCTTCCTGCACGGCTGGCGCCTGTTCGTAGCCATCGCCGTGGTCCTGATCGCGTTCGCACTGACCGCCTTCGCCCTGTATCCCGATGCAGCCGAAGGCAGCCGCGCGGCGATCCGGCTCAGCGCCCGCACATCGTTCCTGCTGTTCCTGGCGGCATTCACGGCATCCTCCTTCGCCACCCTGCTGCCCGACCCGTTCACCCGGTTCCTGCTGCGCGAACGGCGCATCATCGGTCTGTCCTTCGCGTTCTCGCACCTGCTGCACGCAGTCGCCATCACCAGTTTCGGCATCCTCAACCCGGCGTTCTGGCCAGCACGCTCCGCGCTGGCCAACCTCCCGGGTACGGTGGGCTACATCGCCATCCTGGCGCTGGCCATCACCTCGCACCGGGGGCTCGCCAGGCGCATGGGACCCACCGCCTGGCGTCGCCTGCACGTCACCGGCATGTGGATCATCGCGGCGGTGTTCACCTACTCGTACTTCAAGCGCGTGCCCGGCAACTTCTGGTATGCGGTGCCGTCGGCGCTGCTGTTCACCGCCTTCGTGGTGCGCTGGATCGCCAAGCGGGCGCAGGCCCTGCGTCGAAGTGCGCATGCGCGGCCGCCGCTGCGGGCGGCCTGACGGGCCGGGGTCAGATCCCTTTGCCAAAGGCAAAGGGATCTGACCCCACATCAGGTCAAGGCGCGCGGCGCAGCGTGATCAGGGTGATCTCCGAAGGCACGCCGATGCGCGCCGGGAAACCGGCCCAGAGGCCCGCGCCGTTGCCCACGTACAGCGTCATCCCCTCCACGTCGTAGCGGCCGGAGACAAAGCCACCATTGGCCCGCTTCACCAGCTGGTCCATGCCGATGATCTGCCCGCCGTGGGTATGCCCGGACAGCTGCAGCTTCACCCCACGCGCCGCCGCCTCGCGCGCATTGCGCGGGCGGTGGTCAAGCAGGATCACCGGTGCAGAGGGATCGGCACCGGCCAGTGCAGCGTCCAGATCCGGCAGCGGCAGGCCGTAGCGTGCGGCCACCGGATCGGTGACACCGGCGATGGTCAGCGCCGCGTCGCCGCGCCGCACCTGCAGGTGGCTGTTCTCAAGCACCTGCATACGCAGCGCGCGGAACGCCTGCATCCATTGCTGATACTGCGCGTAGTACTCATGGTTGCCGGTGATGGCAATGACGCCGTCCGGCGCCTGCAGATCGGCCAACGGGCGCGCGTCGTCACGGCGGGCCTCGACGCTGCCGTCGATCAGGTCGCCAGTGATCACGATCAGGTCCGGCTTCAGCGCGTTGCTCTCGTCCACCACCCTGCGCACCCAGTCGCCGGTCAGCAGGCGGCTGGCGTGGATGTCGGTCAGCTGCAGCACGCGATAGCCGTCGAACGCAGCAGGCAGATCCTTGATCGCCACGTCGATCTGCCTGGGCTGGGGCACGGCCATGCCCTGGCTGACGCCATAGCCACTCACAAGCAGCGCCAGCAGGCCAGCCAACGGCCGCAGCTTCGAGGCGCGCAGGGCCGATACGATGCGCGGCCAACGCAGCAGGCGCGAAAGCAGCAGGCCCACATCCAGCACCAGCATCAGCAACGCCAGCAGCAGCACCGCCGTGGAGCCGGTGGCCAGGACGGCGATGGCCATCTTCGGGATTTCCGGCGATGCCATCGTGCCCCAGAAGGTGGCCACGATGCGCAGCTGCACGGCCATGGCCACCACCAGCAGCGACAGCACGACCTTCAACCCGATGGGCATGCGCAGCGGCCAGAACAGGCGCCAGGCCACATACAGGCCCATCAACAAACCGATCGTACTCAGCACTGCAACCATCCATGACAGAAAGCGGGCCCGCCATGGTGACGGCTGCGGGTCGTGTTGTGTAGAGCCGGGCCCATGCTCGGCTTCTCAACACGCAGCCGGGCATGGGCCCGGCTCTACAACAACAGGCGGTCAGGCCATTCCGTCGAGGCGCTCCACCCGCAGGCGGGCGATACGGCGCTTCTCCATTGCCAGCACGGTGATGCGCACGCCGGCCACCTCCACCGCGTCGCCGACGTCCGGCAGGCGGCCCAGCTGCTCCAGCACCAGACCGGAGATGGTCATGTAGTCGGCACTGCGGGGCAGCGACACGCCCGCCAAACGCTGCAGGTCGTCCAGGGTCAGCGCACCATCGGCCTCCCATTGATCCTCGCCCTGCGCCACCACGCCATAGCGCTCGTCCTGGGTATCGACCAGGTCACCGGCAATCGCCGCCAGCAGGTCGTTGGCGGTCACCAGGCCCTCCACGCTGCCGTACTCGTCCACCGCCACCGCCAGCGGCACCGGATGCTGGCGGATCAGTTCCAGCGCCTGCAGCGCACTGGCAGTGGACAGAACGTACTGCGGTTCGCGCAGGTTGCCCTCCAGCTGCAGTGGCTTGCCCTGCAGCAGGTCGGCCAGCACGTCCCGGCTCTGCACCACGCCACGCAGGCTGTCCAGGTCACCGTCGCCGACCAGCAGGCGCGTATGCGGCGAGGCCACCAGGCGCGCCACCACATCCTCCTGACCACGCGCCAGGTCGATCCATTGCACGTCGGCACGCACAGTCATCACGCTGGACACCGGACGATCGGCCAGGCCCAGCACGCTGCGGATCATTTCGTGCTCCGCCGGCTGCAGGCGCTCGTCGGCGTCCACCTGCTCGTCCACGCCTTCGTCGTCGTGGCCGTTCGCTGGACGCGCGCCCAGCATCCTCAGCACGGCATCGGCGGTGCGCTGGCGGAACGGCTGGCGGCGCTCGTTGCGCTCACGGTTGAAACGCACCCACTGGTTGAACGCCTCGACCAGGATCGAGAAAGCGATCGCTGCGTACAGGTAGCCCTTCGGGATCTTGTAGCCCAGGCCTTCAGCCACCAGGCTGAAGCCGATCATCAGCAGGAAGCCCAGGCACAGCACCACCACGGTGGGATGCTTGTTGACGAAGCGGGTCAGCGGCTTGCTGGCCAGCAGCATCAGCGCCATGGCGATGGTCACGGCCGCATACATCACGCCCAGGTTGTCGACCATGCCGACGGCGGTGATCACCGAGTCCAGCGAGAACACCGCGTCGAGCACCACGATCTGTGCCACCACCATCGCGAAGCTGGCATAGACCTTCTTGCCATCCTCGTGATGCTCGCGGCCTTCCAGCCGTTCGTGCAGTTCCATGGTGCCCTTGAACAGCAGGAACAGGCCACCGCCCAGCAGGATCAGGTCGCGCCCGGAGAAGCTGTGGTCGAACAAGGTCACCAGCGGCTCGGTCAACTTCATGATCCAGGCCAGCGCCGCCAGCAGCACCAGCCGCATCAGCAGTGCCAGCGCCAGGCCGATCACCCGCGCGCGGTCGCGCTGGTGCGGCGGCAGCTTGTCGGCAAGGATCGCAATGAACACCAGGTTGTCGATGCCGAGAACGATCTCCAGCACGACCAGGGTTGCAAGGCCCATCCATATCGAGGGGTCAGCCAACCATTCCATTTCAGGTCCGTTTCGTCAGTGGGTAAGGGAAAAGGGCGTCCACTCAGTCGGCATCCTGCGCCTGCGCCGGGTCATGCCCAAGCAGGTCGCCGGGCGTGCACTGCAGCTCGCGGCAGATCGCATCCAGCGTGGAAAAGCGGATGGCTCGCGCCTTGCCGGTCTTCAGGATCGACAGGTTCGCCAGGGTGATGTCGATGCGCCCCGCCAGCTCGGACAGGGTCATGCCCCGTGCCTGCAGCATGCGGTCCAGGGTGATGACGATCGCCATCAGATGACACCATCAAGGTCATCGCGCATCGCCGCGCCCACGGCGAACACGCGTGCGAGCACGAACAGCATCAGCACCGCCACCAGCCCGGTGATCGACATGCCGCCGCCCACCTCCATCCAGGTGAAATCCGGGCCCATCCAGGCCGCGTAGGCACCGATCAGGATCGACAGCAGTTCCATTGCCAGCATCAGCCAGGCCATGCGCTGCAGGCGCTGTGCATTGGCATGGGTGAACGGCCGCTCGCGCGCCGCCGACTTCAGCAGCCTCAGCAGATGGCGCAGGAACAGCAGGCACAGCACCAGCAGCGCGACGATCGCGCCCAGGCCCAGGCAGAAGTGCAGGAACAGGTCGTTGCCATGCGCGGTGGCGGCCTCGGCGTCATGCACGCTGTCGAGCAGCCAGCGGCGGTCATGGGCGACCAGGGGCACCGCCAGCAGTGCGGCCAGGATGCCCAGCCAGCACATCGCCCGGACGGCCTGTACGGCGGCCTGGGCCAGGGTGAACAAGCCTCGCGCGGGTCTGGCGCGGGCGGGACGAGCGGTCAAGCGGCCTCCGGCATTGGGGTGGCCTCGCCGCCCCAGGGTGGATTTATCGATAAACGATATAACACATCCTGCGTGAAAGGCTGAATCGCGGGCATGGTCCACCGGCTGGGCGCGGGCCCCGGCAGGCGTTACGGGGTGGGAGCCGCGGGTTCGAGCATCGCGTCCCCCGGCGTCACCGAGGCCATCGCCTGTACGCCGGCCTCGGCCGCCTGCCGCGTCACCAGCCGGAAGCGCACCTGCAGCTTGGCCTGCCCCGGCGTGGCCCAGCCGTATTGGATCGCCACCTGGTCGGCCGACAGCGGACCACGGCCCGGCAGCGAGCGCGCCTGCAATGGCTTCGGTGCCGCCTGCACCAGCCGTGCGAAGCCCTTCTGCACCACCGCCGCATCGGCCTTTTCCGCATACACCGAGCAGGTGCCATCGTCGGCCCAGCTGACCGCATAACGGCCGCTGGCCAGCGACACCATCCAGGCCACGCCCGACTGTCCCTGCAGCAACGTTGCCGCTTCGGCAGGCTGCAGCGGTGACAGCCCGTTGGATTCCATCAGCGACTGCAACCGCGCCGGCGCACCGATGTGCTGCATGCAGGCGGTATCGAACAACTCGCTGAAGGGATCCTGCGCCGGGGCCTTGGCCTTGGGAGTACGCGCGGGTTGCGCCACCGCCAGGGTGGGCAGCAGGGCCAAAGCCAGCCAGAACGCAGGACGCATCGGGATTCCACGCTACGGAAAACAGCAGGGAGGATGGCAAAGCCCGGGCGCGCCGCGCAATGGGTCATGGCTTGACAGTCCTAAGTTGCGGGAGCAACATGAATTAACGAATTAGTTAACTAGCTCTCAATGGACCGCATCTTCGAAGCCCTTGCCTCCACCGCCCGCCGGCAGATCCTGGCCTATCTCAGCGCCGGCGAGCTCAGCGCGGGCGAGCTGGCCGAGCGCTTCGACTTCAGCAAGCCGGCGTTGTCCAGCCACCTGCGCATCCTCGAGGAAGCCGGACTGATCGAACGCGAGAAGCGCGGCCAGTTCGTGTACTTCAGGCAGGTACCCGACCGTTTGGCCAACACGTTGTTCTCGTGGGCGGCCGAAGTCTGCCCGGTCGGCGGCCCGCTCAAGCGTGAAGCCCGCGCCCGCCGCAAGTCCCCCGCCCGCTGATCCGCCCCGCCAAGGAGCATGACGATGCCTGGTTCGACCCGCGATCGCCGTTCGTTTCCAGCAGTGCAGCTTCCGGCACAGGACGGCGGCAGTCCGACCGAAGTCACCCTGATCGCGCAGCTCGGCATCGGTGCCGGCGACGCGCTGGTGAGTGACGCCGGCCAGCGTCAGCGCCACCACCCGGCGTTCATCGATGCGTTGGATGAACCTTCGGCGCGACTGGGTGGCATGCACCTGCAGCACGGGGATGCCTCCTCGCTGTACAGCTTCACCGTCGGTGCCGGTGGCCACCCGTTTCATCGCCATGCAGGCCCGCGCATGTTCACCGCCATCGCCGGCAGCGCGGGAGCCGAGCTGCGTTTCGCTACCGCCTCCGACGCGCAGCTGGCAGCAGGTCCTGGTGCCTTCGCGCGCACGCTCCGGCGCGTCCGCATCCCACCGGACTGCCTGTTTACCGTGCGCTTCGGCGGCGGCACCTGGCACCAGTTCGCGTCGAACCATCCTGCACATCCGGCGCTGTTTGCGCTGTCCTGCCACAGCGATGAACTGGCAGGCCGAATGAGCGAGCAGACCCGTGCGCAGGTGGAGCGCAATGCCGCCGATATCCCCAGCCTGACCGAGGTGCTTCCGGAATCGTACTGGCCTTCGTGCACCTCGCTTGCGGCGGCACCGCTGTTGCAGCTGTCGCTGCAGGCGGCACCTCCCAGCGTGTGCGCGCACCTGTGCGCGCGTACCCGTGCCCTGCTCGGCCCGCTGCGCCGCATCCCCATGCGGCCGCTGCGCGGGTTCGTCGAACGTGCCACACCGGCCTATCCCATCCATTCGCGGCCCGCGCCCACCGATGGCCTGCTGACCACAGCGCTGCCGCACAGCCACTACCAGGACCTGACCACCCTGTGCCTGGAACCCTCGCAGGTGGTCCACCGTTCCGCGTCGGCGCTGCTGGCCGACGTACTGGAGGGCTTCCTGCGCAATCCACCCAGCGGCGTAGGCCAGCTGATGGCGCTGCGAAACCGACTGGTGGCACCGTTGCGGTTGCGCACGTCGCCGCTGGGATGCCCGGTGTCGTCATTGCTGTCGACCGATCGCAGCCGGTTGTTCGCTGGTCGATTCCCGGTGCTGGATTCGCACATCGATACGCAGGACAACGACGCCGAAGTCCTGCTCGGCGCCGACGATCGGCACCTGCGTTTCCGCAGCAGCGTGCGCGTGCAGCGGCATCGCGATGGACATGTCGAGATCAGCCTGGGCTCACGCGTGCAGACCCTCAATGCGTTCGGCGGCATGTACATGGCCCTGATCGACGCCGGGCACCGGCACTATGTCGCACCGGCACTGCTGCGGCGTGCGGTGGAGCACGCCTTGGCACCGGAACTGGCCAACCTTGAGGATCCGGCAGCACACCCTGCGCACTGCTGACCGTGGAACGCGATGCGCCGGGCGCTGCGCGGTTCCGGTCAGATCACGATTTCGCCCTCGTCCTCGCCATCCCAGTAGTGGATGCGGCTGGCGCGCACGTGAATCAGCACCAGTCCCGGTGTATCCACGCCCTGTTCGAACCAGCGCTCCAGGTCCTTCACCCAGTGCTGGCTCATCGTGGCCCGGTCGCGCACCAGCACAGCCCTGCCCTGCACGTGCACGAACAGCGGCGGCTTGCCCAGCAGCGACTTGCTGCCGGAAAAACCCAGCGCAACGGCGGGGTCAGCTTCAATCTCGCGCACCATGTCGGTGTCTTCGGTGGTGAAGAACCAGCTGTCACCGTCATAGTCCACGTCGCCATTGTTGCTCATCGGACGGCCGGCAATCTCTCCACCGGCGTGGGTCTGCAGCAGGCTGAAATCAATGCCGGCCATTTTCCTGGCCAGTTCGGGCAGGGTGAGCTGGGTCATGGCGTCGTCCTTCATGGAATGGAATCCCAGCGTCTGCGCAGCGCGGTGACCTGGGCGTGGAGGGGTAGTTGCGGCCTCTTCACAGGAAACGAGATAGAGCGCATGGCGCGTACGTGACGCATTCCTCACCACCACACTGGCGTTAACGGCAGATGGAGGAACGGCCCTGCAAGCCGCGACACGCCCCTAACGGCGTGCTGCCCCAGAATCGCGCAACCCCGTGGCGCGACCGGCATGGCTGCCGGTACAAACGCGGCCTTTCCTCCGCAACCGCATGGCCTCCACATGGACCTGTCCGCCTGGCTCGCGTTCGGCTGCTACCTGTTGGCGTTCTTCATTGTCTGCCTGTTTGCTGCGGCCTATCTGAAACGCTCCGACTTCATGCCCTACCACGGCCAGGCCGTGGACAGGTCGTGGGCACAGATCGACCCCCGCATGCAGGTGCTGCTGATGGCACTCATCCGCGTGGTGGGCGCTGCCTGGATCGCACTGGCCGGTGCCGGCGTGATGCTGGCCTGGTTGATCTTCTTCGGAGGTCACTTCGCACTGCCGCAGCTGCTGGCGTTCCAGCTTTTCTGCCTGGTCGCCACCCTGCCGCCGGTCCTGGTCGCTTCCGGCGTGCGGCGACGCACCGGTGCGCGTACACCGGTGCCCGCCGGCGCCGCGGTGGTGCTGCTGTCGGTCATCGGATTCGTGCTGGCCCTGTTGTCGCTACCGCAGTGAGTTCTTTTTCTCCCCTCTCCCCCGCGAGGCTCCACGATGAATCCCGAATCGATCTTCTACAGCGTGGTCAACGGTGATCTTCCACGCTCCCAGGCCGGCACCCTGCTCGGCTGGCGCTTCGTCGGTTACGACGATGCACTGCGCCGCATCCAGGTCGAGTTCGAGGCCGGGCCGGTGCTCACCAACCCGATGGGCAACGTGCAGGGCGGTTTCCTGTCAGCGATGCTGGACGACTGCATGGGGCCAGCGATCTACGCCACCCTGCCTGCCAACCGCATCGCGGTCACGGTCGAATCCAAGACCAGTTTCGTCAGCCCCGCACGGCCCGGGCGGATCATCGGCTGGGGCGAAGTCGAGCACAGCAAGGGCAGCATCGCCTTCACCCGCGGCTGGCTGACCGACCCGGCCGGCAAGGTGCTGGCCACTGCCAGCGCCACCTTCCGCGTGGGTGCGCTGCGCTGGCGTGGACTCTCGGTGCCGCGTCCCATCGCGCGCCGGATGATTGCGCGCACGCTGCGGCGCGTGCACGCGCAGATCGGCTGATGGGTGCCGTCAACGTGCGTTGCGGCCGCCGCCAGCCACGCGCACGCGGTCGCGGCCCTGCGCCTTGGCCTGGTACATGGCCGCGTCGGCGGCACGCAGCAGGGTGCGCCAGCCCAGCGCGTCGGTGCCGCCCTCGGCCACACCGAAGCTGGCGGTGACGCGCAGCACCTTGCCACCGACCAGGGCGATGTCCAGCCGCTGCAGCGCCACCCGCAGCGACTCGGCCAGCTGGCGGCCACCGGCCAGATCACCGTCGGCCAGCAACACGAGAAACTCCTCGCCACCATAGCGGGCAATGCTGTCGCTGCGGCGCAGGTGGCGCTGCAGCAGCTGCGCCACCTGCACCAGCACCTCGTCACCGGCGTCATGCCCGTGGCCATCGTTGATCGCCTTGAAGCGGTCCACGTCCAGCAGGATCACCACCGCGCTGTTGCCACCGTCGGCATGACGCTGCTGCACCAACTCGTCCAGCGCGCGCCGGTTCAACAGCCCGGTCAGCTCATCGGTGCCGGCCAGCTGGCGCAGCTCGCTGGTCAATGCCGAGCGCTCGCGCGACTTCTCGCGCAGCACTTCGATGGCATCGAACAGGCGCTGCATCTCGGCCAGCGGGTGGGTCACATGCTGCTCCGGGCCGGGCGCTTCCGAGGCGATCTGGATGACCTGCTTCTGCGCCTGCAGCAGCGGCCGCAGGATCTGAAGATGCGCGATGCGCAGCGCCACGCCCAGCACCACCAGCGTGCCCAGCACCGTCGCCACCAGCACCACCAGGCGCGTCGCTTCGCGATTGCGGGTGCGCTCGAAACGGGCGATGGACACGCTCAGGTAGCCGTCCCGCAGCGCTTCCAGCGACCGCAGGGTCGGCACGTAGCGGGTGGTGAATTCGGCGGTGGTCCACGGCGGCGGCACGCCGCGCCGGCCATCCTCGATCAACTGTTCGATCATCGGCAGCGATTCGCCGAAGAACTGCCGGCGCGCCATGTCCCAATGCCAGGACAGCGCCGGATCACTGCGGAACACCGCTTCATGGCTGCCTGCCAGCCGCCACAGCTCCAGCAGGCGGCCTTCGGTCTGCAATGCCGCCCGCACCTGTTCGTCACGCCAGGCCCCCGGTACCGCCACCGGCGCCATCACGTTCGAGGCCAGGCGGCCGCCATGCTCGCGCAGGTCGATCAGCACCTGGCCCTGCATCGCCGGAATCGCCGCTTCGCGGTCGGCGCTGACCAGCACGTTGATCTGCGCCGAGGTCAGCACGTGCAGGCGATCAACCACGGCGAACATGCTGCTGATCGCGCGCTCCACGTCCTCCACCTGGCGCGCGCCATGCGGCTGTGCCGCCACCCGGTCCACCGCGGCCCGCGCCGATTGCAGGCGACGTTGCGCATCGGCCAGCAGCCCGTGTTCGTCGACCGCGCCCGGGTCAGCGTTGAACACGGTGTCCAGGCGTTGCAGGGCGGTATCGACCCGCTTGCGCGCGACTGCCAGCTCCGCCGCCAGCCGGGCCTGTTCGCCCGCATCGGCCGTGTCGGCCCCGAGCAGGCTGTTGGCGGGGCCGCGCTCGGCCGACACCAGGTTGGCCAGGTCGAAGGTCTGCCGCAGCTGGCGCAGGCTGACCAGGTTGTCCTCGGCGGCAGTGAAGCGCAGCGTGCCCTGCACCAGCGCGATGGCCATCAATGGCAGCGTACAGACTACGAACAGCCCGGCCAGGATCCAGACCCAGGTCCGCAATCCGATGGGCGACGCCTTGCGGGCCATGCACATTTCCCCTGTAGTGCACAACACTGTAGCGGCCGCCTGCACAGGCGCCAAGCCGCTATCGGATCAATCGTTGCCATGGGTATACCGCGCCCGCCGCGAACGCACCGACAAAGGCCGCACGGGTTGTCGAATCGGGGCAAATTACGTCATGCCCCGCCGCGTCAGATCCAGCGCTGGTCGACCAGTTCGCGCTTCACGTAGGCATAGAACACCGGTGCGGCGACCAGGCCCGGCAGGCCGAAGGCCGCCTCCATCACCAGCATGGCCAGCAGCAGCTCCCAGGCACGCGCCTGGATCTCGCCACCGACGATGCGCGCGTTGAGGAAGTACTCCAGCTTGTGGATCACGATCAGGTACAGCAGCGCCGCCACCGCCACATAGAACGAGACCGACAGCGCGACGATGGCGATGATCGTGTTGGAAATGATGTTGCCCACCACCGGCAGCAGGCCGGCCAGGAAGGTGATCAGCACCAGGGTCTTGGACAGCGGCAGGTGCACGCCGAACAACGGCAGCACGCCCAGCAGGAAGATGGCGGTGAACACGGTGTTCAGCAGCGAGATCTTCACCTGCGCGAACACCACCTGGCGGAACGCGGTGGCCAGGCGGCTGGTGCGCCCGACCAGCTCCTGCGCCAGCGGGCCCATCTTCGGCAGCGGCAGTTCGTCATACAGCGCGATCATCGCGCCCAGCACCATACCGATCAGTACGCGTACACCGACCTGTACCACCGAGGTACCGGCCACGCCCAGCTGCCGCTGGTGCTCGGCAGCCCAGTCGTTCAGCGCCGCGCGCAACGCCGGCATGTCTTCGGGAATGTAGGGTTGCAGCAGCGCCGGCACCTGGTGCCGCGAAGTGTTGAGGATCTCCATCAGGCGCGCCAGCAATGCGTCCGGGCCGCCGGTCTCGTTGCGGAAGAACGAGGCCACGCCGATGCCGGCCAGTACCAGCCCGCTGATGATGATCGCCGACAGCACGATCACTGCGATCGCCCGTGCCCGCCCCGGCGGCAGCTTGCCCTCCACGGTGGAGGCCAGCACGTGCGTCAGCTGGAACACCAGCAGGCCGGACAGCAGGGTCACCACCAGGCCCAGCTTCAGCGCCAGCCACATGCCCAGCAGCATCATCAGCCACGCCGCGATCCTTGGAATGGGGGGTTTGGGCTGGGCGACGAGAGCGTCTTGCATGGGAGCGCGTCCGGGCGGGGTGGCCCATGGTAGAGGATTGGCATGCCGATTCCGCGTGCAGGATGAACCGGCATTTCACCCTCGTTCGGCGGCGGCGGTGCCGCACTCACTCGCCGTAGCTGGCCGTGTTCTTGCCCTGCCGCTTGGCGTGGTACAGCGCGCGGTCGGCCAGTGCCAACCAGTCCTCGACACTGCCGCCACGCGGTGTGGCGGCAATGCCGATACTGACGCTGAACTCCACGCCCGGCGTGGCCTGCTGCGCGGCCTCCAGCAGGTGCAGGCGCACCCGCTCGGCCACGTGCATCGCATCGACGGGCGCGCAGTCGCGCAGCAGCACCACGAACTCATCGCCCCCCAGCCGCGCGGGCGTATCACCGGGCCGGGCAAAGGTGCGCAATGTCGCCGCGATATGCCGCAGTACCTCGTCACCGGCGCGGTGGCCATGCGAGTCATTGATGCGCTTGAAATCATCCACATCGAGCATCAGCAGGCAGGCAAAACCGCCCTGGCCCTGTGCCCGGTCCAGCGCCTGCTGCGCACGCAGGATCAGGAAGCCACGGTTGGCCAGCTCGACCAGCGGGTCCATCCGGCTGAGCCGCTGCAGCTGACGGTTCTGCGATTTGACCCGGCGCGCCAGCTGCCAGCTGAGAATGCTGAGGCCGATGCCATACACGAACAGGAACGGGACACTCAGCACGATCGTGCGCTGCGAGGTGACCGGCTGGAAAGGGAAGCCGAGCAGCCACCAGGCGAGAGCGAAACCCAGCAGCAGGGCCAGGGTGGCGCGCATCGCCAGGCGCACGCCACCGGCAGCGATCTTGTCGGCCACCAGCAGTGCGGCGAACAGTGCGCTGGGCACCGCGCTCAACGCCATGAAGGCGATCCAGCCACCGCCGAAGAAGGAGTCGGCCACCATGCAACGGAACTGGACGACCGCCGGCTGGGGGGAGCGCTGGGTCAGCCGCAGTGCCAGTGCCGGCCACGCCAGCGCGTTGAGCAGCAGCAGGACCCAGGCCAGCCCGCCGTCATGGCGTTCAAGCATGATCGAAGCGATGGGGATCGCCCCCAGCCCATTGCCGACGAAACGCATCCAGCCGATGCGACGTGCCGCGCCAATGCCTTCGACCGCGCCTTCCGCCGAATCGGTGAAGAATGGCATTGCCGACCCCCTTGCGCGATCGCACCTGGTGCTACGGCCCTTGCCGGGCTGCCTGCGATGAGTCTGACAGCTTTGCGTCAATTCGGGATCAAGGTTGCGCGATATCGCGCGGGCCGCTGCCGCTGCCCCTCCCGCTCCCCGTGGTTACCCGGGGCGGGGCGCAGCCGTCGAGCCACGCAGCTTGAAGCTGAACTCCAGCGTCTGCTGAAGCGGCACATCGACGTGCTCGATGATGGCGAGCAGCAGGTTGACCGCACGCTCGCCAATCTCCCGCATCGGCTGCCGGATGGTCGTCAGCGGGGGCGTGAGGTAGCGGGAGGACGCCAGATCATCGAAGCCGACCACGGACAGCTCGTCCGGCACGCGGATGCCCAGGTCCCGGCAAGCGGCCAGGGTACCCAGTGCCATCTGGTCACTGAAGCAGAACACCGCGGTCGGCGCGGCCGTGCCATCCAGCAGCGCCATCGCCGCTGCATGGCCGGATTCCACGGAAAAGTCACCCGGCACGATGCTCAGCTGGCGCAGGCGGCCACGCGCCTTGCCGGCCGCGCGGACCCCTTCCAGCCGTTGCTGGTGCAGGGGATTGTCAGGCGGCCCCCCGACCACCGCAATCCGTTCGTGTCCCAGCCCGTACAGATGCTCCATCACCGCGCGTGCGGCGGCGGCGTTGTCGATGTGGACGCTGGGGATGCCCAGCGCGGGGTCGAACTCGCAGCCGTTGACCACCGGTGCGGCGGCGCCGCGCTGCTCGACGATCTCGCGCGCGGTCGGTGGCAGGCGATGGCCCAGCACGATCATGCCGTCGGCCTCGTTGCGCCGGAGCATCTGCGCGTAGCGCTCCTCACGATCGGGTTGATGCTGGGTATCGCCCAGCAGGACCGCATAGCCCACCGCCTGCGCGGCCTCCTCCGCCCCCTGCAGGATCTGCGCGAAGAACGGATTGGCGATGTCCGGGACGGTGACCAGGATCTTGCCGCTGCGCTGGGTCTTGAGCGTGCGCGCCACCGTGTTGGGCACATAGCCCAGTGCGGCGGCGGCCTGCTCGATGCGCGCGCGGGTGGCCGGCAGCACTTTGTCCGGCCGGGAAAGCGCGCGCGACACCGTACCGGCGGACACGCCGACGTGTTTTGCGATGTCGTAGATGGTGGCCATGGCGTTAGTCCTCCTGCCCGCTGTGCACTGCACAACAGGTCCTGCGTAAGCCCCTGCTAGGATAATGCAATCGATTGCATCGAGGGCGAATCACGTTGAAGACGCTCAAGGGTCCAGCGCTGTTCCTGGCGCAGTTCATCGGCGACACAGCTCCTTTTGATCGGCTGGACACGCTGGCCGGATGGGCCGCGGGTCTGGGCTATTCTGGCGTACAAGTCCCCACCTCCGCGCCCCACCTGTTCGACCTGGCGGAGGCGGCGCGCAGCCAGGCGTACTGCGACGACATTGCCGGCATGCTGGCCGGGCACGGCCTGCAGATCACCGAACTGTCGACCCACCTGCAGGGGCAGTTGGTTGCCGTCCATCCTGCCTACGACAGCCTGTTCGACGGATTCGCGCCACCGGACAAGCGCGGCAACCCGGCCGCCCGCCAGGCCTGGGCGGTGGAGCAGCTGCGGCTGGCGGCGCAGGCCAGCCAGCGCCTGGGGCTGACCGCGCATGCCACGTTCTCCGGTGCATTGGCCTGGCCCTACTTCTACCCCTGGCCGCAGCGCCCGCCGGGACTGGTGGAAGAAGCCTTCGCCGAACTCGGCCGTCGCTGGCGCCCGATCCTGGATGCGTTCGATGCCTGCGGCGTTGACCTGTGCTTCGAGATCCACCCGGGCGAGGACCTGCACGATGGTGCGACCTTCGAGCGCTTCCTCGATGAGGTCGACCACCATCCCCGCGCGAAGATCCTGTACGACCCCAGCCACCTGCTGCTGCAGCAGATGGATTACCTCGGTTTCATCGACCGCTACCACGCGCGCATCGGCATCTTCCACGTCAAGGACGCGGAACATCGCCCCAGCGCAAGCAGCGGCGTGTACGGCGGCTATCAGGACTGGATCGACCGTCCGGGCCGGTTCCGTTCACCCGGTGACGGCCAGATCGACTTCAAGGCGATCTTCTCGAAGTTCGCGCAGTACGACTTCCCCGGCTGGGCGGTACTGGAATGGGAGTGCTGCCTGAAGCACCCGGAAGACGGCGCGCGCGAGGGTGCCGCCTTCATCCGCGACCACCTCATCCGCGTGACCGAACGCGCCTTCGATGACTTCGCCGACAGTGGCACCGACGCCGCATCACTGCACCGCATGCTGGGAATCTGAGCCAAGACCGCCCCGGGAGGGCAAGCCATGACGCACGCCATGTCGCGCCTGGGCGCGATGATGTTTCTGCAGTTCTTCATCTGGGGGGCGTGGTTCGTCACCCTGGGCACCTACCTGGTGCAGGGCCCGCTGCAGGCCAGCGCGAGCCAGGTGGCGACCGCGTTCCTCAGCCAGTCGATCGGCGCCATCGTGGCGCCGTTCCTGGTCGGGCTGATCGCGGATCGCTACTTCGCGGCGCAGCGCATTCTTGCGGTACTGCATCTGGCCGGTGCCGCGCTGATGTGGCTGGCGTCCACGGCAACCAGCTTCAGCATGTTCTCTGCGTGCGTCATGGGCTACATGTTGCTGTTCATGCCGACCCTGGCACTGGCCAACAGCGTGGCCATGCGGCACATGCAATCACCCGGGAAGCAGTTCCCGCTGGTCCGCGTGGCCGGCAGCATCGGCTGGATCGTGGCGGGCGTGCTGATCGGCTGGCTGGGCTGGGAACAGGCGCATCGGCTTGAGCTGACGTTCCGGATGGCGGCGGCGGCGTCGCTGGTGCTCGGGCTGTATGCGTTCACCCTGCCGCACACACCGCCACTGGCGCAGCAGCGCGATGCCGGGCTGGGGCAGATCCTGGGGCTGGATTCGCTGCGGCTGCTGAAGTCGCGCGCCTACCTGGTGTTCTTCCTGGCCTCCATCGCCATCTGCATCCCGCTGTCGTTCTACTACAACTTCACCAATCCCTATCTCAACGACCTCGGCGTGCGCGGCGCGGCGGGCCTGCAGTCGCTGGGCCAGGTTTCCGAAGTGCTGCTGATGCTGGCCATGCCGTTCCTGTTCGTTCGGCTGGGGGTGAAAACCATGCTGGCGGTCGGCATGGCCGCCTGGGTGGTGCGCTACGCGCTGTTCGCCTTCGGCGATGCAGGTGGCGGTTTCCCGCTGCTGGTGATCGGCATCGTGCTGCACGGCATCTGCTACGACTTCTTCTTCGTCACCGGCCAGATCTACACCGATGCACATGCCGGCCCTGCCGCGCGCAGCAGCGCACAGGGGTTCATCACCCTGGCCACCTATGGCGTGGGCATGTTGATCGGCACCTTCCTGTCCGGCGCGGTGGTGGAGCACTTCACCACCGAGGCCGGTCCCGACTGGCAGCAGATCTGGCTGTTCCCGGCCGCTGTTGCGCTGGTGGTGCTGGTCGCCTTCCTGCTGCTGTTCCGCGACCGGCCGGCGGCTGCGGCCGCGCCCTCCACACCCTGAGGATCCCCGTCGATGCCCAAGCTTGGAATCGCCATCGTCGGCACCGGCATGATCGGCGCCGTGCACCGCCGCGCGGCCTTGCTCGCCGGCGCCGAGGTACGCGGCGTGGCCGCCTCGTCACCGCAGCGCGCGCATGAGGCAGCGCACTCCTGGAATGTCCCGCGCGCCTACCGGGATATCGAGGCGGTGATCGCCGATCCGCAGGTACAGGTGGTGCACGTTTGCACGCCCAACCATCTGCACCGCGCCATGGCACAGGCTGCGCTGGAAGCCGGCAAGCACGTGATCTGCGAGAAGCCGCTGGCGACGACGCTGGACGATGCGCAGGCGCTGGCGGTACTGGCCGCCTCGACCGGATTGGTTGCCACCGTCCCCTTCGTCTACCGCTACCACCCGGTGGTGCGCGAGGCGCGTGCACGCATCGCCCAGGGTGACCTGGGGCCGCTGCACCTGATCCATGGCAGTTACCTGCAGGATTGGCTGCTGGACCCGGCCAGCAACAACTGGCGCGTGGACCCGGCGCTGGGCGGCACCTCGCGCGTGTTCGCCGACATTGGTTCGCACTGGTGCGACCTGGTCGAATGGGTCAGTGGCGAGCGCTTCACCGAAGTGAACGCGGCGTTTGCCACGGTGATCGCCGAACGCAGCGCCGTCACCGGCCAGAGCTTCAGCACACCGGCAGCGAACGGCGCGACGCAGGCGGTCGCGAGCGAGGACGTGGCAACGGCGATGTTCAGGACCGGCGCCGGTACGCTGGCGTCGTTGACGGTGAGCCAGGTTTCGGCCGGACGCCGCAACCGCCTCTGGTTCGAGATCGACGGCGCCAACGCCAGCATCGCCTTCGACCAGGAGGACGCCGAGCGGCTGTGGATCGGCCTGCCCGACCAGCGCGAGGAAATCTTCGTGCGCGGGCCCGGCGCGGGCACTGCCGAACAGCGCCGGCTGTCGGTGCTGCCGGCCGGGCACGCGCAGGGCTACGCCCAGTGCTTCGAGGCGTTTGTCGCCGACACCTATCGCGCCATCGACGGCGAGCAACCGGACGGCCTGCCCACCTTCGAGGACGGCATGCGTTCGGCGCGGATCGTTGATCGTGTCATTGCATCGGCCAGGTCACGCGCCTGGACCACCATCGGTTGAATCCCGGGAGGATCTGTTGATGAAAGCCCTTGTCCGTCGAAGTGCAAGCCTCGTCCTGCTGCTCGCGGCGCTGCCCGCCTTCGCAGTCGAAGCCGCCAGCGCGCAGAAGCCGATCGCGGTGCAGATGTACACCCTGCGCGATGCCGGCTCGCTCGAGCAACAGTTGAAGATCGTCCACGATGCCGGTGTGCACGCGGTGGAAACCGTCGGCACGCAGAACGTCAGTGCCGCGGAACTGAAGCAGCTGCTGGACCGGTATTCGATCAAGGCCATTTCATCGCATGTGCCGCTGGCCGAGCTGCGCAGCAACCTGGATGGGGTGGTGACCTTCAACCGGTCGATCGGCAACACTACGCTGGTGGTGCCGTACCTGGACAGGAGGGAACGCCCGAGCGATGCCGCCGGCTGGACTGCCCTGGGACAGGAACTGGGCCGGATCGCGAAACAGGTGCGCGGCAAGGGCATGCGCCTGGCCTATCACAACCACGACTTCGAGCTGGTCGACTTCGATGGCAGGACCGGGCTGGAACTGCTGTTCGCCGCCGCCGGCCCCGACCTGCAGACCGAGCTGGACCTGGCCTGGGTTGCGCGTGCGGGCCTGGACCCGGCGGTGATGCTGGGGAAGTTCCGCGGCCACGTATTCGCGGTACACGCCAAGGACAATGCGCCCAAGGGCCAGGCCGAAGACGAGGGCGGATTCGCTGCGGTCGGCCAGGGCGTACTGGACTGGAACGCGATCCTGCCTGCCGCGGCGGTCGCCGGCGTGCATTGGTACATCATCGAACACGACCAGCCACGCGAGCCGGCCAAGGTCGTCCAGGCCGGCGCCGACTATCTGCGTGAACACCTGACCACCAATACGCCTGCCCGTGCGCGGCGCTGACGCATCAAGGAGCCCCACATGAAAATGATCCTGGCAATGGCGGTGGCCCTGAGCGGCATGAGTGTTGCGACAGCCGCCTGGTGCAAGGGCGACCCGGCTGCGGGAGCAAAGCTCTACACCGCGAACTGCGTGGCCTGCCACGGCGCCGATCGCGCGGGCATGCCGGGCGCGTTCCCGGCACTCACCGACATCGGCAAGCGCATGGCACCTGCACAGATCAAGGAAAAGATCAGCAAGGGCGGCGGCCTGATGCCGCCCTTCTCCCAGCTGTCACAGCAGGAGATCGACGATATCGCCAGCTACCTGGCGAAGTAAGCGGCCGGCGACCACGCCGGCCGTGTGCGGCTACAGCTCGCGCACCCAGATGTTGCGGTAACTGATCCTGGAGTCATGCTCCTGCAGATAGAGCGGCGCACACGCATGGGGCGAATACGAGGGCGCCCCGATGTACTCGGTCTTGCCTGCCAGCACGGTGTCATCCTGCACCAGCACGCCGTTGTGCAGCACCGTGATGCGCGCGGGCGACACAAGCCCACCGCCCACCGAGAAGCGCGGTGCCTTCCAGATGATGTCGTAGGCCTGCCACTGGCCCGGCGCGCGCGAGGCATTCACCCGCGGCATGGCCTGCTTGTAGATGGAGCCCGCCTGGCCATTGGCATAGGTCGGGTTGTTGTAGCTGTCGAGCACCTGCAGTTCATACAGTTCCTGCAGGAAGATCCCGCTGTTGCCCCGGTTCTGGCCGTCGAAGCCCTTCGTGTCAGTGGGCGTGCGCCACTCCACATGCAGCTGGACATCGCAGAAGCGTTGCCGGGTGCGGATGCCCTTGCTGCCCGGAACGACGGTCATGGCGCCCCCGGCAACCTTCCAGGGCACGCGTCCGCCCTGCTCCGATTCCCACGCGGAGACATCCTTGCCATCGAACAGCACGATCGCGTCGGAGGGGGCCTTGCCTGGCGGCGTGGCCACGACAGCGGGCACGGGGGTCCACACTTCGGTCTTCTTCGGGTCGCGCGCAGCGTCGGCACTGTCCTGCGCGAATGCAGATGCAGCGGCCAGCAGGCCAACAGTGATCAACGCAGGGCGGATCATCAGGGTGGTGTCCATCAGCTGGTCCCCCACGCGGGCGTACCGGGGACATAGGCGAGGTCGCCGTCGTAGCGGCCGGGCACCGCGACGTACTGCAGCACGCCGGTCGCCCCGACCTTGGAGGTGAAGAAGCCGAAGATGGCCAGCTGCTTGATCATCGTGAAGTAATGCGGCATCGCCTCGCCCTCTTCAGGCGTACCGGTCTCGGTCACGTCGGCAGAGCGCGCCTTGGCTTCGGCGTCCAGCGTTCGCAGCAACTGGGTGCGGGCTTCCGGCGCAAGCGCCACAAACCGGCCGCCGGCGCGCTTGTCGATATCGACCAGGCCTGCCCGGAACGTTGCCTGCTGCCGGGCGGTGTAGCAATCGCTGACGAAGGTCGCCATGAACAGGCCAGCGCCGGCATCCTTCGCCCCTGGCGTCCGGGTCCGCGGCAGGATGGTCTCGGCGATCTCGTCCAGCGTGCCGATGTCGGCATCGGAGAACAGGGCCTTCACCGGTGCCGCAGCGGCGTTTCCCTGCGCGAGCGCAGGCAGGCCGACCATGGCCGCGCCGGTGGCGGCAACGATCATCTTCAACAGTTCGCGGCGATCCATCAGAGGTTCCCCGCTTTCAGTTCGCGTACCGCGTGGTCGGCCGCGCGCGCGGTCAGCGCCATATAGGTCAGCGAAGGATTCACGCAGGCGCTGGAGGTCATGCAGGCACCGTCGGTCACATAGACGTTGGGCGCATCCCAGACCTGGTTGTGCGCGTTCAATACCGAGCTCTTCCGGTCACGTCCCATGCGTGCGGTCCCCATCTCGTGGATGCCCTTGCCCGGGGCATAGTCGTGGTCGTGCATCTTCACGTCCTTGACGCCAGCCGCCTCCAGCATCTCGGCAGCATCGGCGGCCATGTCCTTGCGCATCGCCAGTTCGTTGGCGCGCATGGACACGTCCATCGCCAGCACCGGCAGCCCCCATTTGTCCTTGCGGTCGTGGTCCAGGCGGATCGTATTGTCGTGGTGCGGCAGCATTTCACCGAACCCGGTCATGCCGATGCGCCAGTCGCCCGGTACGGTCAGCGCCTCCTTCAGGTCGGCACCGATGTTGAGCTCGGCGATCTCGCGCGACCAGCCGGTGCGGCTGGC
Organism: Stenotrophomonas sp. YJH_SMC_105-26; assembly: GCF_059368915.1. Taxonomy (NCBI): domain Bacteria; kingdom Pseudomonadati; phylum Pseudomonadota; class Gammaproteobacteria; order Lysobacterales; family Lysobacteraceae; genus Stenotrophomonas; species Stenotrophomonas sp. YJH_SMC_105-26. The sequence goes on along the minus strand of NZ_JCAFSD010000002.1, from coordinate 182,545 downwards.
ACCGCCCTGGTAACCGAACCCGCGCAGGTAGCCGCGCTTGTCGGCCGCGACGTTGCGGAAGCGCGGAATGTAGAAACCGCACGGACGGCGGCCGAAGTAGTACTTGTCTTCGTAGCCCTCGACCCGGCCCGAGGCGCCCGCACCGAAATGATGGTCCATCACGTTGTGCCCCAGCTCGCCCGACGAAGAACCCAGTCCCCCCTCCCACACATCGGTCGCCGAGTTCATCAGCAGCCAGGTCGAATTGAACGACGATGCATTGAGGAAGATGACCTTGGCGGTGTACTGGTAGGTCTGCCCGGTCTCGGCATCGATCACCTCCACGCCGCGCGCACGCTTGCGATCCTTGTCGTAGAGCACTTCCTTGACGATCGAGAACGGCCGCAAGGTCAGGTTGCCGGTCTTCATCGCCGCTGGCAGCGTCGCCGCCTGGGTCGAGAAATAGGCACCGAAGGGACAGCCCAGGATGCACTTGTTGCGGTACTGGCAGTTCACGCGCCCCTGCTCGGGCATCGGCTGGGTGATGTTGGCGGTGCGCGAGTGGATCATGTGCCGCGTTCCGCCGAAGGCCTTCTTGATCCGCGCGGCCACGTCCTTCTCGACGATGTTCAACGGGATCGGCGGCAGGAACTCGCCGTCCGGCAGCACGTCCAGTCCTTCGCGCGTGCCGGCGATGCCGGCGAACCTCTCTACATGGTCGTACCACGGCGCGATGTCGGCATAGCGGATCGGCCAGTCGGTGGCGATGCCATCCTTGAGGTTCGCTTCGAAGTCCAGGTCGGAAAACCGATAGCTCTGCCGGCCCCACATCAGCGAGCGCCCGCCCACGTGGTAGCCACGGAACCAGTCGAAGCGCTTGGTTTCGATGTAGGGTGAGTCCTGCTCGTTGGCCCACATTCCTTCCAGGTTCTCGGCCAGGCCGTAGTCGCGCATCAGCACCGGGAAGGCGGCCTTCATCGCCTGCGTCGGCCGGTTGCGATGCGGGAAGTCCCACGCTTCCTTCATCGCATTGACGTAGTCCTTGACGTGCTCGATGTTGCGCCCGCGTTCCAGCATCAGGACCTTCAGGCCCTTCTCGGTCAGCTCCTTCGCTGCCCAACCGCCACTGATTCCCGAGCCAACAACAATGGCGTCGTAGTGATTATCTGCCATGGTCTCTCACCTGGGTGGATATCGTTTCAGACGTCGCAGAGGCGGATCGCCTCGCGCAATGAGGCAACGGGATCGGGCGCTGCAGGCGTGAATTCCTGCGCCAGATACCCCTTGAAACCGGTGTCGCGGATCGCGCGACAGATGGCCGGATAGTGGAGCTCCTGCTGGTCTCCAATCTCGTTCCGGCCCGGCACGCCTGCAGTGTGGTAATGCTTGAAGCAGGCGTGATGCTTGCCGATGGTGGCGATGATGTCGCCCTCCATGATCTGCATGTGGTAGATGTCGTAGAGCAGGCCGAAGTTGTCCGAGCCGAGCCGCTGGCACAGCTCCACGCCCCAGGCCGAGTGATCGCACAGGTAGTCGTGGTGATCGACCCTGGAGTTCAGCAGCTCCATCACCAGCACCACGCCGCGCTTCTCGGCATGCCCGAGGATGCGCTTGAGGCCCGCCTCGGCATTGGCCATGCCGTCCTGCGGGTCCATGCCGTTGCGATTGCCGGAGAAGCAGATGAGGTTGCGGTAACCGGCATCGGCGACCAGGTCGATGTGCCGCGTGTAGCGCTCCACCAGCGGGTCGTGGAATTCGCGGCCGGCAAAGCCCTTGGTCAGGCCCAGCTCCGCGCCATTGCACATCGAGCTGTAGACGCCGTTCGCCTTCAGCGTGGGCCAGTCTTCCGGGCCGACCAGGTCGATGGCGGCGAAGCCGATGTCCTTCACCGTCGTGCAGAGCTGGGCGACCGACAGCTGCGGGAAGGTCCAGCGTGCGACGGAGTGCTTCAGGTTGCCCTTGAGCGCTGCGGTGGCGGCGAATGCAGGCAACGCTCCCGCAGTACCCAGGGCTACGCCTCCAGCAACCGCCATGCGCAACGCATCACGCCGCGTGAGGCCCGTCGCCAGAGCCGGTCTGATCGAATGGATGGACATCCACCTGCCGGCCTCCCAACCGACATCAAACACTGAGGATTCACTGCAATGCAATCGATTGCACCATAGGGGAGGAATTTGTGTGTTTGCAAGTCGCAGTGCACGAAAATCAATGCTGCGAGGCACAACTCCGCAACCGACCTGGAAAACAAAAGCCCCGCGTGAGCGGGGCTTTCCTTCTGGCGGTAGGAGCAGGACGACGCCTGTTGGCTACAGGGTCGAAACCGTGCCGCCGTCGATCCGATACTCCGTTCCGGCAATCGACGCCGACCGGGGAGACGCCAGGAACACAATCAGATCGGCCACCTCCTGCGGTGCCGCGGGCCGTCCCACCGGGATCCCGCCGAGCCAGTCCATGACCACCTTCTTGCCTCCTTCATAGTCGGTTCCCGCTTCCGCAGCGATCCGTTCTGCAAATTCCCTGGATGCTTCTGTCTCGATCCAGCCCGGCGCTACGCTCAGCACCCGCACGCCCTTGGGGGTGACCTCTCGTGAAAGCGACTTGCTGTAGGTCGTGAGTGCCGCTTTGGCGGCGGCGTAGGCGGTGGTGGACTCCGGCAGAGGCAGCATGCGCTGGATCGAACTGACGTGGATGATCACGCCAGCGCTCTGCGCGAGCATGGATGGCAGCAAGGCACGATCCAGGCGGACCGCCGGCATCAGATTCAGGTTCAGCTCGGCAAGCCAGTGCGCATCACTGATCGCTGCGAAGCCACCGGCAGGTGTCTTTGATCCCCCCAGCACATTGACCAGGATGTCTGCGCCGCCCCATGCCTGCAGCACGGCGTGGGCGAAAATGCCGGTGCCCTCGGCCGTCGACAGATCGGCGGCTACGTAGGCGACTCCTTCCACCGGGCGTGCCGGCAGGCTGCGCGCCGACGTCATTACCCTGGCCCCGGCCTCGGCGAGGGTCCTGACCACGGCCGCCCCCACACCGGCCGTGCCGCCGGTCACCACGGCCCGCAGGCCACCGAGTTGAAGATCGAAGCTCATGCCGTGATCTCCAGCGATGCGATCAGGCCCCGTTCCAGTTCGAAACGGTAGCTCAGCAGAATCGGACTGCCGGGGAAGTTACCGCTCACGATGGCACGGACAACGTGGTGTTTCTCCTGCCGTTCGATGGCGCTCGGCACGCTGGTGGCGCTGTATTTGGCCGATGCCTCGGCCAGGAAGGCTTTGATGGCGTCGACGCCGACGAGGGTGTGCCCGTCGTCCTTCAGCACAGCCTGGGCGGCAGAACAACGCGCCAGCAGTTCAGGGTCATGTTCGGCCGCGAAGTACGCGGCAATGGGTTCTGGGAGGGTCAACGCATTCATTCCTGGCTCCTGCAGTGGTCAGGCGCTCAGGATGTGCACGCTGGTCGGTTAAGTGAATGCCCTATAATCCGAATGGGTTATGTCAAGAATCTCACATAATGCGCGGATCCGAGTTCGCTGAACTGAAGGCCTTCGTGGCGGTAGTGGAACGTCAGAGCTTCGCGCGGGCGGCGGAACATCTGGGGGTATCGCCCTCGGCCCTGAGCCAGACCATCCGCCAACTGGAAGGCCGTCTCGGCACCCGCCTTCTCAATCGCACGACACGAAGCGTGGCGCCCTCGGCAAGCGGCGGGCGACTGTACGCGCGCATCGCGCCGCTGTTCCAGGAGTTGGCCGTCGCGGTCGCTGAAACCAGCGAAGCCAGCGGACGGATCAACGGGACCCTGCGAATCAATACGCCGGGCATCGCCGCGAGAACACTGATTGCCCCGCGGCTTGCCCGCTTCCACCAGGCCTACCCTGATGTCGTTGTCGACATCGTGGTCGACGACGCGCTCAGCGACATCGTCAGTGGCCGGTTTGATGCGGGCATCCGCGTGGGTGGTCAGCTCGAGAAGGACATGGTGGCCATCCGCCTCACCCCGGACCTGAACATGGTGGCCGTGGCGTCACCGGATTACCTGGCACGCCGCGGAACACCGCGAACTCCCGCGGAACTGCAGGATCACGCCTGCATCAACTGGCGGCTGCAGAGCGATGGCAGGCAGTACCGATGGGAGTTCAAGAAGCGAGGTCGCCACCTCGAGGTCGCCGTGGACGGTCCTGTCGTCACCAATCACGCTGACATCGGGATTGCGTCGGCCCTGGCCGGCCTTGGAATCGCCTATCACTTCGAACAGGATGGTGTGGGCGAACTGTTGGCACAGGGACTGCTGGTGCGGGTACTGGCGGATTGGTCGGTCTCGCGGCCCGGGCTTTTTCTCTACTACCCGAACAGGCGGCATCGCCCCGCCCTGCTGGGCGCGTTCATTGACTGCCTGCTGGACCAGGGAATGTTCGGCAATCGGTGACGAGGTCGACGAACGTCCGCATCCTGCCGCCGGGCAATGGGATCCTGCCACGTCGCCTGTAACGAGAAGGGCCCCGGGCACGCGTGCCAGGAGCCCTTGTCGGGATAAACGGAAGGTACGCTTAGAACGGAATATCGTCGTCAGCGAAGTCGTCCATCGGCGGCGCCTGCTGCGGCTGCGGGCGCTGGTTGCCGCCCTGGTTGCCGTAACCCCCGCCCTGGTTGCCGCCCTGGTTGCCATAGCCACCGCCCTGGCCGCCACGCTGGCCACCGCCGCCACCGCCATACTCCTGGCGCGGCGCCTGCTGGCGCTGCGGACGATCGCCGCCGTAGTTGCCACCACCACCGCCACCGCCTTCACCGCGGCCGCCCAGCATCTGCATTTCATCGGCGATGATGTCGGTGGAGTACTTCTCCACGCCGTCCTGGCCGGTGTACTTGTCGTAGCGCAGGCTGCCTTCGACGTAGACCGAGCTGCCCTTGCGCAGGTACTCGCCGGCGATCTCGCCGAGCTTGCCGAAGAACACCACGCGGTGCCATTCGGTGCGCTCCTGCTGGTTGCCATCCTTGTCCTTGCGGACGCTGGTGGTGGCCAGGCTGATGCGGGTGATCGCCATGCCGCCCTGGGTGTACTTCACGTCCGGGTCGTTGCCGAGATTGCCGACCAGGATGACTTTGTTGATGCCGCGCGCCATAGGTACCTTCGTCCGTTGTCCAGGGGCAGACCGCCAGTGATAGCACAGCCCCGGGCGGGGTGCAGTACGCTGAGCCGCCCCTGGTGAAATTTGGGGGAATGCGAGAACGACGCATCTTACCATTGCCGCCGCCTTCCGCCCGGTCAGGAGACCCCGACCGCACCGAAGGATCAGGCTGATTTCCTTGTCCGGCAATAACTTACCTGCGCCCAGGCCGACGCCCGGAGGGGCATTCGCGTCTGCGCATGGCATCATGCCCGGGCACCTCCCACATGCCCGCTCCGCCCGCCCATGACCATCAAAGGCAAAGCCACCTCCCTGGACATCGCCCACCTGGCCGGGGTCTCCCAGCCGACCGTGTCGCGGGCCCTGCGTGGCAGCCCGATGGTCAACGCCGAGACCCGCGAGCGCATCCTGCGCATCGCCCGCGAGCTGAACTACAAGGTCGACAAGAATGCCTCCAGCCTGCGCCTGCGCAATGCCGGCACGCTGGCCCTGCTGTTCTTCGAGGACCCGACCAACGACGACTCGCTGATCAACCCGTTCTTCCATTCGATGCTGGGCTCGATCACCCGCGCCTGCGCCCTGCACGGGCAGGACCTGCTGGTCTCGTTCCAGCAGCTGTCCACCGACTGGCAGGCCGATTACGAGGACAGCAACAAGGCCGACGGCATCATCCTGCTCGGCTACGGCGACTATCACGAATCGCGCGACCGCCTGCAGCGGCTGGTCGAACAGGGCACGCACTTCGTGCGCTGGGGCGCCGCCCTGCCCGGCCAGCCCGGTGTCTCGATCGGCAGCGACAACTTCCAGGGCGGGCATGACATCACCACCCACCTGCTGCAGCAGGGCTGCCGCCGCATCGCCTTCCTCGGCCATGCCTCCAGCCACTACCCCGAATTCCAGGAGCGCTACCGCGGCCACGTCGCGGCCCTGCAGGACCACGGCCTGGCCGCCGAACCGGCGCTGCAGCACGATGCGATCACCACTGAAGCCTCCGGCCAGGAAGCCTGCCAGGCCCTGTTGGCGCGCGGCGAGCCGATCGATGCGATCTGCGCGGCCAGCGACCTGATCGCCATCGGTGCGATGCGCGCCCTGCGCGAGGCCGGGCTGCGGGTGCCGCAGGACGTGGCGGTGACCGGCTTCGACGACATCCCGCTGGCCGCTTCGGTATCCCCCGCGCTGACCACGGTGCAGCAGGACACCAAGCAGGCCGGCCAGCTGCTGGTGGAACGCCTGCTGGCGCTGATCGGCCGGCAGCCGGTGGACAGCCAGAGCATCCCGGTGAAGCTGGTGGTGCGCGAATCATCCCTGCGCGGGTAAGGCGCCGCTGGGCCGGCGCGCTGGCCAACGCACGACGGCGGGATTCTCCCCCCATGACCAACGGCGGATGCGCACGGAGGCGGTTGCGCGGATAACGCGCAGACATTGCCCAGGGAAAGGTGTACGTCGCATGCTGAAGATCGATTCGCTGTCCAAGACGTACGCCAACGGCGTGCATGCCCTCAACAACGTCACCCTGGACATCCCGCGGGGCATGTTCGGCCTGCTCGGCCCGAACGGCGCCGGCAAGTCCTCGCTGATGCGCACGCTGTCCACCCTGCAGGAGGCCGACAGCGGCACGGTGACGCTCAGCGTTCCGGGCGAGGCGCCGATCGACGTGCTGCGCGACAAGGACGCCGTGCGCCGTCGGCTGGGCTACCTGCCGCAGGATTTCGGCGTGTACCCGAAAGTCAGCGCGCTGGACCTGCTGGAGCATTTCGCAGTGCTCAAGGGCCTGACCCAACGCGCGCAGCGCCGCGAGGTGGTCGATGGGCTGCTGCAGCAGGTGAACCTGTGGGATGCCCGCAAGCGCAAGCTGGGCACCTACTCCGGCGGCATGCGCCAGCGCTTCGGCATTGCCCAGGCGCTGCTGGGCGACCCAAGGCTGGTGATCGTCGACGAACCCACCGCCGGCCTCGACCCGGAGGAACGCAACCGCTTCCTCAACCTGCTGGCGGCGATCGGCGAGAACGTAGCGGTGATCCTGTCCACCCACATCGTCGAGGACGTGACCGACCTGTGCCCGACGATGGCGATCATGAACAAGGGCCAGGTGCTGCTGACCGGCCGCCCCAGCGAAGCGATCAACGCCCTGCAGCACCAGGTCTGGCGCAAGCAGGTCGATCCTTCGGAGCTGGCCGACCATGAAGCGCGCTACGTGGTGCTGTCGACCCGTCTGGTCGGTGGCCGCCCGGTGATCCATGTGCACAGCGCCAACGACCCCGGCGACGGCTTTGCGGCCGTGGCTCCCGACCTCGAAGACGTGTACTTCCAGCGCCTGCGCCTGCAGGCCCGTGCTCGCGCAGCAGCCTGAGCGGAGCACGCCATGATCCTCGATTTCTTCCGTTTCGAGCTGCGCGAGCAGCTGCGTTCCCCGCTGCTGTGGCTGCTGGCCGGGCTGTTCGCCCTGCTCGCCTTCGCCGCTGCGTCCAGCGACGCCGTACAGATCGGTGGTGGCAGCGGCAACGTGCACAGCAACGCGCCCACCGTGATCGCGCAGATGCTGGGCATCTTCACCCTGCTCGGCATGCTGGTCACCGCCCTGTTCGTCAGCAATGCGCTGCTGCGTGACTTCGAACTGGGCACCGCCGAGCTGATCTTCGCCAGCCCGGTGAAACGCCGCGATTACCTGGCCGGCCGCATCGCCGCCGCCCTGGCTACCGGCCTGCTGTTCTACCTGCTGGTCGCTTTCGGGCTCTGGCTGGCACCGTTCATGCCCTGGGTGGACGCCGAGCGCATGGGGCCGATCAGCTGGCAGGGCTATGCCTGGAGTTTTGCGGTCATCGTCATTCCCAACCTGTTGTTCACCACCGCGCTGCTGTCACTGCTGGCAGCGGTCACGCGTTCGATCCTGTGGGTCTACATCGGGCTGGTGGCCTACCTGGTCCTGTTCGGCGCCAGCGCGGCGGTGCTGCGCGACATCGACAACACCTGGCTGGCGGTGCTCAGCGAGCCTTTGGGCATGCGCGCCCTGTCACGCACCATCCGCTACTGGTCCACCGCCGAGCACAACAGCGGCGTTCCCGGCCTGGCGGGCTACCTGCTGGCCAACCGTGCCCTGTGGCTGGGTGTGACGGCGCTGCTGTTCGCCGCCACGTTCGCCCTGTTCCGCACCGAGCGCAGCGGCAGCGGCCGTCGTCGCTGGGGCCGCCGGCAGGCGCAGCCGGTTGCCGACGCCGCCGCCCTCCGGCCCAACCGCAACCGTTGCCGCGCGTGGTACCGGCATTCAGCGCGACCACCGCGTGGCAACAGTTCCTGCGCCAGGTGCGCTTCGACACGCGCGGCGTCCTGCGCAGCGTGCCGTTCATCGTGCTGCTGGTGCTGGGCCTGGCCAATTTCCTGCCCAACGCGCTGTTCCGGCAGACCCTGTACGGCACCTCGATCTGGCCGGTCACCTCGCAGATGATCATGGGCCTGCAGGGGGCCTTCAGCTGGCTGCTGGTGATCATCGTGCTGTTCTTCGCCGGTGAGCTGGTGTGGAAGGAACGCAGCGCGCGCATCAACGAAGTGACCGATGCCATGCCGGTGCCGAACTGGGTACCGCTGCTGGCCAAGTTCACCGCACTGCTGGCAGTGATCATCTGCTTCCAGGCCGCCGGTGCACTGGCGGCGATGGGCGTGCAGCTGGTCAAGGGCTACACCCACCTGGAGCCGCTGCTGTACCTGCGCAGCCTGGCGCTGGATTCGGTGATCTACATCCTGATGGGGGGCCTGGCACTGGTGCTGCAGGTGCTCACCAACAACAAGTTCGTCGGTTACGCGCTGCTGATCGTGGTGATGATCGGCCAGGGCGTGCTCGGCATGCTGGACTACACGCAGAACCTGTACACCTTCGGTGGCTGGCCCAACGCTCCCTATTCGGACATGAACGGCTACGGCCACTTCCTGCCGGGGCAGCTGGCGTTCCAGGGCTACTGGGCGCTGTTCCTGCTGACCCTGATGTGCCTGGCATCGGCGCTCTGGGTGCGCGGTGTCAGCCAGGGCCTGCGCCAGCGCCTGGCCCTGGCCGGCCGCCGCCTGCGCGGCCCGACCGGCGTCTTCGCCGGACTTGCGGCATTGGCCTTCGCCGGCGTGGGCAGCTGGCTGTACTGGAGCACCAATATCCGCAACGAGTTCATCTCGCCCGACCAGCAGCTGGACCTGCAGGCCCGCTACGAGCGCGAGCTGTCGAAGTACCGCACCCTGCCGCAGCCGCGCATCGTGGCGGTGGACAACCGCGTGGACCTGTTCCCGGAATCGCAGTCGATGGTGATCGATGCGAACTGGACGGTGCGCAATACCCATGCCACGCCGATCCAGGACGTGCATGTCTCGATGGGCGATGACAAGCAGCTGGTCGACGTCGACCTGGGTGGGCAGACGCTGTCGTTGCACGATGCCGATCTCGGCTACCGCATCTACCGCCTGCAGAAGCCGCTGCAGCCGGGCGAAACCCGCAGCGTGCATTTCCGGGTGGTGCAGAAACCCAACGGCATCACCGCCGGGCTGGCGCCGAGCAACATCGTGGACAACGGCACCTTCTTCAACAGCCGCGTGCTGCCCTCGTTCGGCTACAACGAGGGCGCCGAGATCAGCGACCGCAACGAGCGGCGCAAGCGCGGCCTGGGTGAGCCGCGGCGCATGCCCAGGCTGGAGGACGACGCCGCGCGTGCCAACACGTACATTGCCAACGATGCCGACTGGCTCGACTTCCGCACCACGGTCTGCACCGCACCGGACCAGGTGGCGCTGGCCCCGGGCTACCTGCAGCGCGAGACCACGGTCAACGGCCGGCGCTGCTTCAGCTACGCCATGGACCGGCCGATGCTGAACTTCTATGCCTATCTATCGGCACGCTGGGAGGTGCGCAAGGCGAAGTACAAGGACATCCCGATCGAGGTCTACTTCGACCCGGCGCACGGCTACAACGTGGACCGGATGATCGAGGCGGTGCAGAAGTCGCTGGCCTATTACGAGGCGAACTTCACCCCGTACCAGCACCGCCAGGTACGCATCATCGAATTCCCGGGCTATGCCCGCTTCGCGCAGTCGTTCGCCAACACCATCCCCTATTCCGAGGCCATCGGTTTCATCGCCGACCTGCGCGACCCGGACAAGGTGGACTACGTGTTCTACGTGACCGCGCACGAGATCGCGCACCAGTGGTGGGCGCACCAGGTGATCGGCGCCAACGTGCAGGGTGCGACCGTGCTGTCCGAATCGCTGTCGCAGTACTCGGCCTTGATGGTGATGGAGCAGGAATACGGCCGCCAGCACATGCGCCAGTTCCTCAAGCGCGAACTGGACGGCTACCTGTCCGGCCGCGGTGGCGAAGCCATCGAGGAACAGCCGCTGGAACGCGTGGAAAACCAGCAGTACATCCACTACCAGAAGGGTTCGCTGGTGTTCTACCGCCTGCGCGAGGAAATCGGCGAGCAGGCGCTGAACCGTGCGTTGAAGCGCTTCCTGCAGGACAAGGGCTACCAGCAGCCGCCGTACACCACCTCACGCGAGCTGCTGGGCTACATCCGCGCCGAGACCCCGGCCGACCGCCAGCAGCTGGTCACCGACCTGTTCGAGAAGATCAGCTTCTACGACAACCGGGTGATGGCCGCCAGCGCCCGCAAACGTGCTGACGGCCGCTACGACGTGACCCTGGACCTGCATGCCGCCAAGCAGTACGCCGATGGCAAGGGCAGGGAGAGCGACGCGAAGATGGATGACTGGGTCGAGATCGGCGTGTTCACCACCGGACCGTCGGGCAAGGAGCGCGACCAGAAGGTGCTGTACCTGCAGCGCCACCACATCACCAGCGCCGCGCCGAAGATCACGGTGACGGTGGATGAAAAGCCGGACGAAGCAGGCTTCGATCCCTACAACAAGCTGATCGACCGGGTGAGCGATGACAACCGGCGCAAGGTGACGATGTGAAGCAACGGGGCGCCGGCCGATGTGCCGGTGCTCCGCGCGACGCGTGCGGGCTTGGCTTGGCCTTGCTGTAGTGCCGAGCCCTGCCCCGCACACCGTCCACGACAACCGCGAAAGTTCAGCGCACCGGGGCCTTCGGCCCCAGCAACGCCAGCAGCACGAAGACCACGATCGAGGCGACGGTGCCAAGCACCGCCGGCAACCCGAATGCCCACGCCGGACGGCCCTGCTGGCGCGCCCACTGGCCCAGATGCCAGGCCGCCCCCAGGTTGATCAGCCAGGCAATGGCGAACACCGGCCACAGCACCATGCCCACCGCACGCAGAACAGGCATGGACACCAGTGCGGCGACGATGGCCGCGAACAGGAAGACCAGTGCGGAGCGGGAATGGCGTGATCGTGCCGGTGCGTCGGCGGGTGATTCGCTGAATTCCATGGAGAGTGCCTCGATCCCGATGTAGTCCAAAGGGGATCACGTACGGTGCCCGAAGGGAAGCTCTCTGTAGTATCGAGCCGTGCTCGACTGATCCGGCATTGCGCGAACGGCAGCCGAGCATGGGCTTGGCTCTACATGACAATCAACCCTGGGCGAAGTCCTTCAGGATCTCGCCGACGCCACTGGGCGAGATCTCGAAGCCCAGCGAAGTGCCCGGGTTGATCACCACGCCGTAGCCACCCGGCACGCGGCGCAGCACGTCCAGCATCCGCCAGCGGATCTGGTGTTCGGCCTGCTGGCTGTAGATGCCCACCCGCGACGGATCGGTGAACACGGCCACGTGCAGGGTGCCCTGCTTGTCGAACAGCAGCGGGTCGAAGCCGCTGCCATCGGGGGTCACCAGGCTGCCGGTCAGCAGTACCACCTCGGAGGCGACGAAGGCCTCCATGAAGGCGCGGATCGGCACCGACCCGTCCATCGCCGCCTTCAGCAGGGTTTCGATCGGGGTCTGCGGGGCGAGGTCGGTCATGGCGATACGGCGGGGCGTGAGGGGGGCCTATTGTGCCGGATATGGTCACCCCGGTAGTGCCGGCCGCTGGCCGGCACCTGAAGGTGCCATGGATTCATGGGTTGCCGGCCAGCGGCCGGCACTACCGCCCCAGCCGCACGTCCCGCGCCCGCTGGTCGGCCATCGCCTTGTCCAGCTCGGCCTGCAGCGCCGGCTGCTGCACGGCGGCATCGAGCACGTACACCTTCACCCCGTGCGCCGGCACTTCGGCCTTCAGGGAAGCATCCACCTGCAACGAACCGCCGTCCAGCGCATCACGCCAGCGGCCCGCCTGGACGTACCGCGCCACGGTGAAGGTCTTCGCACTGTCGCCCTTGTTCAGCAGCACCAGCGCGGTCTGCGCCACCTCGCCATGCTGCAGCACGCGGAAGAACACCGCCTCATCACCCTGCAGGCGCTCATTCACCTGCAGGCCGCGCTGCAGCGCCGGAGTGGCTGCGCGCAGCCGGGCGATACGCTGCAGCGGCGCGAAGATCGGACTCTTCGGCGCAGCATCCACACGCGGCTGGCCGAAGTAAGCGCGATTGCCGGCATGCTCGGCACGGCCACGCATGAAGCCCGTCTCCGAGCCGTAATAGACCACCGGAATGCCGCGCGCGGTGAACAGCCAGTTGTGCGCATCGATGAAGCCGTTGTCACTGGCCTGCAGGCGCGGCATGTCGTGGTTGTCGTAGAAGCTCATCAGCTCGTACGGGTTGGCATACGGCCCACCGCTCAGGTGCAGCGACTCGGCCAGGGTTTCAAAGCCCTTGCCGGCGGTGCCGAACGCCTGCTCCAGCGCACCGCGCAACGGGAAGTCGAGCACGCTGACGTTGGCGTTGGCCGGCCAGGTGTGCTCTGCAATGCGCGCGGCATCGTAATCGAACGCTTCGCCGAACATGAACATGCCCGGGTGCTCGGCGCGGATGCGCTTGACGAAGGCATGCCACCACGGGTGCGGCAACCAGCCGATGGTGTCGATGCGCAGCGCATCCACTCCCTGCGCGGTCCATTGCAGGTAAGCACCGACCAGGTAGTCCATCACCGCCGGATTGTCCTGGTTGAAGTCGGACAGCTCGGCCAGGTTGCCATCGAAGATCGAGCCGTCCTTGCTGTCGACCGGTCCAATGCTGTTGTAGAACGCGTGCAGCGGGTTGTGCTTCGGATCCAGTTCCTGCGGCGGCAGGTTCTGGTGGTCGGCGATCAGTTTTCCGTCCTTGTCGAAGATCTGCCCGAACTGCGGCTGCCGTGTCGGCATGGTCCAGGCCGGCGAACCGTGGTTGCCTACGATGTCCAGCACCACCTTCAAGCCGGCACCGTGCAGGCCCTTGGTCAGCCCGGCGAAATCCAGGTCTTTGCTGGGCAGGTGCTCATCGAGCTTGTAGAAGTTGATGCCCCAGTACCCGTGGTAGCCGGTCTTGCCGCGGTCGGTCAGCGTGCTGGTGCAGCTGATCGGCTTGCTGCCGGTAAAGGCCTCGTCCGGGTTGTCGACGATGGGCGTGATCCACACCGCGCCGAAGCCGAGGTTGCGGATGTACTGCGCATTGTCGAGCACGCCGCGGAAGTCGCCGCCGAGATAGCCGATGTTGCCGTCCACCTTGTCAGGGCATGGCACCGGAATATCGAAGGTGCGGTGCACGCCGCCCTGGTCACGGTGATCGTTGGACGGATCACCGTTGACGAAGCGGTCGGTGACCACGAAGTACACCGCATCGCTGGCGAACGGTTCGGTGGTGCCCACATAGTCCGGGCGCGGCGCGGCCGCCGCATGGCCGGCCAGCAGCATCAAGGAAACAGCAACAGACAACGCAGCACGCATCACACCACCTCCGGACGGGACGGAACCCACAACACGCACAGGCCGGCAATGAACAGGCTGCAGCCGCCCAGCACCAGCACATGCATCGGCTGGCCGCCCAGCAACGTGCGCAGGGCGAAGCCGAGTGCACTGGCCGCCACCAGCTGCGGGATCACGATGAAGAAATTGAAGATGCCCATGTACACGCCCATCTTCGACGCCGGCACGCTGTCGGACAGCAGTGCATACGGCAGCGAGAGGATGGACGCCCAGGCGAAGCCGACGCCGACCATCGACAGCAGCAGCCAGTGCGGGTCGCGGATGAACATCAGCGAGACCAGGCCGGCACCGCCCAGCCACAGGTTGACCAGGTGGCTCCAGCGCAGGCCGATCGCACGCACCATGAGTGGAATCAGCACCGCCGCCAACGCGGCGAACCCGTTGTAGGCGCCAAACAGCACGCCCACCCAGTTGGCGCCCTCGTTGTAGGCCGCCGACTCTGGTTCAGTCGAACCGAAATGGGCGCCAGCCACCGCGGCGGTGGTGTAGATCCACATCGCAAACAGCGCGAACCACGAGAAGAACTGTACCCACGCCAGGCGACGCATGGTGACCGGCATCGCGCGCAGGTCGCCGACGATGGCGGCCAGCATGTGCGTGGCCGGCAGCGTACGCGCGAGCGCCAGCAGCAGGCCATAGCCGGCACACAGGCCGGCCAGCACGTACAGCATCCGGTCGCCCTGCCGCCAGGTGATCAGCAGCGCCAGCAGTACGCCCAGCCCCAGCCATGCAGCCACCTGCACCCAGGGCGCCGGGCCGCTGATCGGCGCCGCTGCGTGATGTGCCGGAGGTTCGGCGTCATCGAAACCGGCCAGCTCCGCCGGTGAGTATTCGCGGGTGCTGACCACCGTCCAGGTGATTGCCGCCAACAGCACCACCGCGCCGAAGTAGAACGCATAGCGCACGGTATCAGGCACCTCACCTGCGGCGGCCGTATTGGCGACCCCGAAGTGGGCCAGGATGAACGGCAGGAAGCTGGCGACGATGGCGCCCACGCCGATGAAGAAGCTCTGCATGGCATAGCCGGCCGGACGCTGGCGCGGCGCCAGCTGGTCGCCGACGAAGGCGCGGAACGGCTCCATCGACACGTTGATCGAGGCATCGAGTACCCACAGCGTGCCGGCGGCGATCCACAACGTCGGCGAGTTCGGCATCACCAGCAGCGCCAGCGTGGTCAGCACCGCTCCGATCATGAAATAAGGACGGCGGCGCCCCCAGCGCGTCCAGGTGCGGTCGGACAGGTAACCGATCACCGGCTGCACCAGCAGGCCGGTCAGCGGCGCGGCGATCCACAGCCCGGGCACCGCGTCGATGTCCGCGCCCAGCGTCTCGAAGATGCGGCTGGCATTGGCGTTCTGCAGGGCGAAGCCGAACTGGATGCCCAGGAAGCCGAAACACATGTTCCAGATCTGCCAGAACGACAGCTGCGGCTTGGCGGTACGATTCATCGTGCGCCCTCTGCCGCGGCCACCGGCGCCACCATCAGCGCCTGCACCTGGGCCTGGTTGAGCACGCCATCGCGTCCGCCCTTGCCCCCGGTGTAGTGCGCGAAGTGCTGCAGCGCGCTCATGTTGAAGCTTTCTTCAAGCGTGACCGTGCATCGGCCCTTGGGCACCGTGAATGTCGCCGAGGTCGAGTCCTGCACGGCCACGCTGTGCGGCAGGGTGACGGTGTGCCGCTGCAACGGCTGGCCCGGGCACTGCAGCACCAGCTGCTTCACCGCAGCGGTGACGCCGGTGTTGATCGGCCCGTTCGGATTGCGGTACTGCAGGCGCAGGCGCACCTGCCCGGCCCTGGCGGAGGTGAACTGCCAGCGCTGCGTACCCTTCAGTCGCTGCTGCGGACCGACGCAGACCATCGGGCTGTGCAGCGATTCAATTGCACCGTCGCGCCGGGTCAGGCTGAGGCAATGCTGCAGGCCATCGTCACCGATGCGTGCCAGGCCATTGCTGGCGGCGAGCGCCCGGCCGTCCTGCCACAGCACCTGGCCGGCAGCGACCACGACATTCCAGCCCATGCCCTTGCGTTGCACCTGCGGTGCGGCCGGCGTGGCCGGTGCGCGCGCATCTGCGTCGGCCGTCGTCGCCGCGCTGCGTGGCGCGGCTGCGGCGGGCACCAGCTGCACGGTGGTGGTGGCGCCACGGGTCTTCACCTTGCCCGCCACCAGCAGGCCATCACCCACCTGCTTCGGTCGCTCCAGCACATAACGCCTGCCATCGGCCTCCAGGGAGATGCGGCGCTGATTGCCGAACAGTTCGGGCACCAGCACGGCCGGCAGCTTGGGCTGCACGCGGCCATCGTCCTGCACGCCGAACACGCCCTCGACCACCATCGACAGATAGCCGGCCACCGACCACAGCTGGCGTTCGGAGTTGACCACCGGGCCGCTCAGCACGCCCTCGTCAACATGCACCGCCTGGCTGACCAGCTCGTAGTTCTCCATGTTGGAACCGGCCAGCGCGGCGCCCTGCATCAGCGAGCGGATCTCGGCGGCGATGCGCGGTGCATCGTCCAGCTGGCGCGCCGCGCGCAGCGAATAGGCACTGACGAACGGCCAGATCGCGCGGTTGTGGTAGATCGGCTGCTGCGCCTCCTGCGGCCACACCACCGGGCTGCCGGCCGGGCCCATCGGATACGCCGCCAGCGCACGCCGCGCGCGCTCGGGCGGCAGCACCTCGGCCAGGATGCCCAGCGACAGGCCGAGCAGATCGACCTTGGCGTACGGCACCGGGTGCGCGGCCTCGCCGATGTAGCTCATGTACTGGCCGATATCCTCGCGCCAGAAGCGTGCATCGATCTGCTGCGCCAACGCATCGGCCCAGGCCCTGTAGTCGGTCGCGCGGGCATCGCCGTGCTGCCCGGCCAAGCGTTCGGCCAGGCGCAGTGCCTGGTAGTGCAGCACGTTGGTGGACAGTGCGTAGGAATCACCGATGAAACGCACGTCCTCGCGGGTCCAGTCTGGATAGGTCTGCTCGCGCCAGTCCAGGAAGGAGGTCTCGCCGCGGTACAGACCCATCTGCGCGTCGAACACCATCGCGCGGTCCTGCGCCAGCGTGCCCTGCAGCGCCTGCCAGACCTGATCGGCAAACGCTCGGTCCTCCAGCAGGTGGCGTGCCGCCAGGAACCACACCACGCGATCACTGCTGATCGGCCAGCTGCCGCCGGAACCGGTGTCCTGCGCCACGAACAGGCCGGGCGTACGTCCGTCACGGGCTGCCGACAGCTTGAACTGCAGCGACTGCCGGGTGCGCTGCGGGTCCAGCCGCGCCAGCGCCAGGTCGGCGGCGAAGCTGACATCACGGGTCCACACATAGGGCCAGCGTGCACCGGTCTGGAAGCACTCGCACGGGACCGGCCGGCCCTCGTCGAACGCCGGATCACGGATCGCGTCCACGCGGTCCTGGGACATCTCCTGCTGGGCGAGCGCGAACAGGGCATCGAACATCACGCTGCCGGTCTGGCTGCGCATCGGTGCGGCTGCGATCTGCACTGCGCCCTTCGGCGCATGCAGCACGAAGCTGCCCTTGGCAGCGGCTTCGGCGCGCGCATGGCGACCGTCGAATTGCAGGTCGGCCGCCTGCGCGGTCGATCCCAGCGCTGCCCCCAGGGCAGCGGTCAGGCAAATGATCTTCAGCATCGAAGCGGCGGACCGGCTTGCGCCCGTCGGCCTCCCTCCCTCTCTGCACGCGTTGTAGGTCCGCACCGTCGTTGCCGGCGGGCGGGCGCGGCCCCTCCCTCAAGGTGCCTGGGCCCCATGGTAGACGCGGGGCTGTCGGCTGCGTCCAGTTGCATACGTATTCATGGCATCGCGCGGTGGCGCGCCCGCCGCGCTGGCTTATGGTCCGGGTCTGCCAACGGCGCCTTGGGAGGGGAATTGCCGATGTCATCCACTGCTGTACGCGCGGTGTTCGCGCACATGCTCGGGCTGGCCCTGATCGGGTGGTCCACGCTGGTACAGGCCACGCCGCAGGTGGCCAGCGTCGAATCGCCGGGCAAGGTATTGAAGGTCAGTCTGCTGCTGGACGGCGGCACCGCCCGCTACCGTGTCGAGCGCCTGGGCGACACCGTGGTGGAGGATTCGAAGCTTGGCTTTGCCCTGCGCGACGGTCGCCTGGACCGCGATTTCGCCCTGCTGGGCCAGCAGCGGCGCAGCGTCGACGACACCTGGGAGCAGCCGTGGGGCGAGCGCCGGCTCACCCGCGACCACTTCAACGAGCTGACCGTGCAGCTGGCTGAAACCACCGGCCGCAAGCGGCGGCTGGATGTGGTGTTCCGCGTCTACGATGATGGCCTTGGCTTCCGCTATGTGTTCCCTGAGCAACCGAACCTGCGCGAAGCCATCATCGATGACGAACTGACCGAATTCGCCATCGCGCCCGAATCAACCGCCTGGTGGATTCCCGCCGGCGAACCGATCCACTACGAATACCTGTATCAGCACACGCCGCTGCGCGAAGTGCCGCTGGTGCATACGCCGATGACCCTGCGCAGCCGCGATGGCCTGCACGTGGCGATCCACGAGGCCGCGCTGGTGGACTATGCCGGCATGTGGCTGCGGCGCACCGAGGGGCAGCGCCTGCGCGCGCAGCTGTCGCCC
This sequence comes from Stenotrophomonas sp. YJH_SMC_105-26, assembly GCF_059368915.1. Lineage (NCBI taxonomy): Bacteria > Pseudomonadati > Pseudomonadota > Gammaproteobacteria > Lysobacterales > Lysobacteraceae > Stenotrophomonas > Stenotrophomonas sp. YJH_SMC_105-26. Next base: position 164,063 of record NZ_JCAFSD010000002.1, on the reverse strand, counting down.
TCGGCCGAAGGCTGGAAGGTACGCCGCACCCTGCCCTTCGCCACGCCGTGGCGCACGCTGCAGATCGCCGATCGTGCCGGTGGCCTGGTCGAATCGGACCTGATCCTCAACCTCAATGAACCCAACGCGCTGGGCGATGTGAGCTGGGTGAAGCCGGCCAAGTACCTGGGCGTGTGGTGGTCGATGCACCTGGACAACGAGAGCTGGGCAACCGGACCGAAGCACGCGGCCACCACCGCCAAGACCAGGAAGGTGATCGACTTCGCGGCCGCGCACGGCTTCCGCGGCGTGCTGGTGGAAGGCTGGAACCCGGGCTGGGATGGCATGTGGGTGGGCAATGGCTACGACTTCGATTTCACCCGCGCCACGCCTGATTTCGACATTGAAGCGCTTACGGCGTATGGCCTGAAGAAGGGCGTGCACCTGATCGGCCATCATGAAACCGGCTGCGCCATCGAGCACTACGAGGACCAGCTGGGTGCCGCGCTGGACCTGTATGCACGGCTGGGCGTGGACCAGTTCAAGACCGGCTACGTCTGCGACGACGGCCAGGTCGACCGCCGCAATCCGGCCGGGGGCCCACTGTGGCGCGAGTGGCACGACGGGCAGTTCATGGCCCGCCACCACCTGAAGGTGGTGCAGGAAGCCGCGCGCCGGCACCTGTCGGTCAACCCGCATGAGCCGATAAAGGATACCGGCCTGCGCCGCACCTATCCCAACTGGATCTCACGCGAAGGCGCGCGCGGCATGGAGTACAACGCCTGGGGCCAGCCACCGAACCCGCCCGGGCACGAGGTCAACCTGGTGTTCACCCGCATGCTGGCCGGGCCGATGGATTACACCCCCGGCATCCTCAGCCTGAAGGGCCGCCACGGCCAGGCCATTCCCAGCACGCTGGCCCGCCAGCTTGCCCTGTACGTGGTGCTGTACAGCCCGATCCAGATGGCCGCGGACCTGCCCGAACACTACCTGCAGCATCGCGAGGCGTTCCGTTTCATCGAGGACGTGGCGGTGGACTGGGAGCAGAGCCGCGTGCTCGATGGCGAAGTGGGTGACTACGTGACGATCGTGCGCCGCGACCGCAACAGCCGCGACTGGTTCCTCGGCAGCATCACCGACGAACACGGCCGCGTGCTGCCGGTACCGCTGGGCTTCCTGGAGCCAGGCCTGCGCTATCGCGCCGAGATCTACCGCGATGGTGAAGGCGCTGATTTCCGCAGCAACCCGTTCGCGTTCGCACGCGAAACCCGCGAGGTGACCAGTGCCGATGCACTGACGCTGGTGCTGGCACCGGGCGGTGGGCAGGCCATTCGCTTCACGCCCATCCACTGAACGTTTTCCTACCTGCGCTCCCGTAGCGCCCGAGCCCATGCTCGGGCGGCGGTGCGTAGCACCGAAACGCAGCCGAGCATGGGCCCGGCTCTACCGAACAAGGCACCTGAAAGCGATTACAACCCTGCAGACGCCATTGAATACGTATGCAGGGTGATTCCCGCGAAGAACGCGCTGCCTACCATAGCGGCGACGACAGCGGCCACCGCGTCGCACGTTCACGGCCCCGCCGGAACGCTCACAAATCGATCTGCAACATTGCCTGGGAGGGGAAAATGTTGAACCACAAGCGCAGCGCGCTGAGCATCGCGCTGGCCGTTGTCCTGGCGCCGACGCTGGCGTCGGCACAGTCCACGCAGAACACCACCACGCCGGCCGGCACCGCCGCCACCAACCTGGATACGGTGCAGGTCACCGGCATCCGCCGCGGCATCGAGAGCGCGATCGCGGTCAAGCAGGACGCCACCTCGGTGGTCGAGGCAATCTCCGCTGAAGACATCGGCAAGCTGCCCGACGTCAGCATCGCCGAATCCATCTCGCGCCTGCCCGGCCTGGCCGCCCAGCGCGTGGCCGGGCGTGCGCAGGTGATCAGCGTGCGCGGCCTGTCGCCGGACTTCGCCACCACCCTGCTCAATGGTCGCGAAGTGGTCAGCACCGGCGACAACCGCGGCGTCGAGTTCGACCAGTACCCGTCCGAGCTGGTCAACGGCGTGACGGTGTACAAGACCCCGGACGCGGCGCTGGTCGGCCAGGGCCTGTCAGGCACCATCGACATGCAGACCGCGCGCCCGCTCAGCTTCGGCGAGCGCGTGATCGCGGTCAGTGGCCGCTACCAGAAGAGCTCGCTGGGCCGCGCCGCCAACACCGATCCGTACGGCAACCGCTTCAGCGCCAGCTACATCGACCAGTTCCTGGACAAGACCCTGGGCATCGCCATCGGCTATGCGCACAGCGACATGCCGATCCAGGAGAACCAGGTCGGCCTGTACGAGCCGTGGACCACCGAGCACACCGACAAGGGCGACCGCCCGGGCGTGGGCGCCGGCACCTACTTCTCCGATGGCATCAAGGCGCTGCGCCGCACCGGCAACAACAAGCGCGACGGCGTGATGGCCACGATCCAGTTCCGCCCGAACAACAGCTGGACCAGCACCTTCGATGCCTTCCACACCGAAGCCGAGCAGATCGACACCGCCAACCAGTTCGAGCTGAACCTCAGCAACTACAACGGCAACTACACCCCGGGCCTGCTGGTCAGCAACCCGCAGGTCAACGCCAACGGCTCGTTCACCGGCGGCACCGCCAGCGGCGTGTATCCGCTGGTGCGCGGCATGTACAACAAGCGCAAGGACAAGATCGATGCGTTCGGCTGGAACAACGAGTTCAACTTCGGCGGCGTCAAGCTGGTCGCCGACCTGAACTACTCCAAGGCCACGCGCGACGAGCTGAACCTGGAAAACAACCTGCAGCTGACCCCGATGCCGCAACTGGATACGGTCGGCGTGTCGATCCGCCAGGACGGCTTCTCGCAGATCACCCCGGGGCTGAACTACTCCAACCCCGATGCGCTGTTCCTGACCAACACGATCTACGGCTCCGGCTACGGCAAGGTGCCGCAGGTGGAAGACCGCCTGAAGGGCGGCAAGCTGGCTGCCACCATCGCCCTCCCTGATGCCATCGCCTCGTGGGCACCGGATATCGACATCGGCGTGAACTATGCCGACCGCCGCAAGGTGAAGACCCAGTCCGAAGGCAACATCCTGCTCGGCGCACAGGGCGATGCCAACATCGCCTCGGACCTGCAGTACCGTCCGGTGGACCTGGGCTTCGCCGGCCTCGGCACCATCCCGGCCTGGAACGTACCGGCCGCTGTGGGTCGTTACATGACCTTCAACCCGGTCGACAACCTGGACTACCTGATCCCCAAGTCGTGGACGGTCGAAGAGAAGATCACCACCGCCTGGGCGCGCCTGAACATCAACACCGACATCGGTGAAGTGGGCGTGCGCGGCAACATCGGCGTGCAGATGCAGCACACCGACCAGAGCTCGGATTCGCGCTACTGGGACAGCTCGCAGTCAGCCGGCAACAACGTGCAGCCGTATTCGAACGGCCGCACTTACAACGACTGGCTGCCGAGCTTGAACCTGGCCTTCATGTTCCCCCACCAGCAGACGCTGCGCTTCGCCGCCGCCAAGCAGGTCGCGCGCCCGCGCGTGGACCAGATGCGCGCCGGCCTGGAGTTCGGCGTGGATACCGGCACCGGCCGGCCGGGCGGCAGTGGTGGCAATCCGCTGCTGGATCCGTGGCGCGCCACCGCGCTGGACCTGTCCTATGAGAAGTACTTCGGCGAGAAGGCCTACGTGGCTGCCGCGATCTTCTACAAGGACCTGAAGAGCTACGTCTATACCCAATCGGTGGACAACTACGACTTCACCGCGCTGCTGGGCAGCTACGTGCCGCCGCCGGGCATGACCGCGCCGGTGCTGACCACCGGCACCTTCTCCGCGCCGCAGAACGGCAAGGGCGGCACGTTGAAGGGCCTGGAACTGACCGCATCGTTCCCGCTGGACATGCTGACCGACAGCCTGCGTGGCTTCGGCCTGCAGGCCAGCGCGACCTTCAACAAGAGCGACATCACCATCCTGGATCCGGAGAGCGCCTCCAGCGTGGGCAGTGACCCGATCAGCCTGCCGGGCCTGTCCAAGCGCGTGTACAACTTCACTGCCTATTACGAGCGCAGCGGTTTTGAAGCACGCGTCAGCCAGCGCCGCCGGTCGGACTTCATCGGTGAGATCGGCAACTTCAACGGCAACCGCAGCCTGCGCTATGTCGTCGGCGAAAACGTGACCGATGCGCAGGTCAGCTACACCTTCAGCGACAGCAGCGCCCTGCGTGGCCTGACCCTGCTGCTGCAGGGCAGCAACCTGACCAACGAGCCGTACCGCACCTACGCCGGCAGCAAGGACCGCCCGCTGGAGTACATCGAATGGGGCCGCACCTACATGCTGGGCGTGAACTACAAGTTCTGAGGCAGCGCCGGGCCCTGCCCGGCAGCCCGGACCCGGTAGTGCCGGCCGCTGGCCGGCAACAGGAAACAGGGAGCAGGACCGGAAACCCGCTGCGCAGGCAGCGGGTTTTCCTTTGCGCGGATGCCGGCCGCTGGTCGGCAAGGCCCAGCCACAAAAAAGGGACGGGGCGCTTCGGCCCCGTCCCCGCAAGTACCGCCACCGGAGAAAACGGTCAGCTGCGTCGGGCGCAATACACCGCGCGTGGCGGCAGCTGGAGTTCATTGCCCTGCACCGTGCCCGCATCCGGGCCCGGTACCACCACCTGCTGCCAGTTGCCCGGCGGCAGCGGATGGCTCACCGCTTCGGCCGACAGGTTGAAGGCCAGCAGGAGGGTTTCATCTGCAAGCATACGCTCGAACAGCAGCACGGGCTCGGCGCTTTCAAGAAATCTGATGCTGCCATGCAGGAGGGCCGGCTGGGTATGCCGCCAGGCCAGAAACGCGCGGAACGCCGCCAGCACCGAATGCGGGTCGCGCTCCTGCACGGCGACCGCCGCGGCCCGGTGTTCGGCCGGGATCGGCAGCCAGGGCTGGCCGGTGGTGAAGCCGGCCAGCGGTGCATCGGTCCACGGCAGCGGGGTACGGCAGCCGTCACGGCCCTTGAAATTCGGCCAGAAGGTGATGCCATAGGGGTCCTGCAGGGCCTCGAACGGCACCTCGGCCTCGGCCAGGCCCAGCTCCTCGCCCTGGTACAGGCAGACCGAACCGCGCAGCGAGCACAGCATCGCCACCAGCATCCGCGCCAGGCGCGGGTCGGCGGGGTGGCCGCCCCAGCGGCTGACCGCGCGCTCCACATCGTGGTTGGACACCGCCCAGCACGGCCAGCCTTCGGTCATCGCTGCTTCCAGGCGCGAGACCGTATCGCGGATGTAGGCCGCACTGTAGTCGTCCACCAGCAGCTCGAAGCTGTAGCCCATGTGCAGGCGGCCATCGCGGGTGTACTCGGCCGTGGTGGCCAGCGAGTCTTCCGAAGAAATCTCGCCCAGGCTGACCGCCCCCGGGTATTCGTCCAGCAGCGCGCGCAGGCGCTCCAGGAACGGCAGGTTCTCCGGCTGCGTGTTGTTGTAGTAGTGGTACTGGTAGGCGTACGGGTTGTCCGGGCTGAAGCCGCGCCCCACCCGCTTGTCGGCGGGCTTGGCCGGGTTGTCACGCAACTGTGCGTCGTGGAAGCAGAAGTTGATCGCATCCAGGCGGAAGCCATCCACGCCGCGGTCGAGCCAGAAGCGCACGTTGTCCAGGGTCGCCTGCTGCACGTCCGGGTGATGGAAATTCAGGTCCGGCTGGTCGACCAGGAAGTTGTGCAGGTAGTACTGCTCACGGCGCGGCTCCCACTGCCAGGCGCAGCCGCCGAACAGCGACAGCCAGTTGTTGGGCGGGGTGCCATCCTCGCGCGGGTCGGCCCAGACGTACCAGTCGGCCTTCGGATTGCTGCGGTCCTGGCGGCTCTCACGGAACCACGCATGCTCGATCGAAGTGTGGCTCAGCACCTGGTCGATCATCACCTTCAGGCCCAGGCCGTGGGCCTTGGCCAACAGGCGGTCAAAGTCGTCCAGGCTGCCGAACAGCGGGTCGACATCGCGGTAATCGGCGATGTCGTAGCCGAAGTCGGCCATCGGCGACCTGAAGAACGGCGAGATCCAGATCGCATCCACGCCCAGCGCGGCAATGTGGTCCAGGCGCTGGATGATGCCGGGCAGATCGCCCACGCCATCGCCGTTGGCATCGAGGTAACTGCGCGGGTAGATCTGGTAGATGACGGCTCCGCGCCACCATGGATAGTGCGACATCGACAGCCCCCCTCCGGGCATGCGGGACCCGCCGGCAGCGGGCCGAAATCCTGATCCGGCAAGCTTAGCGGCGGGCTCCCAGGCATGGCGCAACCTGCATACGTATTCACGCGGAGGGCCGCGCAGGCCGGGCTGGAATTGCCGCTCGGGCCGGTTTGCGCCCGAATTCACGGCCAGCGCCTATAATCGGTGGTGAGCCTGAAAGCCTGATCGCATGACCATCACCGAAGACACCCGTCCCGCCCTGGGCCTGCCCCAGATCCAGTCGCTTGCCGCGGCCGACATGGCCGCCGTCGACGCCCTGATCCGGCGCCGGCTGTCCTCGGACGTCGTGCTGATCAACCAGATCGCTGACCACATCATTTCCGCCGGCGGCAAACGCCTGCGCCCGATGCTGGTGATGCTGGCCGGCCATGCGGTCGGCCAGGCCGGCCCGGAGCACCACCAGCTGGCGGCGATCATCGAGTTCATCCACACCTCCACCCTGCTGCACGACGACGTGGTGGACGAATCCAGCCTGCGCCGTGGCCGCAGCACCGCCAACGCACTGTGGGGCAACGCGCCCAGCGTGCTGGTCGGCGACTTCCTGTACTCGCGCAGCTTCCAGCTGATGGTCGAGCTGGAGCGCATGCCGGTGATGCAGATCCTGGCCGACGCCACCAACCGCATCGCCGAGGGTGAAGTGCTGCAGCTGCTGCACGTACACAACCCGGACACCGACGAAGCCGCCTACCTGCGCGTGATCGAGCGCAAGACCGCGGTGCTGTTCGCCGCCGGCACCCGCCTGGGCGCGCTGGCCAGCGGCGTGGATGAAGCGACCCAGCAGGCCCTGTTCGACTACGGCATGCACCTGGGCTACGCGTTCCAGATCGCCGACGACGTGCTGGACTACTCGGCCAACGCCGAGGAGCTGGGCAAGAACCTGGGCGACGACCTCGCCGAGGGCAAGGCCACGCTGCCGCTGATCCACGCGATGGCCCACTCCGACGACATCACCCGCGAGCGCCTGCGCACCATCGTGCAGGACGGTGACGCCTCGGCGATGCCGGAAGTGCTGGCCGCGATCCGTGCCACCGGCGGCCTGGAGTACAGCCGCGCGCGTGCAGAGGAATATGCCGAAGCCGCCGAGCGCGCGCTCGACGGCCTGGGCGACAACGATGCCGTGGCCGCCCTGCGCGGCCTGGCCCGCTACGCGGTGCAGCGCTCGCATTGACCGGCTGAGGTGTGCCGACCAACGGTCGGCACCCACCAAACCGGCATTCCGGTGGGTGCCGACCGTTGGTCGGCACTGAAGCATCGGTAGTGCCGGCCGCTGGCCGGCATTCCCGATGACATCCGCAGCATCATGAGGTTGCCGGCCAGCGGCCGGCACTACCACTGCACGAATCAACGTTTCTCGAAGCGTTCCTCGAAGAACTCATCCAGCGCCTTCCACGCGCGCTTCGCCGCCCGCTCGTTGTACTGGCACCCCGGCGGACTGTTGGCATCGCGCTCGGCGAAGCAGTGCACCGCACCGCTGTAGTTGGTGAACTCCCAATCGACCTTGGCCGCGTCCATTTCCTTCTGGAAGCCAGCGATGTCCTCGGCAGTCACGCTCCTGTCGTCTGCGCCGTTGAGCACCAGCACCGACGGATGGCCGCCACCAGCCTGCGCCGGCAGCGGTGAACCCAACCCACCGTGCAGGCTGACCACACCGGCCAGCGGCGCACCGGCACGGGCCAGTTCCAGCACCGTGGTGCCGCCGAAACAGAAGCCCACCGCGCCGATCCGGCCGGCATCGAGCGGCACCTTGCCCGCCTGCGCCCTGAGCACGTTCACCGCCTCCAGCGCACGTGCGCGCAGCAGCGGCCTGTCATTGCGCAGCTTGGTTGCCACCGGCCCGGCCTCGGCATCGGTCTTCGGCCGCACGCCCTTTCCGTAGACATCGGCCACCAGCACCACGTAATCATCGCCGGCCAGCTGCTTGGCCTTTTCGACCGCCGATTCGTTCACGCCCTTCCAGTTCGGCACCATCACCAGACCCGGGCGCTTGTCGTTGTCGCCGTCGTCATAGACCAGCACGCCACTGAAGGTCGTGCCCTGGTGTTTCCATCCCACCGGCTGGGTCTTCATCGCCGCCCACGCCGGCATCGCCGCCAGCCCCAGGATCACCGCCACACCGCATCGCCAACGATTCATGCGCCTGCTCCACCGAGAGGGAACCCGGAGTGTACGGGGCCGGCGTGAAGCCGAAGCACGCAATGCAGCCCCCACTTCAGATCCAGACGAACAGGCCGATAGCTAGTGTCCAGCTGTGTGCCCCCCCCCCCTTCCCCAACAAGGATGTCCCGTTTCGTGAAAAACCTGGGTTCCACTTCGCTTGCCTCGCTTGCCCTTCTGCTGCCTGCTGCCCAGCTGAGCGCCAGTCCGCTGGACGAGACTTTCACCGCGTTCAGCCGCTGCGACGCCAGCTTCTTCTCCAGCCTGCACACGCACGCAGATGCATGGGCCGCGCACGCATCGTTGGGTGGGACAGGCACGATCAACTGGATCGAGACCAAGGATCGTTCCGAGACCACCAACGAGGTCCAGCTCCGTGGCGGACCCCGCATCGGCGGCCTGCCGGTCGCCACCTACTTCGACAACACGTCGGACCTGGGCGTCCTGGGTCGTTATATGAGCTGGGGGTTCACCTTCGATGCGCCACTGGACACGGTTGTCAAGCAGCTGTCGCCCTTGATCGAACATGCCGAGCGCCTGCAGGGCGATCGCGGAATGCATGCCCGTAGCGAGGTCCGCGCAGGCGATCAGTGGCTGCCCACTTCCAATCGTGGCGGCATTGCCTCCGGACGCATGCTTCTGGAACGGGTGCTGATGGTGGAATCCAGCGGCGGCAGGACCATGGTGGGATGTTCGCTGCAAGGGGCGGTAGATGCCGATGTCATGGCCCAGCTCCGCCCCGACGTACCCGCTGCCGATCGCCCGCAGCCGCAGGCGGCCGGCCGGCGACTGGAAGATGTGCCGGTTATCAAGGCTGTTGTTGATGGCGTGGACAACCCGTTGCTGGCCCCCCGGTTCACATCGCTGACCTACCGCTACCGGATCAAGGGAAGGGCCCCCTCCACTACTCCGACCACCATTACGATGGTGGCCGACAACGGCCTGTTGAAGATCACCGAGGACTACACCTCGTTCACCATGCATCGGCTGTCAAAGGCAAATCTCTTCCAGCTGGCATCCATGCGCGACGCTGCGATGACCCTGCAGACCCGGTCGCTGAAGCAGGATCTTCCCGCAGCGTGGACACCCGGCAGCCGGTTCCGCGCAGAGACGACGATGGTCTTCTATCCGGAACGCAGCACTTCCAAGCCACTCGCCACCACGCTGTCCTGCGTGATCGGAGAACGCTTCCCGGCACGCGATGTATCAGCCTCGCTTTCTGGCGATGCGATCCGGCTGGAGTGCAAGGTCGACGGCGATCGCAGTGTTCGTGCCTTCATCGAGGACCTCGGCATCGCGATCTCCCTGGAATCGCATGGCAAGTACGGCTCATCGGTCTACGACATCATCGATTTCCAGGTGGTACGCTGACACGCCGCGCCGCACGGCCGGCCTCGATGCGCGAAGCCGGCTGTGCCTGCCCTGCTCTTGGCATCTTCCGATGACCCTTGTTGATCGCTTTCTGTCTGGCCTGATTCCGCGCTTGCCCGCCGAGGATGCTCCGCAATGGGCGCGGGTACAGGGTGCCACTGTCGAAGACCTACAGCGCCTGCGGGCGCAGTGGCCACAGGTCCCTGACAGCCTGATGGAACTGTTGTCGCGCGTGGATGGCACCCATTTCCGCGAGTATCCAGGCGGCGAGGTGTGCGTGCTGATGCTCGGCTCCGATGTCGGCGACTATCCGTACTACCTGCGCTCGGTCGCACAGATCTTCGAAGACCAGCAGCAGTGGGACGACAGCATCCGTTCGATCTACGAAGAGTGGCTGGATGACGAACCGGAGATCCTGGGTGAGGGCATCGACGCCGATCTGCCGATGAACCGCCGCCTGTGCTTCTCGCACTGCATGAACAACGGCGGCACGTCGATGCTGTACCTGGATTTCGACCCGGGGTCGGGCGGCACGGTCGGCCAGGTGGTGCGCTACCTGCACGATCCGGACAGCTACGCGGTGATCGCGCCCAGCTTCGACGCCTACCTGCAACAAATGATTGGTCGCGATTACGCGTTCATCGACCAGGACGAGGATTGAAACCCAGCCGAGCATGGGCTCGACTCTACAGTAGATCCACGCCATGCGTGGATGGCGCTCTCACCCGCGTTCGATCCAGTGCAACGTGCCGGGCGCGAACGCCAACAGATCCGCCGCGGCGAGCTGATCCCGCGACCAATGATGTTCCGGCGGCTTCGGCTGCCGGGCCCCCACCGAGCCGTCGTAAACACGCACCAGAAGTCCGATACGCGCCGCACCCACACCCAGCAGGGCATCAATGCGCTGCAGCCATTGGCCGGCGTCGGCAAGAGCTCTATCGCGGCACACCTGCTGATCCTGTTCATGCCGCGCCAACTGCTCGGACAGCGCGCGAGCGATCCTGGCCTCACTCCAGCCCTTCTTCCGCCAACGTTCGGCATCGCCCTTCCATTCCGGCTGCACACTCGTCGAGGCCAGCGCGGTGCCGCAATCGCAGTACGCGGCACTCAGCCACGGCTGCCAATCCGGGCCCACCGCCGCCTGCAGGCTCGGTGATGCCTGCGCGAACAGGCGCCGGCCGCTACGGGTGAAGGCCGCGGCGGCCGCGTCGTGCGGCAATGACGTGGGCAGGAACACGGTGATGAAGGTGCACATGCGGGCATCCGGGTCCGTCCGGGGATGCCTGCATGATAAATGCACGATGGGGTCAGAGCCCTTTCCTGCGGAAAAGGATCCGACCCCTTACCCGATGCCCAACCCCGGAATCGCGCTGATGCTGTCCGGATCGAACCCGGCCAGCGCGGCGAAATGACGGCCACGCGCCACGTAGTCGCGGTACGCACCAAAGCTCGGTGCACCCGGCGACAGCAGCACCACCCCGCCCTGTTCGCCCAGCGCGGCGCGCGCCAAGGCCATCGCCTCGGCGAGATCGCCCGCCGCATGCAGGCCGAAGCGACCGGCGTCGGCCAACGGCTCCAGCATCGCGTGGATGCGCGGGCCGTTGCTGCCCATGGTCACGATCTCCACCGGCGGCACATCGTGCGCCATGTGCTGCATGAAATCGGTCCAGTCCAGGCCACGGTCATGCCCCCCCACCAGCAGCGCGATGCGCTGCCCGGCGAAGCACTCCAGCGCGGCCAGGCTGGCATGCGGCGTGGTGCTGATCGAATCGTTGACGTAGGTCAGGCCATCGGCCACGCCGATGCGCTGCAGGCGGTTCGGCAGCGGACGGAAGTCCTGCACCGCCGGTGCCAGCGCTACGGCATCCAGCCCCAGCGCTTCCAGCGCGGCCAGCACCGCGCACAGGTTGCCGCGGTTGTGGCGGCCTGGCAGCGGCGTGTTGCAGGTATCAAACACGGCCTGCTCACCGCGATGCACGATGTCGCCGCGCATGTGCCAGCCCTGCGGCTGGTTGAACCAGACCACTTCGCTGTCGGGCAGCGACAGCGCGGCCAGGTGCGGATCGGCGGCGTTGAGCACAGCGATGCGCGGTGCGGCTTCAGTCACCAGCCGCAGCTTGTCTTCGATGTAACGCTGTTCGCTGCCGTGCCAGTCCAGGTGTTCCGGGAACAGGTTAAGCACCACCGCCACCTGCGGGCGGGCGCCACTGCGTGCCACCTCACCGGTCTGGTAGCTGGACAGTTCCACCGCCCAGTACTCGGGCGCGGGCTGGGGATCCAGCACTTCCAGCAGCGGCAGGCCGATGTTGCCGACCAGGCCGGTGCGATGGCCGGCGGCACGCAGCAGGTGCGCAACCAGCGCGGTGGTGGTGCTCTTGCCCTTGGTACCGGTCACGCACACGGTGTCGTGCACGATGCCATCGTCGGCCGCGTGTTCGGCGAACCACAGCGCGGTGCCACCGATGAAGCTGGTGCCCTGCCCTGCAGCCGCCAGCGCGATCGGCTGGTACGGGCTGATGCCGGGCGATTTGATCACCACGTCGAACGCGGCCAGCGCTTCAGCGGAAGGCTCGCCACGCACGTCCAGCGCGCCCTCCGTTTCCGCACGCGCCGCCTCGACCTCGGACACCGGGCAGAACAGGCTCAATGCCAGCGTGGGCAGGCGCGCGCGCAGCACCGCAAACGCGGCGCGGCCCTCACGGCCCCAGCCCCACAGCGCGACGCGCTTTCCTTCAAGCTTCGAAATCTTCACGCACCCGTTCCCACAGCGCAGCTGGAACACGGTGCTCGCCCTGCAGCTGCAGCAGCGGTGCCAGTTCCAGTTCGGCGGCATCCAGCTGCGGCTGGATCTCGTTGCAGAAGCGCTTCACCAGCACGTCTTCCTTCCACTCCGGGCGCTGTGCCAGGGTCGCCATCGCCGCACGCGATTCGCGGCCTTCGCCCACGCACTCGAACGGCTTGTGGTCCTGGAATTCCAGCAGCGCATCGAAGCCACCGGCCTGCTCGGCATCGTCCAGCAGGTTGCGGCCGAAGATGCGCACCAGGCGCGTCTTGGGCATGAACGGGGCCAGCGCCAGGAACACGAAATGGCATTTCGGGCAGACGCCGCACCAGCGGTTCACCGGGCGCTCGCCGAGGATGTGGAAGTTGCGGTTGCAACTGGAGAAATGCGCGTCGTAGAAGTCACTCTTGGCGAACTGGCGGGCCACCGCCAGCTCGGACATCGGGCGCAGCAGCGAGTAGTACTGCAGGTCCGCCGCCACGTACTTCTGCACATGGCTACCGAAGGCCTGCTCGCAGGCCCACCCCTTGGACCACTGGTGGTTCACTTCGCCGGTGCCTGGAATCTGGCTGCCGTAGCTGGCCGAGCGCTCGTTGGAGAACACGACCTGGTCCACGCCGTGCAGCAACGCGGCCAGCACCATGATCGCCGAGTTCACCACCGTCACCGGGATATGGCCGTTCCAGGCGCCCTGGCGGTTCAACTCGAACAGTTCCGGTGCCAGCGTGCGGCCCAGGTTCAAGGTCGGCAGGCCAGTGCGCTCGGCGCACGCACGGATCAGCTGCGAGCCACCGATCCAGGTCACGGTCTCGTCCACGCCGGCACGGCGCAGCGCTTCGATGCTGACCAGCGAATCCTTGCCGCCGCCGATGGCCACCAGCGCATGCGGCTGCAGGCCCAGCGCCGGCGCCTGCACGGCCTCGCCCTGCACCGGCAACCGGAAGCGGCCGCGCAGGTTCAGGCCGTTGCGGTAGGCGAATTCGCCCAGGCCGTTGAGGTAAATGGTCTCCACCAGCGCGGCGGTATCGGCATCGATGCTGTAGCTGTCGATGCTGACCGTATCCGGTACGCCGGCCTTGTAGTAGCTGACACCGGCGATCAGGTGCAGCAGCTGCAGCGCGCGCTGCACGGCGGCGCTACGCGCTTCGTCCAGCACGAACGGGGCGCCGGGCACGGTGATGGTTTCCACCATCTCCGGGCCGTCATCAAAGGCGTAGACCAGCCTGGCCACGCCGGTATCCGCGGCGAATTCGCAGCGGACGAAGCGGAAGCGGGAAACCTGGTGTTTGTCGAAAGCAGTCATGGTGTATCCGGTCAGGCACGGGCCCGTGCGATGGCGCGGGGCGTGTCGGTGGGCGGGTGCAGGGCGCGCGCGGTGGTCATTCGATCACGTCTTCGCGCGGCAGCATCCGCTGGTTGTAGGTGTTGGCCATCACATAGCCGTACGCGCCGGCGTCGGCGATCAGCATCACGTCGTCCGGCGCAGTTGACACCGGCAGCTTGCGGCGCTTGCCGAACACATCGCTGGATTCGCAGATCGGGCCGACCACATCGAACGCCGCTTCGGCATAACCACCCTGGCGGCTGAGGTTCTCGATGTCGTGCCAGGCGTCGTACAGGGCCGGGCGCATCAGCGTGTTCATGCCGGCATCCAGGCCCACGCGGCGCACGCCGTCCTTTTCCACCACCTGGGTGGCATGGGTCAGCAGCACGCCCGATTCGGCCACCAGGTAGCGGCCCGGCTCGATCGCCAGGCGGAATGCCGGGTGCAGCGCCTTGACCTCGGCCAGGCCCTCGGCCCAGGCGTCCAGGTCGAACGGCTCGTCTTCGTCGCTGTACGGAATCGGCAGGCCGCCACCGATGTCGATGGTGTGCACGCTGCCGATGCGGCGGGCGAAGCCGGCCAGCTCATCGCACATCAGGCGCCAGTGCTGCGCGGTTTCCACGCCACTGCCCAGGTGCGCATGCAGGCCGACCACGCGGCTGCCCAGCTCGGAGGCCGCGCGCACGAACTCGTCCACGCGGGCGATCGGCAGGCCGAACTTGGACTCCTTGCCGCCGGTGCGGACCTTGGCATGGTGGCCTTCGCCACGCCCCAGGTCGACGCGCAGCCACAGCTCGCGGTTGCGGAACAGGTCCGGCCAGCGTTGCAGCGCTTCGACGTTGTCGACGGTGACGGTCACGCCAAGGGCGAACGCCGCCTCGTACTCGCTGCGCGGGCAGAAGCTGGGAGTGAACAGCACGCGCCGCGGCGACAGCTCCGGCAGGTGCTGGAACACATGCTTCAGCTCGCCGTACGAGACGCACTCCAGCCCGAAGCCCTCGGCTTCCAGCAGCTGCAGGATGGCCGGGTGGCTGTTGGCCTTGATCGCGTAGTAACGCTGGTCGATCGGCTTGATCGCGGCCAGCGCGCGGGCGCGGGCGCGCACCGTCGGCAGGTGGTAGACATAGCGCGGCGTACCGGCATCGGCCAGCTGCAGCAGGTGCGCACGCTGGCCGCGCCACCACGGCGTGCCGCGCGGGCGCACGGTGCCGGCAATCTCGCGCCAGCGCGGGCCGAACACTTCGGTTTCTTCCACCGGCATCGCACCGCTGTCGATCAGCTCGGCATGCAGGATCGGCAGCAGGCCATCGGCATCGGCCTCGTCGATGACGAAGGTCAGGTTCAGGTCGTTGGACGACTGCGAAATCATGTGCACGCGCTCGCGGCCGAAGGTGGCCCACACGTCCGACAGCTTGTGCAGCAGAGAACGCATGCCACGGCCGACCAGGGTGATCGCCGCGCACGGCACGATCACCTTCACCTTGCAGATCTGCGACAGGTCGGCCGACAGCGCGGCCAGCACATCGGTGTTGACCAGGTTCTCGGACGGGTCCAGCGACACGGTGACGTTGGTCTCGGCCGAACCGATCAGGTCCACCGACAGGCCATGCTTCTTGAACAGGTTGAACACATCGGCCAGGAAGCCGACCTGCTGCCACATGCCGATGCCTTCCATCGACACCAGCACGATGCCGTTGCGGCGGCTGATCGCCTTGACGCCTGGTACCGGTGCAGCACTGCCGTCAATGCTGGTGCCCGGCAGTTCCGGACGCTCGGTATCGAGGATGGCCATCGGCACGCCTGCATCGCGGCACGGCTTGATCGAGCGCGGATGCAGCACCTTGGCACCAGTGGTGGCGATTTCCTGCGCCTCGTAGTAGTCCAGGCGGGTCAGCAGGCGCGCGTCCGGCACATCCTTCGGGTTGGCACTGAACATGCCCGGCACATCGGTCCAGATTTCCACGCGGCTGGCGCCGAGCAGCGCGCCGAAGTACGCCGCCGAGGTATCCGAGCCACCACGGCCGAGGATGGCGGTACCGCCATCGGCATGCCGCGAGATGAAACCCTGGGTGATCAGCAGGCGGGTCGGCTGCGCGCGGAAGCGCTGCATCCACTCCGCGTCGGCACGCCACTGGCAGTTCACCGACAGGCGCTGTGACCAGTCGCTCTGGTTCGGCTGCGGCGGCATCGCGTCCAGCCACTGGCGGGCATCCATCCAGCCCATGTCCAGTCCCGAGGCGTGCAGGTAGGCCGCGCCCAGCGTGGACGACAACAGTTCGCCCTGGCCCAGCACTTCGGCCTGCCACTGCAGCGGACGGGTGGCCGCACGCGGGTCGTCGAGCAGGCCCTGCAGTGCCGCCAGGCGCTCGGCCAGTACTTCGCGGCCCAGGCCCAGTTCGGCCAGGAAGCCTTCATGGCGTTCGACCAGCGCGGCCACGCGATCACGGCTGTCCGGCGCGCCATCGGCGATCGCGGTCAGTTCGTTGGTGACCCCGGACAGCGCCGACACCACCACCAGCACGCGCGAGCCGGTCTCTTCCGCGCGTTTTTTCGCCAGCTTCCCGATCGTGTCCCAGCGGTGACGACGCGACACCGAAGTGCCGCCGAACTTCAGTACGATCCAACGATCGACAAGGGGGGAAGCTGACATGGATTGGCTATGTAGAATGTGGGGAAGCCGCCCTTGGGGGCGGAACCTTTGATTCTAAGCGCAATATCCCCGTAGATGGCCCTCCTCCGTTACCTGCAGCTCGATGTCTTCGCCTCCCGCCCCGGAACCGGGAATCCACTGGGTGCCCTCCTGGACGCCGATGCGCTCTCCGGCGAGCAGATGCAGGCCCTGGCCGCCTGGCTGAACCTGTCCGAGACGGTGTTCTTCCTGCGCCCCAGCGCGCCCGGCGCCGACTACCACATCCGCATCTTCACCCCGACCCGTGAGCTGGCCTTCGCCGGCCACCCGAGCGTCGGCGCGGCCTGGGCGGCGGTGAGCTGCGGCCTGGCCCAGCCTCGCGACGGCGCCCTGCTGCAGCAGTGCGCGGCGGGGGTGCTGCCCGTGCGGGTGAGCGGCCCGGCCGAAGCACTCCAGATCCAGCTGGCCAGCCCACCGGCGCGGCAACTGGCGACTGGCGCAGATGCGGCACCCGAAACACTGCTGGCCCTCGCCGCCAACGGGCACGTGCCCGAACTCTGGGACAACGGCGCGCGCTGGTGGCTGCTGCCGCTGCGCGATGCCGCCGCTGTGCGCGGCCTGGCGCCGGACATGGCCGCCCTGCGCGACTGGAGCCTTGCCACCGAGGCCACCGGCGTGGCCGTATTCGCCGACGAAGCCGGTACCGACCACACCCGTGTGGTGCGCGCATTCTGCCCCGCCGATGCGGCCAGCGTGCCGGAAGATCCGGTCACCGGCAGCGCCAATGCCCTGATCGCTGCCTGGCTGCGGCAGCGCAACGCCCTGCCCGGCCGCGAGGGCCATTACGTGGCCAGCCAGGGCCGCGAAGTCGGCCGCGATGGCCGCGTACACGTCGAGGTGGATGCGCAGGGCACGGTCTGGATCGGCGGCCAGGTGCAGCCGGTCATCGACGGCCACCTTCGCTGGTAGCGCACGAAAAAAGGGGACGGAGGGAATTAAGTCGCTTATGGCACTTGGGGCACAAGCGACTTAATTCCCTCCGTCCCCTTTTTTGTGCCCCGCGCTACGCTATGCCGCCTGTTTACTGGAGTCCTGCCTGATGTCCACCCGCCGTTTCCTGCAGCTGGATGTGTTCTCCCCGCGCGCCGGTGCCGGCAATCCGCTGGCCGTGGTGCTTGATGCCGAAGGCCTGGACGATGCCAGCATGCAGGCCATTGCGCGCTGGACGCGCCTGCCCGAGACCACCTTCGTGTTCCCGCCGCAGGTCGCAGGCGCCAGCTACCGGCTGCGCATGTTCAGCCCGCAGAAGGAGGTCCCGTTCGCCGGCCATCCCAGCGTCGGCACCGCGCATGCGGTGCTGCAGGCGGGCCTGGCCGCGCCAGTCGACGGCGTGCTCGTGCAGGACGGCATCGCCGGTGCGCTGCCGCTGCGCGTGAGCGGCGAGGGCGCGCAGCAGCGCATTGCCATCCGCACCCCGCGCGCGCAGCTGGCGGAGATCGCCGAGGCCACCGACCCGCGCCTGCAGGCGGCGCTGAAGGATTGGCCGCTGGGCTCGCTGCCGCCGGCGCGCATGCAGGGCGGGCGCAGCTGGTGGGTGGTGCAGGTGGCCGATGAAGCGGCACTGCGCGCACTGCGCCCGGACTGGGACGCGGTCGCGGCTCTGGCCGAATCCACCGACAGCATGGGCGTGTTTGCCTACGCCTTCAGCGATGGCGGCGAAGGCTTCGATCTTGCAGTACGTGCCTTCGTCGGCAATGGCCGCCGCTTCGAGGACGCCGCCTCCGGCGCGGCTAATGCCGTGCTGGCCGCGTGGCTGGACCTGCGCGATGCGCTGCCCCGAGGCCGTGCACCGTTCGAAGTCAGCCAGGGCCGCGAAGTCGGCCATGACGCGCGCCTGACCCTGCGCGTCGATGAAGACGGCGAGGTCTGGTCGGGCGGGCAGGTGCAGACGGTGATTACCGGCACCCTTGATTGGTGATCGCGCTGGCGGGTGGTAGAGCCGAAGGCAGCGGCAGGAGCCGCTGCCAACGTCGGACGCGACGGCCCGGAGGGTGGGGACCAGGAAGGCCGCCATAACGCTGGCCGGCTGCTACATGGACCCCGGCATCATGCGGTTGCCGGCCCGCGGCCGGCACTACCGTGGCTCAGCCCAGTTCGGCTTCCAGGCTGATCGGCACCGCGCTCAGCGCCTTGGACACCGGGCAGTTCTGCTTGGCGTCATCGGCAATGGCACGGAACTGTGCGGCGTCGATGCCCGGCACCACGGCCTTCACCTTCAGCCGGATCTGCGACAGCTGCGGGCCGCCCTCCAGGGACAGATCGACCTTGGCCTCGGTGTCCAGCGAGGTCGGGGTGAAGCCGGCCTCACCAAGCTTGGCCGACAGCGCCATGGTGAAACAGCCGGCGTGCGCGGCGGCGATCAGCTCCTCCGGATTGGTGCCCTTCTCGTCGCCGAAGCGGCTGTTGAAACCGTAGCGGGTCTTGTCCAGCAGCCCGCTCTGCGGCGTGCTCAGCTGTCCCTTGCCCGACTTCAGATCGCCTTCCCAGTGCGCGGTGGCGTGTCGCGAGATTCCCATGTGCTGCTCCTGCGTGGCGGTGATGAACGGCCACTCTCGCACGGGACGCGTTAGCCCTGCGTCGCTCCGCCGCATGCCGCACGTCCGCCGGACATCGGACAGCTGGTCACTTCTTCGCCAGACCGACGTGGACTTTTCCCTTGTTTTCAGTGGTTTCGCACATTCCAGCAACGGGCAGGCAGCAGCCATCGCGCACGCTGCAGCGCCCCCGTCCCCCACCGCCGGCCATGTACTGAATCGGCCTGGATATGAAAAAACATGCACTTTCCGCGCTTCGGGCTATTGGCGGCGCCCGAGAGTTGCCCTACATTGCGCTTGCCGACGGGGTTCGGCGCCGACCACACAACCAACCGTTCACGGAACAGGAAACCATGGCAAAGACCGCTAAGAAGGCTGCCCCGAAGAAGGCAGTGAAGAAAGTCGCGACGAAGGCAGCCGCCAAGCCGGCCGCTCCGAAGCCGATCAAGGAAGTGCTGACCAAGTCCGGCCTGGTTGCACACATCGCTGAAGCCTCCGGCGTCATCGCCAAGGACGTCCGCGCTGTGCTGGCCTCGCTGGAAAGCGCCGTCGCCTCCTCGGTGCACAAGAAGGGCGCTGGCTCGTTCACCCTGCCGGGCCTGCTGAAGATCACCACCGTCAATGTGCCGGCCAAGCCGAAGCGCAAGGGCATCAACCCGTTCACCAAGGAAGAGCAGTGGTTCGCTGCCAAGCCGGCCACCACCAAGCTGAAGGTGCGTCCGCTGAAGAAGCTGAAGGACGCCGCGCTGTAAGCGCGCGCCCCAACGCGGATTCCGACGGGACGGCTCTGGCCGTCCCGTTTTTTTTTGTCCGCACCACACCCCGCAACACAGCGTTGCCGCGGCCCCGGCAATCCCCGTACAGGCCCGCCAGCATTGGCTGCCGGTGCTCCGCAAAGGGCGCGGAACGTACCGGGTGGAACACTGCGTGCAGCGCCGGCCGTCGCCGCCAGCCGTGGCCTTGCCTATGGTGGGCACATCCTCCACAGCTACGGCGAGCACACCCTCATGGCCAGCCCCTCCACCCGCTACCGGATCTCGGTAACCCCGATCGAAAAGGACGGGCTGCAGTGCACCGGGCGCTGCACCATCGAACTGGAACACCGCGCCGGCCGCGACCTGATGCGCCTGCTGGAAGCGGCCCCGCGTACCGCCGGCATCAGTGGCGACGAGCGCGCGACCCTGGTGATCGCCACCCAGCTGCTGCGCGACATCGTACAGCGCCACGCCGAGACCGACGGCCACGCACTGGCCGCCATCGCCGGCCAGGTCCTGCCGGCGCTGGACGCGCTGGAGCAGCTGCCCTCCTCCCGCTGATAGCGGCGCAACCGATACACTGCCGCCCTCCAGGTTGCCTCGGGGAGGAGGCGGGCATGCGCAGGATCCTGTTCCTGATCGCACCACTGGTGCTGCTGGGTTGTTCACGCCCGGCGGCACAGACGAATGATCACATCACGGCAGCGTCCGCTCCCGTCGCCGCAGCAGCGGACACCGGTACCGGCCCCGGTCCCGGTCCCGCAGCATTGCAGGCGAGCGATATGACGCTGCTGTCCGCCGTCGACGACGGCGCAGAGCCGCCGTCGACGATGCTCAACCGCTACGTCGCCGCACTGCTCAACCGCGACCGCGCCGCCAGCGATGCTGCCTGGACGATCCCACCCGGCGACCCGCGGCATGCAGACGACGCCGCGCTGCGGCAGCTGCAGGACCTGCGCACGCTGCGCCTGCACAGCGATACCCCGATCGCCCGAGATGACCGGCAGCCACCGCGGCTGCTTGAAGTCCCTGTGCAGATCCGTGCGGTCACCGCCAATGGCACGTTCCGCTTCGGCGGCTGGTACCGCGTGCAGCCCAGCAGCGACGGCAGCGCCTGGCAGATCCAGTCGGCACAGCTGCGTCCAACGCTGGACTGAACCGTTGCAGCGGCATGCACGCGCGATTCAGCCTGCGCGGCTACTCTTTGATCCATCCATCTGCTTCCCACCGGTCACCGACATGCGCCTGCGTTCCCTGATGACCCGCCTCGCGGCCTCCACCGTGCTGATCGCCGCTGCGATCGGTGCACAGGCGGCTCCCTCCATTTCCGGCCGCGAACTGTCGGTGGGCGCCAGCGACGTGCAGCAGTACCTCGATGGCAGCTTCCCGCGCACCCAGGACGCCCTCGGCGGCCTGATCGCCCTGACCATGAGCCATCCGCAGCTGAGCCTTCCGGCCGGCGAACGGTTGAACCTGGGCATGGACGTCGCGCTGGCCACCGCCGGCGGCAACCCGGCCCGACTGGGCACGGTGAAGCTCAGCAGCGGCCTGCGCTACGACGCGCAGACCCAGGGCTTTCACCTGCAGCAGCCGAGCGTGGATGACTTCACCCCGGCCAACCAGGGCGGCCGCCTCGACTCGCGCACCCGTGGCCTGCTCAATGCGTGGCTGAGCGACTACGCCCAGCGCGAACCGATCTACAAGCTGGACCCGGCCGTGGCCGGGGTGCTCGGCGCCCTGCAGGTGCAGTCGGCACAGGTGAAGAACGGCAAGCTGGTGGTCACTTTCAACCAGAACCTGGGCAACCTGGTACCGGCAGGCCTGCTGGGCAAATGAGGTGGTGCCGACCGCTGGCCGGCAGCACGTCACTGCATCTGCCGGCCAGCGGCCGGCACTACCGGTAGCGCATCAGGCGGCAAGCGCTTTTACCACCGCCTCGCTGAAAGCCGGAATGTCATCCGGCTTGCGGCTGGTGATGACGTTGCCGTCGACCACCACCTCGGCATCGCGCCATGTCGCACCCGCGTTCGCCAGATCCTGCTGCAGGGAAGGCCAGGAGGTCAGCTCGCGGCCATCGGCCAGGCCGCTGTTGATCAGCAGCCACGGGCCATGGCAGATCGCCGCCACGGGCTTGCCGGCTTCATCCACTGAACGGATGAAGGCCAGTACGGCATCATCGGTGCGCAGTGTGTCCGGATTGATGACCCCGCCGGGCAGAACCACCGCATCGAAGCGTGCAGGATCGGCCTCATCCAACGGGATATCCACCGCGACGGCGTCGCCCCAGTTCTTCTCCTTCCAGCCCTTGATCGTCGCTTCCTTTGCGGGCGAGACCACGCTGACGCGCGCCCCTTCCGCTTCCAGCAAACGCTTGGGTTCGATCAGTTCAGACTGTTCGAAGCCGTGGGTGGCAAGGATGGCAATCTGCTTGCCCTTCAATCGCTCTGCCATGGAGGCACTCCGGTTGGGGGAGCCCACAGAATGGAAGAACGGCCCTTGCGCGGCGGTGACCCTGTCGTGCACGGCAGGTGGAGAGCCGCCGGGTGGTGCCGGCCGCTGGCCGGCACCTGGATTGCGCCTTGCCGGCCAGCGGCCGGCACTACCCGGTACCGATCAGCGCTTGGGCTGCAGCATCGTGCCGGTGCACTTGGGCGAGCCGCAACGGCACTCCCAGATCTTCTTCAGCTTGGCGGTGTGGCGCTCGGCCAGGGTGATGCCGTAGTTGTAGGTCAGCTCCTCGCCGGCCTTGATATCACGCAGTGCCTCGATGAACACCTTGTCGCCCCGGCTGTCGCCGTCCTCGTCCTCCTCGATCACCGCCTCGCAGTTCGGGTCGCAGCTGTGGTTTATCCAGCGCGCGTCGTTGCCCTTGTAGTTGGCGTCGATCACCCAGTCATCGTTGAGGGTGAACAGGAAGGTATGGCCACTTTCGACGTCGCCGCTGTCATCGGCATCGACATCACCGTGGCTGCGCAGCAGGCCCTTGTACTGGATCACGCGCTCGCCCTGCTTGATCGGGGCCACGGCGAACACGCCGTTGCCATGGATGGCGGACTTGCGGGCTTGGATCTTCTTCGGCATCGGCGCGGGCTGTTTGCAGCGAATGGAATGGGGATTCTCGCCCATTCCGGGTGATTGCGAAAATCACCCCGTTGGCGCAGCATTGCGCCCCGGCAACGGCCGCGGTGTGTCCTCCCGGCCTGGCCCAAGCGCCGGCTGAATGCCCGGCTTGGATGGTGGCGAATAAAAGCGTACAATTTCAGTCCGCTTTAAGAACCACTCGCATCCCCATGTTGCGCGTCACCAAACTCACCGATTACGCCACCGTCGTGCTGACCGTGCTGGCCGCCCGTCCGGGCGAAGTGCTCAGTGCCACCGAGCTGGCCGAATTCACCGGTCTGGAGCCGCCCACCGTCAGCAAGGTGCTCAAGCCACTGGCCCAGGCCGGCCTGGTCGAAGGCCTGCGTGGCGTCCGTGGCGGCTACCGCCTGACCCGCCCGGCCATCGAGATCTCGCTGTTCGAAGTGGTCGAAGCGATGGAAGGGCCACTGGCCCTGACCGAATGCAGCCACGACCACCACCAGTGCGGCATGGCGCCCAAGTGCGGCGCGCGCAGCAGCTGGCGGCTGATCAACGACGTGGTCTCCGAGGCCCTGCGCGATGTCACCCTCGCGCAGATCCTGCCCCCTCTCCCCCTTGCCGATGACGAACAGCGCCGCACCATCGCTGTCGACGTCGTCTCCTGATCCGTAGGCAGCCCCCCATGGCCACCGAAACCATCGAAAACGTCGCCCACGGCGACACCCCCAACCGCGAGATCCACGAGCAGCTCGGCCGCAAGTATTCGGCCGGCTTCATCACCGAGATCGAGTCGGACTCCCTGCCGCCGGGCCTGGACGAGGACACCATCCGTGCCCTGTCGGCCAAGAAGGACGAGCCGGAGTGGATGACGCAGTGGCGCCTGGATGCCTACCGCCACTTCCTGACCCTGCCGATGCCGGACTGGGCCAAGCTGGAGATCGCGCCGATCGACCTGCAGGCGCTCAGCTACTACTCCGCGCCGAAGGGCCCGAAGTACGCCTCGCTGGATGATGTGCCGAAGGAACTGCTCGACACCTACGACAAGCTGGGCGTGCCGCTGCACGAGCGCGCCAAGCTGGCCGGCGTGGCGGTGGATGCGGTGTTCGACTCGGTATCCGTGGGCACCACCTTCCGCAAGGAACTGGCCGAGAAGGGCGTGATCTTCTGCTCGATGTCCGAGGCCATCAAGGAACACCCGGCGCTGGTGCGCCAGTACCTGGGCACCGTGGTGCCGGTCGGTGACAACTACTTCGCCGCGCTCAACTCGGCGGTGTTCTCCGACGGCAGCTTCGTGTTCATTCCCAAGGGCGTGCGCTGCCCGATGGAACTGAGCACCTATTTCCGCATCAACGCCGGCCACACCGGCCAGTTCGAGCGCACCCTGATCGTGTGCGAGGACAAGGCCTACGTCTCCTACCTGGAAGGCTGCACCGCGCCGATGCGCGATGAGAACCAGCTGCACGCCGCGGTGGTCGAGCTGGTCGCGCTGGAAGATGCGGAGATCAAGTACTCCACGGTGCAGAACTGGTACCCGGGCGACGA
This sequence comes from Stenotrophomonas sp. YJH_SMC_105-26, assembly GCF_059368915.1. Taxonomy (NCBI): domain Bacteria; kingdom Pseudomonadati; phylum Pseudomonadota; class Gammaproteobacteria; order Lysobacterales; family Lysobacteraceae; genus Stenotrophomonas; species Stenotrophomonas sp. YJH_SMC_105-26. Next base: position 139,597 of record NZ_JCAFSD010000002.1, on the reverse strand, counting down.
GAACGGCGTCGGTGGCATCTACAACTTCGTGACCAAGCGTGCCGAATGCCGTGGCGCGCGCAGCAAGGTCACCTGGACCCAGGTCGAGACCGGCTCGGCGATCACCTGGAAGTACCCGTCCTGCGTGCTGCTGGGCGACGATTCGGTCGGTGAGTTCCACTCGGTCGCGCTGACCCATCACCGCCAGCAGGCCGACACCGGCACCAAGATGATCCATGTCGGCAAGCGCACCAAGAGCAAGATCGTCAGCAAGGGCATCAGCGCCGGCCGTGGCCAGAACACCTACCGCGGCCTGGTGCGGGTGGACCGCAATGCTGATGGCGCGCGCAACTACACCCAGTGCGACTCGCTGCTGATCGGCAAGCAGTGCGGCGCGCACACCTTCCCCTACATCGAGGTGAAGAACCCAGGCGCCACCGTCGAGCACGAGGCGACCACTTCCAAGATCTCCGATGACCAGCTGTTCTACTGCCGCGCCCGTGGCATCAGCCAGGAAGACGCGGTGTCGATGATCGTCGACGGCTTCTGCAAGCAGGTGTTCCGCGAACTGCCGATGGAGTTCGCGGTGGAAGCCAAGAAGCTGCTGGAAGTCTCGCTGGAAGGTTCGGTGGGCTGACCGCCCGCCCCTGCCCCTCGCAAACGCATTCTCTTTACCGGCGGGCCCTGGCCCGCCCCACGGAAACCCCCACCATGCTGAAGATCGAAAACCTCCACGCCCGCATCGGCGACAAGGAAATCCTCAAGGGCCTGTCGCTGGATGTGAAGCCCGGCCAGGTGCACGCCATCATGGGCCCGAACGGCGCCGGCAAGTCCACCCTGGGCAACGTCCTGGCCGGCCGCGACGGCTACGAAGTGACCGAAGGCAGCGTGCAGTTCGACGGCGTCGACCTGCTGGAGCAGGACCCGGAAGCACGTGCCGCCGCCGGCCTGTTCCTGGCGTTCCAGTACCCGGTGGAAATCCCGGGCGTGAACAACACCTACTTCCTGCGCGCGGCACTGAACGCCCAGCGCAAGGCGCGCGGCGAAGAAGAACTCGATTCCATGCAGTTCCTCAAGCTGGTGCGGCAGAAGCTGGCCGTGCTGCACCTGAAGGACGAACTGCTGCACCGTGGCGTCAACGAAGGCTTCTCCGGCGGCGAGAAGAAGCGCAACGAGATCTTCCAGCTGGCCGTGCTGGAACCGAAGCTGGCGATCCTGGACGAGACCGACTCGGGCCTGGACATCGACGCGCTGAAGAGCGTGGCCGACGGCGTCAACGCACTGCGCGGCGCCGACCGTTCGTTCCTGGTCATCACCCACTACCAGCGCCTGCTGGACTACATCAAGCCGGACGTCGTGCACGTGCTGGCCGATGGTCGCATCGTCAAGAGCGGCGGCCCCGAGCTGGCGCTGGAGCTGGAAGCGCACGGCTATGATTTCCTGAAGGACCGGGTCGTGCCCGAGGCGGCGGTCTGATGAGCGCCCTGCTTGACTCCATGGCCCAGGCCTTCTGTGGCAGCGATGCGCGCCGCGAAGTGCTGGATGCGGCCCTGCGCGACGGCCTGCCCGCCGCCCGCAATGAAGCCTGGAAGTACACCTCGCTGCGCCAGCTGGAACGCCGTGCGTTCGCTGCAGCGCCGCTGCAGGGCCCGGCGCTGGACGCCGCGCTGCTGGACGACATCCCGGCGCCGCGCCTGGTGTTCGTCAACGGCCGCCTGGATGCCACGCTGAGCGATGTGCAGGCCCTGCCGTCCGGCGTGCAGCTGCAGCCGCTGTCGGCCGCGCTGGCCGCTGGCGAAGACGCCGTGCGTTTCCTTGGCCGTCGCTACGAGCGCAGCGAAGAGATCTTCGCCCGGCTCAACGCCGCACTGGCCGATGAAGGCGTCGTGCTGCGCGTGGATGAAGGCGTGCAGGTCGAAACGCCGCTGCAGCTGGTATTCGCCAGCGTCGCCGGCGAAGCCGACCTGGCCTGGCACCATCGCCACCTGATCGAACTGCGCGCCGGCGCCAGCCTGGGCGTGGTCGAGCACCGCTTCAGCGTGGGTGACTCCGCCCACCTGGACAACACCGTGCTGCATGCCCACGTCGCCCGCGATGGCGTACTCAAGCACGCCCGCGTGCAGGCCGGCAGCGCCCGCCAGACCAGCTTCCTGCGTACCGATGCGGTGCTGGCCCGCGACGCGCAGTACCACCGCGTGGACCTGGAACTGGGCGCCGCGCTCAGCCGCCACGAACTGAACGTGCGCCTGGAAGGCGACAACGCCCGGCTGACCGCCAACGGCGTGCTGCTCGGCAATGGCCGCCGCCACGTCGAGACCCGCCTGGGCATCGACCACATCGCGCGCGATACCGCCTGCGAGCTGCTGTGGCGCGGCGTTGCCGCCAACCGCAGCCGCGTGGTGTTCCATGGCGGCATCCAGATCCGCGAAGGCGCCGACGGCACCGACGCGAACCTGTCCAACAAGAACCTGCTGCTGTCGGCCGATGCCGAGATCGACACCCAGCCGACGCTGGTGATCGACGCCGATGAAGTGAAGGCCGCGCACGGCGCGACCGTCGGCCAGCTCGATGCCAATGCGCTGTTCTACCTGCGCTCGCGTGGCCTGCCCCAGGTCCAGGCGCAGGCACTGCTGAGCGCTGCGTTCTGCCATGAACCGCTGAAGATCCTGCCGGACGCGTTGCGCGAGCAGCTGGCACGCCGCCTGGACAAGGCCCTGGCCGAGGCGGGTGTGGCATGAACCTGTCCACGCCACGCCCGATCGAAGAACGCACCGGCGCCCCGGACTGGGATCGCGTCCGCCTCGACTTCCCGCTGCTGATGCGTGAAGTGCACGGCAAGCCGCTGGTCTATTTCGACAACGCCAACACCGGCCAGAAGCCGGTACAGGTGATCGGCGCGGTGGATGAGTTCTACCGCCGCTACAACGCCAACGTCAGCCGCGCGGTGCATGCACTGGGCAGCGAAGCGACCGACGCCTACGAAGGCGCACGCAACAAGCTGGCACGCTTCCTCAACGTGCGCGCCAGCGACCTGGTGCTGTGCAGCGGCACCACCTTCGCCATCAACCTGGTGGCCTACTCGTGGGCGCTGCCGCGATTGAAGGCCGGCGACGTGATCCTGATCACGCGCATGGAACACCATGCCAACATCGTGCCGTGGCAGCTGGTCGCGCAACGTACCGGCGCCACCATCCGCGTGGCCGAGATCACGCCCGATGGCGCGCTGGACCTGGATGCGCTGCGCGCGGCGATGACCCCGGAGGTCAAGCTGCTGGCGGTCACCCATGTCTCCAACGTGCTGGGCACGGTCAATCCGGTGCGCGAGATCTGCCGTGAAGCGCGCAAGCGCGGCATCATCACCGTGGTCGATGGCTCGCAGGCGGTGCCGCACCGCAAGGTCGACGTCGCCGCGATCGGCTGCGACTTCTACGCCATCACCGGCCACAAGATGTGCGGTCCGACCGGCACTGGTGCGCTGTGGGCGCGCCGCGAGCACCTGGACGCGATGCCGCCGTTCCTCGGCGGCGGCGAGATGATCAAGGAAGTCAGCTTCGACGGCACCGTGTTCAACGATGCCCCGCACAAGTTCGAAGCCGGCACCCCGAACATCGCCGGTTTCATCGGCCTGGGCGTGGCCGCCGACTACCTGCAGCAGCTTGGGCAGGAGAACGTGGAAGCCCGCGAAGCCGAACTGCTGGCGCACTTCACCGAGGAGCTGCGCCGCGTCGACGGCCTGCGCATCATCGGCGAAGCGCCGGAGAAGGCCGCCGTGGTCTCGTTCCTGATCGATGGCGCGCATGCGCACGATCTGGCCACCCTGCTCGACCTGGAAGGGGTGGCCGTGCGCTCGGGGCAGCACTGTGCACATCCGCTGCTGCAGTACTTCGGCGTCGCCGCCACCTGCCGTGCCTCGCTGGCGTTCTACAACACGCACGCCGAGATCGAGCGCTTCATGACCGCGCTGACCAAGGTACGCAAGCTTCTGGGCTGAGCCGGCACACCGGGGTCAGATCCCTTTCGCGACGCGAAAGGGATCTGACCCCACCAGTATTCCCGACAGCCGCCGCTGCGACCGCAATGCCCGCCGGATCGCGACCAGATGAACGCGGCATACCGCCCGCAGCGCACCGGGGTCAGATTCCTTTCGCCACGCGAAAGGGCTCTGACCCCACCAGCATTCCCAACAGCCGCCGTTGCAACTGCAATGTCCGCCGGATCGCGACCAGATGAACGCGGCATACTGCCCGCAGCACAGCGGGGTCAGATCCCTTTCGCCACGCGAAAGGGATCTGACCCCGCCAGCATTCCCGACAACCGCCGTTGCGACCGCAATGCCCGCCGGATCGCGACCAGATGAACGCGGCATACCGCCCGCAGCACACCGGGATCAGATCCCTTTCGCCACGCGAAAGGGATCTGGCCCCACCAGCATTCCCGACAGCCGCCGTTGCGACTGCAATGCCCGCCGGATCGCCAGCAGATCCCCCGCCGGAATACCCGCCTCGATGAACTCCACATAGCGCCTGCACCGTTCATCCGCATCAGAACCCATCAGCTCAAATGCCGAATGCGGCTCGAGCAGCGCATTGGGCCTGCCACGCGCATTGGCACGATAGCTCGACCAGCGATAGTCACCGGGATGCGCCACCCTCCCCGCCCGCACCGGATTGAGCTCGATGTAGCGCTGGCAGGCCAGCAGATAGCGATCCGTATCCACCACCGTGGAGTGGAAGCGCCCTTCCCATAACGTGCCGGTGCGGCCCTGCCGATCATTCACCCGACGTACGTAGGTCCGGTTCACGGCCTGCATCATCCGCGACAGCCCGCCGCAGAGATCAGGCGTTGCCAGAAGATGGACGTGATTGTCCATCAGCACATAGGCGTGGACCCGGCACTGCTGCTGACCTGCGTGATGACACAGCAGGCGCAGGTAGGCGACGCGGTCGCCATCCGCAAAGAACACGCGCTGACGATTGTTGCCGCGCTGGACGACATGTTGCGGGTATCCGGGCGCATCGATGCGCCGTGGCCTTGGCATGGGCTGCTCCTGGTAGCAGGGGGTCAGGGCCCTTCGCTGCGCAAAGGGATCTGACCCCGAGCATCTGCCGATTCCGGGCCCGTGCCAGTCGGTCCATGGCCTGCCGTTGAGTCAGTAGATGCCGGGGTCAGATCCCTTTCGCGTTGCGAAAGGGATCTGCCCCCACTCCCCCATTTGCGCCCGCCCACGCCCCACCTAGAATGGGGCCATGAGCACCCTGACCTTCCGCGCCGCCACGCCGGCCGACATCCCCGCCCTGATCGCCCTCGTCACCTCGGCCTACCGTGGCGACGCCAGCCGCGTTGGCTGGACCACCGAAGCCGACCTGCTGGATGGCGCCCGCATCGACGCCGAAGGCATCCAGGCCGACCTCGACCGCCCGCGCTCCACGATCCTGCTGGCCGAGCGCGAGGGCCAGCTGGTGGCCTGCGCCCACGTCGCCGATGTCGACGGCAAGGGCTACTTCGGCATGTTCTCGGTCGATCCGGCCCAGCAGGGCGGCGGGGTCGGCAAGCAGCTGATGGGCGCCGCCGAAGCGCACGCCGCACGCGAATGGAAGGTGCCGGTGATGCAGATGACGGTGATCGACGTACGCGACGAACTGATCGCCTTCTACGAGCGCCGCGGCTACCAGCGTACCGGCATCAAGAAGCCGTTCCCATATGGCGACGAACGCTTCGGAATCCCCAAGCGCGACGACCTGCGCTTCGAGGTCCTGGAAAAGCCACTGGCCGGAGCCGCCGCGTGAGCGATACCTGGACCTTCGTGTGTGCCGGCAACGAGCTGCTGCCCGGTGAAATGAAGAGCGTGTTCGACGAAGTGACCGGCACGCCGATCGTGGTGTTCAACCTCGACGGCGAGCTGTACGCGCTGGAAGACCAGTGCACGCATGAGGAGTTCGAGCTGTCCTCGGGCGAGTTCAACACCGACGAAGGCAGCGTGGAATGCGTGCTGCACGGCGCGCGCTTCGACGTGCGCGATGGCCGCGCCCTGTGCGCCCCGGCCTATACGCCGGTACCCAAGTTCCCGGTGAAGCGCGAACACGACGCCGTCTGGACCCGCGACGACCGCGATTGAAGCGCCCCTGGCCGCCGGCGACTCCGCCCAGGGGTGGAAGCCAGCGGAGCGCGCTGAGAGGCGTTCAGGGGCCTCCCCGGGCCTCCAGACTGCTCGTTCGCCCGCGCATATGCGAATCATTATCGTTGATGTTATCCTACGTAACATCTTCGTAACGACTCCGTCCCCTGCGCCATGGCTTTGCCCGCGCCCGCCGCCACGCTGTGCCAGCTTGCCCGCCATGGGTGGCCGTTGGCTGTGGCCCTGCTGCTGACGCTGCTGCTGGGCTGGTCGGCCCTGCACGAAGGGCGCGATGGACCCGCCACCTACGGCTGGCAGGCACACGCTGAAGATCTTCAGCAGGCCATGCCGATGCCGGCCCCGCCGGCGGACGAGTGCCCGCGCCATGCGGTGCCAGCACCGGAGCCGCCGCTGGATGGCGAGGGCACAACGCCCTGTACCGGACTGGCTCCCCCGCGCGCCGCCCTGGTCGCGCATGTTCCGCTGTGGCGCTCTGATGCCCTGCACTGGCAGCTGCACGATCCCGCACTGCGGTTGAACCCCGGCCACGCACCGCCCGCACCGCACGCCAGCTGAGGCGCCCTGCGGCCATTGCCGTGCGCCTGGAGTCGTCCGCTGCGCAGCCGAGCATCGGCTCGGCTCTACAGAAAACGCCCTCTACATGCCGTCGCGCTGTCTGCGCTTCGGCCCTCGCCCCTTTCCGATCCCAGCCACTACCACCCAAGCCATGACCCACATCACGTCCCGCAAGCGCGCCCCGCGCGTTTCCCTGCTCGCCACCGCCACCCTGGCCGCCGGCTTCGCGCCGTTGGCCGCACAGGCGGCCGACAGCGCTGACGCAGCCTCCTCCCGCAAGGCCACCGAGCTGGACAAGGTGCAGGTGCGCGGCAGCTGGTTCAATCCGTCCTCGCCGAAGTTCACCGCTGAACTGCTGGACACCCCGAAGTCGGTGTCGATCGTCTCGGAGAAGCTGATCGCCGAAACCGGTGCGACCAACCTGCAGGATGCGCTGCGCATGGTGCCGGGCATCACCTTCGGTGCCGGCGAAGGCGGCAACCCCACCGGTGATCGCCCCTTCATCCGTGGCTTCGATTCGCAGAGCAACGTCTTCGTCGATGGCCTGCGCGACGTCGGCTCGCAGACCCGCGAGATCTTCGACCTGGAGCAGGTGGAAGTAGTCAAGGGCCCGAGCTCGGCCTACGGCGGCCGTGATTCCGGCGGTGGCAGCCTGAACCTGGTCAGCAAGACGCCGAAGCTGAAGAACGAGACCAGCGCCAGCATGGGCATCGGCACCGACAGCTACGCGCGCGGCACCGTGGACGCCAACTACGTGCTGGGCGATGGCATCGCCGCGCGCCTGAACCTGATGAAGCACGAATCGGACATCGCTGGCCGTGACGCCGCCAATGTCAGCCGCTGGGGTATCGCGCCGTCGATCGCGTTCGGCCTGAACGGCCCGGCGCAGCTGATCGCCAGCCACTACCACATGCAGAGCGATGATCTGCCCGATGCGGGTGGTTTCCCGTATGGCAACCCGAACGGTGCGCCGGCCTCGAAGTGGGTCGACGGCCGCCCGATGGTGCCGGACCGCAACAACTACTACGGCCTGGTCGACCGTGACTTCCAGCGTACCCGCGCCGACATCAGCACCCTGGATGCCAGCTACGACTTCGGCGGCCACAAGCTGCGCAACATCGCGCGCCTGGGCAACACCAGCAACGACTACCTGTGGACCCAGCCGGACGACAGCCAGGGCAACCCGAACAACTACGGCACCCTGTGGCGCCGGACCAACAGCCGTGCCGTCGACGTCAAGAGCTTCGCCGACCAGCTGGGCCTGACGGGTGCCTTCCAGACCGGTGCGCTCAAGCACAGCTACAGCGCGGGCGTGGAATACAGCGACGAGAAGATGACCCGCGGCAGCTATCTGATGACCCCGGGCACCAGCAACCCGCTCACCGGCAACAGCAAGTGCCCGACCACCGGCGCGGCCACCGGCTACAACTGCACCGATTTCGCCAATCCGAACCCGCGCGATCCGTGGGCGGCCACCCATTCGGTGTACCGCAGCGACAAGGCACTGGACGTAGAGCAGCGCACCAGGACCACCTCGGCCTACGTGTTCGACACCATCGAGCTCAATGAGCAGTGGATGATCAACCTCGGCCTGCGCTACGACGACTTCCGCACTACCCTGACCACCCCGGTGGCCGGCAAGGCACCGACCCGCGTGCGCAACAGCAACGACTTCCTGAACTACCAGGCCGGCGTGGTGTTCAAGCCGGCCGCCAACGGCAGCATCTACCTGTCGTGGGGCACCTCCTCGACTCCGCCGGGCATGGACGGTGGTGATGGTTCGGACGGCCTGAGCGCCGCCGTGGCCGACCTCAAGCCGCAGGATACGAAGAACCTCGAGCTGGGCACCAAGTGGGACCTGTTCGACCAGCGCCTGAACCTCACCGCGGCGATCTTCCACACGGTGATGAACAACGCGCGCGTGACGGTCGACAACGGCACAAGCCAGAATGCCGGCAAGAAGGAAATCAACGGCTTCGAGCTGGGCTTCACCGGCCAGCTGACCGACGCCTGGAGCCTGTACGGCGGCTACACCTACCTGGACTCGGAACTGAAGGACAACGGCTTCGTCTGTGGTGCACCGGTCGGCCGCACCTGCCCGTCCAACGTCTACGTGCCCTCGCCGTACAACGGCAACGTATTCCCGAACACCGCCAAGCACAGTGCCAACCTGTGGACCACCTACCGCTTCCCGATCGGCCTGACCGTCGGTGCCGGTGCGTTCTACTCGGACAAGCAGTACGGTGATGTTGCCAACACCAAGTGGATCGCCAGCTACACCCGCTTCGACGCAATGGCCAGCTATGCGATCCAGGACAACATCAGCCTGCAGCTCAACGTGCAGAACCTGACCGACAAGACCTACTTCACCAAGGCCTATGCCTCGCACTACGCGAGCATCGCCCCGGGTCGCTCGACCACCCTGGCACTGAACGTGAAGTTCTGATGTAGCTTCGCTCCACCACGGCGGCAGGGTCTCCTGCCGCCGTTTTTGTTTCCGGCGATACTCATCCCATGGCAACCCGTACCCCCATCGACAGCGACGCCCTGGCCGAGCTGCTGCAGCACGATCCGCAGGCCGCGTTCGCACGCGTGCGCGACGCCGCACAGGCCGGACAGGTCGAGGCACAACTGCTGCTCGCGCAGATGCACATGGAAGGCAAAGGCACCGCGCAGGACGCCTCGGCGGCGCTGCTCTGGTACGAAACCGCCGCCAACAACGGCGCGCCGATGGCGATGAACATGCTCGGCCGCTGCCATGAGCTGGGCCACGGCACGGCGGTTAACCTGGCGCTGGCGGCGGTGTGGTACCGGCGCGCGGCCGATACCGGCCTGGACTGGGGCCTGTACAACCTGGCCAACCTGCTGGCCACCGGCCGCGGCATTGCGCAGGACCGCGCGCAGGCACTGGCCCTGTACACCCGTGCCGCGCACCTGGGCCACGCCAAATCGATGAACCTGCTGGCCCGCCACCTCGAAGACGGGCTGGATACCGCACCCGATCCGCAGGCGGCGCTGGCCTGGTACCAGCGCGCGGCCGAGGCCGGTGATTTCCGCGGCCAGGCCAACTACGCCTCGATCCTGCTGCAGGCCGGCCAGGTCGAGCAGGCCGTGCACTGGCTGCGGCTCGCACTGGCGCACGGCAGCCCGGCGTTCATGGCGCACATCGTGCCGGAGCTGGCCGCGTCACCGCATCCACAGGTGCGCGCCCTGGTCGCACCGCCGTCCCTCTGAGGAGTCCCGCATGCTGCTGCACATCCCCGACATTCTCAGCGCCGACCAGGTCGCCGACTTCCGCCGCCGCCTCGACGCCGCCGACTGGACCGATGGCCGCGAAACCGTGGGGCATCTGGGCGCACAGGCCAAGCACAACCAGCAGCTGCCCGAGGCTTCGCCGCTGCGCCGCGAACTGGGCGAGATCATCCTCGTCGCGCTGGCCCGGCACCCGCTGTTCTTCAGTGCCGCGCTGCCGCTGAAGTACCTGCCACCACGCTTCAACCGCTACAGCGGTGGCGGCACCTATGGCTACCACGTCGATGGCGCGGTGATGAACCTGGCCAATGGCGAACAGCTGCGTTCGGACATCTCCTGCACCCTGTTCCTGTCGGCGCCGGACGAATACGAAGGCGGCGAGCTGATCATCAGCGATACCTACGGCGAGCACGAAGTGAAGCTGCCGGCCGGCGACCTGGTCGTGTATCCGTCCAGCAGCCTGCACCAGGTGCGGCCGGTCACCCGCGGCGCGCGCGTGGCCTCGTTCTTCTGGGTGCAGAGCATGATCCGCGACGATGTGCAGCGCCGCCTGCTGTGGGAAATGGATGGCGCGATCGAGCGCCTGCGGCAGACCGGCGGCGACGCCGAGGCGATCCTGCAGCTGACCGGCGTGTACCACAACCTGTTGCGGCGCTGGAGCGAAGTCTGAGCCTTGCCGGGCCGGCCTGCGACATTTTGGCAATCATTCTCATTTGCAACAGCTAACAGCTCTCATTACAATCACGCCCCGTTGATGCCGGCCGCTGCCGGCAGCCCCAGGGAACCCCCGCTTGCTGCGCCCGCTTCGCCCTCGCCCACTCATCCATCGCAAGATGGGCACCGCCATGCGCGGCCAGCGTCCTGCGCTGGCCAGCCTGCTGGCGTGGGTGGCAATGCTGGCGTTGCTGCTGGGCACCCTGCCGCTGCTGCCACAGGCCCAGGCCGGAATGGCCGTGCAGATGCCACTGGAAGAACGTGGCGGCGAAACACCCCTGCAGGAAGAGGCGCCGGCCAAGCTGCGCCGCTGCGCCTCCGCTCCGGTGAAGGCGGCCGAGAAGGCACGCCCGCCGTTGCTGCTGGCCAGCCACTGGCTGCGCACTGAGCTCGACCTCGTACCCGCCATGCCGGCCATGCCCGGCGTGCGCCCGGACTGGCCGCTGGCCGCTCCGGACACGCCCTGGGCCGATGCGCCCGGGCGCCGTCAGCAACGCGGCCAGGCGCCGCCGCTCGCCTGATCCACGGCCCGACGTGACCGCCTGCGCGGTCGCGCCTGCACGCCGCTGCCTGCTTCATCCCTGCCGCCCCTGACCGGCCCTTCCGTGCCTGCCGCGCCCTTCGCGCACGGCACCGCGCCACCCTGCATCCTTCGAGGTAACTGCCATGGCCCAGCGCCATCGTGTCCGTTCGTCCCTGTCCCGTACCCTGCTGACCAGCGCCGTGCTGGCGGCTTGCGCCAGCCCCGCCTTCGCCCACGGTGACGCCGCAGGCGCGCCGCAGACGCTGGACAAGGTGGTGGTCACCGCCGCCGGCTTCGAGCAGAAGGTGATCGATGCCCCGGCCAGCATCAGCGTGGTCAGCCGCGAGGAACTGAGCAAGCGCCCGTACACCAGCCTGGTCGATGCGCTGCGCGACGTCGAAGGCATCGACGTCGGCCTGGAAGCGACCGACAAGAACGGCCGCGCCACCGTGTCGATGCGCGGCCTGCCGTCCGAGTACACCCTGGTGCTGATCGACGGCCGCCGCCAGAGCAATGTCGGCCAGATCTATCCGAACAACTTCGGTGGCGGCCAGTTCGCCTACCTGCCCCCGCTGGACGCGATCGAACGCATCGAAGTCGTGCGCGGGCCGATGTCCACGCTGTACGGTTCGGACGCGATGGGCGGTGTCATCAACATCATCACCCGCCGCAACCAGGACAGCTGGCACGGTTCGGTCAGCCAGGGCTTCACCGTGCAGCAGGACGACCAGTTCGGCGATGCACGCACCACCGACCTCTACCTCAGCGGCCCTTTGCTGAAGGAGCGCCTCAGCCTGGCAGTACGCGGCAGCTACTACGACGCGAAGGCTTCCAACCCGGAATGGGATGCGTTGTCCCTGCCCGACGGCACCCTGTGGGAGCGCAGCATCGGCTTCGGCGGTGGTGGAAAGTCGGTGGCCAACACCAACTGGAACAGCGGCGTGCGGTTGGACGTCCGCATCAACGACGATCACGAACTGTGGCTGGACTACGACGTGTCGCGGCAGAAGTTCGACAACAGCGAAGGCCAGACCGGCACCCTCGACAGCCTGGCCAGCCTGTGGCGCGTCGGCAATGCCGTCATTCCCAACCCGAACGGCAGCGGTACCGTCACCCGTCGCGTGGTGCAGCCGCGCGTGGGCTACACCGCCTACCAGCGCTACGAACGCGACCAGTTGTCGCTGACCCATCAGGGCCGCTACAGCTTCGGTACCTGGCAGACCTCGCTGACCCACAGCAAGAGCAGCAACCTGGGCCGTTCGCTGCCGCTGATCCTGGAAGAGCGCGCCAACCTGCAGACGCTATGGAATGACGTCTGCCGCCGCACCGGTGCTGCCAACAACTGTGCGGCCGGCCGCGGCAACGCCCTGGCTGCCCTCAACCCGAGCGAGATGGCGCGCCTGCAGGCGTTCCTGCCGCGCCCGCTGCGCACCATGGAACTGGAAGGCTACGTGCTCGACACGATGCTCGACCTGGACTTCGGCGCGCACACGCTGACCGTGGGCGGCCAGTACAACGACACTGACATGGTCGACGGTGTGTTCGGCATGGATGGCGCCGGCTACCGCAGCAACGTCAAGCAGACGCACCGCATGTGGGCGCTGTTCGCCGAGGACAACTGGGCTCTGACCGACACCCTCACCGCCACCTTCGGCCTGCGCTACGACGACCACAACGTATTCGGCAGCCATGTCAGTCCGCGTGGCTACCTGGTGTGGAATGCCAGCGATGCGTGGACCTTCAAGGGCGGCGTCAGCACCGGCTACAAGACCCCGCGTCCGGACCAGCTGTTCCCGGGCATCACCGGCTTCGGTGGCCAGGGCGTGCTGCCACTGGTCGGTTCGCCGAACCTCAAGCCGGAAACCAGCACCAACTACGAGCTGGCCGCTTACTACGAAGGCCAGCGCTGGGGCTTCAACCTCACCGGCTTCTTCAACACGTTCGAGGACAAGATCGCCAGCGGCGGCACCTTTGCGAACTGCGAAGTGGCCCGCGCCGGCAGCGGCTACTGCGTGGACATCGGCCCGGGCTGGGCGGCACTGGGCTACAGCACGTTCACCCAGAGCGTGAACATCGACAAGGCCGAGACCCGCGGTGCCGAACTGGCCGCGCATGTCGACCTGCTCGACACCCTGCAGCTGCGCGGCAACTACACCTGGACCAGGAGCGAGCAGACCAGCGGCGCGCAGAAGGGCCTGCCGATCAGCGGCACGATGCCGGCCAGGCACATGGCCAATGCCAGCCTCAACTGGCAGGTCAACGAAGCGATCAGCCTGTCGCTGATCGGCGAAGGCCGCTACGACCGCTACCGCGACACGCTGCTGGACGCCAACGGCGCCAGCCACACCCGCTACTACCAGGACTACACCATCTTCCATCTCGGTGGCAGCTGGAAGGCCACGCCATGGCTGACGGTGAACGCGCGGGTCAACAACCTGTTCGACAAGGACTTCGTTTCGCAGTCGTGCCTCCTGATCAGCCAGAGCGAGTTCAACTGCGCGGACGACTACGCGACCAAGGACCAGCGCCGCAGCTACTGGATCTCGTTGAACGCGAAGTTCTGATCGCCGCGCCCGGCCCCGGTGGGTGCCGACCTTGGTCGGCACCGCTTCATCCACGCGTGGCGTGGATCTACCGATCGGTAGTGCCGGCCGCTGGCCGGCAATCGCCCTCCAGCGATACAGAACGACACGCAATTGCGAGCTATTCTCATCAATGATGTAATGGGCAGTCCCCGTCCGCCTCGAACCGTGCCGTGAGCCGTCCTGCCTCTTCCACCGTGGCGCAGCAACAGAACCGTGGCTTCTGGCTGCGGACGCTGCACCAGTGGCACTGGATCAGCTCGGCGGTGTGCCTGATCGGCATGCTGCTGTTCGCGGTGACCGGCCTGACCCTCAACCACGCCGCGAAGATCGAAGCCAAACCCCAGGTGCAGAACCAGCATCTGGAACTGCCGGCCGATCTGCTCGGCCAGCTCGGCACGCGCGAAAACGGCAATGCACCGATTCCGCGCCCGGCCCGGCACTGGCTGGACACGCAGCTGGGCATCGCCATCGGCGGGCGCCCGGCAGAGTGGTCGGCCGAGGAGATCTACCTGTCGCTGCCGCGCCCCGGCGGCGACGCCTGGCTGAGCATCGATCGCGGGACCGGCGCGGTGGAGTACGAATCAACCTCGCGCGGCGCGGTGTCCTACCTCAACGACCTGCACAAGGGCCGCAACGCGGGCCCGGCGTGGGGCTGGTTCCTGGACCTGTTCGCCGTGGCCTGCCTGGTGTTCTGCATCACCGGCCTGTTCCTGCTGCACCTGCATGCACGCCAGCGGCGCATGACCTGGCCGCTGGTCGGCCTCGGCCTGATGATTCCGCTGCTGATCGCCCTGCTGCTGATCCACTGACTTTCCTTCGTTTCCGGAGCCGCCCCATGCGCGTCACCCTGACCATCGCCCTCAGCGGCCTGCTGGCCACCTCGCCGGCGTACGCCACCACCCTCGACATCAACGTCGAAGTGCCCAAGCTCAACGTGGCCGAGTACCACCGCCCGTACGTGGCGGTGTGGCTGGAAGGCGCCGACCAGAAGGTCGCGGCCAACCTGTCGGTCTGGTACCAGCAGACCAGCAACAGCGAAGGCCACGGCACCAAATGGCTGCCGGACCTGCGCCAGTGGTGGCGCAAGAGCGGCCGCACCCTGCAGGTGCCGGTGGACGGCGTGACCGGCCCGACCCGCCCGGCCGGCAAGCACGCGCTGTCGTTCAACGACAGGCAGCTGGCACTGAAGCAACTGGCCCCGGGCAACTACACCCTGGTGGTGGAAGCGGTGCGCGAAGTCGGTGGCCGCGAACTGCTGAAGATCCCCTTCACCTGGCCGGCCACCGCCGCGCAGAACGGCAAGGCGCAGGGCGCCACCGAACTGGGCCAGGTCACCCTCGCCGTCAAACCATAACCGCCTGAGCCGGGGTCGGATCCCTTCCGCAGGAAGGGCTCTGACCCCATCGCCCTATCCCTCGGGGTCAGAGCCCTTTCCGCTGGAAAGGGATCCGACCCCTTCCAACTGGAGTCTTCCGCATGAAGCGCACGCTCGTCCTCGCCGCCGCCCTGGCCGCTGCCCTTCCCTTCTCCGCCCTGGCCCACAAGGCCTGGCTGCTGCCCTCGCAGACCGTGATCGCCGGCAACGCGCCGTGGATCACCGTCGACGGTGCGGTCTCCAACGATCTGTTCTACTTCAACCACGTGCCGCTGCGCCTGGAATCGCTGGTGATCACCGCGCCGGACGGCAGCACCGTGCAGCCGCAGAACGCGTCGACCGGCAAGTACCGCAGCGTGTTCGACATCGAACTGAAGCAGCCGGGCACTTACCGCATCGCGTCGGTCAATGACGGCCTGTTCGCCACGTACGAGCAGAACGGCGAGCGCAAGCGCTGGCGCGGCAGCGCGGCTACCTTCGGTGAATTGCCGAAGGACGCGAAGAAGCTGGAAGTGAGCCAGTCGATCGGCCGCGTGGAGACCTTTGTCACCAACGGTGCGCCGAACGACACCGCGCTGAAGCCGACCAACCGTGGCATCGAGCTGGTCGCCGTCGGCCACCCGAATGACCTGTTCGCCGGCGAGGAAGCCACCTTCCGCGTGCTGGTCGATGGCAAGCCGACCGCCGGCCTGCAGTTCGAGATCGTGCGTGGCGCCACCCGCTACCGCAACGCGCAGGACGAGCTGAAGCTGACCAGCGATGCCAAGGGCGAGATCAAGGTAACCTGGCCGGAAGCCGGCATGTACTGGCTGGAGACCGGCACCGAGGACAACAAGACGTCGGTGAAGCAGGCCGCCAAGCGCCGCCTGAGCTACGTCGCCACGCTGGAAGTGCTGCCGCAGTAATGTGGACCGCGATGCCGGGCATTCCCCGGCATCGCCACCGCAACGCATCACCATGACCGATTCCCATCTCGACATCGCCCGCCTCGGTGGCACCACCATGGGCACCACCTGGAGCGTGTCGCTGGTCGCGTCGCGCCAGCGCGACCTGCACCCGCTGCACGCCGGCATCCAGGCGCGGTTGGACGACGTGGTCGCGCAGATGAGCACCTGGGAGCCCGGCTCGGATCTGAGCCGCTACAACCGCGCCGACGCTGGCCAATGGTGCGTGCTGCCGGCGGAGACCCGCCACGTTGTGACCTGCGCACAGGCCATCGCTGCCGCCAGTGACGGCGCCTTCGATCCCACCATCGGTCCGCTGGTTGTACTGTGGGGCTTCGGTGCACATGCCGGTGAACGCCGCCAGCCCGACGCCGCTACCCTGCAGGCCACCCGTGAGCGTTGCGGTTGGCAGCGCCTGCAGTGGCAGGATGATGCGCTGCTGCAACCGGGCCGGCTGGAACTGGATCTCTCTGCGATCGCCAAGGGCTTCGGCGTCGATCACGTAGCCGCCTGGTTGCGTGGACAAGGCATTGCTGCAGCGCTGATCGAAGTGGGTGGCGAACTGGCCGGCTACGGCAGAAAACCGGACGGCCAACCGTGGCGCGTGCTGGTGGAATCCGCACCGGAAGAGGATGTGCACACCGAAACCCCGCCACGGGTGCTGGCGCTGGACGGCAAGGCGGTGGCCACTTCGGGCGATCGCTGGCACCAGTACCAGGCCGATGGCGAGGCCTACAGCCACAGCCTCGACCCGCGTACGGGCAGGCCGGTGCAGCAGGTCGCCGCAGCGGTCACCGTCGTGGCCGACGACGCCATGCACGCCGATGCCTGGGCTACCGCACTGACCGTGCTGGGTCGCGAACAGGGCATGGCGCTGGCCGAGCGCGAAGGACTGGCCGCGCGCTACCTGCAACGCACCGCAGACGCCCCGCAGGAATTTCTCAGCAGCGCCTTCCAGCGCCTGCTCGACGGGCAGGACGCATGAGCACTCGGCCATCGCGTGCGTGGCTCGGCAACACACTTGTACTGATCGTACTGGCGCTGATCGCCTGGGCGCTGCTGCGCCTGCACCTCGGCGAAGCCTGGTGGCAGGGCGCACCGCCGGCACGGCAATCGCAGATCGCCATCATCGCCACCGCGCTGTACGCGCTGGCCTGCGCAGCCCTGTGGTGGCGCACTCGTCCGCGCGATGATGCGGCGTCCGCCGATACCGCACCGCTCCTGCTGGTCTGGTCCAGCCAGACCGGCTTTGCCCGCGAACTGGCCGAACGCAGTGCCGAGGCCCTGCGTGGTGCCGGCGTGCCGGTGCGTGTGCGCGGGCTGCATGAGGTCGACGCCGCATTGCTGGCCGACAGCCAGCGCGCGCTGTTCATTGCCAGCACCACCGGCGAAGGCGATCCGCCCGACCACGCCCTGCCGTTCCTGCGCGGGGTGATGGCCGCGCCGCCTCCGTTGCAGCATCTGCAGTACGGCGTGCTAGCGCTGGGCGACCGCAGCTATGGCCACTTCTGCGGATTCGGCCACCAGCTGGACCAGTGGCTGCGCCAGCACGGCGCGCACCCGCTGTTCGATGCGATCGAGGTCGACAATGCCGATCCGGCGGCGCTGCGACATTGGCAGCAGCTGCTGGGACAACTTGGCGGAGGCGCCACCGAACTGCCCGACTGGAGCCCGGCCGAGTATCAGCCGTGGACGTTGCTGCAACGCCAGCATCTGAATCCGGGCAGCCCCGGCGGCCCGGTGTACCGGGTGCGCCTGCAGCCACCGCCTGGCGTCGATGTGCAGTGGCAGGCCGGCGACATCGCCGAGATCGGCCCGCAGCACCCACGCCACAGCGCGCGCGCCTGGCTCGATGCACAGGGCTTCAATGCAGACACCGTGCTGGATGACGGGCAGGCGTTACTGGCCCGTATCGAGCGCTCGCATCTGCCCTCGCTGGTTCCCCCGGGTGATCTGCCCGCACTGCTGGCAACCCTGCAACCGCTGCCGCATCGCGAGTACTCGATCGCCTCGGTGATGGCCGACGGCGCGATGGAGCTGCTGGTGCGCCGCCAACTGCGCGCCGACGGTACACCCGGCATCGGCAGCGGCTGGCTGTGCGACCACGCGGCCATCGGCGAACCGGTGCAACTGCGGCTGCGCCGCAACGACAATTTCCATGGCGTGCCCGCCGATGTACCGCTGCTGCTGATCGGCAACGGCACCGGCATCGCCGGCCTGCGCGCGCACCTGCACGAACGTGCCCAGCGTGGCGCGCGCCGCACCTGGCTGCTGTTCGGCGAGCGCACCGCCGCGCACGACTTCCATTTCGGCGAAGAACTGCAGGCGATGCTGGCCAGCGGCACGCTGGCACGGCTGGATGCAGTGTTCAGCCGCGACGGCGGCGCGCATCGCTATGTGCAGGACCGGCTGCAGGCCGAAGCGGCGACGCTGCGGCAGTGGGTCGATGAAGGCGCGACGATCCTGGTCTGCGGCAGCCTGCAGGGCATGGCCCCGGGCGTGGATGCAGTGATCGAGCGGGTGCTGGGTACCGCAGGCAGGGAAGCGATGCTGCTGGCCGGTCGTTACCGGCGCGATGTGTATTGAACGAACCGTCGGGGTCGGTTCCCTTTCCGCAGGAAAGGGCTCTGACCCCAACCACAGCCGCACCATGACGGCGTGCCCAGGCATGGTGGCAACGGCACAGCAGTAGATCCACGCCATGCGTGGATGGCGCCCACCGGCGCCCAGGAATCATGCCCCCGCCGCGCTCACCCGTATCGCCAACAACTCGCCACCACCGCTGAGCGCATGCCGTTGCCTCTCGCCCGCCGCCAACCACGCGGTGTCTCCCGCCTGCAGCGCCGGCAGGCCACTATCGGCACCGAACTGCGCCTGTCCGGCCAGCAGATGCAGCGCCCACGCAACGCCCGGTTCGCAGAAGAAGAACATCGATCCCACCAGCGGCCGGTGCAGCAGTTCGGCCTGCAGCAGCTCGCGCTTCCACATCAGGTTGAAGTCGTGGGTGGTGCCATCGACCAGTTCACCGTGCAGCGCTTCTTCACCGGCAAAGCGCACCCGCCCGTGCGGCGGCAGCACCTGGGCCACGCGGCCATCCTCGAAACGCAGGCGCACGCCATTGCCCTGCAGCAGCACCAGTTCTCGCTCCACGCCGGGGAAGGTGGAGAACGCAGCGTCCTGCTCGATCTCGGCCACCGACAGGCGCAGCGCCCAGTCATCACCCTGTGCGGGCAGGCGCAGGATCTCGCGGGTCCAGCCAAGTCCATTCCGCCAGCGTTCGCGACGATAGTCCAGGCTGGAAATGACCTGGCTCGGAGTGTGCAACAGGGAGTCGACGTTCATCGGCGCATTGCATCACGCCACGCGCCATCATGCATCACCGCGTAGCGAGCGTGCCCTGGCCACCGCATCCGCCGGCCAGCAGCTGCGAGTGCTTCAGCCAATCCTGGTCAGGGTAGTAAGCAAACACCATCGTGCCGCCACGCAACGCATCGATCAGCGGCTTGGCCACCGAAAGGCGCACCGCCGGGCAACCCAGGCTGCGACCCAAGCGCCCCTGTAGCTGCGCGGTGGCCGGGTTCACGTACGGCGCACCGTGGATGACGATCGCGCGTTCGCGCGCACGGTCGTTGAAGCCCGGCTCCAGCCCGGCCAGGCGCAGCGAATATCCATTACCGCCCATGTAGGTCTCCTGCGCGGTAAACGCGCCGAGGCTGGACATGAAACTCCCATCGCGGTTGGAGAAGTGCTGGGTGCGGTTCTCGCCGCTGTTGCGGCCATGCGCCACCCATTCCTCGAACAGCAGGCGCTGGTGGGCCAGGTCGAACACCCACAGGCGCGGCTCGGTGGAGGGCCGCGAATAATCGATCACGCTGAGACGATCACCGTTGATGCCCAGCTCCGGACGCTGCAACGCACAGCGCATGGCGTGCGCCGCCAGCTGCAACACGTGGCGGTCAGCCTTGGGCGCACTGCGCGACAGCAAGGCAGCCAGATCATCAGCGCTGGTGGCAAGGGCGGGCGTCTGTGCCAGCGCCGGGGCGCTGGCCGAGGTCGCCAGCAGGCCGAACGCGGCCAGCCGGCACAGGCGGGATGCAGTCATGGGCACAACGAGGGGACTCAGTTGCCCTTGAGGGTGGACCCTGGCGGCTCGGATTCCAAGACCGGCTGCATTCCGGATTCAGCCGGGCTTGGGCGGACCGCCGGCAACGAGGTCACCAGCAGGGTCGTGCCCGGCACCAGCACCTGGTACAGCTGGCGGGCAAAATCGGCCGGCAGCGCCATTGGCAACGAGGGCGTGGCCAGCAGGTCCGGGGTGGCCTGGGCACGATCCTGGCCCAGCAGCGGATAGGCCGTCCACTGGTGCAGGCGCTGGTTCACGTCCAGCGGGCTGGGCGTATCGCTGTAGCCCTGCCCCATCACGAACAGCGTGGTGCCCTGGAATGCGGGCAGGGCGTCGGCCTTCAGCGGCGACTCGCCGATCATCACGCCATCGCGCAGCACGTACAGGCGCTGGTCATGCAGGCTGACCAGGATGCCGACCTGCCCGGCCGGGGCTGCGCTGTCGTCCCACCAGGCCTGCGCCGGGGCCCCGCCCTCGGTTTCCGGCAAAGCCTGGCCGCGCGCGTTGACCGGGGCCAGCACCGAAGGATAGGCCAGGGTCATCGGCGAACTCTTGGCGTCGGCCACCACCACCGTATCGCCGCGCTGGGTTTCGCTGAACAGCTTCTGCGCGAACGCCTGCGGCAGGCGCACGCAGCCATGCGAGGCCGGATGCCCGGGCAGGCTGCCGCCATGCAGGGCGATGCCATCCCAGGTCAGCCGCTGCATGTAGGGCATCGGCGCGCTGTTGTAGAGGTTGGACTTGTGGTCCTTGTCCTTCTGCAGGATGGTGAATACGCCGGTCGGCGTCTCGTGCCCGGCCTTGCCCGAGCTGATCGTGGTCAGGCCGATGGCGATGCCGTTGCGGTACACGTAGGCACGCTGCTCATCGAGGCTGACCACCAGCACGATCGGGCCGGTCGGCGAGATTTCCGGATGCCACAGGTACTCGCCCGGTTTCAGGTCGGTCGGCCCGCGCACGTCGGCGGTGCTGGCTTCGGCCGCAGGCTTGACTGTCGGCGTCGGCGCAGCGGCATGGGCCAGCAGTGGCAGGGTCAGTGCCAGGGCGAGCATCAGGGTCGTGGGGCGGTGCACAAGCATCCAGCGGGGTCCTTTCCATGCGGAGCGGCCACCGTACACCATCGGCCCGTGGTGGCCACGGCAAAACCAGGCGCCGGAAATGAAATTGCCCGGCGACACAGCCATGTGTCGTACCGGGCAATCGTTACGTCCTTGTCGGCCTGCTGCCGCCCCCTCGCATCCTGCGCTGTGGGGGTAGCGTTGCATCCTGCACGCGGCCGCGTCTGTCCTGTTTGTATCTCAGCCCCTTCCACAGGTCTGTGATGCCACCATCCTGGTGATTGGTGCCGCGTCCTGCGGCGGTCGGTGGTCACGGCCTTCCTGTCCGTGACCGGTGAACCAGCCTCCTGCTGGTTCCGACGATTCCTGCTGTCAGCGCCTGGGTACGGTCCGCACCGGTACCGATCCGGGTACCGGATCCGCCGGCAACAACCTGTTGCCTACGGTGATCCGCTGTCGATTCCGCTCGACGATCGCTTTCCCTATTCCCTTCACCTGCGTCAGGTCCTCGACGCGATGAAACGGGCCGTGTCTGCGCCGGTGCTCGACGATCGCCTCGGCCTTGGCGGCTCCGACCATCGTCAATCCCTGCTGCAGCGCCTGGGCATCGGCGCGGTTGATGTCGATCGGTTCGGCGGCATGCGCCCCAGCGATCCCCACTACCAGCACCAGCGCCCTCAACACGACAAACCAAGGCACGACGTGTATCTCCCTGTGATTCTGGCCGCCCCGACCGGCAATCCCGTCGGCAGGAACAGTGTCCGTCACCACATGTGCACAGCCTATCGGTTTCCCGGATTTCCGTAAGCCAGCCAAATACCCGACGTGATGTAGGAAAAACCCTACCCGCGGCACAGGCGTAGAATGGCCGGATCAGCCCATGCAACCGGAGTTTCAGATGGACAGCGCCAAGCTCGGCCAATTCGTCAATGACAAGTGGGACAGCGAAATCGTCCCGCAGTTGGTCGACTACATCCGCATTCCTAACAAGTCGCCGATGTTCGACGCCAATTGGGTGCAGAACGGCTACATGGAACAGGCGGTCACCCTGATGGAGAACTGGGCCAAGGCCCAGCAGCTGCCCGGCCTGAAGGTTGAAGTGGTGCGCCTGGAAGGCCGTACCCCGCTGATCTTCCTGGAAATTCCGGCTACCGGCGCCGAAACCGGCGACGACACCATCCTGCTCTATGGCCACCTGGACAAGCAGCCGGAAATGACCGGCTGGGACGACGACCTCGGCCCGTGGACCCCGGTCCTGCGCGGCGACAAGCTGTATGGCCGCGGCGGTGCGGACGACGGCTACGCGATCTTCGGCTCGCTGGCTGCGGTACTGGCACTGCAGGCCCAGGGCCTGCCGCACGCCCGCTGCGTGGTGCTGATCGAAGCGTGTGAAGAGTCCGGCAGCTATGACCTGCCGGCCTACGTCGACCACCTGGCCGACCGCATCGGCAAGCCGTCGCTGGTGGTCTGCCTGGATTCGGGCTGCGCCAACTACGACCAGCTGTGGTGCACCACCTCGCTGCGCGGCCTGACCGGCGGCAATTTCACCGTGAAGGTGCTCAACGAAGGCGTGCATTCCGGCGATGCCTCCGGCGTGATCCCGTCCAGCTTCCGCCTGCTGCGCCAGATCCTTTCGCGCATCGAGGACCAGGACACCGGCCGCATCCTGATCGACGGCATGAACGTGGAGATCCCGGCCGAGCGCCTGGAACAGGCCAAGCGTGCCGCCGAAGTGGTGGATACCGAGATCTTCGAGAAGTTCCCGATGGTCGACGGCCTGCGCCCCATGAACGAGGACCTGACCGAGCTGGTGCTCAACCGCACCTGGCGCCCGGCGCTGTCGGTCACCGGCGTCGGTGGCATGCCGCCGCTGGAATCGGCCGGCAACGTGCTGCGTCCGCAGACCTCGGTGAAGCTGTCGCTGCGCCTGCCGCCGACCGCCGATGGCAAGACCTGCGGCGAGCTGCTGAAGGAAGCACTGCTGCGCGACCCGCCGAACGGCGCGCAGGTCACCCTGGACCTGGAAAAGGCCTCCACCGGCTGGAATGCCCCGGCGATGGCGCCGTGGCTGACCCAGGCCATCGACGACGCCAGCCAGGCCTTCTTCGGCAAGCCGGCGATGTACATGGGCGAAGGCGGCTCGATCCCGTTCATGGGCATGCTGGGCGAGAAGTTCCCGGGCGCGCAGTTCATGATCACCGGCGTGCTCGGCCCGCACTCCAATGCGCATGGCCCGAACGAGTTCCTGCACATCCCGATGGGCAAGAAGGTCACCGCCTGCGTGTCCAAGGTGATCAGCGAGCACTACGCCGCCAGCCTGCGCGGCGAGACCAGCGGCTCGCCGGTGGCTGCCGACAGCGGCACCCGCCACGGCGACCACGGCTGCTGCTGATCCGGCACTCGTGACGGACGCAGCCTGGCCTTGCTAGGCTGCGTCCACACTCAAGCGGAATCCGCGCGCATGAATGGTCTGTTCGGCAGCAGCAGCTGGCTGTACATCCTGCTGGTCGGCTTCTTCGTCGGCCTGCTCGGGCGTTTCTTCATGCCCGGCAACAACCGCATGGGCTGCCTGCTGACCATCGTGCTGGGCATCCTTGGTGCCCTGCTGGCCGGTTGGTTCGGCCAGTACATGGGCTGGTACGCCCCCGGCGAACCGGCCGGTTTCCTCGGCGCGGTGGTGGGCGCGGTGGCCGTGCTGGCCGTCCTGCGCCTGTTCAGCGGTCGCCGCTGACGCCGCTCCCCCTTCCCTTCCTGTTGCCGACGTTGGCGCGCCCGGCGCGCCCGGATATGCCCGCATGACCGAACCCGCCTCCGATCCCCAGCGCAGCGCGCAGCGCCTGCAGTGGGCCCGTACCCAGCTCGATGATGCCAACGCGGTGGTCGAACGCGCTTCGGTTGACGCCGGCATGCGCAGCTACTGGCGCGCCACCAGCACGCGCGGCAGCCACATCGTGATGGACGCCCCGCCGGGGCTGGAAGATCCGCGGCCGTGGCTGCGCATGCGCGGCCTGCTGCACGACAACGGTCTGCGCGTGCCCATGCTGCTCGCGCAGGACCTGGATGCCGGCTTCCTGCTGCTGGAAGATCTCGGCGGCCCGACCCTGGCCAGGATCCTCGACGAGCGCAACGCTGACGAATGGTTCGGTCGTTCGATCGAGCAGCTGCTGCGCCTGCAGGCGATCCCGGTGCCGGCCGACTTCGGCCAGTTCGGCGAAGCACTGCTGCAGCGCGATGCCGGCCTGTTCGACGAATGGTTCCTGCAGCGCCACCTGAACCTTGAACTGGACTGCGGCGAGATCGAAGGCCTGCAGCTGGTGCATCGCCGCCTGATGGACAACGCGCTGGGCCAGGCCCAGCTGATGACCCACCGCGACTACATGCCGCGCAACCTGATGCCGGTCGACGACGGCCCCGCGGTCCTGGATTTCCAGGACCTGGTGCGCGGCCCGATCGCCTACGATGCGGTGAGCCTGTTCAAGGACGCCTTCCTGAGCTGGCCACTGCAACGCGTGGACGAATGGCTGGCGCAGTATCACGAGCGCGCCCGCGACACCGGCCTGCCGGTGCCCGACCGCGCCACCTTCCTGCGCGATGCCGACTGGATGGGCATCCAGCGCCACGTGAAGATCCTGGGCCTGTTCTGCCGGCTGCGTTACCGCGACAACAAGGGCCATTACCTCGACGACGCACCGCGCTTCATCACCTATCTGGATGAAGTGCTGCCGCGCTACCGCGAGCTGGCACCGCTGCAGCAGCTGCTGGACGACCGCATCAAGCCGGCGCTGGCCGAGCTGGGTGCACCGATGCGCGTGGCCCGATGAAGGCACTGGTCTTTGCCGCCGGCCTCGGCGAGCGCATGCGCCCTTTGACCCTGCACACGCCCAAGCCGCTGCTGGAAGTGGCTGGCAAGCCGTTGATCGTCTGGCACCTGGAACGCCTGGCCGCACTCGGCGTGCGCGAGGTGGTGGTCAACACCGCATGGTTGGCCGAACAGTTCCCGGCGACGCTTGGCGATGGCAGCCAGTGGGGCCTGCGCCTGCATTTCCTCTACGAAGGGCAGACCCCGCTGGAAACCGGCGGCGGCATCCTCAACGCCCTGCCGGTGCTGGGCGATGCCCCGTTCCTGGTAGTGAACGGCGACATCTGGACCGATTTCGATTTCGCCACGCTGCCGCGCGAGCCGCAGGGCCAGGCGCACCTGGTGCTGGTCGACAATCCGGTTCAGCACCCGAATGGTGACTACCGCCTGGATGCACAGGGGTTCCTGCACCACGATCGCGAAGGACCGTGCCTGACCTATGCCGGCATCGGCCTGTACCGTCCTTCGATCGTGGCCGACTGGCGCGCGGTGATCGGCGATGCGCCGGGCAGCGAGCGGCTGCCACCGAAGTTCTCGGTGGTGCCGCTGCAGAAGCACTTCATGGCGCAGGGGTTGATGACCGGGCAGCACCATCGCGGGCGCTGGACCGACGTCGGCACCGTGGATCGCCTGCGCGCGCTGGATGCGGAGTTGGCGGCGAACGGCTGAGCCCCTCGTGGCTGGACGTTTTGAGAGCAGTAGCCTTGCTTGGCCGGGCGGGGTGGATTCGCGGGGGACGCCGTGAACCCGTCCCTGGGGGCTTGGCCGCGGCATCCATGCCGCGGACACCCCCGCGAACCCACCCCGCCCGGCCTCTGACAGTTTCCGTGCGCGTCCAGCAACGGAAGAAAGAAAGAAAAGCAGAAGCGGGTCGCTTCGCTCTGGTGACGACCAACGGTCGTCACCCACCACAAGCAAGACACGTATCGACCAAGGTCGACACCCACCAACAGCAGTGCAGTACAGAGACCAGGCAGATCGCGGGAACCTGTCGAAGGCGGGGCGCTGTGGGCTTGCGGGGTGTGAGCCGCATGGATGCGGCGACCAAGCCCCCAGGGACGGGTTTACGGCGGCCCCGCAAGCCCACAGCGCCCCGCCTCCCCTCAGGAAGCCACTTCTGCCGTTGACGTTGCTTCTGCGGGTGCAGGGCGCAGCCCTGCCGAACAACATCCCTCAGTAACGAGGCCGGCCTTCTTCCAGCACCTGGCGCAGGAACGGCACGGTGATCCGCCGCTTCGCCGCCAGCGATTCGCGGTCCAGCCAGTCCAGCAGGGTGATCAATCCACCCAGCTCACGGCCGGTGTGCGACAGCAGCCACTCGATGGCCGCTTCGTCGATGGCCAGGCCGCGTCGCAGTGCACGCTCGCGCAGCACGGCCGCCCGCCCTTCCTCATCCAGCGGCTGCAGCAGCACGCGCACGCACTGGCCCAGCCGCGAGCGCAGGTCCGGCAGCACCAGGCCCAGTTCGCCCGGCGCCTTCTGTGCCGTGTACAGCACGGTCACGCCCGCAGCGCGCGCACGGTTGTGGAAATCGAACAGCGCGATCTCATCCTCGCGGTTGCCGGCAACCTCGTCCAGGCCGTCCAGCGCCACCAGTTCGCGCGCTTCCAGCCCATCAAGCGCCGCACGGACACGGCCGGCGGCGCTGGCCAGCGGCACGTACGTCGGCAACCGTCCGGCCTGCTCGGCGCTGGAGCACATCGCCAGCGCCTGGTGGGTCTTGCCGGTTCCCGCCGCACCTTCCAGGTAGACCCAGTCGTGGCTGGCGCCAACCGCGATCGCGCGCAGCTGCGCCAGCGCGCCATCCGGCGCGCCGATGAAGGTCTCCAGGCGCTGGTCCCGCGGGTAATGCAGGGCCAGCGGCAGTTGCGGCACACCCATCACTTCAGGTCGGGGCCCTTGTCGTCCGGAACGATGATATGGGGCGCGTCGACCACGCCATCAAGCACGATCGCCGGCTTCTCGCCCACGTACAGTTCGCTCTGCCGATAGCGCTGGTGGGCATAGCGCAGCAGCACGTTGGTCACCGCCGCTACCGGCAGCGCCAGCAGCATGCCGAGGAAGCCGAACAGCTGGCCGCCGGCCATCACCGCGAAGATCACCGCCACCGGGTGCAGGCCGATCTTGTCGCCGACGATGCGCGGGGTCAGCACGTAGCTTTCCAGCAGCTGGCCCACGGTGAACACCACGCCGACCAGGATCAGCAGCTTCAGGTCGAAGCCCTGCGCCTGCACCAGCGCGGCGATCACCGCCATCAGCACGCCGGTGGTCGCGCCCAGGTACGGGATGAAGCTGATCAGGCCGGCAATCAGGCCGATCAGCAGGCCCAGCTTGAGGCCGACCAGCGACAGGCCACCGGCGTAGATCACGCCCAGCGCCAGCATCACCAGGAACTGGCCACGGATGAACGCACCCAGCACCTCGTTGGATTCACGCGCCAGCGCGCTGATGGTGCCGATCTGGTTGCGCGGAATCACCGAGGCCACCCGCTCGACCAGCTTGTCCCAGTCGCGCAGGAAGTAGAACGCCAGGATCGGCAGCAGCAGGATGTTGACCACCCAGGTCACCATCGCAAAGCCCGAACGCGAGACGTAGCCCATGAACGTGGTGGCGAAGCCGCCGGCCTGCTGCCAATGGCTGCGCACCCATTCGATCAGGCGGTCCGGATCCAGCCACTGCATCACTTCCAGGCCGGTCTTGTGCTCGAACCAGGGGATGCCGGTCTGCATCAGCCACGCCTGCGCCTGCGGCGCGGCCGCGATCAGGGTGGTGATCTGGCGCTCGATCATCGGCACCAGCACCAGCAGCAGTGCCACGATCACCAGCACCATCGCTGCGAACACCAGCACCACGCCGGTCATGCGCGAGCGGCCGGTGGCCTCGATGCGGTCCACCAGGGGGTCACCCAGCCAGGCCAGCGCCAGTGCCAGCACGAACGGGGTCAGGATCGGCGCCAGCAGCCACACCACCCAGCCGATCAGGCCGGCGAACAGGATGTACTTCAGCCGGCGCAGGAACTGCGCGATTTCAGCTTCCGGGCTCAGGATCATCGCAGGCGGTACTCGTTGCTGACCGGCGCGGCCACCGGGGCACCGGTGGTGTCATCGATCGGGGTCGGCAGGGCCGGCAGCGGCGCGCTTGGCACCAGCACGCCGTTGTCGCCAAGCATGCGGTTGAAGCCGGCCAGGCCGGTGGTCATCTCCACGCTCAGCTCCAGTTGGCCGGCCGAGGCGTGCAGCGGGGTGACGCTGCGCACCACCGGCACCTCGCGCAGGCCAGCGGCCAGCCGCAGGTAGTCATCGGCGCTGTTGATGCCGGTCACCACCAGGCGGTAGGTGCCGGCCTGGCCGACGGCAACGCCGGCCTTGGCATAGCGCTTGACCAGCGCATCGGCGGCACCGTCGGCACCGGCGGCCATCGCGCGCATGGCGTTGGCGTCCTTGCTGGTCCACTTGTTCAGTTCGCGGCCGTTGTCGACGAACACCCAGTCCGCCTGCCAGCCACCGTTGGCGCGGTAAAGCTTGCCGATCAGCTGCATCGGCGGTGAGTAGCGCGAGGAGGCACGGGCCACGGCGGCGCTGTCCTGGCGCCAGATGGCACC
Organism: Stenotrophomonas sp. YJH_SMC_105-26; assembly: GCF_059368915.1. Lineage (NCBI taxonomy): Bacteria > Pseudomonadati > Pseudomonadota > Gammaproteobacteria > Lysobacterales > Lysobacteraceae > Stenotrophomonas > Stenotrophomonas sp. YJH_SMC_105-26. Next base: position 110,893 of record NZ_JCAFSD010000002.1, on the reverse strand, counting down.
GGCCAGGGCCTGTTCGGCAGCACCGCCGCTGGGCAGGCCCAGCTTGTAACCCCGCTCGATGGCGCGGTTCAGCAGCGGGCGGGCGGCATTGGCCTGCTGCACGCTGACCAGGCGCGGGCCACTGCCGTCGTCGACGGCCAGCCACAGCACCGGCTTCGGTCGCGGCTGCGGCCACAGCGGCAGGCCCAGCGCCGAGACCAGCGAATCGACGTCATCATCGCGGAAGCGGGCCACCAGCAGGGTCCGGAAGCTCGGTGCGCCGCTGGCACCCACGCTCTGGTCCTGCTTGTAGTCGTAGCTGGCCACGTAGTCCTTGGCATTGCGCAGCGCCTGCACCACGCCGGGGCGTGACATCACGTTGCGGTCGCCGGACAGCTTGCCCAGCACCACGCTCAGGGCACGGGCCAGGGCACCGTTGCGATCGGCCTCGGCCTGGCTGTTGACGGGCACTTCGGCCTCGTAGGCCCCCGAAGCGGTGGCGACATCTCCCTCGGTGCGCAGGCCGCTCTGGGCCATCGTGGCCACCGGCAGGCTCAGTGCAAGGAGCAGGGTCAGAATCAGGCTGCGGCGCATCAGGACATCCATTGGCTCGACGAATCCGGGGGAATTGTTGCCCGAATACGGCCTTTGCGCCAATGCGGCCTGTTAAAATCGCTCATTCAACCCCTGCCAGCGCCGACGCCCGTGACCAACACCCCGTCTTCCGCCCCTTCCCCCCTCACCTACCGTGACGCGGGTGTCGACATCGACGCCGGCAACGCGCTGGTCGAGCGGATCAAGCCCCTGGTCAAGCGCAGCTTCCGCCCGGAAGTGATGGGCGGCCTGGGCGGCTTCGGCGCCCTGTTCGACCTGTCCAACAAGTACCGCGAGCCGGTGCTGGTGTCGGGTACCGATGGCGTGGGCACCAAGCTGAAGCTGGCCCACCAGCTGAACCGCCACGATACGATCGGTATCGACCTGGTCGCCATGTGCGTGAACGACGTGCTGGTGCAGGGTGCCGAGCCGCTGTTCTTCCTGGACTACTTCGCCACCGGCAAGCTGGACATCGACACCGCCGCAGCGGTCGTGGGCGGCATCGCCAACGGCTGCACCGAGGCCGGCTGCGCGCTGATCGGCGGCGAAACCGCTGAAATGCCCGACATGTATGCCCCGGGCGAGTACGACCTGGCCGGCTTCACGGTCGCCGCAGTCGAGAAGAGCGAGCTGAAGGACGGCGCCAGCGTGGCCGCCGGCGACGTGCTGATCGGCATCGCCTCGTCCGGTCCGCACTCCAACGGCTACTCGCTGGTGCGCCGCATCTACGACCGCGCCGGCCGCCCGGCCGACCTGGAGCTGGAGGGCGGCGTGAAGCTGGTCGACGCGCTGATGGCACCGACCCGCCTGTACGTGAAGCCGATCCTGGCACTGCTGAAGTCGCACGGCGAGGCCATCCACGGCATGGCCCACATCACCGGTGGCGGCCTGACCGAGAACATCATCCGCGTGGTGCCCGACGGCCTCGGCCTGGACATCCAGGCATCGTCCTGGACCCTGCCGCCGGTGTTCCAGTGGCTGCAGAAGGAAGGCGCCGTGGCCGACAGCGAGATGTGGCGCACCTTCAACTGCGGCATCGGCTTCGTGCTGATCGTGGCAGCCGACCAGGTCGCCGCCGTGTCCGAGGCGGTCAAGGCGCAGGGCCTGGACCACTGGACCATCGGCCAGGTGGTCACTGCTGAAGGCGCCGAGCGCGTCCACATCGGCTGAACCCGGCCCCGAGGAGCCCGCATGGACGCAATGCCCCCGCTGCCCCCTACCCCCGTGCCGCCGCCAACGACGGCGGTACCGGCGTTCAGCCCCCAGGACGCCGACCACCTGCGCATGCTGTCAATCGCGCACTACGTGGTCGGCGGCCTGATCGCGCTGTTCTCGCTGATCTTCATCGTCCACATCGTGCTCGGCGTCACCGCGCTCACCGGCAACCTGCCGATGAACTCCGGCGGCCAGCCCTCGTCGCCGGCCGAACAGCGCGTGTTCGGCTGGATGTTCGTCGTGATCGGCTGTGTCATCGTGTTCGGTGGCGTCACCCTGGGCGCGTTCGTGGCCTACGCCGGCCGTTGCCTGGCCCGCCGCCGCCGCTACCTGCTGTGCCTGATCGTGGCCGGGCTGGCCTGTCTGTTCACGCCGATCGGTACCGTGCTGGGAGTACTCAGCCTGATCACGCTGCTGCGTCCGCAGGTCAAGGCCGCGTTCGACACAGCGGGCACGGCGGCATGACGAGCCCGGGCGCACCGCCGCCGCTGCCGCAGCAGACCCTGGCGCACCTTCAGCTGGGCAGCCACCTGCAGACGCTGAAGGTGCTGTTCTACGCGCTGGCGGTTTTCCACTGGATGGCCGCGCTGGCCTTCCTCGGTTTCATCGGCTTGGTTGCCAGCTCGCGCGGGCTGGACGATGGCGCGGTACTGGCCACCGTGTACGGCGTCGTTTCAGCGCTGGCTGCCGCGCTGGGCTTCGTGCAGCTGCACACCGCGCGCCTGCTGTCGCGCCGCACCGGGCTGGCCTGGTGCCAGCGCGCGGCCTGGCTGGCGGTGCTGGCCGGTCCGCTGGGCATGGCCCTGACCGCCTATGCCTGGGTGTTCCTGTCCAAGCCTGACATGGCCGCCCTGTTCGACCGCGGCGACCATCTCCGCGTCTGAACTTGCCGGCAGACGCCCCGCCCTTTCCTGATCGACTTCCCATGTCCGCGCCTGCCCTCCCCACGACCGCTTCGCCCAGCGCCTTCCGTTTCTCGCGCCCCAAGAAGCTGGCCTTCGCTGCCGTGCTGGCGGTATTCGCGGTCAGCTGGATCCAGCCGCTGTGGCCCACCGAGCAGGCGCTGCACAGCACGCTGACCGTGATCGGCCTGGGCGCCCTGCTGTGGGTCGACCGCCGGGGTGGCTGGCTGGGCAACGGTGCCTTCATCGCGATCTGCGGCTTCATCGCGCTGCACTGTGTGGCCGCCCGCTGGCTGTACTCGAACGTTCCCTACGACGGGTGGACGCAGGCGCTGATCGGCTGGTCGCCGAATACGGCGTTCGGCTGGCAGCGCAATCATTTCGACCGCCTCATCCACTTCCTGTTCGGCGTCTGTTTCACGCCGGCACTGCTGCAGCTGGCACGTCACGCCTGGCCGGCGCTGCGCCGCGGCCAGGCCTTCACCCTGGCGGTGATGACGGTGATGTGCGCCAGCCTGGTCTACGAGTGGTTCGAATGGGCCATCGCGCTCGCCCTGTCGCCGGACGCCGCCGAGGCTTACAACGGGCAGCAGGGCGACATGTGGGACGCCCATGCCGACATGCTGATGGCCACCGTGGGCAGCCTGCTGACCTGGCCGCTGATCCGCCGGAGTACCCCGCAATGACCGCGCCCACCCGCATTGCCGTGCTTGCCTCCGGCCGCGGCAGCAACCTGCAGGCCATCCTCGATGCCATCGCTGCGGGACGCCTGCGCGCCGAGGTCGTCGGCGTATTTTCCGACCGCCCGGCCGCCGCCGCGCTGCAGCGGGTCAGCGCCAACCTGCGCTGGGCGCATGCGCCGAAGGAATTCGACGACCGCGCCGCCTACGAGCAGGCACTGGGCGACGCACTGGCCGCGGTCGCACCGGACTGGATCGTCTGCGCCGGCTACATGCGCATACTCGGCGCCGCCTTCGTGCAGCGCTTCAATGGCCGCCTGGTCAACATCCACCCGTCGCTGCTGCCGCTGCACAAGGGGCTGGACACGCATGCGCGGGCACTGGATGCAGGCGATGCCGAGCACGGTGCCAGCGTGCACCTGGTCGTACCCGAGCTGGACGCCGGCGCCGTGCTGGCCCAGGTGCGGGTACCGGTGCTGCCCGGCGATGACGCCGACACCCTGGCCGCGCGTGTGCTGGCGGTGGAGCATCCCCTGCTGATCGCCACGCTGCAGCTGCTGTGCGCCGGCCGCCTGACTGAACGGGAGGGCCAGCCGCAACTGGACGGTCACCCCCTGTTTAGCCCGCTGGCCCTAGATTCCGCCGGGAACCTGAACCGGTAACGCCCACGCACACGCCCCGCTGACTGCGGGGCTGGCATCCTGCCCACCTCCTGCGGCTCCTCTCTTCCATGAAGACCACGACCCTGCTGTCCACTTCGCTGCTGCTGTCGCTTGTCGTGCTCCCCGGCGTGGGTTGGGGCCAGGCGCAGGCGCCTGCCTCGCCGGCTCCGGCGCCGGTGCCAGCGGTGCAACCGCCGGCCGAAGCGGCGGCCCCGGCCCTGCCGGCCTTGGCGTGGGAACCGCCGCCGCTGCAGCCGTTCAGCGCCACCTACCAGGCCTTCTACAAAGGCAAGGAGGCCGGCGACGCCAGCATGCAGGTCACCCATACCGGCGGCAACCAGTGGCGGGTCGACATGCAGGTGGTCGGCCGCCGCGGCTTTGCCAGCGTGCTGGGCCTGAACATCGAGCAGAGCACGGTGTTCGAGGAGCGCGCCGGCGCCTATGCACCGCTGAGCCAGAGCACGGTGCGCAAGGGCCTGTTCCTGGGCAAGAAGGCGGTTGGCACGTACAACTGGCAGGCCGGTACCGCGCAGTGGACCGGCGACGTCGAGAAGAAGCGTGCGCAGCCGATTCCGCTGCAGCCGGGCGACCAGAGCGCCCTGCTGATCAACCTGGCGATCATGCGGGATGCCCGTCCGGGTGCCACCATGCACTACCGCTACGTGGACATGGGCAAGGTCCGCCAGCACGACTACCAGGCCGCGCCGCAGACCGAGAACGTCGAGGTCGGCGACCTGTCCTACAACGCGCTGCGGGTCTACCGGACCAACGGCGGCAACAACGAAACCATCCTCTGGATCGCCAACGGTGTCCCCACCCCGGTGCGCATCCTGCAACGCGAAGACGGCGAAGACCGCGTCGATCTGCGCCTGATCGAATACCAAGGAGTCTGAGCATGAGCACCCTGACCCGCCCCCTCACCTGGATCGCTGCAGCCGCGCTGTCGGTGGCCAGCCTGCCGGCCATGGCCCTGCAGCCGTTCAAGGCCGATTACCTGGCCAGCTACATGGGCATGCAGGCCAATGGCAGCATGACGCTGAGCAGCGAGGGTGCCAACAAGTGGCGCTACACGCTGCAGGTGAAGAACCAGCTGGCCGACCTGAGCCAGAGCACCGTGTTCGAAGAAGTGCGCGGCCAGCTGCGCCCGCTCAGCAGCCAGGACCGTTCGGCGCTGCTGGTGAAGAAGCGCAACGTGCAGGCCAACTACAACTGGACCAGCAACCAGGCCACCTGGACCGGCGACATCAAGCCGGACCGCGCTGGACCTATCGCACTGAAATCCGGTGACATGGACGCGCTGCTGATCAACCTGGCGATCGCCCGTGACCTCGCCGCCGGCAAGCCGCTGACCTATCGCATGGTCGACGAAGGCCGCATCAAGAACATGACCTACCGCGTGATCGGCAAGGAGTCGATCACCGTGGGCGGCAAGAGCTACGAAGCGACCAAGGTCTCGCGTGCCGACGGCAACAAGGAGCTGATCGCCTGGATCGTGCCGGAGTTCCCGGTGCCGGCACGCATGCTGCAGCGGGAGAACGACCGCGATGCCCTGGACCTGACCATCAAGGCGATGAACTGAGTGCCGGGGTCGGATCCCGTCCCCTCGGGGACGGGCTCTGACCCCGGTTGTGTGGCTGGGGCCGGAGCCCTTTCCGATGGAAAGGGCTCCGACCCCAGGCCCCGCGAAAAGAAAACGCCCGCTTTCGCGGGCGTTTTTCTTACTTCTTTTCTTCGGCCGCCGCCGGCTTGAACTCGGTACGGCAGTCCACGCGGATCTGCTCGCCGGTGCTGCGCCAGACGAAGGTGCGGCAATGGCGGTTGCCGTCCTGGCTGTCATTCACCGCAACCGCATAGAACGACTCGATGATCTCGTCGCGCGAGACCGTGCCATCGCCATTCCAGTCCATGTCCTTCTGCTCGATGCCCTGGGTGATGGCGATGTTGGCGTACCAGGCGTAGCCCAGCCACGCCAGCACGATCAGCACCAGCGCCAGCAGCGCCTTGCGACGCGGGCTGAACTTGCCGCGCAGGATCATGGCACGCGCCGGATGGTGGCACCGAGCGAAGACAGCTTCTCTTCGATGTTCTCGTAGCCACGGTCAAGGTGGTAGATGCGGTCGATGGTGGTCTCGCCGCTGGCCATCAGGCCGGCCAGGATCAGCGAGGCCGAGGCACGCAGGTCGGTGGCCATCACCGGTGCGCCACTCAGGTGCTCGCTGCCCCGCACGATGGCGGTGTGGCCTTCGACCTGGATGTCCGCGCCCAGGCGCAGCAACTCGTTGACGTGCATGAAACGGTTTTCGAAGATCGTTTCGTTGATCACGCCGACGCCGTCGGCCACGCAGTTGAGCGCCATGAACTGCGCCTGCATGTCGGTCGGGAACGCCGGGTACGGTGCGGTGGTCAGGTTGACCGCCTTCGGCCGCTTGCCCTGCATGTCCAGGGTGATGGTGTCGTCGGTGGTCTCGATCTTCGCACCGGCTTCGACCAGCTTGGACAGCACCGCGTCCATGGTGTTCGGGCGCGCACGGTTGACCGTGACCTTGCCGCCGGTCATCGCCGCAGCCACCAGGAAGGTGCCGGTCTCGATGCGGTCGGGCAGCACTTCATGGCGGCCGCCGGACAGGCGCTCGACGCCTTCGATGACCAGGCGGGCAGTGCCCAGGCCTTCGATCTTCGCGCCCAGCGCGATCAGGCAATGCGCCAGATCGGTCACTTCCGGTTCCATCGCACAGTTGTCGAGGATGGTGGTGCCTTCGGCCAGCACCGCGCCCATCAGCACGTTCTCGGTGCCGGTAACGCTGACCATGTCGAAGGTGAAATGGCCGCCCTTCAGGCGCTTGGCCGTGGCCTTGATGAAGCCGTTCTCGACCACGATCTCGGCGCCCAGCGCCTGCAGGCCCTTGATGTGCTGGTCGACCGGACGCGAGCCGATCGCGCAGCCGCCGGGCAGCGACACTTCCGCCGCGCCGAAGCGGGCCAGCAGCGGGCCCAGCACCAGGATCGAGGCGCGCATGGTCTTGACCAGCTCGTACGGGGCAACATGCTGGTTGACCGGACGCGGGTCGACCACGATCGCACTGCCGCGCGACAGCGTGCCCTGGTCGATGGTGACCTTGGCACCCAGTTCACCCAGCAGCTTCACCGTGGTGACCACATCGTGCAGGTGCGGCACGTTGGTGATCTCCACCGGCGCATCGGCCAGCAGGGTCGCGCAGAGAATGGGGAGGACGGCGTTCTTGGCGCCGGAGATGCTCACTTCACCGTGCAGCGCAGCGCCGCCGGTCACAACGATCTTGGCCATGTATTCGGGATCTTCTGCGGTTCAGCCGGCTTCGGCCGGGGTCACGGTTTTCAGCGCCAGCGCGTGGATCGCGCCGCCCATCAGGTCGCCCAGGGTGGCATAGACCATCCGGTGGCGGGCCAGCGGCATCTTGCCGGCAAAGGCCTCGCAGACCACGGTCGCTTCGAAATGCACGCCATCGTCGCCCTGCACGTCGGCGCGGGCGCCGGGCAGGCCGGTTTCGATCAGGTTGCGGATGGTGTCGGCGTCCAACGGGCTTTCCTAATAAAATGTGCCTCCATTCTACTTCCGCTGCGTGGCGTCCGCATGGCCGAATCCCTGTTGCCCCCCCGTTCCGTCGACCCTGCCGGCCTGGTCGCCAGCGGCCGCCGCGTCTTCGAGATCGAGCGGCAGGCGCTGGATGCCGTGGCCGACCGCCTCGGCGAGGCCTTCCAGCAGGCTTGCCAGGCGATCCTGGCCAGCCGCGGCCGGGTGGTCGCCACCGGCATGGGCAAGTCCGGGCACATCGCCCGCAAGATCGCCGCTACGCTGGCCTCCACCGGCACTCCCGCGTTCTACGTGCATCCGGGCGAAGCCGGCCATGGTGACCTGGGCATGATCACCGAGGCCGACGTGGTGCTGGCCCTGTCCTATTCGGGCGAATCGGACGAAGTGCTGATGCTGCTGCCGGTGCTCAAGCGCCAGGGCAACGTGCTGATTTCCATGACCGGCCGCCCGCAGTCCAGCCTGGCCACCGCCGCCGATATCCACCTGGACGTCAGCGTGCCGGCCGAGGCCTGCCCGCTGGCGCTGGCGCCGACCTCCAGCACCACCGCCTCGCTGGCGATGGGCGATGCGCTGGCCGTGGCCCTGCTCGACGCACGCGGCTTCACCGCCGACGATTTCGCCCGCTCGCACCCGGCCGGCAGCCTCGGCCGCCGCCTGCTGCTGCATATCACCGACGTCATGCACACCGGGGAGGACCTGCCCAGCGTGGGGGCCGACGCCAGCCTCAGCGAGGCGCTGGTCGAAATGAGCCGCAAGCGGCTGGGCATGACCGCCGTGGTCGATGCCGACGGTGTGCTGATCGGCCTGTTCACCGACGGTGACCTGCGCCGGGCGCTGGACAGCGCGCTGGACGTGCGCACCGCGAAGATCGCCGATGTGATGACCCGCAACCCACGTACCATCGGCGCCGACCAGCTGGCGGTGGAGGCTGCCCGGCTGATGGAGACCCACAAGATCACGGGCCTGATCGTGGTTGACGACCAGGGCCGGGCGGTCGGTGCCCTGAACATTCATGACCTGTTGCGGGCCCGGGTGGTTTAACCGACAGTCCGTAGACCCCATTCAGTCTGTACCGTCCCAACCCGAATCCACCGAGCCTGCCACCCTGATGCCCTGGTCCCCCCTGCCCGCCTTCCCCGCCCACCTGCATGCCGCCGCGGCCCGCGTCCGCCTGGCCTGCTTCGACGTGGACGGCACCCTCACCGACGGTCGGCTGTACTACGACAAGGACGGCAACGAGAGCAAGGCGTACTTCGTGCAGGATGGCCTGGGCCTGAAACTGCTGCAGCAGCACGGCATCCACCCCGTGCTGATCACCGCGCGCAACAGCCAGTCCGCGCTCAGGCGCGGCGCCGACCTCGGCATCGATACCCAGATCGCCGTGGGCGACAAGCTGGCCAGCGTGCAGGCGCTGTGTGCGCAGCACGGCATCGGTCTGGAGCAGGTGGCCTTCATGGGCGACGACCTGCCGGACCTGGCACCGCTGGGCGCGGTCGGCCTGGCGGTGGCGCCGGCCAACGCCCACCCGTGGATCGCCGAGCGCGTGCATTGGCAGACCCGCGCCGACGGCGGACGTGGTGCAGCCCGTGAGCTGTGTGACATCCTGCTGGCCGCGCAGGGTCATGTGGACGCGGTCTTGGCGAGGTTCGGCGCATGAACCTGCCGAGCCTGAACTGGCGCACCCTGCTCGGCATCGGCCTGCTGCTGGCGGCCCTGCTCAGCAGCTGGGCGGCCCTGCGCAACCGCGACAAGGGTCCGGCCACTGCCGGCCAGGATGTCGGCGTGGACTACGTCCTGCACGACTTCCAGGTCGTCGCCCTGGATGAGCACGGCAAGGAATCGACCACCCTGCGCGCACCGTTGCTGGAGCGCCAGCGTGGCGACCAGACCATCAACATCGCCACGCCGCTGTTCGAGATGCCGGACAAGGATGGCAAGCACTGGACCCTGCGTGCCGAGACGGGCTGGCTCAGCGCCAAGGGCGACCAGATGAAGCTGCGCGGCAATGTCGCCGGCGACAGCCCGGCCGATCCGGGCGTGGTGCCGACCACCTTCCGCACCGACCACCTGGACGTGTTCCCGAAGGAGAACCGTGCCCGCACCGATGCGCTGGTCACCATGACCCGCCCCGGCATGGAACAGTCCGGCGTTGGCTTCGAGGTGGATTCGAAGAACAACACGTATCATTTCCTCAGCCAGTCCAAGGGCCGTTACACGCCCCGACGCTGATTCCGCCGCCCTCCTGCGACGTCCCCGGACAGGCGCAAGGCAGGCAGCCCACCCATCCGCCCCCGGTTTCCCGGGCGGCCCCACCGGTAGAACGGACCCCGATGAAGATTCCCTTTGCAGCCGTACTCGCGCTCGGTCTCCTTGTTCCCAGCGCTGCCTTTGCCAAGTCCACCGACCGCAACGAGAACATGAACATCGACTCCGGCGCGCAGTCGGGCGTGCTCACCGGCGATGGCAAGACCGTGCTCTCGCAGGGCGTGACCGTCACCCAGGGCTCGCTGGACATCCGCTCGTCCGAAGCCGAGATCTACCTGAAGGACGGCGAGGCCGTGCGTGCGGTGTTCACCGGCAAGCAGGCCACGATGAAGCAGCAGCTCGACGATGGCACCTGGATGGACGCGGTGGCTGATCGCATCGACTACGACATCAAGACCGAGATCATCACCCTGACCGGCAACTACAAGGTCACCAGCGCGCGCGGCACCAATGCCGGCCAGCGCATGGTCTACAACACCCGTAGCGGCGAAATGAATTCCGGTGGCGATGGCAGCCGCGTGCGCACCGTCATTCCGCCGAAGAACAAGAACGCGGCGGCACAGCCGGCGGCCACGCCCAAGGCGGCGGCGCCGGCCAGCACGTCGGCCAAGCCGGCCGGGAGCAAGAAGTAATGCTCGTCGCCAAGGGCCTGCGCAAGCGCTACAAGCAGCGCGAAGTCGTCAAGGACTTCGGGCTGACCCTCGACGCCGGTGAAGTGGTGGGCCTGCTCGGCCCCAACGGTGCCGGCAAGACCACCTGCTTCTACATGATCGTCGGCCTGGTCGCCGCCGATGCCGGCAGCATCGTGCTCGACGGCAAGGACATCACCAGCGATCCGATGTACACCCGTGCCAAGCAGGGCGTGGGCTACCTGCCGCAGGAGCCGTCGGTGTTCCGCAAGCTGACGGTGGCCGACAACCTCCGCCTGGTACTGGAGCTTCGCGAAGACCTGGATTCGGCCGGCCGCGAACGCGAATTGAACAGCCTGCTCGACGAGCTGCAGCTGGGCCATGTGGCCGACCAGCTCGGCGCCAGCCTGTCCGGTGGCGAACGTCGTCGCTGCGAGATCGCCCGCGCACTTGCCGCGCAGCCGCGCCTGATCCTGCTCGACGAACCGTTTGCCGGTGTCGACCCGATCTCGGTGGGTGAAATCCAGCGCATCGTCACCCATCTCAAGCAGCGTGGCATCGGCGTGCTGATCACCGACCACAACGTGCGCGAGACCTTGGGAATCTGCGACCGCGCGTATATCCTCGCCGAGGGCACCGTGCTGGCCCAGGGCTCGCCGGAGGCGATCCTGGACAACGCCGACGTACGTCGCGTCTACCTTGGGGATTCCTTCAAGCTGTGACCGCAGGCGCCGGGTCCCTTTCCTTCCGTTCGGCACAGGCATGAAGACTCGGCTGCAGACATCGTTGGGACAACAGCTGGTGCTCACGCCCCAGCTGCAGCAGGCGATCAAGCTGCTGCAGATGTCCACGACCGAGCTGGAGCTTGAAATCGCCCAGGCCGTGGAGAGCAATCCGCTGCTGGACTGGGCCGACAGCAACGACAGCAGTGCCGCCAATGAGGCCAGCGACAGCACCGATGCCGACGCGCCCGCCGAACGCACCGACAACGGCGACGACTGGGCGCCGGCCGAACTCGACTGGAGTGCCGCCGGCAGTGGTGGCAGCTTCGACGATGACGATGACACCGGCAGTGCCGCCGAGCGCGTGGCGGAAACCGAAACGCTGGCCGACCACCTGCTGTGGCAGCTGCACCTGTCGCATCTTTCCACGCATGACCGCAGCATCGGCGCTGCACTGATCGATGCCCTGGACGACGATGGTTACCTGCGCGAACCGCTGGCCACCATCGCCGAAACCCTGCTGCCGGCGGTCCATGCCGGTGAGGATGAAATCCTCGCGGTGCTGCATCGCATCCAGCGTTTCGACCCGGTCGGCGTTGCCGCGCGCACGCTCGGCGAGTGCCTGCAGCTGCAGCTGGACGTGTTGCCTGCCGACACGCCGGGGCTGGCGCTGGCGCGACAGATTGCCGCAGGCCCGCTGGAACGGCTGCCGCGCAGTGGCGTCTCCGGGCTGGCGCATGAACTGAAACAGCCGCTGGACGAGGTCGAGACGGCGGTCGCGCTGCTGCGCTCGCTGGACCCGCGTCCGGGCACGCAGATCGCGCCGCTGTCGCAGGACACCTATGTGGTGCCCGACGTGGTGGTGTGGCGGCAGAACGGCATCTGGCGCGCAGCGCTGGCGGCCCATGCCGGGCCGAAGGTGGTGATCCACCGTGGCTACGAACAGCTGATCCGCCGCTGTGGCGAGGCCGACGCCGGCTACCTGCGCGGCCAGCTGCAGGAGGCGCGCTGGCTGCTGAAGGGCCTGCAGCAGCGCGGTGAAACCCTGCTGCGGGTGGTGCGCAGCCTGATCCTGCAACAGGCCGGCTTCCTCGAATTCGGCGAGCAGGCGCTGCGCCCGCTGACCCTGCGCGAGATCGCCGCCGAGCTGGGCCTGCACGAATCCACGGTGTCGCGCGCGATCGCCCGCAAGCACGTGCGCACGCCGCGCGGCACCCTGCCGCTGCGCGCCTTCTTCGCCTCGGGCATCGATACCGAAGGCGGTGGCGAGGCGTCCAGCACGGCCATCCAGGCAATGATCCGCCGCCTGATCGACGACGAGAACCCGCGCAAGCCGCTTTCTGACGCCAAGCTGGCTGACCTGCTCAAATCGTCGGGAATTCCAGTAGCGCGACGCACCGTGGCGAAGTATCGTGAAGCCATGAACATTTCCGCCTCGCACGAAAGGGTCAGAATCGCTTGACGCGCCGCCGCGCCCGGCGGAGAGGTTCATTGGCACATCCGAACACAGGAGAAACCCGATGCGCATCGAAACGTTTGGCAAAGACGTCGAAGTCACCCCGGCCCTGCAGTCCTATGTAGAGGAGAAGCTGGCCCGGATCGGAAAACACTTCGACCAGCACTGCGAAGCGCGGGTGACCCTCAAGCTGCAGAAGACCGAACACCACGTCGACGCCAGCCTCAACATTCCGGGGCAGACCCTGCACGCCGAGGCCGGCGGCCAGACCATGTATGCCGCGATCGACCTGCTCGCGGACAAGCTTGACCGCCTGGTCATCAAGCACAAGGAAAAAAAACAGCAGCACGCACCGCTGCCGGTGGGCGACAATGGTGGCTGATCGCCACCGTTCCCCGCAGACATGCCCCTGACTGACCTCCTGGCGGCCGTGCAGACCCAGCTCTGCACGGCCACCGACCGTGACAGCGTCCTGCAGGCCGCCGCCGGGTTGCTGGCCTGCCGCCAGGCCAACGCCGAACAGATCTATCTGAACCTGTGCCAGCGCGAAGCCCTGGGCAGCACCGCGATCGGCCACGGCATCGCCATTCCCCACGGCCGCGCGCCGACCCTGGACCGTCCCCGTGGCGCCCTGCTGCGACTGGCGACCCCGGTCGATTTCGGCGGCGACGAACCGGTGGACCTGGTGTTCGCGATGGCCGTCCCCGCCCACTACACCCACCAGCACCTGATGCTGCTGTCCGAGCTGGCCGAGCTGTTTTCCGCACCGGACATCCGCCAGGCCCTGCGCGAAGCCGGCGATGCCCGGGCGCTGCGCGAGGCGCTGGACATGACCCCACCTGCGAGTGCCGCATGAATACCAGCATCACCGCCCGTGAACTGTTCGAACAGCAGCGCGAGCGGCTGGGGCTGCGCTGGGCCGCTGGCAAATCCGGTGAGAAACGCGAGCTGGAGGCCGGCAACACGGTCTCGCGGCGTCCGTCGCTGGCCGGCTACCTCAATGCGATCTATCCCAACAAGGTGCAGATCCTGGGCACCGAGGAACTGTCCTGGCTGGACGCGCTGGAACCCCGCCAGCGTTGGGAGACCATCGAGAAGATCATGCAGTCGCATCCGCTGGCGCTGGTGCTGACCCGCAACCAGGCGTGCCCGGAAGACCTGCGCGCGGCCGCCGATGAATCCGGTACACCACTGTGGCTGTCGCCCAAGCGCGGCCACGAACTGCTCAACCACCTGTCCTACCACCTGGCGCGCACGCTGGCGCCGCGGGTGATCCTGCATGGCGTGTTCATGGAGATCTATTCCATCGGCGTGCTGATCACCGGTGAGGCCGGGTCGGGCAAGAGCGAGCTGGCGCTGGAGCTGCTAAGCCGCGGCCATCGCCTGGTGGCCGACGATGCGCCCGAATTCACCCAGATCGCCCCGGACGTGCTCGACGGTACCTGCCCCGAACTGCTGCAGGACCTGCTGGAAGTGCGCGGCCTGGGCGTGCTGAATGTGCGCGAGATGTTCGGCGACACGGCTGTAAAGAAGAACAAGTACCTTCGGCTGATCGTCCACCTGACCAAGCCGATGACCGAACCCACCCCGCATGGCTACGAGCGCCTGACCGGCGACTCGGGCACCCGCCATGTGCTGGACCTCGACGTTCCGCTGATCACCCTGCCGGTGATGCCCGGCCGCAACCTGGCCGTGCTGACCGAAGCCGCCACCCGCCTGCACATCCTGCGCACCAAGGGCATTGATCCGGCAGCGATGTTCATCGCCCGCCACAGCAATCTGCTGGAACGGCGAACACCCTGATTCCCCTGCCCCTCGAAGAGCCTGTCCATGAGCACCGCCACCCCCTCCGCCCCGACCCTGATCATCGTCAGCGGCCTGTCCGGCTCGGGTAAATCCGTCGCCCTGAAGACCTTCGAGGATCAGGACTACTACTGCTCGGACAACCTGCCGATCCACCTGCTGCCGGACTTCGTGCGCAGCCTGCTGGCCAACCACGATGGCAGCGCGCCGCGCCGGCTGGCGGTGGGCATCGACGTGCGCGGCCAGGCCGACCTGAGCCAGCTGGGCGACTGGCGGCAGCTGGCCACCGACGCCGGCGTGGAAGTGAAGGTACTGTTCTTCGAGGCCAGCGACGAAACGGTGCTCAAGCGCTATGCCGACACCCGCCGCCGCCATCCGCTGAGCCAGCTGGGCCTGTCATTGCCCGAGGCGATCGCCCGCGAGCGCGAGCTGACCGCGCCATTGCGCCGCGAGGCCGATGCGGTGATCGATACCAGCAACCTCAACGTGCACCAACTGCGGCGGCGGATCATCACCGAGTTCGCGATGGACCATGCCACCGGCCTGTCGCTGCTGTTCGAATCATTCGCCTACAAGCGCGGTGTACCCGCCGAAGCGGACTTCGTGTTCGATGCGCGGGTGCTGCCCAATCCACACTGGGATCCGGACCTGCGTGCGCTCAGCGGCCGCGAACCGGGTGTACGCGACTATCTGGAAGCGCAACCGGACGTGCAGCGCTACCTGGCCCAGCTGATGGATTTCCTCGATACCTGGCTGCCGAAACTGGGTGATGGCACCCGCAGCTACGTGACCGTGGCGTTCGGCTGCACCGGCGGCAAGCACCGCTCGGTGTTCCTGGCCGAGCGCATGGCCCGGCATGCCCGCGAGATGGGCTGGCAGGACGTGGCGACGTACCACCGCGAACAGGATTGAGGGGGGCCGGCCGGGCTGCGCCCGGCACCCGCCGGTAGTGCCGGCCGCTGGCCGGCAACAGCAACAGCAACAGCAAAAGCGGCATTCCGTGGGATGGCGGGGCGGTGTGGGTAGGCAGGACACGCCGTGAACCCCCCTCCGGGGTCCGGCCCAGCCGCTGGCGGCTGGGCGTTCGGGCGCTTGCGAAGCAGTGCTTCGCAAGCAAAGCGCCCTCACCCATGGGGGCTCGATGGCGCCATCCATGGCGCCAACGGTCCTGCCTACCCACACCGCCCCGCCTCTGACAGATTCCGTGCGCTGTTGGTAGGTGTCGACCTTGGTCGACACGATGGATCCACACCATGCGTGGATGAATCGCTGCCAGGCATCGAAAAACGCATGGGGTCGGATCCCTTTTCCAGGGGAAAAGGGCTCTGACCCCGATAACGCTGAATACGGGACACAGTGCCCCTCATCTGCTGCTATCGCCGATTCACCTTGACCTGTTAACGTGCAGTAATGACCTGTGGCATTCTCCTCGTAACACATCCCGGGGTCGGGACCGCCCTGCTTGACGTGGCGACCCGGCTCCTGCGGCAATTGCCGCTGAAAACCGAAGCTTTCGAAGTACCGTTCGACGCAGACATGGACGCCCTGCTCCCGCTCGCCTCGGCCGCCCTGCGGCGGGTCGACAGTGGTGAGGGCGTGCTGATCCTGACCGACCTGTACGGCGCCAGCCCCGCCAACCTTGCAGGGCAGCTGGCCCGGCTGGGGACCCCGGTTCGCCGGGTGTCGGCACTGAGCCTGCCGATGTTGCTGCGGGTGATGAATTATCCGGAACAGGGACTGGATCAACTGCCCGCCACAGCCGCGGCGGGTACCCGTAATGGAGCGATAGTCGACGATGCTTGAACGAGAACTCACCGTCAGCAACCGCCTGGGCCTGCATGCCCGGGCCACCGCCAAGCTGGTGCAGACCCTGGCGCCGTTCCGCTGCAACGTGACCATGGCCGCCAAGGGCCGTGAGATCAACGCCAAGAGCATCATGGGCGTGATGCTGCTGGCCGCCGGCCAGGGCACTCCGGTCACCGTGCGCATCAACGGCGAAGATGAAGCCGCCGCGATGGAGGCGGTGGTCGGCCTGTTCGAACGCCGCTTCGACGAGGACAGCTGAGCGTGCCACGCGCACGCGCCGGCCAGCTCCCTTCCGGCCAACGGCCGGTACAGCTGTTGGCCGGCCATGGCGCGGCGCGCGGAACGGCGATGGGCCGGGCGCGCGTGCGGCTGCCGCATGCACTGGAAGTGGCCGAGCAACGCGTGGCCGCACACCAGGTCGAGGCCGAACTGGCCCGCCTGCACCGTGCGCTGGATGCCGCGCGTACGGAAATGCACGAACTGCGTCAGCGCCTGCATGGCGCACTGAACCAGGAAGTGGG
Organism: Stenotrophomonas sp. YJH_SMC_105-26; assembly: GCF_059368915.1. Lineage (NCBI taxonomy): Bacteria > Pseudomonadati > Pseudomonadota > Gammaproteobacteria > Lysobacterales > Lysobacteraceae > Stenotrophomonas > Stenotrophomonas sp. YJH_SMC_105-26. The sequence continues at coordinate 94,088 of NZ_JCAFSD010000002.1, read as the reverse complement.
CGAGTTCCTCGACCTGCACGCGTTGCTGCTGGACGACCCCGAGCTGCTGTATGGCCTGGACGAACTGATCCGCAGCGGCCCGTACAGTGCCGGCTACGCGCTGCGCCTGCAGCGTGACCGCCTGGCCAAGGTCTTCGATGGCATGGACGATGCCTACCTGAAGAGCCGCATGGACGATCTCGACCATGTGATCGGCCGCATCCACGCCTTCCTGCAACCCGAACGCCCGCCGGTGATGAAGGGCCTGGCCGGCGAGATCCTGGTCTGCGACAACATCGCCCCATCCGAACTGGCGCAGCTGCAGGCGCAGGGGGTGGTCGGCATCGTCACCGCCGCCGGCAGCGCGCTGTCGCACAGCGCGATCCTGGCGCGCAGCCTGCACCTGCCCCTGATCGTCAATGTGCCGCAACTGCTCAGCCGCGTCGCCGACGGCGACGTGCTGATCATCGACGGTGCCGACGGCAGCATCACCGTCAACCCGCTGGCCGACAACCTGCGTGACTACCGCGCACGCCTGAAGGAACACGCGCGCGAGCAGCGCGAGCTTGGCCGCCTGCGCAGCAAGCCCAGCCGTACCCGCGACCAGGTCGACATTGCCTTGCTGGCCAATGCCGAATCGCTGGAGGACGTCACCCAGGCGCATGCGCTGGGCGCGCAGGGGCTGGGCCTATATCGCACCGAATTCCTGTTCCTGCAGCGCAACGAGCTGCCGGACGAAGAAGAACAGTTCCAGACCTACCGTGATGCCGCACTGGGCATGAGCGGCCGGCCGGTGACCATCCGCACGCTCGACCTGGGTGCGGACAAGGCTGATCGTACCGGCCTGACCCTGAGCAACGAAGAGAACCCGGCACTGGGCCTGCGCGGCGTGCGCCTGTCGCTGGCACGGCCCAAGGTGGCCGACACCCAGCTGCGCGCGATCCTGCGCGCCTCGGCCTACGGCAAGCTGCGCGTGCTGGTGCCGATGGTCAGCACCCGCGAGGAACTGCTGGCGGTGCGCCGGCGCATGCTCAAGCTGAGCGAACAGCTGCGCAGCGAAGGCCATATGGTGTCCGAGCACGTGCCGCTGGGCGCGATGATCGAAGTCCCGGCGGCGGCATTGGCGCTGGAGAGTTTCATCGATCTGGTCGATTTCCTGTCGATCGGCACCAACGACCTGGTGCAGTACCTGCTGGCCGCCGACCGCAACAACGAGGCGCTGGGTGAGTTGTATTCACCGTTGCACCCGGCGGTGCTGCGGCTGTTGCAGATGGTGATCGAGACCGGCGCACGCCACCGCATTCCGGTGGCGGTCTGCGGCGAGATGGCCGGTGATGCGCGGATGACCCCGTTGCTGCTGGCGCTGGGCCTGAGCGAGTTCAGCCTGCATCCCGGTACGTTGCTGGAGGTGCGCCGTGCCATCCGCGAAGCCGATCTGGGTGCGCTGCGCGCCCGTGCCCCGAAGCTGCTGGCCGCGCGCGACCGCCGCGCCATCGAACGCTGGCTGGCGCTGGTGGCCGATACGCCCTGACACCACCCGCTCGCCGGGCATGCACGCCTGGGGTCAGATCCCTTTTCCGCGGGAAAAAGGATCTGGCCCCGTCTCGTTGAAGGCCAAGAGGTTGCCGGCCAGCGGCCGGCACTACCGCCACCCGGCGGCTATGCGTTGAAACATCCCCTTGCGATAATGACGCGCTGAACACCCCTGTTGCCGCATCCTTGCCGGGATCGCGGCTTTTCTTATCCCGCGGGAGCTGCGATGGCTGAAGCTGTACGCCACGACAAGACTGCGCGCCAACTGCGGATGTTGTCCGATGCACTGGACAGCGGCCGGCTGGGCCCGGTACGTCGGCTGGTCAACACCCTGGCCCCGGCCGAGATCGGCAACCTGCTTGAATCGCTGCCGCCGGGCAAGCGCGAGGTGGTGTGGGGCCTGGTTGATCCGGAAGATGACGGCGAGGTGCTGGTCCACGTCGGCGAAGACGTGCGCGAGAGCCTGCTCGCGGACATGGACCCGGACGAGATCATCGCCGCGGTCGAAGACCTGGACATCGACGACCTGGCCGACCTGGTCGAAGACCTGCCCGATACGGTCATCGACGAGGTCCTCAAGTCGATGGACCGCGAGAACCGCGAGCGCCTGGAGCAGGTGCTGTCCTATCCCGAGGACAGCGCCGGCCGCCTGATGAACCCGGACGTGGTGACCGTGCGCGCCGACGTCAATGTCGACGTGGTGCTGCGCTACCTGCGCCTGCGCGGCGAACTGCCGGACCATACCGATCACCTGTTCGTGGTCAGCCGGCGCCATCAGTACCTCGGCCGGGTGTCGCTGGCGGCACTGGTGACCCACGAGGACACCACCCCGATCAACCGCCTGATCGACGACGAGCAGCCGGCCATTGACGTCGGCGAGAGCGACCAGGAGGTCGCCCGCCAGTTCTCCGACCATGACTGGATCTCCGCGCCGGTGGTGGACGACAACAACATCCTGATCGGCCGCATCACCATCGATGACGTGGTCGACATCATCCGTGGCCAGGCCGAGCACCAGGCACTGGGCGCCGCCGGCCTGGACGAGGACGAAGACCTGTTCAGCCCGGTCTGGCGCGCCATGCGCCGGCGCTTGATGTGGCTGTCGGTGAACCTGTGCACCGCCTTCCTGGCCTCCAGCGTGGTCGGCCACTTCGAAGGCACCATCGACAAGCTGGTGGCGCTGGCCGTGCTGATGCCGATCGTGGCGGGCCTGGGCGGCAATGCCGGTACCCAGGTGCTGGCGCTGATGGTGCGCGGCCTGGCACTGGGCCAGGTAGGCGCGTCCAACGCGCGCACGCTGCTGTGGAAGGAGGTGCGGGTCGCCTTGTTGAACGGCGTGATGCTGGGTTCCGTGCTGGGGCTGATCGTGCTGGCCTGGTTCCACTCGCCCGGGCTGTCGGCGGTGATCGCCATCGCGCTGACCTGCAACCTGCTGTTCGCCGCCCTGGCCGGCGTGCTGGTGCCACTGACCCTGAAACGCTTCGGCTTCGACCCGGCGCTGGCCAGCGGCATCTTCCTGACCGCCGTGACCGACTCGATGGGCTTCTTCACCTTCCTCGGCCTGGCCACGCTGGTGCTGCTGCACTGAACCCTGCAGGGTCCGATCCCCGCCGCGCGGAGTTCCGACCCACGCCAAAACCCAGGGTCGGATCTCCCGCTGCGCGGGGCTCTGACCCGTTTCCAACTGGACACCCATGGCCACCACGATCGAAAACTATTTCCAGCCCGGCTGGCGCGACCAGCAGCACACCTGCCCGGCCTGCGAATGGAAGGGCAGCTCGCGTGCCATGGAGATGGAGCTGGACGAGGACGCCACCGAGTACGCCTGCCCGGTCTGCGAGAACCCGCTGCTGGTGGTGCTGCATCCGGACATCGCGCAGGTGCAGGCGGCCGCCGCCGAGGGCAATGCCGAAGCGCAGGAGCAGCTGGACATCATTGCCAGTTTCCCGCGACCGGAGTGACGCGCCGCACGATGCCGCGTTGACCTGCGGCGGGCTAGGATGCAGCTGACCCTGCCGCCCCGGGAAATCCCATGGTCCGATCGATGTCGCGCTGGCTGCCACTGCTGGCCTTTCTGATGATGAGCGGTTGCACTTCGCTGCCGGACAGCGCGCGCGGCCGCTTCGAGGGCCGCGCAGTGAAGGTGGACGGCGAGACCGCCTACTACCAGGTGTTCATTCCGGCCGGCGTTCAGGCCACCGCTCCCACCAGACTCCCGGTCATCCTGTTCCTGCACGGCTCCGGCGAGCGTGGCGGCGACGGTGTCAAGCAGACCCATGCGGGGCTGGGGCCGCACCTGCGCAGGCACGCGGCCGACTTCCCCGCATTGGCCGTATTCCCCCAGGTGCCGGGCCACCAGGAATGGAGCGGGCGCAACAACCGCGTTGCGCTGGCCGCCCTGGACGCCACCATCGCCGAGTTCGGTGCCGATCGCTCACGGCAGTACCTGACCGGGATGTCGATGGGCGGCTATGGGAGCTGGAACATCGCGCTGGATGACCCCGGGCGCTTCGCCGCGATCGTGCCCGTGTGCGGCGCGGTGCTGGCGCCGCGCGCGGTGCGCCCGACCCTGTTCGTCGAGCAGGTCGCCCAGGAAACCGATCCGTATGCGGCCATCGCCCAGCGCCTGAGAGGCACGCCGATCTGGATCTTCCACGGTGCGCTGGATGATGTAGTGCCACCGGACGACGATCGCAGACTGCACGCCGCATTCCGGAGCGCCGCTGCACGCGACGTGCGCTACACCGAGTACCCGGAAGGCAACCACAACGCCTGGGACGCCACCTATGCCGACCCGGCGATGTGGGCATGGCTGTTCGCGCAGAAGCGCTGAACCGCAGCTTCAGTAGTTGCCAACCTTGGTTGGCATTGACTGCCCTGGTAGTTGCCAACCTTGGTTGGCACTGACTGCTCTGGTAGTTGCCAACCTTGGTTGGCACTCGCCTACCTGAAACCAGCCCATTCCCCGATGTTCACTGGAAGCAGGCCCGTCCATGCTTGCTCCATGCAGAACACACGTCTCCTGCTCGGTCGTCGCTCCAGCATCGGCCTCAGCTATATCCTCACCGCCGTCGTCCATGACCGCGCGCCGCTCTTCACCAACGCCGCAGCGGCCGCCTTGGCAGTCCGCGAATTCCAGCGACTGGATCAGGAAGGCTTCACCCGCTCGATTGCGTACGTGGTCATGCCCGACCACATCCACTGGCTGGTCGAACTACGTGCGGGAACGCTGGAAACCGTCATGAAGCGTTTCAAGTCGCGCACAGCCCAGCAGGCAAACCGGTGGCTGGGGCGAGTCGGGCGCTTCTGGCAGGCCTGCTATCACGATCATGCGATCCGCTCTGACGAATCGTTGCACCGGCATGCGATGTACCTGATGGGAAATCCGATCAGGGCCGGGCTGGCGACGCGGCTTGGGCAATATCCCCATGCATGGTGCGAATGGGAGCTTGGGGCTTCGTGTGATCCGCTCGACAACTTGGGCGCGGATGGATAGTGCCAACCAAGGTTGGCATCTACCAGAGCGGTGCGCGGACAAGCCGCGCGGCAAGTGTGTCAACCAAGATTGACACCTACCAGAGCGCGTGGTCAGCCCAGCAGGGTTTCCAGCACGGCCATGCGCACGGCGACGCCGTTGGCGACCTGGCGCAGCACCCACGACTGCGGGCCGTCGGCCACGTCGTCGGTCACTTCCACGCCGCGGTTGATCGGGCCCGGGTGCAGCACCGCGGCATCCTTGCCGGCGCGCGCCAGGCGCTCGCGGGTCAGGCCGTACTGGGCGTGGTACTGCTCCAGCGACGGCACCAGGCCTTCTTCCATGCGCTCGCGCTGCAGGCGCAGCATCATCAGCGCGTCGACGCCTTCCAGCATCGCGTCGAAATCATCGCCGACCACGCAGCCCTTCAGGGTCTCATCGTCCGGCAGCAGCGACTGCGGGCCGCACACGCGGATCTCACCCACGCCCAGCGTGCGCAGCGCATGCAGGTCGGTGCGGGCCACGCGCGAGTGCTTCACGTCGCCGACGATCACCACTTTCATCTTCGAGAAATCCGGGCCCTTGGCCTGGCGCAGGGTCAGCATGTCCAGCAGGCCCTGGGTCGGGTGCGCGCTGCGACCGTCACCGGCGTTGATCAGTGCGGTGCCCTCGCCCGCCGCTTCTGCCAGTGCGGCTACCGCGCCATCCTCCGGGTGGCGCACCACGAAGCCGCGCACGCCCATCGCTTCCAGGTTGCGCAGCGTATCGCAGGCGGTTTCGCCCTTGCGGGTGGACGAGGTCGAGGCATCGAAGTTGAGCACATCGGCGCCCAGGCGCTGCGCGGCCAGCTGGAATGAGCTGCGGGTGCGCGTGGACGGCTCGAAGAACAGCGTGCACACCGCCGAACCGGCCAGCACGTGGCGCTTGTTGCCGACGCGGCCGACTGCGGCATCGCGGATCTGACCTGCCCGGTCAAGCAGCTGCAGCAGGGTCCCGCGCGGCAGGCCCTCCAGGGTCAGCAGGTGGCGCAGGCGTCCGGAGGCATCGATTTGCTGGGCGGTCATGGCGGTGTCGGGCAGTCAGGGAATGGGGGTGGCGTCGTCGGGGGACGACAGCCAGCGGTCGATGATCACCGCCGCGGCCACGGCATCGAGCGCGGCCGCATCACGGCGGCGCTTGCGCCCTTCGGCGCGCTCGACGGCGAAGCGGCGGGCGGCCTCGACCGAGCTGGAACGCTCGTCGATCATCACCACCGGCAGCTTGAAACGTTCCCGCAGCTGGCGGGCGAAGCCCTGCGCGCGCTTGCGGTTGGGTTGGTCCTGGCCGTCCAGGGTCAGCGGGTCGCCGACCACCAGGCCGTCGGGCTTCCATTCCTTGAGCAGGCGTTCGATCGCGGTCCAGTCCGGGCCATTGCCGTGCACATCGACCACCGCCACCGCGCGCGCATGCGCAGCGAAGGCACTGCCGATGGCCACGCCGATCCGCCGCGAGCCGACGTCGAAACCCAGAACGGTGCCGTCACGGCGGATCGCCGGGACAGCAGGAGCCGGTACGGGCGTGGCCGGCTCAGACATGGCCGCTGTAGTCGGTCAGCCGGAACAGGTCCACGCCGATGCGCGAGGCCGCACCCTGCCAGCGCTGCTCCAGCGGCAGCTGGAACACCAGCTCGGCATCGGCCGGCACGGTCAGCCAGCTGTTCTCGGACAGCTCGCTTTCCAGCTGCCCTGCGCCCCAACCGGCACAGCCGAGGGTGACCACGGCATTGGCCGGGCCTTCGCCACGCGCCATCGCTTCAAGGATGTCACGCGAAGTGGTCAGGTACAGGCCGTCACCCACGATCAGGCTGGAATCCCACGCCCGCGCGTCGTCATGGATGACGAAGCCGCGCTCGGGATGCACCGGGCCGCCGTTGAGCACCATGCGCGCCTGCAGGTCGCCGTCACCGGTGGTGATGTCCATCTGGGCAAGCACTTCACCCAGCGTGTACTCGGAAGGCTGGTTGACCAGCACGCCCATCGCCCCGTTCTCGTCGTGCTGGCAGATCAGCGCGACGCTGCGGGCAAAGGTCGCGTCGAGCAGCGACGGCAGCGCGACGAGGAGGTGATCGGCGAGGGAGGTCGGCGTTACAGGCATGGTCCCATTCTACCTGCTGGGGGCGGGATGGTCGCGCAATGGCGGCGAACCGCGATGGGCTAGGATGGTGCTTTGCCATGGAAGGTCATCGATGCAGTCTTCATCGCCCCTGACCCTGCCGGCACGCAGCGCCATCGTCCTGATTGCCCTGCTGCAGGGTCTGATGCTGTATGCCGCGCAGGAACTGTCCGATGCGTGGCCGTTCCGCGATATCGGCTGGCGCTACTGCTGGTACGCCTGGGTGCTGGCCATTCCCAGCGCGGTGGCGCTGAGCCTGGTCGAGCTGGGCCAGCGCCGCCTGTGGCTGCAGGCCGTGCTCGGCTCGGCGGTGGTGCTGGCGCTGGCCGCCTGGATCGGCTGGAACCTCACTGGCGAGACCGCGCTGGAGTCGAGCGCGCTGCAGTTTCCACTGACCCTGGGCATGGCCGTGGCGGTGTTCGTGGTGCTGCCCTGGTGGCAGTTCCAGCTGCAGCACGGGCACTGGCGCGCCAGCTACCCCGAGCTGTTCGAGCGCGCCTGGCAGAACGGTTTGACCCTCGCCCTGGCGGCACTGTTCACCGGGCTCACCTGGCTGCTGCTGTGGCTGTGGGCGGCGCTGTTCCAGCTGCTGGAGGTCACCGTCTTCCGCGACCTGTTCCGCCAGGATGCCTTCATTGCGCTGGCTACCGGCAGCCTGGCCGGGTTCGGCGTGCTGATCGGGCGCACCCAGCACCGCGCGATCCAGATCACCCGCCAGGTGCTGTTCGCGATCTGCCGCGGACTGCTGCCGCTGCTCTCGTTCATCGCCGTATTGTTCGTGCTGAGCCTGCCGCTTACCGGGCTGGAACCGCTGTGGAAGACCCGCTCGGCCGCCAGCCTGCTGCTGGTGCTGTCGCTGTTGCTGGTGACGTTCACCAATGCGGTCTACCAGCAGGGGGACGACACCGCGCCCTACCCCGTCGTGCTGCGCCGTCTGGTTGAAGCCAGCCTGCTGGCGCTGCCGGTCTACGCCGCACTGGCGCTGTACGCACTGGGGCTGCGCGTGGTGCAGTACGGCTGGACCGTGGACCGGTTCTGGGCGGTACTCGTCGCAGTGGCCGTGGCCGGCTATGCCGTGGGCTACGCGCTGGCGGTGCTGCGCCGGCAGCGCCGCTGGTTGCAGATGCTGGAGCCGGTCAACCGCTGGATGTGCTGGGCGGTGCTGGCACTGGCATTGCTGGGCAACTCGCCGCTGCTGGACCCGGTGCGGCTGACCCTGTCCAGCCAGCTGGCGCGCCTGCGTGCCGACCCGCCCGCGATCACCAGCAGTGACGTCAACGTGCTGCGCTTCGATCTTGGCCACCGCGGCGTGCGGGCGCTGCGCGAGCTGCAGCGTGATCCAGCCATCACCGCCGATGCCAACGCGCCACAGGTGATCGCTGCCGCGCTGGCACGTACCTCGCGCTGGGATGACGGCCAGCGCCTCGACAAGGGGCCGCAGGACGTCGTCGCCCTGCAGCGCGCGTTGAAGCTGGCCAAGGGATCCAGCTCGCCACCGGACGACTGGTGGCAGGCACTGGCCACGCGCGCGATCGATGGCGAATCCTGCGCCCAGAGCGAGCGCGACTGCCTGATCGTGCATCGCGACCTCGACGGCGATGGTACCGGCGAAGTGCTGCTGTGCGAGCTGTACACCATCCGTGGGCCGGACTGCGTGCTGTACGCACGTGGCAGGGACACCCACTGGCGCCGGGCCGGTTCGCTGTTCGGCACCGCCAGCGGCCAGGCCGAGGCGATCAACCAGGCGCTGCGTGATGGCAAACTCACTCTTGAACCGCCGCGCTGGCCGATGCTGTCCATTGGTGGGCGCCCCGCAGTGGCCATCGATCCCGAACCCGAATCCAGCGAGTCTTCCCCATGAGCGGCTACTGCCTCATCGCCCCGGGCCATCCGGTGCACGACTACTACCACGCCAACGAGTACGGCTTCCCGCAGCGTGACGAGGGCGAACTGTTCGAGCGGCTGGTGCTGGAAATCAACCAGGCCGGGCTGAGCTGGGAGACGATCCTGAAAAAGCGCGAGGGCTTCCGCGCGGCCTATGACGGCTTCGATGTCGACCGCGTGGCGGCCTATGCCGAGCAGGACATCGAGCGCCTGCTATCGGACGCGGGCATCATCCGCAACCGGCTGAAGGTACTGGCCGCCATCCACAACGCGCAGGTGATCCAGCAGCTGCGGGCCAGTCATGGCAGCTTCGCGGCGTGGCTGGATGCGCATCACCCGCGCAGCAAGGCCGACTGGGTGAAGCTGTTCAAGAAGACCTTCCGCTTCACCGGTGGCGAGATCACCGGCGAGTTCCTGATGAGCCTGGGCTACCTGCCCGGCGCGCACGCCGAGGATTGCCCGGTGCATGCGCGGCTGCTGACGCTGTCGCCGCCGTGGTTGCAGGCCGCCGCCCGCTGAGGGATCTCCGCGCGTGGATGCCGGTAGTGCCGGCCGCTGGCCGGCAACCCCGTTGAACGGTCACACGCCCATGTAACGGCCGGGGCGGTGGTTGAACATCAGCACCAGGCTGAGCACCACCGCGCCGATGGCCGAGTACAGCACCTTCGATGGCGACAGCACGAAGAACGCGGCCACCATCAGGCAGGCGTCGTAGGACATCTGCACCTTGCCGGCGCTCCAGCCTCGGGTGCGCTGCAGGTACACCGCCAGGATGCCGATGCCGCCAAGGCTGGCGCGGTGTCGGATGAAGAACAGGATGCCGAGGCCGGACAAGGCACCACCGACGATCGCCGAATACAGCGGGTTGATGTGCGAGAAGTCGATCCAGCGCGGCAGCAGGTCGGTCAGCACGCCACAGGCGGTGACCGCAGCGAAGGTCTTCAGGGTGAATTCCCAGCCCATGCGCCGCAGCGCCACCCAGTAGAACGGCAGGTTGACCAGCACGAACACCAGGCCGAAGTTCCAGCCCATCGCGTAGTGCAGCAGGAAGGCCATGCCCGCCATGCCGCCGATCATCAGCCCGCCCTTGGCGAAGATGGCCAGGCCCAGCGAGGCCACCATCGTGGCCAGCACCATGCCCTGCACGTCCTCGGCGATCGAGTGACGCAACGCTTTCTCGTCGGCGGTGGTGCCGGCGCTGTCGGGCGGCGGGGTCAGCGGACCGGCGGTGACCAGGTGGCCGTCAGCGTCGTCGCACGGCGCGGGGCCATGGGAAGGAAGGGACATGCGGGTGGGGAACAGCGGGTGGGGAGCGGTATTAGACACGATCTGCATGACAGTTGCAGATGAAATCGTTCAGTCAGATTCGCCCATTCAGGTTATCCCGGGACCGCTACAGGCAGCACGGCCAGCATGTCCTCTCCGTCGTCGTCCATCCCGGTCTCGACGAACCCGAAGCTGCCGTAGAAGGCGCCGGCCACCGGATTGCGCGGGTTGTAGCAGATCTCGATCTCGGCCAGACCGGGCGTGGCCCGGATCTGCGCCAGCGCGAGTTCCAGCGCGCGTCGACCGATGCCACGGCCCTGCCAGTGTTGATCGACCATGAAGCGCCAGATCGACATCCGCTGCGGCGTCTCCGGCACCCACATGAAGAACCCGACCAGCTCGCCATCGGCCTGGATGGCGCGGGTCTGGTAGCCGGGATGAAACGCCGCCTGCACCAGCGACCAGGTATTGCTGGCCACGAAGCCCTGCTGCGCATCGCTGACGTCGAGGTCGCACACCGCTTCGTAGTTGTCGGGGGTGATCGCTTCCAGCGTGACCTGCATGCGGGCGTCCTGCCTGGGGATGGACGCCCAGTCTGCCCGCCCCTGCATCCGGTGGAGCAAGGCCGCCGACAACCGTTCAGCGCGGGGGTGCCTGCTCAGCCCTTGCCGGCCAGATGGTGAGCCACCAGTGCGTTGGCATGGCCATGGCCCAAGCCATGTTCACTCTTCAGGAAGCTGACCAGTTCCATGTGTTTCAGGCCCTTCTTCCCGGCCAGCAACCCGAACCAGTGCGCCACCGGCTGCCCGTAGGTCTTCTCGATGGAGGGGAAATACGAGGCCGGGCCTTTCGGCTTGGTGTCAGTGCTCATGTGCAGCTCCCGTTGAAGTCATTCATTCGACGAACCACAGACGCAGAAATCGACACACCCAAACGTCCGACCCCGCCTCGCCCGACAGGCCGCAGCCAACTGTCGAAGGCGGGGTGGGTCCGGTTGAGGGGGTGTAGGCGGCATGGATGCCGCGACCAAGCCCCCATGGATGGGTTTACGGCGTCCCCCTCAACCGGGCCCACCCCGCCATCTCACGGATAGCCAGTTTTTGAAGTTGACGTGGCCGTTGACGTTGCTTCGGCAGGTGCCGGGCGCAGCCCGGCCGTATCATTCCAGCATGCCCCGCGAAAACCTCAACGACCTCCAGGCCTTCGTCCACGTCGCCCGCGAGGGCAGCTTCACCCGGGCCGCCGCCCAGCTGGGCGTGTCCCAGTCCGCGCTCAGCCATGCCATGCGCGGCCTGGAACAGCGCCTGGGCGTGCGCCTGCTGACCCGTACCACCCGCAGCGTATCGACCACCGAAGCCGGTGCCCGCCTGCTCGACACCCTGGGCCCACGCCTGGCCGAGATCGAGGACGGGCTGGCCGCACTGGCCGAGTACCGCGAACGCCCGGCCGGCACCATCCGCATCAACGCCACCGGCCATGCCGCCGAGTACATCGCTTGGCCGCGGCTGGCGCCGTTGTTGCAGCGTTATCCGGACCTGAAGGTGGAACTGACCACCGACTATGGCCTGGCCGACATCGTCGCCGAGCGCTACGACATCGGCATCCGCCTCGGCGAGCGCCTGGCGCGCGACATGGTCGCGGTGCCGATCAGCCCGCCGCTGCGCATGCGCGTGGTCGGTGCACCCAGCTACTTCCGCCAGCACGTGGTGCCGCAGCATCCGGACGACCTGGCCAAGCACAACTGCGTGACCCTGCGCCTGCCTACGCATGGGGGACTGATGCCGTGGGATTTCGGCCAGGATGGCAACGAACTGAGTGTGCGCGTTGGCGGGCAATGGACGTTCAACACCATGGGCATGACCCGCGCCGCTGCGCTGGCCGGCAGCGGACTGGCCTGGCTGCCGGAAGACCAGGTGCAGCCGATGCTGGACGATGGCCGCCTGCAGTCGGTGCTGGACGACTGGTGCCCGCACTTCGATGGCTACTACGCGTACTACCCGTCGCGCCGCCACGTCACCGTGGCGATGCGCACGGTGCTTGATGCGCTGCGCGGGCCGCTGGGGTGAGGGGCAAGGCGTGCGGACCAACGGTCCGCACCCACCACCAACGGTCCGCACCCAGCTGGTGATCAGCCCTTGGCCTGGGCGGCGCGCTGCGCGTTGTAGCGCTCGCCGACGATCGACACTTCGTCCAGCGCCTGTGCGATGCGTTGCAGCTCCTCCGGTGCCAGCTGCAGGTCGGCCGCGCCCAGGTTTTCTTCCAGGCGATGGATCTTGGTGGTGCCTGGGATCGGCACGATCCACGGCGCCTGTGCCAGCAGCCAGGCCAGCGCCACCTGCGCCGGCGTCGCGCCCCGTGCTGCGGCAATCGTACTGATGCGATCCACCAGCGCCTGGTTGGCGCGGCGCGCCTCCACTTCGAAACGCGGAACGCTGTTGCGGAAATCGTTGGCATCGAAGGTGGTGTCGGCGTTGATCGTGCCGGTGAGGAAGCCGCGGCCAAGCGGGCTGAATGGCACGAAGCCGATGCCCAGCTCCTGCAGCGTCGGCAACAACTCGCGCTCCGGTTCGCGCCACCACAGCGAGTACTCACTCTGCACGGCGGCAACCGGCTGCACCGCATGCGCGCGGCGCACGGTGGCAGCGCTCGCCTCTGACAGCCCGAAGTTGCCGACCTTGCCTTCGGCGATCAAGTCGCGCACGGTGCCAGCCACATCCTCGATCGGCACGTTCGGGTCGACGCGGTGCTGGTAGAACAGGTCGATATGGTCGGTGCGCAGGCGCTTGAGGCTGGCTTCGGCAACGGCACGGATATTCTCGGGGCGGCTGTCCAGGCCGTCATCGGTGCGCGCGCCCTTGAATCCGAACTTGGTGGCAATCACCAGCCTGTCGCGGTAGGGCGCCAGCGCCCGGCCGAGCAGGTCTTCGTTGGTGTACGGACCATACACCTCGGCGGTGTCGAAGAAGGTCACGCCGCGCTCGACGGCGGCCTGCAGCAGGGCGATGCCCTGGCCCTGCTCCACCGGCTGCCCGTAGGCATGGGTCAGGCCCATGCAGCCCAGGCCGAGGGCGGAAACCTTCAGGCCACTGCGGCCCAGTTCGCGTGTCTGCATCGTCGTGCTCCAGAGGGGGAGTGATGACGATACGCCTGTGGTGGCGCTGGATTGAGCCAGCCCGGCCGCAGTCGGTCATGACCGGAATTCATCAATCCAGCCACGACCGATGCCGGCCAGGTCAACGGATCTCGGAGATCTCCACGCCGTCCAGCCCCTGCGACAGGGTACGTGCGTCGCCGCCCTGGCTGAGCTTGATGCGCAGGCGCACCTCGTTCTGCGAATCGGCGTAGCGCAGCGCGTCCTCGTAGCTGATCTCGCCGGCCTGGTACAGCTCGAACAGGCTCTGGTCGAAGGTCTTCATGCCCAGCTGGACCGAGTCCTTCATCACTTCCTTCAGCTTGTGGATCTCGCCGTCGCGGATGTAGTCCTGCACCAGCGGCGTGCCCAGCAGGATCTCCATCGCCACCTTGCGCGAGCGGCCATCGGGCGATGGCACCAGCTGTTGCGCGACCACGCCCTTGAGATTCAGCGACAGGTCCATCAGCAGCTGGTTGCGGCGGTCTTCCGGGAAGAAGTTGACGATGCGGTCCATCGCCTGGTTGGCGTTGTTCGCATGCAGGGTGCACAGCACCAGGTGGCCGGTTTCGGCGAACGCGATGGCGTGATCCATGCCTTCGCGGGTACGCACCTCGCCGATCATGATCACGTCCGGCGCCTGGCGCAGGGTGTTCTTCAGCGCGGCTTCCCAGCTGTCGGTATCGATGCCGACTTCGCGCTGGGTGATGATGCAGCCCTCGTGCTTGTGCACGAACTCGATCGGGTCTTCGATGGTGATGATGTGGCCGGTCGAGTTCTGGTTGCGGTAACCGATCATCGCTGCCAGCGAGGTCGATTTACCGGTACCGGTGGCGCCGACGAACAGGATGATGCCGCGCTTGGTCATCGCCAGCGTCTTGATGATCGGCGGCAGGCTCAGTTCTTCCACGGTCGGAATGCGCGTCTCGATGCGACGCAGCACCATGCCGACCTGGTTGCGCTGGTAGAAGCAGCTGACGCGGAAGCGGCCGACGCCGGACAGGCCGATGGCGAAGTTGCATTCGTGCGTCTTCTCGAATTCCTCGCGCTGCGCCGGGGTCATCACGTTGAGGACCAGGTCGCGGCTCTGCTGCGGCGTGAGCGGGGTCTGGGTGATCGGCGAGATCTTGCCGTTGACCTTCATCGCCGGCGGCATGCCGGCCGTGATGAACAGGTCCGAGGCGCGCTGGTGCGCCATCAGCTTGAGGAACGAAGTGAAATCGATGGTGGTCGCGGTGCTGTTCACGGCGGGCTCCCAAGAGGGCATGTACCAGGAAACGGTCGGTGGAGGAAACGGCACGGAGACGGCGCCGCACTGGTGCACGCCGCCCGTGGTTGTCCCGCCTTACTCGAACAGGCGCTTGTCCTTGGCGTACTCGCGGGCCTGGTTGCGGGTGATCAGGCTGCGCTTGACCAGGTCCTGCAGGTGCTGGTCCAGGGTCATCATGCCGTACTGCTGGCCGGTCTGGATGGCCGAGTACATCTGCGCCACCTTGTCTTCGCGGATCAGGTTGCGGATGGCCGGGGTGCCGACCATGATTTCCCACGCTGCGGTACGACCGCCGCCAACCTTCTTCAGCAGCGCCTGCGAGATCACCGCACGCAGCGACTCGGACAGCATCGAACGCACCATCGGCTTTTCGCCGGCCGGGAACACGTCGATGATGCGGTCGATGGTCTTGGCCGCCGAGCTGGTGTGCAGGGTTCCGAACACCAGGTGGCCGGTTTCCGCGGCGGTCAGTGCCAGGCGGATGGTTTCCAGGTCGCGAAGTTCGCCCACCAGGATGATGTCCGGGTCCTCACGCAGTGCCGAGCGCAGCGCTTCGTTGAAGCCATGCGTATCGCGGTGCACTTCGCGCTGGTTGATCAGGCACTTCTGCGAGGTGTGCACGAATTCGATCGGATCCTCGACGGTGAGGATGTGGCCGTATTCGTTCTTGTTGATGTAGTCGATCATCGCCGCCAGCGTGGTCGACTTGCCCGAACCGGTGGGGCCGGTCACCAGGATCAGGCCCTGCGGCTGCTGGATCACCTCGCGGAACAGCGGCGGGCAGGCCAGGTCCTCGAGGGTGAGCACCTCGGACGGAATGGTACGGAACACCGCACCGGCGCCACGGTTCTGGTTGAACGCGTTCACACGGAAGCGCGCCAGCGACGGGATCTCGAAGGAGAAGTCCACTTCGAGGAATTCCTCGTAATCGCGGCGCTGCTTGTCGGACATGATGTCGTACACCAGCGCATGGACCTGCTTGTGGTCCAGGGCCGGGATGTTGATCCGGCGAACGTCGCCGTCCACGCGGATCATCGGCGGCAGGCCTGCGGACAGGTGCAGGTCGGACGCTTTGTTCTTTACGGAAAACGCCAGCAGTTCGGCGATATCCATGAGCGGCTACTCCCCAATAACGGCTTCGACTGGAAGGATCTTTCCCCGGGCGGCAGTATAGCCTCCTGATTCAACGGAACGCGTTACGTGGCCACTCCCCTGCCCCAGATCCTGAGCAACCTGCATGCCGCCGCCGAGGCGGCCGGCCGGCCCGATCCGCGCCTGCTGGCCGTTTCCAAGACCCAACCGGCCGAGGCCGTGGCTGCGCTGGCCGCGCAGGGCCAGCAGGCCTTCGGCGAGAACTATGTGCAGGAAGCGCTGGCCAAGATGCAGGCGCTGCAGCACCTGGCGCTGGAGTGGCACCTGATCGGCCACCTGCAGTCGAACAAGGCCGAGGCCGTGGCCACCCACTTCGATTGGGTGCAGAGCGTGGACCGGCCCAAGCTGGTGACGGCGCTGGCGCGCCATCGCCCGGCCGCGCGTGGTCCGCTGAATGTGCTGATCCAGGTCAACATCGACGATGAATCCAGCAAGCACGGCTGTGCGCCGGAGGATGTCGAGGTGCTGGCCGCTGCGATTGCCGCCGAGCCCACCCTGCGCCTGCGTGGCCTGATGGCGATTCCCGCGCCATGGCCCGAGGCGGAACGCCGTCGGGATGCGTTCGTGCGCATGCGCACACTTTTCCAGTCGCTGGCCGCCCAGCACGCGCAGGTCGACACGCTGTCGATGGGCATGAGCAGCGACTACGCCGACGCCATCGCCGAGGGCGCCACTTTGGTGCGCATCGGCACCGCCCTGTTCGGCGCGCGTCCTCGCCCGGCCTGATCTTGCAAGGAGAGTTTCATGACAGCTGATTCCATCACCTTCATCGGCGGCGGCAACATGGCGCGCAGCCTGATCGCCGGCCTGATCCGCCGGGGCGTGCCCGCCGCAGACATCCACGTGGCCGAACCGGTTGCAGCACTGCGCGAGTCGCTGGCCACCGATTTCGGCGTGCAGGTGCACGACAATGCCGCCGATGCCGCCGCACAGGGCCGCACCTGGCTGCTGGCGGTGAAGCCACAGGTGCTGCGCGAGGTCTGCCAGTCGCTGCAGGCACTGGCCCAGGCAAGCCGGCCACTGGTGGTGTCGATTGCCGCCGGCATCACCAGCGCGCAGCTGGAACGCTGGCTGGGCGGCAACCTGCCGGTGGTGCGTGCAATGCCCAACACGCCGGCCCTGCTCGGCGCCGGCGTGACCGGCCTGTATGCCACGCCGTCGGTGGATGCACAGCAGCGCTCGCAGGCCGAACAGGTATTGGCCAGTGCCGGCCGTACCGTGTGGATCGAGCGCGAGGCGCTGATGGATTCGGTCACTGCCGTGTCCGGCAGCGGGCCGGCCTACGTGTTCCTGCTGGCCGAAGCGATGGAAGCGGCGGGCATTGCCCAGGGCCTGCCGGCCGACGCCGCGCGCACGCTGGTGGTGCAGACCCTGCTGGGCGCTTCGCGCATGCTCGATGAAGCCGGCGAAAGCCCGGCCGAGCTTCGCCGCCGTGTGACCTCGCCGAACGGCACCACCCAGGCCGCGATCGAGAGCTTCCAGGCCGGTGGTTTCGAAGTGCTGGTGGACAACGCGCTGCGTGCTGCGCAGGTGCGCGGGCAGGAATTGTCTGCGGCGAATGATTGATCCCGATGTGTGCCGACCAACGGTCGGCACCTGCCATCAACCACGCATGGCGTGGATGCTCATTGCCCAAATGTGGCCATGACGAAATCCACGAAGCACTGCAGCCGCGGGCGCGGCCGTCGATCCGGCAGGTAGATCAGATGCATCGGTCGCGGTTCGGGCAGGCAGTCGCGCAGCAGCGGCTTCAGGCGCCCTGCTGCGATCTCCCCCGCCAACAGCGCGGTGGGCTGCAACACCAACCCGGCCCCGGCCACGGCGGCTTCGCGCAGCGCGAACCCGTCGTTGCAGGTCAGCCGCGCCTCCCAATCCACCTGTTCACCGTTGGCCAACTGCCAGCCATGGCCACCACGCCAGGCAAGATGGCTCAGGCAATCATGCCCCTGCAGGTCCGCCGGCGTGC
Source organism: Stenotrophomonas sp. YJH_SMC_105-26 (assembly GCF_059368915.1). Lineage (NCBI taxonomy): Bacteria > Pseudomonadati > Pseudomonadota > Gammaproteobacteria > Lysobacterales > Lysobacteraceae > Stenotrophomonas > Stenotrophomonas sp. YJH_SMC_105-26. Next base: position 76,282 of record NZ_JCAFSD010000002.1, on the reverse strand, counting down.
GTGGCGTGCCGCGCCTGCGCAGGTAAGACGGCGCCGCGCACAGGCTCATCGCATACGGCGGCAGCGGCCGCGCCACCACCTCCTGCGATGGCAACGGCCCGACCCGGATCGCCACGTCGAAGCCGTCCTCGATCAGGTCCACACGGCGGTTGCTCAGATCCAGTTCGATGTTCAACTGCGGCTGCGCGCGCAGCAGGCCGGCCAGCTGCGGCGCCAGCACGCAGCTGCCCCAGGTGGTCGGCGCACTGACCCGCAGCAGGCCACGCGGCTGTACCTGCAGACCGGCCACATCGGCCTCGGCCTGCTGCACCTGCTCCAGCACTTGCCGGCAGCCGGCCAGATAGGCGCTGCCGGCTTCGGTCAGGCGCTGGCGGCGGGTGTTCCGTTGCAGCAGCGCGGTGCCCAGATGCGCCTCCAGCTGCTGGATGTACTTGCCCACCATCACCGCCGAGACCTGCAGCTGTTCGGCGGCGCCGGCGAAGCTGCCACGCTCGGCCACGGCAACGAAGGCCTGCATGCATCGAAGGGTATCCATTACTAATCCTTAGTTAGGAATCTGCGAATCATACGCCGCTTACCTAACCCCATTGTGAGGGCGCAGACTGCGCTCACTCCCTTACGCAAGGAACGGCCATGAAGATCCTCCTCGTTGGTGCCAGCGGCACCCTCGGCCAGGCAGTCGCCCGCCAGCTCGGCCAACAGCATCAGATTCTCGCCGCCGGCCGCAGCAGCGGCGAACTGCGCGTGGACCTGACCGATGACGCCAGCGTCGCCGAACTGTTCGCACGTACCGGCCCGGTCGATGCGGTGATTTCCACCGCCGGCAAGCTGCACTTCGGCCCGCTGCAGCAGATGACGCCGGCGCAGTTCAACCTTGGCCTGCAGGACAAACTGCTGGGCCAGGTGAGGCTGGCACTGGCCGCGCAGCATCATCTCAACAGCGGCGGCTCGATCACCCTGACCAGCGGCATCGTCAGCGCACAACCGATCCGCGACGGCGTCAACGCCACCTCGGTGAATGCCGCACTGGAAGGCTTCGTGCGCGCAGCCGCACTGGAGCTGCTGCCGCGCGGCCTGCGCATCAACGTGGTCAGCCCGAACGTACTGATCGAATCGATGGCCGCCTACGGCCCCTACTTCCCGGGCTTCGAGGCGGTAAGCGCACAGCGCGCGGCACTGGCCTTCCAGCGCGCGGTGGAAGGCATCCAGAGCGGCGAAACCATCACGGTCTGGTAAGAAAAAGGGGACGGAGGGGATTAAGTCGCAAGTGCACAAACGACATAATCCCCTCCGTCCCCTTTTTGTCGCTCACTCCCAGCGCATCGGGCCGTCGCCGCGTTCGCCGAGGACGTCGTCGGGATTGGCCAGGCGGCAATGCTGCAGCGACAGGCAGCCACAACCGATGCAGCCGGTCAGTTCGTCGCGCAGCAGCTGCAGCATGTGGATGCGCTCTTCCAGCTCGGTGCGCCAGCGCGCAGACAGCCTGGCCCAATCCGCTTTGGTCGGTGCGCGTCCGTCAGGCAGGCTTTCGAAGGCACGGCCGACTGCTTCCAGCGGCATGCCCACCCGCTGCGCCACGCGGATCACCGCCAACCGGCGCAGCACGTCCCGGCTGTAACGACGTTGGTTGCCCGAGGTGCGCAGGCTGCTGATCAGCCCCTTGCGCTCGTAGAAATGCAGTGCGGAAACGGCCACGCCACTGCGCTGGGAGACCTCGCCAACGCTGAGTTCCTGGGATGCCATTGCTTGACCTCAACTACAGTTGAGGTGGCATGCTGCTATCTTCGCCGCCCGTTGACAAGCGCGGCCTGCACCTGACCCGTATGACCCCGACCCTCTCTCCCGCCGACACCCACCTGCCGGCTGACAGCTCGATCCTGTCCGCGCGCTACCGCGCCACGACCATCGGCATGGTCGCACTGGTCGCGCTGCACGCCTTCGAAGCACTGGCCGTCGCGGCCGCGATGCCCACCGTGGCCGAAGCACTCGATGGACTGCGCCTGTACGCGCTGGCCTTTGGCGGCACCCTGGCCACCAGTGTGATCGGCATGACCCTGGCCGGGCGCTGGGCCGATCGCCACGGCCCCGCGCGGCCACTCTGGTACGGCCTGGGCTGCTTCGTGCTGGGCCTGCTGCTGGCCGGCTTTGCGACGCGCATGGGCGTGCTGGTGGCCGGGCGCCTGATGCAGGGCCTGGGCGCGGGCGCGATTTCGGTCTCGCTCTACGTGATGGTCGGCCGCAGCTACCCCGAGCACCTGCGACCGAAGGTGTTCGCGGCGTTCTCCGCAGGCTGGGTGGTGCCCTCGATGGTCGGCCCGGCGTTGAGTGGCCTGATGGTGCAGCACCTGGGCTGGCGCTGGGTATTCCTGGCAGTGCCACTGCTGGCGATACCGGCCGCACTGCTGCTGCGCCCGGCACTGGCGCGCATGCAACCTCCCGTTGCGGTCTGCAACGATGGCGAACGCAGCAACGTGGTGCGCTGGGCCTCTGGCGCCTCACTGGCCGCACTACTGCTCTACGTCGGCGGCCAGCAACAGGGCATGGCCGCCCTGCTCTGCATCGGCGTGGCGATGCTGGCGCTGCTGTTCTGCGTGCATCGGCTGCTGCCGGCCGGAACCCTGATCCTGCGCCGCGGCCTGCCCAGCGTGATCGCGTTGCGCGGCATTGCTGCAGCGGCGTTCTTCGCCTGCGAGGCCTATCTGCCCCTGCTGCTGCAGCGCGAACGCGGGCTCTCGCCCAGCTGGGCAGGCGCCGTGCTCAGCCTCGGTGCGCTGGGCTGGTTCGCCGGTTCATGGCTGCAGGGCCACCAGCAGCGTGGCTGGTCACGCCAGCAGCTGCTGCGCGTTGGCACGGTGATGATGACGTTCGGCATCGCCGCAACGCTGTCGGTGCTGTTCAACCCGATGCCGCTGCCGGTCGCGCTGGTCGGCTGGGCCGTGACCGGCTTCGGCATGGGCATGATCTACGCCAGCCTGTCGGTGCTGACCCTGTCGCTGTCAGCACCGCATGAGCAGGGTGCCAATACCTCGGCGCTGCAGCTGAGCGAGGCGTTGTCGGTGACCACCGCGCTGGCGGTGTCCGGCGCGTTGTTCGCCATGTTCGTGGAAAGCGCGCCGCATACCGGCTACCTGCTGTGCCTGGCCATCACCTTCGGTCTGGCGGTGCTGGCCGCAGTGATCGCGCGGCGGGTGTAGCGCCGCCGGATTCCGGTAGTGCCGGCCGCTGGCCGGCAACCTCCGCGCACGCGGGAATCCGATGATGGCGACGGCCAGAGGCCGGCATTACTGTGTACCGGTCCCGACATCATCGATATCCCGATGCAGGATGCGGCGCACTTCCAGCACGGCCTGCGGGGTCTCCTGCACGCTGTGGCCGGAAATGATCACCTTCTCCGACAGCGCGCCCGGCAGATGCGCGCTCCAGTACGGCACCAGCCCGTCATCGGACTTCTCCACCGGCAGCTCCGGCTTGCGCTGGGCGATGATCGAGTGGTACTTCAGGCCCGCTTCGATCGGCAGCTGTGCGGCGGCCTTCACGAACGGATCGCTGGCCTTGAGGTTGTCGATGCTGTTGGGAATCTTCGGCTTGGCGGTGCCGTCGACCTGCTGCTCGGCCTGTGCCAGCGCCATGAACACGTCCTCGAACTTGCCAAGAATGGTCAGCGGCAGGCGTACCAGGCGCCCGATCAGCCGCCCGACCTTGTTGCCTGCGATATCCGTGCCCTGGTGCGGCGCGGCGATGAAGATCGCGCGTTCCACGTTCGGCTGCGCCTTGAAATGCAGCAGTGGCCCCAGCTTGGCCTGCACCCGCTTCAGCCGCTCGCCCTTCAGGTCATAGTTGGCCAGCAGGTCATCCCACAGCACATCACCCGAGTCGCTCACCAGCAGCCGCGCGAGCACGCCGCCCATGCTGTGACCGATATAGACCATGTCCTTCGATGCGCGTGTGCTGCCGTTGGGGTCGAAGTGCTTGAGCGTGTCATTGAACGCGTTGGCGATCTCGTAGCGGTTCAGCGCGATCGGTGCATTGGTCGGGTAGTAGACCTGCCACACCTGGAACTGCTGGCGCAGCTCGGGGTCGCCCATGATCTCGTTGGCCAGGTTCACCCAGGCTTCCGGGCTGCTGGCCAGGCCGTGCAGCATGAAGATGATGCGGCGGTTCGGGTCCCACGGCTGCATCAGGTAGATGTGCGGTTCGCCGATGCCCTCACTCATGCCGAACAGGGTGCGCAGTGACTGCCGGGCGAAGCCACTCTGCGCCAGCCACAGGCCGTAGGCAGCGGTGAAATTGCCGGCCAGCGGCACCTGTTCGCCGTGCAGGGTGATGCGTTCGGTGGCCTCCGGCGAATAGGCGTCCAGTTCAACCCGGCGCGTACGCATCACGTCTTCCAGGCTGCTGCCTTCGAAACGCAGCAGCGCGGTGACGTTGATCGAGGACATCTCGCTGAATTCCGGCACCGAATCGTCATGCCGATGGCGGCGGCCACGGCGCTCGTCGTCAGCATCATCCGCCGCTGTTTCCGCCTTCGGCCCATCGCCCGCGATCACCGGCGCGACCAGCTTGGGCGGGTCCATCACCATCACCAGCTCGGCACCGAAGCCATCGCGGCGATAGGTGCTGCGCAGGCCGACGAAGCTGACCGTGCCGGCCGGCACCAGCTGCGCCGGAATGCTCTTCAGGTTCAACTGCTGGTAGTTGGAGGCCAGCGACCAGCTGCCGACCGAGATCGGCTTCGTATAGTCCTCGCCGGCCAGTGCCGCTGCACGCGCGCGCACGAACAGCACCACCGCCGCCTTCTCGGCGGCGTAGTTGTAGTAGTCGCGCACCTGCGTCTGCCGGTCTTCGAAGGCGCGGTCGGACGGCGAGCGGCCGCTGTAGAACAGGTAGGCATAGGCATAGCGCGCGGCTTCCAGCCAGGCATCCAGCGCCGCATCGCTCATCGGCGGATCGCCGGCGGCGGTCTTCTTCGGCGTCAGCGCCAGCGCGGCCTTCACCCACAGTTCGGACAACGCCGACAGCCGCTGCTCGACGTTGAGGTCATCGGTCATCAACAACGTGCTGCGGCAGACCAGGAAGTCCTTCTCGCACTGCGACTCATCCAGGCCCGCCGCGCTGAGCGTCTCGCGCGCGGCCGGGCTGAGCTTGCCGGTGTTGAGCACATCGGCGCGCTTGTTCACCAGCGAATCGCTGGACTTTACCTGCTTGACAGTCACCATCGCGCAGCCGCTGCTGCCCAGCAGCAGGAAGGCGGCGAACAACACCGGCAGCGCGCGCCGCCAGCGGATCAGGAAGAGTCGGGTCATTACTGCGGGTCCTGCTCGGTGCCGGGCACGCCCTGGCGGATCACGGTGGAGAAGTGGTCGCCGCTGCCCAGGTCCAGCGCACGCTGGGTGATGCGGCCCTTGTCATGCAGTTCGGCATAAGGCACGCCCGGCGTGAGCGCGCCGACCTCCTGTGCGTATTCGGCCAGGTAGCCGGACAGCAGCAGGCGGTAGTCCAGCGGCAGGCGCGGCGCGATGTGGCGGGCCAGATCGAAGACGATGGTGGTGCAGTTGCTGGTGAGCGTGTTGTAGAAGCCCGGCTTCGCATCCAGTTCGCGCGCCTGCGCGATGTACGCGGCGAACAGTTGCTTCAGTTGCGCCTGGTCCATGCCGTGCAGGCGGTACAGGTAGACATCCTCGCCACGCGCGTTGGTGCGGGTGCGGATGATGTCGGTCTCCTCCGCGGCCACCAGGGTCATCTCGAATTTGCGGAAGAAGCCGCCCAGCGCCGAGAACGATTCGCCGCGTTCCTTGCGGATCTCCAGCGAGAACACCACGTGGCGCCCATCCTCGAAACCGAACGAGATCAGGGTGTGGGCGATCGCCGGGCCCATCCAGTACGACAGCACCAGATCGGCCGAGCGGAGTTGGTCCAGGTCGTACGCGCGGCGCACCCAGTGCGCGTCGTAGTCGGTCTCGCTGCGCCAAGTGAAATCACGCACGTTGTCGAGCACCACGTGGCGCCCGTCGAAGGACACCACGTGCAGGCGCTGGGCCACGTCATCGGCCCAGACGCGGTCCTGGCGCGGGGTGAGCAGCAGCCACCACAGGCCGGCCAGCGCCAGCGACGCGCCGAACGCCATGCCCAGGCGACGATGGCCACGGCCACGCGCGACCTGCCACGACGCCCACAGCGCAACCAGCAGCCACAGCACCGCAATGCCATTGGCCAGCCAGCCCGGCCCCGGCATCTGATAGGCCAGCAGCCCGGTCACCCACAACGCTGCCAGCGCCATGGCACTTCCTGTCATCCAACGTCCTGCGGCTCTCACTGGCATCCTGTCGCGGTCCCGAAGCCGCATAGTTAGCCACAAGCGGGTTCACCGTGGCATCTACGGCCCGTTCAGGGACCGCGGCGCACCGTCTGCGGCGGTCCATGCGGCCAGGTTCACCTCACAGGAGCAACGATGGGCATCACTTCCGTGGCCGGCGTTCCGGTCCAACCCCAGCACCGCGCCACCTGCCACTGCGGCACGGTCGAGCTGTTGCTGGACCTCCCGGACGGCATCGTCGACCCGCGCCGCTGCGACTGCTCGATGTGCCGGCGCCGGGGTGCCATCGCCGCCAGCGTCCCCCGCCAGGGCCTGCAGGTGGTGCGCGGGCAGCATCACCTGCAGAAGTACCAGTTCAACACCCATGTGGCCGAGCACTACTTCTGCGGGGTGTGCGGCATCTACACCCATCACCGGCGCCGCTCCAACCCCGACCAGTACGGCTACAACGTGGCCTGCCTGGAGGGCATCGACCCGTTCGCGCTTGGGGTGATCCCGGTCAGCGACGGGGTCAACCACCCATCAGACCGCACCGGCTAGTGGCGCGTGCGCCGCGGTGGCGTGGCCACCTTCTGCCAGGGCGCCATGCCGCTGCGCCCGGCCCGCGCCGGGCGTTTCAGCCAGGGCCGGCGTGACGGTGACTGTGGCGCGTCCTCGACCGGGGGAGGAAGGGTTCGACGGCTGGGCCAGAGATGGTCGAGCAGCCACATGGCGGGTCTCCGTGGGGGACGGGGACGATCAACACTAGGCCCGGGTGGGCATAGGCGGCGTGAGCGGGACACGACAGCGGGATGACGGCGGAGGCGGCGATGAGCCTGCTACACCATGTCCCCGACCAAGGCACCTGTGCGTTTCCGCAGCAACAGGCGCAACACGGCGGCACAGGCGGCGGTCAGCAGCGCCAGTACACGCAGCAGTGTCGCCAGCGCCTCACTACTGGCGTGCTGCAGCTGCATGCGGCTCATCGTCGGTAGCAGTGCCTGCGCCTGTTCCCGCGCCCCCGTGGCCAGATAGGCACCGGCACGCACCAGCGGTGCCGGCGACGCGCCCTGCAGCTGATGGCCGATCAGCAGCGCAAGCAAGGCAGTGACTGCGGCCAACGCGATGCCTTCGCCGGCCACCCGCACGGTTCCGAATATGCCTGCGGCCATGCCGGCACGTTGCACCGGTACCACGCTCACCGACAGTCCATCCATCAGCCCCCACGGCAAAGCCGTGCCTGCGCCGACCAGCATCAGCAGCGGCACCCACTGCAAGGGCGACGGGTGCGACGCCTGCCGCGACAACAGGTACAGGCCGGCGGCACACACCAGCAGACCCAGCGTGCACAACCGCGCACTTCCCACGCGCTCCGCCCAACGCGCGGCCAGCATCGGCAGGACCAGCATCGGCGCGGACAGCGCCAGCATCTGCAGTCCCACCAGCGTCGCGCTCTGGCCATGCACGCCCAGCAGTTGCAGAGGTAACGCGACCAGCAGCACCACGTAGCCGAAGCAGGTCGCCACCGGCAGCAGCTGGACACCGAGGAACGCCGGTTGTGAGAACAGTGAGAGGTCCAGCAACGGTGAGGGGTGCCGCCGTTCGATGAAGACGAACACCCCGCCCAACAGCAGCGTCACCAGCAGCGCCAGCCGCACGCGCGCGGCATGCAGGCCGAACTCGCCCAGCCACAGCAGCGCCAGGGTCAACGTCGCCAGCGTCAGGCTGAAACTCAGCATGCCGCCGATATCCAGTGGTCGGCGCTCGCCATGACTTTCAGGCAACGCGCGTGCCCCCAGGCCGAAGGCCACCAACGTGAGCACACCGCCCGCGGCGAACACGCTGCGCCATCCCAATGTCTGCAGCAGCAGGCCCGCGAGCAAGGGCCCCAACGCCAGCCCCATGCCGAACGTGGTGCCCAGCAGGGCGAAGACACGGGCACGCGCCGGCCCCTGCCAGGCCTGTGCCAGCAGCGCCGTGCCGGATGCCAGCGCCGCCGCCGCGGCAACGCCCTGCAACCCGCGCGCCAGATCCAGCCATAGCAGCGTGCGAGCAAGGCAGACGGCGGCGGTGGCGGTGGTGAAGCCCGCCGTGCCCAGCAGGAACAGCCGCCGACGGCCATATCGATCGGCCAAGCCGCCCGCAGCGAGCAACAGACTGCCGAAGGTGAGCATGAAGGCGTTGGTCACCCAGGCCAGCGCGGTGGGCGATGCCGCCGCGGAACGGGCCAGCGCCGGCACCGCGACTGCACCGGCAGAGAAGGACAACGGCAACGCCAGCGCGGCCAGGCAGACCGCAAGCAGCGCCCAGCGCTGCTGCGCGCGGACAGGTACAGGGAGCATCGAATCCGGGGCCATGCGGGCCTCCATCCATCAGGGGCATTGATGATGGACAGGCCGCTATTCCAGAAAAACAGGCTCGGTGGATGTTGATTGCGGCCAGATGTTCCGCAATCATCCAAGCATGGACTCCATCTCCGCCCTGCTCGCCTTCGTCCGCACCGCGGAGTCAGGCAGCATTGTCGGTGCCGCCCGCGTACTCGGCCTGTCAGCCTCGGCCGTCGGCAAGCGCATCGCCCGGCTTGAACAGGAACTCGGCACGCGCCTGTTCCAGCGCACCACCCGCCGCGTGCATCTCACCGACGAAGGCGAACTGCTGCTGCAACGCTGCCGGCGTGCGCTGGATGAGCTTTCCGAAGCACAGGCGGACCTGGCGCAGCGACAGCACGCCCCCAGCGGGCTGCTGCGCATCGGCCTGCCCACCATCGGCTACCGCTTCCTGCTGCCGGTGCTGCCCGGCTTCCAGCAACGCTATCCGCAGGTGCAGCTGGAACTGGACTTCAACGACCGCATCGTCGATGTGGTCAGCGAAGGCCTGGATGCGGTGATACGCAGTGGCGAACTGGCTGATTCCAGCCTGACCGCACGGCGACTGGGGGGTTTTCGTTTCATCCTCTGTGCGGCGCCGGGCTATCTGCAGATGCATGGAACGCCCGGCGATGTGGGCGACCTGCGCATGCATACCGCGCTGCGCTTCCGTTACCCCACCACCGGAAAGCTGCATCCGTGGCAGCTGCCCGGCATCGAAGGCGACGCCGGGGCGCGCCTTTCCACGGCGATGACCTGCAACAACATGGAAGCCGTGCTGGCCGCTGCGATCGGATGCATGGGCCTGGCCTGGATGCCTGACTTCCTCGCCGCTGACGCGCTGGCCGATGGCCGCCTGCAACAGGTGCTGCCCACACTGCCCACGCACCGGGGGCAGTTCTCGCTGCTGTGGCCCGGCGGGCGCCATCCCAGTGCACGCCTGCGGGTGTTCATCGACTACGCCGTTGCGCACCTTTTCCGCAGCACCCCGGAAAAGGGGACGGAGGGGATTAAGTCGTAATTGGTCCTGCTGTGCCTGAAACGACTTAATCCCCTCCGTCCCCTTTTTCCTAGCGGCTGAAGCGGCGCGCGCCGGCGACGCAGATCACCGCGACCAGAGTCACCAGCACCATGCTGAGGCTGACCGATTCGTGCAGCAGCAGCGCGGCCAGGGCCAGGCCGAAGAACGGCTGCAGCAGCTGCAGCTGGCCGACGGCAGCAATGCCGCCCTGGGCCAGCCCGCGGTACCAGAACAGGAAGCCGATCAGCATGCTGAACACTGCCACGTAGCCCAGTGCCCACCACGCCGAGGCACCGACCGCAGTGAACGAGGCCGGGCGCATCAGCACCGTCAGCGGCAGCATCACCGGCAACGCCAGCAGCAGTGCCCAGCTGATCACCTGCCAGCCGCCCAGATGACGGGCGAGCCGACCACCTTCCGCGTAGCCCAGCCCGCACACCACGATCGCCGCCAGCATCAGCAGGTCGGCCTGCAACGAGGCTTCGATTCCGTTGCGCGCGGCATAGCCGACCACGCAGGCACTGCCCAGCAACGAGAACAGCCAGAACGCCGGGCGCGGCCGATCGCCACCGCGCAGCACGCCGAACACCGCTGTACTCAACGGCAGCAGGCCAAGGAACACGATGGTGTGCGCCGACGACGCGTGACGCAGCGCGAGCGCGGTCAGCAGCGGGAAGCCGACCACAACGCCGAGGCTGACCACCACCAGCCCCGGCAGGTCGCCGCGCCGCGGCCATGGCTGGCGCAGCAGAAGCAGCAGCCCCAGACCGAGCACCGCGGCGATGGTGGCGCGTGCGGCGGTGACGAACCCGGCATCCAGCTGCAGCACCGCCAGGCGGGTGGCCGGCAATGAGCCGGCGAAGATCACCACACCGATGAAGCCATTGATCCAACCACTCGCCGACCGTTCCACGCCTGTACTCCTGAAGGTGCCGGACGATGCCCGGCTGCACCTGTATGGAAGCATCCGGCGCGGAACGACCCCAGCTACAATCCAGTACAGCCGCAAGTAACTGTACTGCCCACACTTCCACTACGGTTCCACCATGCCGCGCCCGCTCACCCGCATCGAATCGGTCATCCAGACCGTCCGCACCCGCATCAGTGCACGGGTGGATGGCCCCGGCTCCCGCCTGCCTTCGGTACGTGCGCAGGCGGCGACCATGGGGGTTTCAGTCTCCACCGTGGTCGAGGCCTACGAGCGCCTGGCGGCCGAAGGCCTGATCAGTGCGCGCGCAGGCTCGGGCTTCTACGTCAGTGGCCCGGCCGCACCGCTGGCGCTGGCTGAAATGGAGCCGCGGCTGGATCGCGCGGTGGATCCGCTGTGGGTATCACGGCAATCGCTGGAAACGCCCGCGGGCGATCTCAAGCCAGGGTGCGGCTGGATGCCCAGTGACTGGCTGTATCACGATGGCGTGCGCCGCGGCCTGCGCCGGCTGGCGCGTGCCGATGCCATGCAACTGGTGGACTACGCCGGTCCGCTCGGGCTGCCCGCGTTGCGCCAGCTGCTGCAAAGGCGCAGCGCCACGCTTGGCATCGATGCACCGATGGAGCAGATCCTGCTGACCGAATCCGGTACGCACGCGGTCGATCTGCTCTGCCGTTTCCTGCTCAAGCCCGGCGACTGCGTGCTGGTCGATGACCCGAGCTACTTCAATTACCACGCGCTGCTCAAGGCGCACCAGGTGCAGGCCATCGGCGTGCCGTACACGCACAGCGGCCCGGACCTGGAGGCGTTCGCGCAAGCCCTGCAGGCGCATTCGCCGCGGCTGTACATCACCAATTCCGGCCTGCACAACCCGACCGGCGCGGTGCTTTCGGCCAACACCGCGCACCGCCTGCTGGGCCTGGCCGAACGCAGCGAGTTGATCATCGTCGAGGACGACATCTTCGCCGACTTCGAACTGCAGCCGGCACCGCGGCTGGCCGCGCTCGATGGACTGTCACGGGTGATCCACGTCGGCAGTTTCTCCAAGACGCTGTCGGCAGCGTCGCGCTGCGGCTACATCGCTGCGCGCCACGACTGGATAGAAGCACTGACCGACCTGAAGCTGGCGACCAGCTTTGGCGGCGGCCATCTGGCCGCGCAGTTGATGCACATCGCGCTGACCGATAGCGGTTACCGCCGCCACATGCAGTCGATACGTTCGCGCCTGGCCGATGCACGCCGGCACACACTGCGGAAACTGCAGGCGCTGGGCATCACGCCGTGGCTGCAGCCGGAAGCCGGCCTGTTCCTGTGGTGCCAGCTGCCCGACGGCCGCGACGCCGCCGCACTGGCGCGGCAATGCCTGCGCGAGGGCATCGTGCTGGCGCCGGGCAACGCGTTCAGCCAGTCGCAGCGCGCGGCCGACTATCTGCGCTTCAACGTCTCGCAGTGCCAGGACCCGAGGATCTGGCAGGTGCTGGCGCGGGCGTTGCGTTGAGCTGGATGCAAGCCGGTCCGCGCAGGCAGGAGCGACCCGCGGCAAAGGCACTTGCATGCCACGGTACAGTGGTATGTCCCTGTTGCAGGAATGCACGCATGTCTTCGTTCTCCGATCCGCAGGCCGTTGCCCGCTATGCCGAGGGCCCGCTGCGCCAGGTGCCCGGCTTCCTCGCGTTGCAGCAGATGAGTCGCCTGCTGCTGGCCGAACACGTTCCTGCGCAGGGCCGCGTGCTGGTGCTGGGCGCCGGTGGCGGGCTGGAGCTGAAGGCTTTTGCCGAGGCGCAGCCGGGCTGGCAGCTGCTGGGCGTGGACCCGGCTGCACCGATGCTGGCCCTGGCCGAGCAGACACTGGGCCCGCTGATGTCGCGCGTGCAGTTGCTGGAAGGCTACATCGACGATGCCCCCGGCGTGCGCTTCGATGGTGCCAGCTGCGTGCTGACCCTGCACTTCCTCGACGCCGCGCAGCGCCTGCACACGCTGCGGGAGCTGCACAGGCGCCTGCAGCCCGGCGCACCGCTGGTGGTGGCCCACCACAGCGTGCCGCAGGATCCGGCCGGCAAGCTGCGCTGGTTGCAACGCTACGCCGCGTTCGCCGAAGCCTCCGGCGTTGCCCACGCCGATGCACAGCGCGCGATCGACGCCATTGCCGAGCGGCTGCCGCTGCTGGCCCCCGAACAGGAGGTCGCCCTGCTGCAGGAGGCCGGCTTCGACGGCGTGGAGCTGTTCTATGCGGGCTTCAGCTTCAAGGGCTGGGTGGCGTACGCCGGGTAATGCCTACGGCACCACCGTGATGCCGATCCGCTGCATCAACAGCGCCACCTGCTGGACATCCAGCGTGGCGCCACGCAGGTTGGTGCTGCGCAGGTCCAGCTCGCCCAGATCGGAATTGGTCAGGTCGCAGTCGGTGAAGTTGGCGCTGTTCCAGTCGATTCCCTCGAACTGGCCACCGGACAGGTCCGAGCCGGCAAAGCTGGCGCCGCTGACGTTTGCACCGTCCCAGCGGTTCTCCCACAGTTCGCATTTCTCCAGCGTGACCCGCGAGAAATTGGCATAGCGCAGGTTCGACTTCTTGATGAAGGCGCTGCAGAACCAGCTGCGCGTGGTGATCTGGTTCATGAAGCTGGCGTTGCTGGAATCCGCACCCTGCGCGCGGCACTCGCTGATCTCCAGGCCCAGCGCCTTGATGAAGTTGAAGTGGCACATGCTGATGTCGCAGCTGCGGAAGCTGGCCTCCTTCAATGTGGCGCCATTGAAGCGGCAGCCGCTGCGGCTGTCGGCATCGTAGAAGCTGCAGTTGATGAACTCGGTGGCGGTCAGGTCGGCACCGGAAAAATCGCACTCATGGAACTGCTGGTCGACCACTTTCTGGCCGGTGTACTGGTCCGCGCCGATGCGCAGCTTGCGGTGAACGGTGGGGGACATCAGGGATTCCATGCCAGGTGCCCCGCCATCATGCCGGGCCGCGAGGGCGATCCATAGACGTGGGCGCGGGCGGATTCACCGGCAGTCCAGCCGCCCTGTGCCCCGCCCAAACGCAGCATGCACGTTGTTGCACGTTAATGCACGAACGTGCAGACTTGCAGCATGAGCTCCGATCCCAGCCCCCTCCCCGCCCAGCGCACCCGGCAGATTCTGGAGGAACTGCGCCAGCAGGGCCGCGTGGTTGCCGCCGAGCTGGCGCGCCGCTATGCCGTGTCCGAAGATTCGATCCGCCGCGACCTGCGCGAGCTGGCCGCGCAGGGCCTGTGCCAGCGCGTCTACGGTGGCGCCGTGCTGCCACCGCCCAAGGAACGCCCGCTGCGCGAGCGGCTGACCCGCGACCGCGGCGACAAGGCCGAGCTGGCCGCCCGCGTCTGCGCGTTGCTGCAACCCGGCCAGGTCGTACTGCTCGACGCCGGTTCAACCAACCTGGCGATCGCCCAGCAGTTGCCGGCCGCCCTCGGCTTGACGGTGATCACCAACGCGCCACAGATCGCCACGGCCGCCAGCCTGCTTGAAGGCACCTCGGTGCAGCTGATCGGCGGGCGCCTGGCCAGCGGTGGCGGCGCGGTCGGCGCCGAAGCACTGGCCCAGGTGCAGCGCCTGCGCGCCGATGTGTACCTGCCCGGCCCCTGCGCGGTGGACGGCGACACCGGCGTGTGGGCAATGGATGCGGAAGAAGCCACGCTGAAGCGCGCGATGGTGGCCTGCAGCAGCCGTGTCATCGTCGCCGCCACGACTGAAAAGCTGGGTGCACGCGGCAACTGGCAGATTGCCAGCCTCGACGAGATCGACGACCTGGTGCTGACCACCACCGCACCGCCCGCATTGGCGGCACGCTTCCGCGCCGCAGGCATCGCGGTACACCCCACTCCCCCCTGACCGTACCGCTCATGTCCGTTGCCAACCGCGCGCGTGCCGAACAGCACGCGACCCGCGCTGCGTTCTTCATTCCCGGCTTCGCCACCGCGCTGTGGGCCACCCTGGTGCCGTTCGCAAAGGCACGCACCGGGATCAACGACGCCACGCTGGGGCTGGTGCTGCTCTGCCTCGGTGCCGGTTCGCTGCTGGCGATGCCGTTGTCCGGCGTGCTGGCCGCGCGCCTCGGTTGCCGGCGGGTGATGGTGGCCAGCAGCCTGCTGATCTGCCTGACCGTGCCCGGCCTGGCGCTGGCCGGTTCGGCCTGGACACTCGGGCTGGTCCTGTTCGTGTTCGGCGCCGCCGTGGGGGCAATGGACTGCACGATGAACGTACAGGCCGTCATCGTCGAGCGCGAAGCACGGCGCGTGATGATGTCCGGCTTCCATGCGTTCTTCAGCATCGGCGGCTTCCTCGGCGCGGCCACCATGACCGTGCTGCTGTCTGCTCACCTGCCTCCCTCGGCGTCCGTGCTGACCGGCGTTGGCGCCATGCTGCTGGTGATGCTGCTGTCGGCGTCGTACTGGCACAGCGAACGCATGCCGCACGACACACCGATGCTGGCCCTGCCACACGGCATCGTGCTGTTCATCGGCGTGCTGGCATTCGTCGCCTTCCTCGGCGAAGGTGCGATGCTCGACTGGAGCGCGGTGTTTCTCAGCGACGTGCGCCGCGTCGATGCCGGCCTCGCCGGCATCGGCTATGTGACCTTCACCCTGACCATGACCGTCGCACGCCTGTTCGGTGATGCACTGGTGGCACGCGTGGGCCGCCAGCGCGCGATCGTGTTCGGCGCGTTGCTTGCCGCCGCGGGCGTGCTGGTGCTGACCCTGGTCACGCCGTGGCAGGCGTCGCTGATCGGCTATGTGCTGGTCGGCCTCGGCTGCGCCAACATCGCACCGGCGCTGTTCTCGCTGGCTGGCCACCAGACCCGCATGCCCGGCGCGCTGGCCATCACCGCCGTTTCCACGCTGGGCTTTGCCGGCATCCTTGCTGGCCCGGCACTGATCGGTTTTGCCGCCAACCACTTCGGCCTGATCGCTGCATTCATCGGCGTGGCCACGGCCTTGTTGCTGGTGGCGATGTCCACGCGTTGGCTGCGGGTGTAGCCCAGGGCATCAGCGCCGCCTGCGCCGCAGCTTCATCCGCAATCGCCGATAGCCGATCACTGTCGCCGTGGCACACAACGCGGTGCCGGCAGCGCTCAGCAGCAGCAACACCACCAACCGGGCACCTTCCTGGCGCAGCATCGCCGGCAGGTCCCAGCTATGCAGGAAGTAGAACAGCCAGCGCCCCACCCGCTCACGATGCCCCATCGTCAGCAACGGATCGCCGGTCGCCAGATCGAGATAGACGCGTGTCGCCTCGGCATCACCGAAATCCACCACTGCCACCGGGAAGCGACGTACCGCTGCACCATTCATGGCCTCGGGCGCACGCGGGTAGAAGTACGCATCCGCTGCATGCTGCACCACGAAACCCTGCATGGGTGTAGCGGACAGCGCACGTGCCCTCTGCTGCAACCACGCGGTCGGCAGCCACCGTGCGACATGCAGGTGCCCATTGCCGCCGGACACGATGCGCGTATCACCCTGCCCGTCCAGCAACACCGCGAACAGCTCACCACCGATCCGTCGCCACTGGATCTCCACCGGCTGGAAGCGCGCAGCTTCGGCCATCGCCAGAAGCTTCGCAGGATCACCCAGCGCACCATCCACCGCCACCGCGCCGCCACGGTAGTGCTCAACATCGATCGCTTCACCCGTACTGCTGAAGACACCCAATGGGTTCATCGACATCAGCCCGCTGAAAATCCAGGTGAACACGAAGGCCGCAGCACACAATCCGATCAGATGGTGCCAGCGCATCCACGACTCCACGTACGGCGTCTTCGCACCGGAACGATAGTGCCCACGGAAACGCCAGCGCCATACGCCCACCACGATGCCGCTGATCGCCGCCACCGTGCACAGTGCGGACAGCACGATCACCACCCACGTCCACACCGGGTCGACCGACTGCATGCGCAGGAAGTACAGCCAGTGCAGCCAGGCGCCCACATAGTTCCAGCGCTGCTGCACATGCGGGGCGTCCAGCACCACTTCACCGGTACGCGAGGACACATACAGGTCGCCCGGCTGCGCGCCGCCCACCTCCACCCGATACAGCGGCCGATGCGCGTCCAGTGCACGCGAATGCGTCCAACGATCCTCATTCACGCGCATCGCACCCACGAAGGCCTGGCCGCCCGCGAACTGCGCAGCGGATGCTTCGGCGCGCTGTGCCGACACCGGCAGCAGCGCCTGGCCGGTCACGGCAGACCAGGCGCCCACATTGCTGCCACTGCGCACCACATAGGCAGGCGCTCCACGCAGTGTGGTCAACGCCACAGCCTCCGGCTCGGCCTGCACAGCCGCAGGCAGTGTCGACAGCCCCTGCAGGTCGCGGGCATCACCCAGCAACGGCAACGCCGCCAGCCGCTCGCCGGGTGTCAGCTTCGGGTAACCAATGAACAGCATCACCATGCCGCTGACGAACCACAGCAGCATCAGCAGGCATCCGCCGATGCCCAGCCAGCGATGCACCAGGTAGGTCCAGCGCTTGGCGGTGGAACGCATCGTCATCGCCAGCGCCCTCAGAAGCGATGGTCGACGGTGAATTCGACGCGCCGGTCCGCACCCAGCAACCACTGCGTACTGGTGTAGTACGCGGTGGCGTAGTACCCCTTGTCGAACACGTTGAACAATCGCGCGGACAGCCGCGTGTGCGGTGCCGCCTGCCAGGTCAGGGCGAGGTCGGTGGTGCTGTAACCGGGCAACTCCAGCGTGTTGGCATTATCGGCGTAGCGCTTGCCGACATAGCGAACGCCACCCGCCGCGCTCCAGTCCGGCGCGAACTGCCAGCTCAACCACATACTGGCCAGGCGCTCGGCCACGTTCGGCGGCACGTTGCCGTCGCGCGACACCAACACCGCCGGCGAACCCGTGGTTTCCAGGAAGTCCTCGAATTCGGCCTTCAGCACCGTCGCGTTGGCATCGAGCGACCAGCGCGGCGCGAAGTTCCAGTTCAACGACGCTTCAATACCGCGCGAGGTCTGCGCGCCCACCTGCACCCGGCGATCCGGCACCAGCGGATCGCGGCTGAGCAGCCCGGTCTTGCGGATGCGATACGCCGCCAGCGTCCACTCGCCACCGTCGAAGGCCTGCTTCAGGCCAACCTCGATCTGCCGGCCCTTGGCCAGGTCAAAGGCGCCGTTGGCCGGGCTGATCATCAGCAGGCCACTGACCGGGTCCGCCGCCTGCGAATACTGCGCATACAGGCTCAGCGTCGGCTGCAGCGCGAGTACCGTACCCGCACGCCAGCCTGTGCTGCTGTAGGTCTTCGAGAACGCATTCTGGCCACTGATCAGATCGGTGCGATCGATGCGCGCGCGGTCGTGGCGCAGGCCACCCAGCACCGACCAGCGCTCGCTCAGCGCCAGCCGGTCTTCCACGAACAGCGCGTACTGCTCGGCAAGGTTGCGGTAGCGCGGCAGGTTCGGCGCGTCGCTGGCGAACTGGCCCGGGACAGGATCGAACGGATCGACCGGGCCCGAGCTGCCGGCATAGGTGTTGTTGGTGTGCTTGAAGTGCGCGCGGTTGGCATCCAGGCCCACCGCGAAGCTGTTCGCCCAACCGCCCACATTGCCCAGCACGCGCAGCGTCGAGGTCAGTCCGGTCTGGTCCTGGTTGTGGGTGATCTCGGTATTGCCCGAGCGATCAATCAGGCCGGTAGCGCGGTTGTAGACATAGGCCTCGGCATTGCGCCAATCGCGCTGGCTGTCGATCTGATAAACCCGCGTGCGCCATTCAACGTTCGCGTTCGGCGTCCACAGTGCATCGAGCTGGGTCCAGCGGTCGCGGAAGCGGATCTCGCTGTCGTCCACGTTGTAGTTGCGGTGGCGCAGCGCCTCCAGCTGGCGGCCCTCGACCAGCGGCGTGCCGAAGTAGCGCATCGGTTGCTGGTAGCCCTGCGCATGGGTGAGCGTCAGCTGCAGATCCGCACGTGGCTGCCACAGCAACGCACCGGAGAAAGTCGCGTCGCTGTTGCGTCCACGATCAACCCAGCCACCGCTGTAGTTGCCGCTCACATCCAGCCGGTAGGCCAGCTCGGGCGTCAGCGCGCCACCACTGCCGAAGCCCAGCCGCGCGGTGTCCTCGCTGCCCACGGTCACGCTGATCTCGTTCTCGATCGCCCCACGCGTGGGCTTCTTCGGCACGATGTTGATCACGCCGCCGATCGCCCCGTCGCCATGGATCACCGAGGCCGGGCCGCGCAGCACTTCGATGCGCTCGATCGACCAGGTATCGAACGGGAACGTGATGCCCACGCCGCCGTACTGGCGCAGCCCATCGTACAGCCGCATCACCGAGGCACCGTCGGTGAAGCCGCGGCTGGACAGCGCACTCAGGCCATTGCCCGGATGCGGCATGGCACTGATCGCACCCGCCCGGCTGATCGCATCGTTGAGGTTGCTGTCGCCGCGCTGCTCCAGCTGCTCGCGCGAAATTACCGTCAGGCTGGCCGGTGTCTGCAACACGCTCAGGCCCAACGCAGAGCCCGCGCTGGCGGTGGACGACAGTTCACCGCTGCGGGTATCGACCACCCGCACCGTATCCAGCGTGGTCGGTGGGGCCGCGTCAGCGGCAAGTACGTGGGCGGTGTGCAGGAGCAACGCGCACAGTACAGGCAGCGTCGCCCGGCGCAGACGCGCGGGGTTGGGGTTCGTTTTCATTTTTTCACGGCATGCAAGGCCACCCCGCAATGGCAGGGCAGCAATCAAAAAGGGACAGACACGCGCGTGCGGGCACCGGCCGTGGCCGGCAACCTCATGGAAGAACGTTCAATACAGCGCGCGTGCGGCTCAGGCGGCCATCAAGGCCGGCGGCCCACGCGCGCCCAACGTGCCGCTGATCTGTCGCGGCAACGCCCGCACCGCGCCGCGCAGTGCGCGGCACACCGGTGCCATCGGCGCCAACAGCAGCACGGCCGCCACCAGCAGGGTGATCAGCCGTGCAGCGATCAGGCAGTAATCGCAGTCCACACCCATCTCATGATCGGCATGTGGATCGGCGGGCGGCTTCTTCGTGGCCCCGCCGTGCGGCATGGCCATTGCGTGATGGTCGTGGTGCCCTTCCATCGCGTGCAGCGCGTGCTCTGCGTGCATTGCGTGGTCCATGGCCGCCACCGGCGCAGCGGCAGCCACGTGACCATGCGCCAGCCAGCGGCTCACCAGCGGGGCGAGCAGCACCAGCAGCATGGCAAGCCATGCCAGGGCCTGGAACCGGCGGTGGAGAACAGAATGGCGCACGCCGCCATTCTACGGGGCCATAGCCAACCTTGGACCCCGTTCAGGGTTTGGCCCCTGCGACACGGTGACGCAGGGGCTCGCCTCCAGCGGCGACATGTGAATGCACCGCACCGCGGTCCCTACGCTTGCAGGCCCCGCCTCGCCAACGTTAGGGTTCAGATGGCCACGGCAAGGAGCCAGAGGGATCCGCATGACCACTCGCATCACACACCGGCTGCGCATCAGCCTGCTCGGCCTGACCGCGTTGCTTGCCGCCTGTGCCGACAAGGGGCCGCCCCCACCGCCAGAGCCGCTGGAACTCTCACAGCCCATCGCCGTGGACACGCCGGGCCAGCAGGTGCAGTTCGAGTTCGAAACCACGGCGCGCAATTTTGCCAGCTACCGCACTTATGCGGTGGAACTGGAACTGCAGCGGCGAAGTCCAGCTACAACGGGCACGCCCGATATAGCAAGTATCAACATCCCATTCGAAGTATCCCTGCAGCGTCGGGAAGGTACTACCTGGCAGGAGATTGCAACACAGGACAGCTATCAGGCACGCGCGCGCAACGGTGTTGAGCCGCTCCCCTCGTGGCACCACTCTGAGAGCTGGCGCTATGCCTCGCTCGCATCAGGCAGCGACGGCAGCTACCTCCTGAACGTGACAGCGCTGCCGCTGGAGCTCGACAGCAGATACCGGCTGCAGATTCAAACGGTCCATGCCATATCAGGACTGCAAGACTATTCGGCAAGGCTAGTCGTGCACGCCTCGCGTCCTGCAGGGAAGTGACACCATTCATTCGAAGGAACGAAGGAGTTTCCATGAACAAGCCCCGCTACAGCCTGGACATTGTCATTGCCGCACCCGGCACCCCACTGCTCGATCCCGATTCGGGAAAGCAGCAGCTGACGCCCGATGGCACTCCTGATACTTCCGGGCCTGGCCACATGTTCTACGTTCTGCACGCTCCAGGTAAAGCGGCGCAGAGTTTCGGCTTCGCACCCGTCGAGCATGGCAGCATGAATGGTCCCGGGCGCATCGTCAGAGACGACGTGAAAGTCTATAAGGACCCCGCCCATGTCCGTACCATCGAAATCACCGAAGCCCAGTACAACAAGCTCAAGGCGTTCGGCGACGATCCAGTGGCGCACGGCTTCAGCAAGCACTACGCCGACGTGCGTCACAACTGCGTGGACTTCACCTGGGACGCATTGAATCATGCCGGCATCCAGCGCAAGCACAGCCTGGACGTGAACAGCATCGGCGGCCCCGTCGGCCAATTGCTGCCAGACGTCCGCATTCCGCTGGGCGTCCAGTCACAGGGCAAGGACGGTTATCGCCCCCTGCGCAACATCCATGGCGTGGACAGCATTGAACCGCCCTTCCCCAACAGCGAACTCAACCGCACCACCACCCATCCCCTGCCCGAGCGCAGCTTGAAGCAGCGTCTGCTCAGCGAAACCGATGGTATTGATGGCCCCTTGGGCGAGCGTCTGGCTGCGGACGCGCGCGCACCGGGGCACAGCCTTCATGCCTTGGACCAGAAAGTGCGTACCGCACTCGCCCAGGCCAGCGAACAGCAGGGACTGCCCCCCGGACAGGAGCACGAACGACTGGCCGGCCATCTGACCCACGCGGCGGTGCAGGCCGGCTTCAGCGAAAAGGACACGCTGCAGGTGGCATTCAGTTCAAACAGCACCGCCGAGGCACCCGGCTACGTATTCCTGCATCGCAGCGGCGACACCGCCTCGCCGGACCCTGCCGCCAATCGCCAGCGCCTGTCCCTGCTCGATACGCAGCAGGGCGACGCGGACACGCTGTATCAGCAGGTCAACGTGCAGCAGCAATCCCGCGACGCAAGCCGGCTGGCGCAGGACGAGCAACAGGCACAACAGCAGGCGTCGCCGCGCATGGCCTGACCAAACCGCGTGAGGCGCAGGCACCGTTCCCGCATCAACTCACGTACTGCGCCTGCCCATTGCCAAACGACCAGTTCTCCTTCTTCACCTCCACCAGGTTGATGAACACATCCTCGCGGCGGATACCCACCGCCGCATGCAGGCCATCGGCAATGCCCAGGTACAACGCCTTCTTCTGCTCCAGCGTGCGCCCTTCGTTCCAGGTGATCTGGATGCAGATGAAGTCGTCGGTGCGATCCACGCCCAGGTAGCCGGGGTCGTGGATCAGCGTGCCGGGCGCGTGTTCCTGGAAGATCTGGAAGCGATCATTTTCCGGCACCCCCACCGCGCGCATGGCCTGGTAGATGGTTTCGCCGACGCGTTGCAGGTAGTCGGCGGATTTACCTTTGCGAAGATCGATGCGGGCGAGCGGCATGGTGGCACTCCAGAGTGGATGGGCACGGCAACGGGCTGAGACTACGCCTGCCCGGGGCGGCGGGACAGCGCAGGGATGGAACCCTCTGGCTCCATGCGTGGCATGGTCCCGCCTCGCCGCGCAGGGTGACGCGATTGCCGTGGCGGCGCCGCTCTGGAGTCGTCTCGTGCACGGTCGGCAGGGGCGGCGATGTGCGCCATCAGTGATGGGCCGCACTACTCGCAGGTGTCCGACGGCACACATCGGAAAACGTCTGGCCTGCCTAGGGCCAGTTGAGAACTTTCCTTACAGACTGATGTGATGGCCCGGCTTGAAGATCGCCGCGCCGAGGCAAGACGCCTTGGCCGGGATTGGCGTCTCGAATAAACGAACAGGCTTCAAGGACTGCGAGAGAAATCGCAGTTGAGAGAATGCACCGACTGCCCTCAATGGCGGGCGGTGCGTGGGGATCGCAAGATCCGCCAGGCGTTCTTCTCCCTTGAAGCTTGTTTGCCTTGGCACGCCAACCCGCACCGTCCGCCACCTTCACTCCAGAAGGTGGCCCTACGCCAGTGAGGGTTTCGCCATGACCAACCGAACCGCCATCCATCCCCGCCTGCACGCGCTTATCGGCGACGTCGCAGCCGACGTGCCCGAAGACCTTGCGCGTGAGATCGAATGCGCTCTAGCGGAGCGACTGCTGCCGCCTTCGCGCCCAACGTTCCTTTCCTGCCTCGATGCCATCCGCGCCGGTGATGACCAAGCCGGGCGCGCATGTACCCCGCAGACACTCAGCGCCACAGGCTTCGGCTCGCTCGACCGCTCGCTGGCCGCTTTGAATGCCGTACTGGATCTACTGCATGCCGCCGAACGTGCGCGCCTGGATGGCGATCCGCAGGATCAACTCGGTGACTTCCATCGGGACGGATTGATCGTTGCCGCACGCCAGATCGCGCGCGCTGCACAGGATGGGCTAGGCCATGCCATGGGATTCGCGGCAGGAAGACCTGGCTGATGCACGCGCAGCAAAGATGGCCCATTGCTGGAGGCCCTTTTTGTTCTGCAACATGGTAGGTGGCACAGGGATGGACGCGGCTCTTCTACCCAGCGAAGGCGGCCATTGCGGTATATGATCCACTCGGATCGGTGCACGAACGCCACGGTCATACTGCCTAGTCAAGTCATCTTGGACAGCGCTTTCGGGGAAAGAAAGGATGCATACATTCAAAAGGAACGCGGGCGATGAATCCGCCTGCGCATCAAGGGTTGGAGTTCGTCTCCGAACACTGGTTGCAGCAAGTACTTGGCTACACATTGCGCTGCCAATTGGGCTTGGCCTGCCTCCATCCGCGAACGCTGAAGGTCCGGAGACGGTTACCTACATTCATACCGACGCCCTTGGCTCCCTTGTTGCTGAGAGCGACGCCAACGGCAACGTGATAAAGCGTTATGACTACGAGCCCTATGGGACCCTGGTAGGAGGACAGGTCACCGACGGACCCGGATACACAGGGCATGTGAGCGACTCGACTACGGGCTTGAGCTACATGCAACAGCGATACATGGATCCGGAGCTGGGAGTCTTCCTCTCAGTGGACCCGGTCTCAGCGTATGACCAGCCTGTAGGCCAGTTCAATCGCTATCGGTATGCCAACGGGAATCCGTACAAATTCACTGATCCAGATGGGCGAAATCCAGCCCTGCCATTCATCTATGGCGCGATAGCGGGGGGCCTGTCCAATATTGCCATCCAGAAGCTGATGAATCCGGATAAACCAATCGATCAGACGCAGGCATTGATAGCAGCAGGGGTGGGTTCGGTCTCAGGCGGCGTGGGCGGTATCGCTGTCGCAGCCGTGGAGTCTGGAGTGATTTCTGTCGGCCGAGCCGTTGCCATTCAAGCAGCGGCGAATTTCGTCACTGGCGGCGCCGGTGCCGCCGCAGAGAGCGCCCTCAAGGGAGAGCCGATTTCCGCTGGTGGAGTGCTCACGGCAGCGACCGGAGGCGCTGTTGGTGGTCTGGCAGGTTCCGGTGTTGCAGCTGCAGCAGGCGACTTCGCGGGACCAGCCGCCAAAGGCGCTCTGAATAGGCTGAGCAGCTCCGCATCTCCCGGCGCCCCGAACATCGCCTCCACCACCGCATCAACAGGAGTCGCAATTCCTCGTCAGTCGATCACACAAGCGGGAGCATCACAGCTAGGGCAGAGCACCGCCGGAGCCGCCGTAGATGCGGCACAAAAGACGATGGAGAAGAAGAAGTGAATCCAGTACTACGTGGCTTTCTCGCATACCAAGCCGGGGGCATTCTCGTTCTTGGCGCCCTCTACTTCATTGCGATTCAATCAGGAAATCCGCATCCCTTTCGCGCATCATTCAGATTGTGGGCGGCGTATGCAGTTTTCTTTGCTGCCATATCTGCATTTGAGCTAGTAAAGCGACGACGGTATCGCAATCGGCGATGATCGGCCTCTGAAGTCGGGCTGCGCTCAACAATCGAATGAGAATCGAAAAGCGCTGAACCTAAAATCGGTCATCCAGACGTCCTCGAACTTCGACCATCGACTTGCAAGGACACGGATAGTGGAGTTCACGAAGGGTTTCGAGTACGAAAGCGTACAGGTGATAGTGGAGCGGGTAATCGAACGCAGAGACCTGCTTGACTATGTACGCACAAGCCTTTTCGCTAGGGAAAAAGTCAAAGCGGGCCAGGGTAAGCTAGTAGAGTCCCATATCCATCTGACGGCGAGTCACCGGTTACTTGGAGCCGACACGACCTCCATGCACTTACTCTGCGCATACGAAAAAGCCGGCTGAAAGCCGGCTTCTTCATAACACCTGAAAAGTCAGGTCTACTATTTGGTGGGCGGTACAGGGATCGAACCTGTGACCCTTGCCGTGTGAAGGATGGCATAGGCCCTTGCGGCACAAGGCGATCACCTAAAACCCCTTGATTTACCGTGTCATTGCGTCCCGATGGATTTGGCCGCACACTGCTTTTTGCAGGAGATTTGCAGGAGCAAGGTGATGCCGAAGGTGACGAGAGAGGCGCTGACACTGAAAACCGTAGACGCGGCGAAGGCCACAGGCAGGGCCTACCGCCTGCGTGACGCGACGGTTCCTGGCCTAGTGCTGCGCGTGTCCGCTGCGGGCGCCAAGTCGTGGGCGATGGTGTGGGGCCGTGGCCAGGAGAAGGCGTTCGCCAACTACCCCGCAACGACGCTGGAAGGAGCCCGCGAGGCCGCCCGCCGCCTCTCCGCCGAGATCGATAAGCATGGCGCCCCGCTGGCCGTGGTGACGCCCAAGAGCGAACTCACCGTGGCCGATGCCTGCCGCGACTACGTGACCGCTCTGGAGAAGGATGGGCGCAAGACCGCGTCGGATGACGCCAAGCGCCGGTTCGAGCGCTGCCTCTATGGCGACAAGCTGGGCAAGGTGCGCCTCAAGGATCTCCACCAGGATCACATCGAGGCCTGGCGCGATCGCGTGGAGAAAGGCGACCTCCCGCCGCTGCCAGTGAAGCGCGGCCGGCCACCGGTGGCGAAGCCCTTGGCGCGGTCCAGCATCAACCGCATCCGCACGACACTGGTGGCCGCCCTGAACCACGCCGTGGCCCGCCGCAAGGTATCCCCCGATCTTGCATTCGAGTGGAATGCGGTGAAGCCTCTCAAGGACGCCGGGCAGCGCCGGGGCCTGTACCTGGAGCGGGAGCAGCGCCGAGCGCTGCTGGAGGCCGCTGAGGGGCCGGTGCGCGACCTGATCGAGTGCGTGGCACTGACGGGCTGCAGGCCGGGAGACCCGTCGCTGTGCCTGCGCTCGGACTATGACGGCCGCACCGCCAGCGTGAGGTTCCGCAGCAAGGACCACGACCGCAAGATACCGCTTTCGTCCGCTGCCACTGCGCTGTTCGACCGCCTGGCCAAGGGCAAGCTACCCAAGGCGCACTTGTTCACCCAGGACGGGAAGAAGGTGTGGACGCCCACCGACTGGAGCGAGCTTGTTCGGGATGCCGCAGCGCGCGCTGGGCTACCTGCCGGCGTGACGCTCTACACGCTGCGCCACTGCTGGATCACCGACGCCATCGTGGGCGGCATGGACCTGCTGACGGTGGCGAAGCTTGCCGGCACGTCGCTGGCGATGATCGAGAAGCACTACGGCCACCTGGTGCAGGGCGCAGCGCGTGACAAGCTGGCGCAGGTGCAGTTTCTCTGAGTACCGCGATTTGAAATCGCAGATGGTCTAAATCACGCCAATCAGAGTGTTTTTACAGAGCGCAATTTTGCGCTTTGCTTGGAAATCAGCCACTTGCCTGCAAACCTCAATTTTGAGGTTTGCGGGTTACATGCGGATCGAACCTAGTCGCCCGCTGCCATAGCAGCGATTTGGTCGTAAACCGACCTCGCAGCTTCTTCCTCCGAGTCCCCCTTCTGCGCTCCTTCAGAAGCAGCTGCATAGAGTTGCTCGAGCAAATCGGGACGCGCCAGAGAACTCATGACCGCCATCATCGTTGCTGTCGCACGCTCGTCCTCGCCGCCGGCGGCTGACTCATTCGCAATGCGAAGTAGCTTCGCGTAGAACCTGAGGAAATAACGCTCGCTGGGTGTCTGGAGCGCATCTGGCATGAAGAACGCCCGCCCCGAGGGGCTGGCCAGCAGCATAGCGGCCACTTCCTCTGCGTCTTCTGGCTCCTTCTCCACCAGCGGATTCCCATTTGATAGGTGATCCCGCATCACGCCGACCACACCGTCCAACAGCTTTGTGGCAGGTGCTCCCTCTACTTGATAGCTGCGCAGTTGCTGCTCAATCAGGTACTCCGCTGCCTGGCTCAGTGACGTGCGGCGGTCTCGCGCCACCACTTCTAAGCCAAACAGCAGGCCCGGCCTAAGCGTCAGGTTGATGCGCTGCAGCTTTTCACCCGGCGCGCGCGGCGGACGCCCACCCTTGTTCTTGGTCGTTGACATGGCCTATCCCGGTGTGTCTAACTACATTCAGTGGGTTTGTGAGCATTAAACCCACTGAACCCATTCATCTAGAGCCCAACTATGTCACAGGATGCAACGAAACCCAAACTCGCCTACCCCATCGAAGAGGCGTTCGAGCAGATAGGGGTGTCGCGGACCAGGGGATATCAGCTCATCAACAGCGGGCATCTCCGCACGTACAAGGACGGCAAGCGGCGCCTGTGCAGCCACTCGGCGCTGGTGGAATGCCAGCAGGCCATGGAGAAGGCATCTCAAGGGGGAAAGCCGGATGCCCCTCGCCCCTGAAATGAAAACGGCCCACCCGGTTGCAGCCGGAGTGAGCCGTGAAAGCCACGTCCGAACCGACCAAGGAACGAACTGACCATGACGCCCATCGTACACCAACCACCCGTGCTCGCAATCGGGCAAACCCCTGACGCGCATTCAGACTTTTCCGACACCGCGCGCTGGGCCACCGTCGCACTGATCGACAGCCAGAACGCACCTAGCTACCTCCCCGGCGACGTGCTGGTGATCGACCTGACGGTAAAGCAGTACCGCGGTGATGCCCTGTATGCCGTTGAGATCGACGGCGAGGCGCTGATTCGCTACGTGCAGGCGCGCCCTGCCGGCCTGTACGTCTACGCGCTGTCGGGCATCTACGAGGGCCACACAATCCAGCGCGCTGCACTGCGGGTGCTGGGCCTTGTCACCTACGCCAGCAAGCTGCGGAGGGTCGGATGAGCCGCCGATTCGAAGTGATCCCTATTGCCTGCGACTGCTGCGGCAAGCCACTGCTGCCGGTGTTCGGCACGTTCCATAGGGTGGAGCGGGAGTTCGGCTGGGCCTCCCTCCCCTACGTGTTGTGCGGCGACTGCGCCCTGCAGCACCGGGGCAACCCGACCGAGGCGCGTGTGCATGAGTGGATCCAGCGCCGCGCAGATCGTGCTGGTGCTGATTGGGGCCGCAGTGTCGGTCAGCTGTTGCAGAGTGCCGCTCGCGTGGTGGCCGCACGGGAGCGCATGCGATGAGTCGTGACCTATTCCACTCGCTGAGGCGCGCCCGCTTCGACCTGCAGGACATGCCGGGTGCTGGTGAGGCGACAGATGCCGCGGTGCGCATCGTGCGCCAGTACCGCGACGCTGTGACCGTTGATGTGATCTACCGCTCGCAGGTGGGCCCCTGCATTCCGTTCACACCGCTGCCTAAGCAGTACCAGGGCAAGAAGGTGCGGATCGTTATCGAGGATGAAGGCAATGAATGAAGCCAAGTTCAACCACCGGCAAGGCGTTCGCTTTTACTCCTGGGAGACGGCGCACCCTGCATACCGCCTCCTCGATCCGACTGCCCGCGCGCTGCTGATCGAACTGCGCGCGCTGGAATCGCTCACCGGAAGCGCCCTGGTATCCCTCAGCGTCAGAGACGCTCGCAAGCGCCTGAACGTCACTCAGCGCCCCGTGGAGCGGGCATTCAGAGCGCTGCTGCTGCATGGATGGATCGAAGAGACGAAGACGGAGCCAGGGCAACGGCGCGTCGTGCTTCTCAAGAGTCCGGTGAACGCCTCTATAGAAACCGTAGGGGAGGCAGATGAGTGAGCGAGAAGCCCGCAAAGAGGCCAAGCGGCGCGCGCGGGCGACGGGGCGCAGCAGCAGCGTCTATGTCCCGGTGGCGCCTCACGTCCGCCTGTATTCCTGGGAAATGGCTTCGCCGGCTTACCAGACGATGGACATTTGCGCCCGGCAACTGCTCATCGAGCTACGCGCTCTGTATCGCCCCGTGTCTGGCAATGAGGTGTTCCTCAGCATCCGCGAGGCGCGGCGGCGCTTGGGCGGTATCGGCCAAGCCAAGGTGCAGTCGGCCTTCGCAGCCTTGGAGGAACGCGGCTGGATCGAGGAAGTGAAACCAGGCGGATTCAATCAGAAGACTGGGACCGGAAGGGCGCGCTCCTTCCGGCTCACCAACATAGGGCCAGATGGCAGCGATGCGGACGGGAAGAGGACCTACATGCGCTGGCGGCCCTGCGATGAAGAGGCACAGAAAAACACGGTACTCGTGGCGAGTACGCCAAGTGCCAAAAACGAGTACGGTCATGGGCAAGCGTAACGTTTATTTAACCAAACCATACTCAAGGCAAGTTCGGTCGAGCCTCATTTCCGGGGAAATCCGTACTCAAGGCGAGTGCACAGATAACTACTACCAGGCGGTGTGTTGTTTCGCGCACACCGCGCCCCTGCCGTTAACGCTCCGAGCGTTACCTGCACTGCACGGGGTGCACCACCTGCACCCCATGCGCCCGCTGCACCCGCTGCACCCGATGCACCCGATGCACCCGATGCACCCGATGCACCCGATGCGCCAGGTTCCAAAGGGTCGCATTTCAAATCACACCCTTTCTGCACCGATGCACCACGTTCACCAGTGCAGCAGGTTCACCACCACCGTACGCGACCAGCCGGGACCGCATGGAACGGAGGGGCGGTCGAAAGTCTGAGGCATCTCGGACGTAGACCGACCGTCCCCCTTTCTTCGCGCATCCACAGTTGGCCGGACGACCCCAAAGGAGGGACCATTGAAGCCGAATAGCCTACGGGCACAAGGCCTGAACGCACTCATTGCCACGATGGATGGGCGCGCAGATTCGACTGCAGCGCTGCTACGTCAGCAGGCAGAGAGTCACGGAATGTGGATCAGTGCTGATGGGCGCATTGGCGAGGCAGACTTGGCCGCGCTGATCGGCATCGCTCCTGGAACGCTGGCGAACAAGCGCAGGGAAGGCACGGCACCGGAGAGCTACGCACTCGGCGGCGGCAAGCACAAAATCACCTATCGCCTGATCGATGCCGCGCGCTGGCTTGAGGCGCACAGGAAGTAAATCGGGCAACGCAACTCCACGCAACCCCACGATAACTGATGGTTGCGGCTGAGCATGAAATGGACACTGGACTCCTACACAGGAGCCCAGCATGACCAAGCCAACCAAGATCGCACGCGGCATTCAGGCCGTACGCGCAGAGGGCGAGCCGACCGACGTGGCCGGCATCGTCGCCAAGCTCAATGAGGCCTTTGCCCAGTTCAAGGCCAAGCACACAGCCGACGTGGCCGCCGTGCGCCAGCAGGTGGACGAGAACACCACCGCACTGGCAGCGTGGCAGATGAACGGCGGCGGCCCGACTGACGCGCCCTCGGCGGACCTGGACGGCGGCGGCATCAAGGTGCTGCGCACTCCCGCAGAATTCCGGGCGTACTACGCCAGTCGCCGCGACGACGCTGACAAGCCGCGCGCTGCCGAAACCACGTTGACCGACTTCATGCGCGGCGTTGCCGGCATGAGCAGCACCGAGGCCGTGATGGCTTCGCTCGCCGTCGGCACCGACAGCGCAGGCGGCTACGCAGTCCCGGACGTGGTGATGCCGGGCATCCTGTCCGCGCTGGTCCCGGCGTCCTCGCTGCTGCAGGCGGGCGCGGGCATCGTGCCGATGGACTACGGCGCCAAGTCGGTTTCCACCGCAGCGATCGACACCCTGCCCACCGCCACCTGGCGCAATGAACTGGGCAACATCGGCGAGAGCGAGCCGACCCTGCGCTCTGTCCAGTCCACCCCGCGCAGCCTGGCGTGCATCGTGCGCGTGTCGCGTGAGCTGCTGGCCGATGGCTCTGACGTGGATCGCGCGCTGCGCCAGGTGATCGCACAGGCGTTTGCCAAGGAGCTGGACCGCGTTGGCCTGCTGGGTTCGGGCGCGGCGCCGGAGCCGCGTGGCCTGCGCAACACCACGGGCATCAACACCGTATCGCTGGGCGCCAATGGCGCAGCCCTGGACAGCTACCGCCCGTTGCTTAAGGCATACGGCTCGATCATCGACGTGAACGCACCGGCCCCGACTGCCGCGATCATGGCCACCCGCACGCTGATGGACTTCGAGGGCCTGACCGACACCACCGGCCAGCCTCTGCAGCGCCCGCGCCTGATCGATGACATGTCGTTCGTGCCGACCAGCCAGATCCCGGTTGATGGCGACCTGGGCACCGCCACCGACGCTAGCGAAATCTTCGTGGGCAACTTCAGCGGCCTGTACTTCCTGATGCGTGAGGCGCTGTCCATCCAGCTGCTGCGCGAGGCGTACGCCAAGACGGGCGAGATCGGCTTCCTGTGCCACGTCCGCGCTGATGTGGTCATCAACTACCCGCAGCAGTTCACCGTGATCACCGGCGTGCGGCCGGCTGCGGACTGAGCGCGGGATGGCCTGTTTGGTCACAGGCCTGGACCAGCCGGCGGTGTCCGCAACAACACCGGCAGGACGCGGTGGAACTCTTAGCCCACTGAGCGTCCCGAGCAGGCCCGGCAACGGGCCTTCTTCGTTCACGGCACTGCGTACGGAGGGGGAGTCGAAAGTATGGATCGGATCGGAACCTAGACCGGCTGTCCCCGCACGCGCGGAAAAAAATCCCTCCCAGAAACGCAATTCAGCAAATGGCGTAATCAGCAAATGGCCGGAATCCGTTGCAGCGCAAGGCTTTTGGCCGCAGCCTCGCCCCAACCATCGAGAAATGATCCATGACTGCCGTCGATCTGATACACCGGGCAGACACCCACCATCAGGCTAAGCCCATGTCCACATCGCCCATTTCCCCTGCACTCCTGGCTGCCGCCGCTTCCTTCGGGGAAGCAAGTCAGCCCCTGCGCAACTTGTTGGTCAACCACTTGGTGGAGACCAGTCCCGAGGCTGTCGAACGGATGGCCGAAGCCTCGCTCGCGGGCCACCGCCTGATGCTCGCGACCGACGCCGACACGCCGGATCCCCAAGTGCGCCTGCTCGTGGTCGATTCAGAGCAGCGCGTCACGCAGATCGCCGCAATCGGCCTATTTCCCCCATCCGACCTGAGGAACTGACGATGACCGAGCGTCTACGCACAATCCGCCTGTACGGCCGCCTCGGCGCCCGGTTCGGGCGCAAGTTCCAGCTGGCAGTGAACAGTCCCGCCGAGGCCATCTTCGCGCTCAGCATCCTGCTTCCCGGCTTTCGGCAGTTCCTGACCGGCTGCAAGGACCAGGGCATCGAGTTTGCGGTGTTCATTGGCAAGCAGAACCTGTCCAAGGAACAGCTGAAGGACCCACCAGGTGCGGACGATATCCGCATCGCGCCAGTGCTGGTCGGCTCCAAGCGCGGCGGCGTGCTGCAGACCATCGTCGGCGTGGCCCTGATCGTGGTGGCAGGGATCGCCGGCGGCCCGGGCGCAGCCGCTGGCGTTGCCAAGTTCTGGGGTGCCGTTGGCGCGGCCGGCTGGAGCCTGGCCATCGGCGGTGTGGCGCAAATGCTATCGCCCCAGCCGCGCGGGCTGGGAGCGAAGGAGAGCGCCGAGAACGCGCCGAATTACAGCATGAACGGGCCCGTGAACGTGCAGGCCCAGGGCAACCCCGTGCCCGTCGCCTACGGTGGCCACGACACGAAGGGGATGGTGGTGGGGTCGGTGGTGATCAGCGGCGGCATCTACGCAGAGGACCAGCAGTGATAACGGTCGCCTAGGCCGCCGAGCTAGGTTGGCCGCGGCTATGTGCGGCAGGTAACGCTCCCAGCAATGCTGAACGCGGCCCGTTTGCATTGGAGGCAGGACATGCCACACTCGCCCAGAGGCCCAGCCGATCGAATCCCTCGGAGATCCGAGTGCCACGGACGTGGATACGGGAAACCGTTAGATCGCTCGGCCTTTTTTTTATGTGCGACGCTCACCCATCCGAAGCGTCCAGATGCCCATATGCGGCGACCAATTGTTGGCGATCTGCAACGACTCCAAATTGGCCCGCCTGGCAACATGCTCTGCCACAGCGCGCTTGTGCGGAGATGCAGTTGGCACCAAATGCATACGGTTCTGATGGAAGCCAACAGCACCAGTCAGAAGGTCGGACAGCTGAAGTAGTCGGCAGGTGCGTGAGTCTCTGTAAATCACGGTGCGAACGTGAGGAGATCGATCAGCGAGGTCTCGCCTTAGCGCGTTGTTCAACACTGCCCGGAGATCTTCCAGGTCGTATCTGAGCGTCGTGCGCTGATCTAGAACGACGTGCACGTCTTCATCAGGCAACGCGTACTGAGCGATGCGCTTTACAAGAAGGGTATACAAACACTTATAGAAGCAAACGTCTCTATCACCGCCGTGATACCCCCGGACGTCCAGCTGATGCTGATCGATCACCATCGACTGAAACCAACGGCCGGCCGCAAGTTCCTGATCAGTGGTTCCATCAAAATACTGATCAGCGATGGCGAGCTCGCGCGCTCGCTTTGCCCTGGTGATACCGCTCCACTTCACTTCATCTGACAGGCCGCTAGCCGCGACCGTAGCTTCAATAGCCGCGCGCAGATCACCGATCTGCTGCCCGCAAAGAAACAGCGCTCCATGGATGAGGTAACGGTTCCTACCATCCGCGCAGCTTTCGTCTACGTACACAGCTAGCATTGCCAGACCCAAACTGAGGTTGGCCGGATGATAGTACTGCCGGAGTAACGTCGGCCATAGACAAGCCTGTGGATATCTTTCCCGCCACGAGGCGCCCATGGGAGCGAGCCCGAGACTACGTCAACGCGATCGCCAGGTGACGGGCCTGATCGACCGGATGAAGGTGGGCGACCTGGACAAGGGTGGCGTCGGCATGGGCGAGCTGGCCGACACCATCGAGGCGTTGTCGGATAACTTCGCGCGCGCTGTGTTCGACCTGGTGATGGACAACAAGGCGCAGGCCGCGACCACGGCGGCGATGCAGCAGAGCAATGCTCTGCTCGCGCAGGTGGTGGATCGGTTGGACCGAATGGAGGCCGTCACGACGCAGGGCGTACGTACCACCAGCAGCAGTGCTCTAAGGGCTGCGCTCGATGCTCGATGAAATCAGTTCGTAGCGTCCCCGCCGCGGCGTGCCGGGCGGGGACAATCGCCTTTTTACGATTCGGCGTGCACAAGAAGAGCCAATGCAAAGCTCCGAACCTGAGGCTCATACTTCGTATCGAACCACTCGCACCGTGCCTCACCGCTATTGATCCATGCAATGGTCATGGGGAGGCCGCCACTCTTCAGCTTTACAACGTCACCAGCTTTGAAATCCATGTCTAATCCCTGTTCTGGTTGATGCCCAAGCGGGCTGTAGGAACTTGGAGCCAGACAGATGCAAAAGCAAGATGGCGAGCGCAGTCCAGAGCGCAATCTTGCGCTTTGTAGGAGCGGTGCAGGAGAACAAAAAACCGGCTTTCGCCGGTTTTCTTGTAACACACTGATTTTAAATGGTGGGCGGTACAGGGATCGAACCTGTGACCCTTGCCGTGTGAAGGCAATGCTCTACCGCTGAGCTAACCGCCCGGTGTGTTGCTGAGCCGCTCATTATAGGGGCTTTTCAGAGGCCGTCAACAGTTTTTCACAGTCGTGTTCACGGCGCTTCGGGGCACGCAGCCGGGCATGGCCCGGCGCTACCGGAATCACATCGTATGGGTCGGTTTGTCCGAACCGGTCAGCCCGGCCAGCAGGGTCTCGATCTTGTGGCGCACGCCCTCCCCTTCGGCACCGTCGGCCAGCTGCACCCCGATGCCGGCGGTGCGGTTGCCCTGCGCGCCGGCCGGGGTCACCCAGATCACCTTGCCGGCCACCGGCAGGCGCTCGCTGGAATCGGGCAGCGTCAGCAGCAGGAACACCTCGTCGCCCAGGAAGTAGCGCTTGGGCGTGGGCACGAAGATGCCGCCATTCTTCACGAACGGCATGTACGCGCTGTACAGCGCGGCTTTGTCCTTCACAGCCAGGGACAGGATGCCCTGGCGGGCGTTGCTGGCACTCATCGATTTCCCCTTGCGGCAGGCCGCTCGTTCACCTTGTTCCAGGCCAGCAGCAACTCGACCACCGCAAGGTCTGCACGCACCGTGGTGCGCAGCAGGTCGCGGGTGCGGTTGGCCGCATCGAACCAGGCTGCAAGCTTGTGCAATCGCTCCGGCGTGGTCAAGGCATCGGTACTGGCCTGGGCCAGCGCCAGATCGGCAGCGAAGCGCAGGCGCAGCGCCGCGTTGTCATCACCGCACCACTTCTGCGCCAGCTCCACCGCGCCGGTCTTGCCGGCGGCCAGCTGTTCCAGATCTCGACCAACTTCGCGGCGCAGGCTCAGGCCGTCTTCGCGCAGCCAGTTGTCGGCCTGGCCGGGATGGCCGCGGGCGGCCTCCAGCGCTTCGCGCGCCGATGCTTCACTGTGGCCCAGCTGCTGCAGCCAGGCCAGTGCTTCGTGCTGCGGCGGCAGCTTGAATTCCAGTCGCTGGCAACGGCTGCGGATGGTCTGCGGCAGGCGTGCCGGGTCGCTGCTGATCAGCCAAAGGTAGCGGCCGGGCTGCGGCTCCTCCAGCGTCTTCAGCAGCGCGTTGGCGGCCGAACGGTTGATCGCATCGGCCGGATCGACGATCACCACCTGCGCCACGCCGTACTGCGGGGTCAGCGCCAGCTTGTCGGTGATCTCGCGCACCTGCTCGATGACGATCTCGGTACGCAGCTTGTCGCCGCTCTTGTTCGGAATGAAGCTGACCAGCTGCAGGTCCGGATGGGTGCCGGCGGCGATCAGCTGGCGCGTACGCGTGGCGTGCGTTGCATCACCCTGCGCCAGCACGTGGTCGGCCAGCGCCAGCGCCACCTCGCGCTTGCCCAGCCCGGCCGGGCCGCAGATCAGCAGGCCATGACCGAGGCGACCGGCGTCGAGCGCAGCCACGGTCTGGTCGAACGCGCGCTGCTGCCACGGCGAAAACGTGCTCATGCGCCCTCCCCGTCCTGCAGCCAACGCTCGACACGTGCGACCACATCGGCGGCCACGCGTTCCTGCACCTGGCCGGCGTCGATCAGCGCGAAGCGCTGCGGGTCCTGCTGTGCGCGGCTGCGGAACACGGCGCGCACGCGCTGGAAGAAATCGTCCTGCTCGCTCTCGATGCGGTCCGGCCACAGGTCACGGCCGTTGGCGCGTGCGCGGCCGACGGCCACGTCCACATCCAGCAGCAGGGTCAGCCCTGGCAGCAGGCCGACCGCGCGGCGCTCCAGGTCGGCAATCCACTGCGGGTCAAGCCCGCGGCCACCGCCTTGGTAGGCGTAGCTGGAATCGGTGAAGCGGTCGCTCAGCACGTAGGCACCGCGCTGCAGCGCCGGCCGGATCACCTGGCGCACATGCTGGGCGCGTGCGGCGAACACCAGCAGCAGCTCGGCTTCGGCGCTGAGCGGTTCGGCAGCGATCTCGGCATCGGGCTTCAGCACCAGGCCGCGGATGCGCTCGGCCAGCGGCGTACCGCCCGGCTCGCGGGTCAGTACCACCTCGTGGCCGTGGCGGCGCAGGCAGTCACGGATGGCATTGATGGCGGTGGTCTTGCCTGCGCCCTCGCCGCCTTCCAGGCTGACGAAACGCGGGTGGCGAAGCAGCGCGGGACTCATTGCGCCGGGGTCTCCTGGGTACGTTGCTGGCGCAGCTGCTGCAGGTAGCGGGCTACGGCGGCGTTGTGCTGGTCCAGGCTGGGCGAGAACACGTGCGCGCCGCTGCCGTCGCCCACGGCGACGAAGTACAGCGCATCACCGGCGGCCGGCTGCGCCGCGGCCATCAGCGCGTCGCGACTGGGCATGGCGATCGGGGTCGGGGTCAGGCCCGCACGGGTATAGGTGTTGTACGGCGTATCGGTGGTCAGGTCGCGGCGGCGGATGTTGCCGTCATACGCGGCACCGATGCCGTAGATCACGGTCGGGTCGGTCTGCAGGCGCATGCCGATCTTCAGGCGGCGCATGAACACGCCGGCGATCTGCGGGCGCTCGCTGGCCAGCGCGGTTTCCTTCTCGATGATCGACGCCAGCGTCAGCAGTTCGTAGGGCGTGTTGATCGGCAGGTCCGGCGCGCGGCTTTCCCAGGCTTCGTCCAGCGCCTTTTCCATTGCGGCGTGGGCGCGCTTGAGCACGTCCAGATCACTGTCGCCGCGCTGGTAAACGTAGGTCTCCGGCAGAAAGCGGCCTTCCGGGTGCTGGCCACCGAAGCCGAGGCGCTGCATCAACGCGGCGTCATCCAGGTTGTCGGTGGTGTGCAGCAGCGGCTCGGCGCGCTTGAGTGCGGCACGCAGCTGGCGGATGTTCCAGCCCTCGACAATCGTGACGCGGTGCTGCAGCACCTTGCCGGCGCGCATGCGAAGCAGCAGCTCGCGCGGGGTCAGCTCACCACTGAGCGCGTACTCGCCCACCTTCAGCTTGCCGGCCGCATCGAGCTGGCGCGCCAGCAGTTGCCACTGGGTGTCCTGGCCCTCGTCCACGCCGGCATCGCGCAGCTTGCGCAGCACGCTGTTCATGCCATCGCCGCTGGCGATGACCACGCTCTCGGCGGTCGGGGTGATCGGGGCGTCGGCGAACCGGGTCTGCTGGTAGAAGAACCACGCGCCCGCGCCGGCCACGACGGCAGCCAGCACCACCACCAGCGTTACCACGAACAGACACCCGCGCTTGGCTCCCGCCATGGACTACCTCTGAACTCGATTCCGTCGTGCAGGATACCGTGCCGGTGGATTGGGGTCATGACCGGGGTGGCGCCTGCATGCCGGCCAACGGTCGATCAGTAGATCCACGCCATGCGTGGATGAACGCCCGGCGGCATGACTGCGGGGGTCAGAGCCCTCGCGCGGTGCGCAAGGGATCCGACCCCGACCGGATCAGCCCTGCTGGCCGAGCGCGCGCAGCAGGCCGCGGGCCTTGGCGCGGGTCTCGTCCAGTTCCTTGTCCGGGTCCGAATCGACCACGATGCCGGCGCCGGTGCGGAAGCTGACCTGGTGGCCATCCACTTCGGCGGTGCGGATCAGGATGTTCAGGTCCAGGTCGCCATCGCGGTTCAGCCAGCCGAACGCGCCGGTGTAGGCGCCGCGCGGCACCTGCTCCAGCTCGCTGATGATCTGCATGCAGCGCACCTTGGGGCAGCCGGTGATGGTGCCACCGGGGAACGTGGCGGCGATCACCTCGCCGGGGGTGACCTCCGGGCGCAGGTGGCCGCTGACGTTGCTGACGATGTGGTGCACGTGCGCGTAGCTCTCCACGGTCATCAGCTCGTCGACCACCACGGTACCGGGCATGCAGATGCGGCCCAGGTCGTTGCGCTCCAGGTCGATCAGCATCACGTGCTCGGCGCGCTCCTTGGGGTGGCCGACCAGCTCCTGGATGCGTGCGGCATCATCGTCCCCCTCGAAGCGCGGACGCGTGCCGGCAATCGGACGGGTCTGCGCGTGGCCGGCATGCACCGACACCAGCCGCTCCGGCGAGGAACTGACCACATGGCGGCCGTGCGCGCTGAACAGGCCGGCGAACGGTGCCGGGTTGGCGCGGCGCAGCTGCGCGTACAGCGCCTGCGGGCTGACCGGCGCAGCGAACTGCGCGCTCCAGCGCCGCGACAGGTTCACCTGGAACACGTCGCCGGCACGCAGGTACTCGATCACCCGGCGCACGCCGTCGGTGAAGCGCTGCGGCGCATCCTCGCCCACCGCCTGCGGCGGCTGCCAGCCCTGCCCGGCCTCGGGCAGCGCGGCCGAGGCCAGTGCCACCAGCGCATCCAGCAACGCCTGCTCGCCGGCCTCGGCGATGACGAAGCTGGCGCCGTTGTGATGGTCATGCAGCACCGCGGCCGGGCAGCGCAGCGCCAGCGCGGTCGGGCGGCCGTCCTCGCGCGCACGCGCCGGCAGCACCGGTTCGATCTGGCTGGCCACTTCGTAGTCCAGCATCAGCGCCCAGCCGCCGCGGAACGGCAGGCTGTGGCTGCCGTCATGCAGCAGGCGTTCGCGCTGCCAGGCACGGTCCAGCACCTGCAGGAAGCTGCCGGCGTGCACCGCGTCGTGCTGGTCGCGCACCTGGCCATCGGCATCCAGCCGCAGGCAGTCGCCCTGCGTGGCCAGCAGCAGGCTCCAGCGGCCCTGCGCGGTGCCCGAGGCAGTGGATTCCATCAGCAGCGGGAAGCGCGCCGGGTCATGCTGCTGCAGGGCCAGCAGATCGATCGGGTGCGGCAGCGGGTGGATCAGCGGTGCGTGGGTCATGGCGGCCAGTTCGGGGGTTCAGATGCACGGAAGCCGCCTTGCGGCGGCTCCGTAGAACGCGGCGTCGAGCATGGCCCGACGCTACAACTCGGTCAGACGCGCTTGAAGACCAGCGTGCCGTTGGTGCCGCCGAAGCCGAAGCCATTGGACATCACCACGTCGACCTTGGCCTGGCGCGCTTCGTTGGGCACGTAGTCCAGGTCGCAGCCTTCGCCCGGCTGCTGCAGGTTGATGGTCGGCGGGATGACGTTGTCCTGCAGTGCCATCACCGAGAAGATCGCTTCCACGCCGCCGGCAGCACCCAGCAGGTGGCCGGTCATCGACTTGGTGGAGCTGACCATCATCTTGTAGGCGTGGTCGCCGAAGGCGGTCTTCATCGCCATGGTCTCGCCCAGGTCGCCCAGCGGCGTGGAGGTACCGTGCGCGTTGAGGTAGCCCACCTGTTCCGGGCTCACGCCCGCGTCCTTCATGGCCATGGCCATGCAGCGCGCGGCGCCTTCGCCGTTCTCGCTCGGTGCGGTCATGTGGTACGCGTCGGAGCTTGCGCCGAAGCCGGCCAGTTCACAGTAGATCTTCGCGCCACGCGCCTTGGCGTGCTCGTACTCTTCCAGGATCAGGATGCCGGCGCCGTCGCCCAGCACGAAGCCGTCACGGTCCTTGTCCCATGGGCGGGAGGCCTGTTCCGGGGCGTCGTTGCGGGTACTCATGGCCTTCATCGCGCAGAAGCCGCCCAGCGCGGTCGGCGACGAGCCACGCTCGGCACCGCCAACCACCATCACGTCGGCGTCGCCGTACTGGATCATGCGCATCGCGGTACCGATCGAATGGTTCGAGGTCGCGCAGGCCGACACCGCCGAGAACGACGGGCCCTTCAGGCCGGTGATGATGCTCAGCTGGCCCGGCAGCATGTTGATGATGGTCTTTGGCACGTAGAAGGGCGAGATCTTCTTGCCCTCGTGGAACTCGATGGTCTGCTCTTCGATGCCGAGCAGGCCGCCGATGCCGGCGCCGACGATGGCGCCGATGCGCTCGGCATTGGCGTCGGTGATCTCCAGGCCCGAGTCGTGCAGGGCCATGAACGAGGCACCGAGGCCGTAATGGATGAACGGGTCCATCTTCTTGGCATCCTTGCCGCTGACCCGGAACTTGCCGAACAATTCATTGTCGGCGGTGATGTCGAATCCCTTGACCTCACCTGCAATCTTGGTGGTGAACCGATCCAGATAGGCATCCGCAACGTTGGTCAGCGGACCGATGCCCGAACGACCGTGGGTGATGCCTTCCCAGCTGCTGGCCAGATCATTGCCCAACGGCGAGACGATACCCAGGCCGGTTACGACGACGCGACGCTTCATTGCTGATTCTCCTGACCCGGCTGATTTCAACGGGCAACTCGGTTTGCTTCGGTGTGATGCTCAAACACACGGGGCCGCAACTGCGGCCCCATGGGGTGCGGTGCGCGGCGAGCGTGGGCCCGCGCGCGCACTGCCGTCTGACATCAGGCCTTGACGTGGGCCTTGATGTAGTCGATGGCGGCCTGCACGGTGCTGATCTTCTCGGCTTCTTCGTCCGGGATCTCGCACTCGAATTCTTCTTCCAGGGCCATCACCAGCTCGACGGTGTCCAGCGAGTCAGCGCCCAGGTCATCGACGAACGATGCGCTGTTGGTGACTTCTTCTTCCTTGACGCCAAGCTGTTCGACGACGATTTTCTTGACGCGTTCTTCGATGGTGCTCATGGGATCTCGCTCCAGATGGAGTTGTGGTTCAAAAGTGGTCGCCATCAAAGGCGATGGCCGTGGGATAGTGTAGTGGAAACCGGCGCGGCCTTGCATTGCAGCAAAAACCTCCGCAGATCAACCACTTGCGGCGCAATCCCTGCGCCCCTTGCTTACGGCATGTACATGCCGCCGTTCACATGGAGGGTTTCGCCGGTGATGTAACCGGCAGCCGGGCTGGCCAGGAAGGCCACCGCATGGGCGATGTCTTCCGGCGACCCCAGGCGTTCGAGGGCGATGTCGTTGATCAGCGCGGTGCGCGCTTCTTCCGGCAACGCCTTGGTCATGTCGGTGTCGATGAAGCCAGGTGCGACAACATTGACGGTGACGCCGCGCGAACCGATTTCCTTGGCCAGCGACTTGCTGAAGCCGATGATGCCCGCCTTGGCCGCGGCGTAGTTGGCTTGGCCGGCATTGCCGGTCACGCCCACCACCGATGCGATGTTGATGATGCGGCCCTTGCGCGCCTTCATCATGCCGCGCATCACCGCCTTGCTGGTGCGGAACACGCTGGTCAGGTTGGTGTCGATGATCGACGCCCAGTCCTCGTCCTTCATGCGCATGAGCAGGTTGTCGCGGGTGATGCCGGCATTGTTGACCAGGATCGAGATCGGGCCGAATTCCTTGGCGATGCCATCGAGCACGCTGTCCAGCGCGGCGGCATCGGTGACGTTCAGCGCGCGGCCGTGACCACCGTGGGCGGCCAGGCGTTCGCCGATCGCGGCAGCGCCGGATTCAGTGGTGGCGGTACCGATGACGGTGGCGCCCTGGGCGACCAGCAGATCGGCGATGGCGGCACCGATGCCACGGCTGGCGCCGGTGACCAGTGCGATTTCACCCTGCAGGGGCTTGCTCATGATGTTTTCCTCAGGCTGGGGCGACCGCCGCACCCGTGCCGCTTGCCGCGGCCACCGGTACGGTCGGCAGGAACAGGGGGGATCAGGCCGACCATGCCTCGCGGGCGGCTTCGAAGTCGCCCGGCGTGGCCAGCGAACGGCCGTCGATGGCCTTGTCGATGCGCTTGACCAGGCCGGTCAGCACCTTGCCCGGGCCGCACTCGGCGATCCGGGTGACGCCACGGGCAGCCAGCGCCTGCACGCACCCGGTCCACTGTACCGGCTGGTACAGCTGCTGGACCAGCGCGGTGCGGATCGCGTCGATGCCGCTGTGCACCTGGGCGTCGACGTTCTGCACCACCGGCAGCTGCGGCGCGTGCCAGGACAGGCCGGCCATCACTTCGGCCAGACGGCTGGCGGCTTCGCGCATGAGCGGGGTGTGCGAGGGCACGCTGACGGCCAGCTTGACCGCCTTGCGCACGCCCTTCTCGGCCAGCAGCGCCAGCGCACGGTCGACCGCGTCGGCGTCGCCACCGATCACGATCTGGCCCGGCGAATTGAAGTTGGCCGGCACCACCACCTGGCTGCCTGCCGCTTCGGCGCAGACGTCCAGCACCAGCTGGTCTTCAGCGCCGAGCACGGCGGCCATGGCGCCGACACCGGCCGGTGCGGCTTCCTGCATCAGCTGGCCGCGCAGGCGCACCAGGTGCGCACCGTCATGCAGGCTCAGTGCGCCTGCGGCAACCAGGGCGGTGTACTCGCCCAGGCTGTGGCCGGCCAATACCGACGGGCGCGGACCGCCCACGGCGTTCCAGGCGCGCCACACGCCGATGCTCGCGGCCAGCAGGGCCGGCTGGGTGTATTCGGTACGGTTGAGCATTTCCTCCGGGCCGCCCTGGGACAGCGCCCACAGGTCGACGCCGGCACCATCGGATGCCTCGGTGAAGGCTTCACGCACCTGTGGGTGCAGTTCGGCCAGCTCGGCCACCATGCCCACAGACTGCGAGCCCTGGCCGGGGAAGACAAAAGCGAGGGTGGATACGGTCACGCGGTCATCCGCTTGTTGCAATCGAAGCGGGCCATGATAAGGGGGAACATGCCGTGTCGTCTGTACGTGCGCGTATGCACGCGTATGGTGAATGGCCGGGCAAGCGCAACGGGGTCAGATCCCTTTTCCTGCGGAAAAGGGATCTGACCCCTATCAGCCTCAGCAGAACAGCTGCAGGACGTCCAGGTCGCCGTCGGCGAGGAAATCCACGCACAGGCCCACCAGCATCAACACGCCGGCGGTGCTGGCGCCGTGGGCGATGAAGATGGAATGGGCCAGCGCGCGCGCCGAACGGCCCAGCTTCATGCAGACCCGTGCCAGGCTGCGCAGGCGGCCGCTGACCGCATGCACGTGCTCGCGCACCGGCGCCTGAACGTCACCCATCGCCTCGGCCATCATCGCCTGCAGGTGCCCGGGGCGGT
Organism: Stenotrophomonas sp. YJH_SMC_105-26; assembly: GCF_059368915.1. NCBI lineage: Bacteria > Pseudomonadati > Pseudomonadota > Gammaproteobacteria > Lysobacterales > Lysobacteraceae > Stenotrophomonas > Stenotrophomonas sp. YJH_SMC_105-26. The sequence goes on along the minus strand of NZ_JCAFSD010000002.1, from coordinate 33,054 downwards.
CGGCGTAGTACTTGGCCACGCCGTAGCCGAACATCAGCCAGTCGCGGGCCTGCGCTTCGGACAGATCCATCACTTCCAGCGGATCTTCCTCGAAATCGATGAAGCCGACCTTCTCGCCATCCCATGTGAGGTTGCGCGGCAACGGCTGGCCGAAATAGGCGCCGCGGGCATGAGCTTCAGCAATGGCCAGCATCGCCGCCATCACCAGCCGATCGCGACCGGCTTCGTCGGCTTCGCGCAGGCAGGTATTGAACGAGCTGCCGTTGTCGCCGATCACCAGCGCGGCATGACCGGTGCCCAGTACGTCCGGCACGTTCACACCCTGCGCCTGCAGTTCCGCGAGGCGGCGGGCCTCGGTTTCGCGTGCGGCGTCGCCACCGCGGTGCGGCGGCGGGCGCAGCGCATCCAGATGGAAACGGCGCGCAACAAAATTGAGCAGGCCCAGGGCCATTGCCCGGCTTCCCTTGCCGTACTGCTTCAGCCAGGCACGTTGCCCTTCGATGACGATGGGCTCAACCATGACAGGTCCTCCTTAAACGCGTTACGGCCCCGGAGGGGCCGTAACGACAAGACTTCACATTGTCGCAACTTGCACTATCAATAGCGCAGCAGGGCCGAACCCCAGGTGAAGCCGCCGCCGAAGGCCTCCAGCAGCAGCAACTGGCCACGCTCGACCTTGCCCGAACGCACCGCGGCATCCAGCGCCAGCGGCACCGAGCCGGAGGAGGTGTTGCCGTGCTTGTCGACGGTCACCACGACCTGGTCCATCGACATCTCCAGCCGCTTGGCGGTGGCTTCGATGATGCGCAGGTTGGCCTGGTGCGGGATCAGCCAGTCCAGGTCGGACTTGTCCAGGCCGTTGGCGGCCAGGGTCTCGTCCACGACCGAGTCCAGCGCCTTGACGGCGTACTTGAACACGTCGTTGCCCTTCATGTTGATGGTGCCGCCACCGTTGGCGCCGTCCTTGAAGCCGGTCGAAACGCCGACCGGGTTCCACAGCAGTTCCTTCTTGCTGCCATCGGCATGCAGGTGGGTGCTGAGGATGCCGGTGTCTTCGTCGGCCTTGAGCACGACGGCGCCGGCGCCATCGCCGAACAGCACGCAGGTGGTGCGATCGTTCCAGTCGACCATGCGGGTCAGCGTTTCGGTGCCGATCACCAGCACGTGCTTGCAGTCGCCGGAGCGGATGAACTTGTCGGCCACGCCCAGCGCGAACACGAAGCCGGAACAGGCTGCGTTGACGTCGAAGGCGGGGCACCCGGCCACACCGAGCTTGGCCTGGATCAGGCACGCGGTGGACGGGAAAATGAGATCAGGGGTGGTCGTGCCGACCACGATCATGTCGAGCTGCGAGGCATCGATGCCTGCGGCTTCAAGCGCGCGCAGGGCGGCGTTGTAGCCAAGGTCGCTGGTGGTTTCGCCTTCGGCCGCGATGTGCCGTTCACGAATGCCGGTGCGCGACTGGATCCACTCATCCGAGGTTTCGACCATTTTTTCCAGGTCGGCGTTGGTCAGGACTTTTTCCGGCAAATAGCTACCGGTGCCCGCGATCCTCGAATAGATCCGCTTGCTCATCATGTTTCCTGTTGCGCGGGCCGCCGATCACCGGCACGCCCGGGAAAGAAGGCAAAGGCCGCTGCCCGGAGGCAGCGGCCTTCCGGCACATCAATCTTCTTCGACGGCCGAGGTCTTGGTCTGGATGACCTTCTTGCCGCGGTAGAAACCGTCGGCAGTGATGTGGTGACGCAGGTGCACTTCGCCGGTGGTCGGGTCGGTCGACAGCTGCTTGGCGCTCAGGGCGTCGTGGGCACGACGCATGCCGCGGCGGGACGGGGTGACACGGGATTTCTGCACAGCCATGGGATTGCTCCAAACTCGGTTCGATTTGCTTCGTCGTATCGTCGCGCAGGACGCCAGCGCCCAGCACACTTTCGCTTTCGCCGCAGCCGCCGACGACAATCCGGCTGCTATTGTTTCTTCAGTGCTGCCAACGCCGCAAACGGGTTGGCCTTCTTCGTTTCTTCTTCGCTCGGTGCCCAGTCCTTGTCGACTGCTTCACCGTCGGGCGACAGCGGCACCACGGGCACCGCCAGCACCAATTCGTCCTCGACCAGATCCAGCGGACGCAGCTGGCCGTCTTCCGGCACCAGCAACGCCTCGTATTCCTCCGGCAGGGACGATTCCTCGTCCTCGTCGCGGATCAGGCCAAGCCTCTGGGTCACCTTCACCGGCAACAGGAATCGCTGCATGCTGCGCTGACAGGTCAGCGGCAGCGCGGTGTCGATGGTCAGTTCCACATAGGATACCCGCAAGACGTCGTCGCGACCGAATTCAAGCGAGTAGACACACTCGCCGTCGGTATCTGCGACCAACCCCTGCAGGCGGGTCAATTCAGCCAGGGAGACCTGACCGTCGAAGCGCCTTCGCGCTACAACCATCCGCCAGGCATCCAGCGTTTCGGGCACGTTCGCGGACATAAGCCGCTGAATACTAAGGATCGCACCGCCCGCTGTCAAATGCCCGCCCTGCAGCACTTGCCGCTGGCGCCGTGGAGGGGCCAGACTGCCGCGCCCTGCCCCGGTATTGTCACATGTCACTGGTCCTGGCCTCCACCTCCCGCTACCGTCGCGAACTGCTGGAACGGCTGGGCCTGCCCTTCGACTGCGCACGCCCGGACGTGGATGAAACCCCTCTGGGCGCCGAGACCCCGCTGGCCCTGGCCACGCGCCTGGCCGCCGCCAAGGCCGCCGACGTGGCCGCCCGCCATCCGGGCGCCTGGGTGATCGGCTCGGACCAGGTGGCCGACCTGAACGGCCAGCCGCTGGGCAAGCCGGGCACGGTCGAGGCGGCCTGTGCGCAGCTGGCGGCAATGTCCGGACAGACGGTGCGTTTTCACACGGCAATCAGTCTCAGGCGGGATGGAGAATCCCTCGCCACCCTGGATCTGACCGAAGTACGCTTCCGCGTGCTGGACCCGCAGGAAATCATCCGCTACGTCGCCGCCGAGCAGCCGCTGGACTGCGCCGGCAGCTTCAAGTGCGAGGGCCTGGGCATCAGCCTGTTCGAGGCAATCGACAACCGCGACCCGACCGCGCTGGTCGGCCTGCCACTGATCGCGCTGTGCGGCCTGCTGCGCAGGGCTGGATTCGCGGTGCCGTGAACGGTGGAGCCGAGCCCTTGCTCGGCCGTCTTTTTTTTAGGCTGCCCGCCATCTGTAGCAGAAGCAGCCGAGCATCGGCTCGGCTCTACAGGACCAGGGGACCTCAACGAACTTCGAACGGCTGCTCCTGCCACGCCTCCACGCTGCCGTCGCGGCCGTGCAGGCGCAGGCCAAGCCAATGCCGCCCCGGCGCCAGCGTGGTGGTATCCAGCGATGCGTCGAAGCCCACCGCCGGATGTTGCGGATCGGTGCTGTCCGGCCAGGTGTGGCGGATGTCGAACATGCGCCCGTAGCGCGCATCGCCAATCGAATGGCCATCGACCAGCACTTCGATGCGCGCCAACCCCACGCCATCCTTGAATGCCCAGCCCTTGATGGCGAGCGTTCCGGAGACCTTCTCACCGTTGGACGGCGCATCCAGCCAGGCCATTGCCGGCGTCACGCAGGGCCCCTGTGCGCGCTGCACCGGCAGCTGGAACAGCAGGAAGCGCTGGAAACCATGATCGCTGCTGACCACGCGCGGCGCCGGCAACGGCCCCACCTGCTCGCAGATGGCGTGATAGCGCGCCAGCAGATCGCGGTAGCGCTGGTCGCTGGGTGACAGCACCAGCAGCATCGGCGCACTGCGCGGGCCTTCGTGCAGCAGGCCCCACTGTGCCAGCTGTGCGGTCCGCCCATGCTTGTCGTTGAGCGGGTGCGGCAACACCTCGATATCACCGTTGCCCAGCTGGAAGCCCAGTTCGGCACCGACCTTGAAGTTGCCCGCCAGCACACGCGTGCCCGGCGGCATCTGCCGCAGTTCGTCGCGCACCGCCACGGCCAGCGGCTGCCAGCCGGCAAAGTTGCGCGGGTAGTACTTGCTGCCGGCCATCTGCTCGCGCAGCGCCGGCGTGGACGCCATCAGGTAGTAGCCGAAAGCCAGTACGGTGCCTGCAGCTGCCAGCCACCAGCCGGTGCGGCGCAGCCAGCGTGGCCAGCCGTTGAGGACCACCGGCACGGCCACCAGCAGCGCCAGGTAGCCCGGCAACGGCCAATGGAAACTGATCCGCTCGACATCGGTGAAGAAGCCCAGCAGGAAGATGCCCAGCGTCGACACCCCGCCCACCAGGCCGAAATAGCGCCATTGCACCCGCACACCACCACCACTGCGGGTACCCGCCAGGGCGACCTTCCACATCGCGATGCACAGGATCGGCGTCACCAGCATCGGCTGGATCACCAGGAACCACAGCCCTTCCCACTCGAACGTCCACGGGTGGCGCTCGACCACCTGGAACTTCAGGCCGGCATCATGGTTGTCCGCATTCCACGCCAGCAACGGCAGCCAGGCCAGTACACCCACCGCCAGCGCCACCCATACGCGCGGGTCGGCCAGCATGCGGCGGCCCTGCGGCAGCGCCAGCAGCGCAATGAAGCCGACACCGATGACGCCAATGAAACGGTAGTGGCTGAGCGCACCGATCAGCAGGCCCAGCGCCAGCTTCATCGCCGACGACGCATCCACGTTGTGCAGCAGGCGCGCACCGGCGTGCAGGCAGATCACCGCCGCAAGCGCCATCGGCACATCCGGCACGGCCAGCAGGCCCAGCGTGGCCGACAGCGGCATCAGCAGGGTCAGGCTGCCCGCCTGCCACCCTGCGACGTTGCCAAACCAGCGCGTGGCGATGCGCACCACCAGCAACGGCAGCAACGCACCGATGGCCAGGAACGGCAGGCGCAATGCGAGCACGTGATGGCCACCGATTTCCACGCCCAGGCGTGCAAGCCATGCTGTCAACCCCGGCAGGTCGGAATAGGCGGCGGCCAGGTGCTGGCCTTCCTGCCAATAGAACGCCTCATCGACGAACAGCGGCAGGCGTGCAGCCACCACCAGCTTGGCCGCTGTGATCAGCGTCCATAACCAGAGAAATATTGCCCGCGCGCGCTGTTCGCCTTGCATTGCTCTATGGATAATCGAGTGGATTCCAGACCTGAGACGATCATGCCAGCCTCGTCCCCCAATCCCAGCATGCTAACCGATCAACTGCGCCAGGCCCTGCGGGAGGCACAGGATCAGGTGAACGCACTGGTACTGGGCAAGGTGCCGGAAGTCAGGCTGGCCTTTGTCGCCCTGCTTTCCGGCGGCCACCTGCTCATCGAAGATCTGCCCGGGCTGGGCAAGACCACGCTGGCGCATGCATTGGCCAGCAGCCTCGGCCTCAGCTTCCAGCGCGTGCAGTTCACTTCCGACCTGTTGCCGGCGGACGTACTGGGCGTATCGGTGTACGAGGCCGGCAGCCGCCAGTTCCAGTTCCACCCCGGCCCGGTGTTCACCCACGTGCTGCTGGCCGATGAGATCAACCGCGCACCGCCGCGCACGCAGAGTGCGTTGCTGGAGGCGATGGCCGAGCAGCAGGTCACCCTGGATGGACAGACGCATCCACTGCCCGATCCATTCTTCGTGATCGCCACGCAGAACCCGGTCGACCTGTCCGGCACCTTCCCGTTGCCGGATTCGCAGCTCGATCGTTTCCTGCTGCGGCTGGCGATGGGCTACCCGAGCGTGCAGGCCGAGCGCGAGCTGCTGCGTGGCAGCGATCGCCGCGACCTGATCGCCCGCGCGGTGCCGAAGCTGGATGACACCCAGGTGCGTGCGCTGCGTGAAGCCGTTGGCCAGGTACACGCCAGCGACGCGCTGATCGACTACGTGCAGGCACTGTTGACCCGCAGCCGCCAGCATGCCGGCGTACGCGTGGGCCTGTCACCGCGCGCCGGGCTGGCCCTGCTGCGTGCCGCCAGGGCGCATGCACTGCTGCTCGGCCGCGGGCATGTGGTGCCCGAAGACGTGCAGACCCTGTTCGTGGCAGTGGCCGGCCATCGCCTGGTGGCGGAGGCCGAATCCAGCTCCGGGCCGGCACTGGCGCGGGCGATCCTGCAGACCGTCGCGGTGGACTGAAGGTGGCCACACGCTGGGCACGCATGCAGCTGCTGGCACGCCCACGCAGGCCCGAAGCCCTGCCGCAGCGACTGGATCGCCATCGCATCTATGTACTGCCGACGCGCTTCGGCCTGTTCGTCGCCACCCTGCTGTCGGCGATGCTGCTGGGCGCATTGAACTACAACAACAACCCGGCCCTGCTGCTGGCACTGTTGCTGGCCGCAGCAGCGATCGCCAGCGCCATTGCCGCGCACCTGCAGCTGTCCGGCATACAGATCGATGCAATCTCCGCCGAGCCGGTTCCGGCCGGGCACCCCCTGCGCCTGCGCGTGGACCTGTCGTTGCGCGACCCGCGCGCGCGCCACGGGCTGCACCTGCAGCTGAGCGCAAGCGAGGCGTGGGTCGCACTGCCTGCACACGGTCGCGGCGAAGTGGAGCTGGATGTCCCCAGCGAGCGCCGCGGCTGGCTGGAACTGCCGCGCATCCGCCTGTCCAGCACGCAGCCGCTGGGGCTGGTGCGGGCATGGTCGTGGGTGTGGCCGGAGCAGCCGCTGCTGGTCTATCCACTGGCCGAGGCACTGGCACCCCCCCTTCCGGAAAGTGGCAGCGATCCACTGCACACCCGCGCCCATGCCAGTGGCGAAGAGCTGCACCAGCTGCGCCCCTATCGTGCCGGCGACGCCCCGCGCAGCATTGCCTGGAAACACTCGGCACGCCGCGACAGCCTGCTGGTACGCGAATACGAGAAGCCGATCGGCATCGAAGTGGTGCTGGACTGGCGCACGCTGGCGCCGCTGGGCCATGAAGCACGCATCGCGCGGTTGGCACGCTGGGTCGACATGGCCGAGCGCGAAGGCCGGCGCTACACGCTGCTGCTTCCAGCCCATCCCCCGTTCGGGCCCGGCCAGGGCGCCAGCCACCACCACCTGTGCCTGCGCGCACTGGCGCTGATGCCCCATGACTGAGCCTGCCGTCCTGCTCGATCGCAACGCCCGCAGCTGGACCCTGGCCAGCGCAGCGCTGGCGCTGCTGCCACTGCTGCTGCAGCTGCCGCCGGTGCTGGCCGTCGTGATCGCGATCACCGCCGTGCTGACCGCTGCGCTTTCCTGGCGGCGGGTGCTGCCGATGCCGGTGCGCCTGCTGCTGGTGCTGGCCATGCTCGCCACCATCGTCTGGCAGATGGGCATGGTGCGGCCGGGGCGTGATACCGGCTGTGCGCTGCTGGCGGCGATGCTGGCCATCAAATCCAGCGAACTGCGCAACCTGCGTGATGCGCGCAGCCTGCTCGGTTTCGCGCTGTTCTCGCCGTTCGCGGCCTTCCTGCTCGACCAGGGCCCGCTGACCACGGGACTGGCCGCGCTGGCCGCGGTTGCCGCACTGCTGGCCCTGCAACGCCTGGCCCAGGACGAGGGCCGCAGCCCACGCCTGCCACTGCACGGTCAACTGCGCGGCGTCGGCCGCCTGCTTGGCATCGGCCTGCCGCTGGCACTGGCCTGCTTCTGGCTGTTCCCGCGCTTGTCCACGCCGTTGTGGGGCGTACCCGAACGAGCGGTGGGTACACCCGGCCTGGCTGACAGCATGGCGCCGGACCAATGGCTGGACCTGATGGCCGACGACACCCCGGCGCTGCGCGTGCAGTTCTTCGGCGCGGTGCCCGAGCCCGCGCAGCGCTATTGGCGCGGCCCGGTGCTGACTTCCTTCGATGGCCACCGCTGGAGCCGCGATCGCGCGACGGCCCGGCGCCCCGCCCCCGTGGTCGAAGCCGCCGCACAGGGATGGGACTACCAGATCGACTACGAACCCACCGACCGTCGCCTGCTGGTGGCCCTGGACCTGCCCAGCCGCGCACCGGAAGGCAGCAGTTTCGATGCGGACATGAGCCTGCGCAGCGACCGCACGCTGTCCGCGCTCAGCCGCTGGCGATTGCATTCGGCGCCTCCGCAACGGTTCGACACCGATCTGTCGCCCTACCTGCGCCGTGCCGCGCTGCAGCTTCCCCCCGGCTTCAATCCGCGCACCGCCCAGCTGGCACGGCAATGGCGGCAGGAGGCCGGCAACGATGACGAAGCCATCGTCCGCCGAGCGCTGCAGTGGATCACCCGCGACTTCTCCTACACGCTCGATACCCCGGTGGCCGGGCGCGATCCGGTCGACGATTTCCTGTTCAACTACAAGGCCGGCTTCTGCCAGCACTTCAGCTCGGCCTTCGTGGTGCTGATGCGCAACGCCGGCATTCCGGCCCGGGTGGTGACCGGCTTCGCAGGTGGCACCCGCAACCGCATCGGGGACTACTGGGTAGTGCGGCGCATGGACGCCCACGCCTGGGCCGAAGTCTGGCTGCCCCAGCGCGGCTGGGTCCGGGTGGACCCGACTGCGGCCGTGGCACCGGAACGCATCCTGGACACGCTGGACGACCGCTTGCAGGCCGGCACGGACACCCCGCTGCAGCAGCGCTGGCTGCAGCTGGGGCAGATGGGTGACTGGCTGCGCCGTGGCTGGAACGACCTGGTGCTTTCCTTCGACGCACGCCGTCAGCAGCAGCTGCTCAGGCCGTTCGGGCTGGATGATCTCGGGCCGGCGCAGCTGGTGGCCGGCTTCGTGGTCGCCGCACTGCTGGCATTGGCATGGATGGCCTGGCTGCTGGCCCGCGGCGAGCGCGAGCGCGACCCACTGCTGCGCGCCTGGCACCGGCTGGGGCGGCGCTATGCGCGCCTTGGCCTGGCCCGCGCCCCCCACGAGACGGCATGCGACTGGTCACGACGGGTACACGCCGTGCGCCCCGACCCCGCCCTGCTGGCACTCAGCCAGCGTTTCGCCGACGCGCGTTACGCTGGAACTTGCACCGACCTCGCTTCATTATTGCGGGACCTGCGCAGGCATCGCCCGACTTCCGGAGCCTCCCCATGAACACCAAGTTCCTCCTCACCGCTGTGGCCACGCTGGCCCTGTCGGCCTGCGCCACGGCCCCCAAGCCGCTGCAGGGACAGTTCAGCCTGGTCTCCCCGCGCGACTCGGTCGCCACCCAGCAGGTCGGCACGCCGGTCCGATGGGGTGGTCGCATCATCGAGACCAAGCCCGGCCAGGGCGAGACCTGCTTCCAGATGATCTCGCGCCCCCTCAACGCCAGTGGCCGCCCGAACACCACCTCGTCCGACGCCAGCGACGGCCGCTTCATTGCCTGCCGCGCCGGCTTCTACGACCCGGCCGTGTTTGAAGCCGGCCGCGACGTGACCTTCATCGGCAAGATCGACGGCTACCAGAACACCCGCATCGGGGAGTACGACTATCGCCTGCCGAAGCTGTCGGCCGATGTGATCTACCTGTGGCCGGAACAGCGCCAGGTCGATGTGGTGCCCTACCCCTATGGCCCGTGGGGCCCGGGCCCGTATGGCCCGTACTGGGGTGGTTACGGCCGTTGGGGCTGGTGGTGATCGCCACCGGCCATGCGTGATCGAAAAAGGCCGCCTTCGGGCGGCCTTTTTTTCATCCACGCATCGCATGGATCCACTGCGGGCAATGGTGGATGCCGGGCGCTCAGCGCCCCGGCGTACCGAAATGCCCCAGCGGCGCACCGGCCAGCAGGTGCATGTGGATGTGGAACACGGTCTGCCCGGCATCCTCGCGGCAGTTCATCACGATGCGGTAGCCGTCCTGCGCGAACCCTTCGCGGCGCGCATATTCGGCGGCAGCCAGGGCAAGCTTCCCGATCAGGTGCGCCTGCGACGGCTGCAGGTCGTCCAGGGTCGGGATGATCTCGTTCTTCGGAATGAACAGTACGTGCACCGGCGCCTGCGGTGCGATGTCCTTGAAGCCCAGCACCTCGTCGTCCTCGTAGACGATGGTGGCCGGGATCTCGCGACGGATGATCTTGCTGAAGAGGGTTTCGTTGCTCATGGTCGGCCTCGGCGGGAGTGTCTTCCGCATTGTAGGCCGGCCGCGCCGGGCGATGCCCGGGTGGCGCTCAATCGCGGAATTCGCTGCGCGTTCCGAACGCGTGCGACAGCGTGCCGCGGTCAACGTATTCAAGCTCGCCACCGAGCGGCAGGCCCTGCGCCAGCCGGCTGGGCTGCACCTTGCGCGCGCGCGCCAGCTGCGCCAGGTAGTGCGCGGTGGCTTCGCCTTCGACGGTGGCACTGGTGGCGATGATCAGCTCCTGCACCTCACCGTCGGCCAGACGCTGCTCCAGCTGCTCCAGGCCCAGCTCGCGCGGGCCGATGCCATCGAGCGGCGACAGCCGGCCCTGCAGCACGAAGTAGACACCGCGGAAGCCGGTGGCGTTTTCGATGGCCAGGCGGTCGGCCGGCGATTCGACCACGCACAGCTGGCTGCGCTCGCGGCTGCTGTTGGCACAGGTCGGGCACAGCTCGGTTTCGCTGAAGTCGCGGCACTGCGCGCAGTGGCCGATGCGCTCCACCGCCAGCGCCAGGGCTTCGGCCAGTCGCTGGCCACCTTCGCGCTCGCGCTCGAGCAGGTGGTAGGCCATGCGCTGTGCGGTCTTCTGGCCCACGCCAGGCAGCACCCGCAGTGCGTCGATCAATTGTTCAAGCAGGGGTGCGGACACGGCGGCATGCTTTCATGGCGTCGAGCAGGCTCGACAGCTACAGATTCTGTGGCACCCGCTTGCACGGGTGCCACGCTGGCAATCAGAACGGCAGCTTCATGCCCGGCGGCAGCTGCATGCCGGCGGTGGCCGAACCCATCTTCGACTTCGACTCGGCGTCGATCTTGTTCGAAGCGTCGTTGAAGGCGGCGGCGATCAGGTCTTCCAGCATCTCCGGGTCGCTGGTCAGCGACGGGTCGATGCGCACCTTGCGGCATTCCTTGGCACCGGTCAGGGTCACGCTGACCATGCCGCCGCCGGCACTGCCGGTCACTTCGATCTTGGCGATTTCTTCTTGGGCCTTCTGCAGGTTTTCCTGCATCTTCTGGGCCTGCTGCATCAGTTGGGCGATGTTTCCGCGCATGGTGTCTTACTCGTCAAAAGAACGGATGGAATCGGAAACAACCCGGGCACCGTGCTGCTGGATCAGCACCTGCACTTCCGGGTCGTCCATGAAAACGGCCTCTGCCACCTGCTGCCGCTCGCCACGCTGGCGGTCGGCCCGCTGATGCAGGGTCTCGGCCGGAACGTGTTCGGTTTCCACGGTCTCGACCACGATCTTCGGCGCCTGGCCAAGGGCCTTCTGCAGCATCTCGCCCAGGGCAGCCAGCGCGCGCTCCGAGCGCAGGTATTCAAATCCGGGCGAAAGGCCCAGTTTCAAGGTCCCGTGCTGGCAGCTGATGAACGCGGCGTTGGCAGCCAGCTGCCGCGAGGGGCCGCTCAGGCCGCTGTTGGCGACCAGGTCCAGCCAGTCTTCGGCCGTGGCCAGCTCGCTGACACCTTCCTGCGGCGCGGCGGCATGCGCCGGGGCCGGCTTGGCATGTTCGGCCGGCGCAATGGCAATGCCTTCGGCGCGGAACGGGCGCTCGGGCGGCGCAGGCTCGCTGGGAGCCGCGACGGGAGCCGGCGGTTCGTGCCAGGGCGCAGCCATGGCGGCGTCCGGGCCGGACATCTCGGCCGCCAATGCCTCGTCACGCGCCTCGGCTTCGTCAGTGGCCCACGGCGGCAGGTCGTCGCCTGCCTCTGCAGTGACGGCAGGCGCCGGCGCCTGTGGCTCAGCCTTCACCGGCGGCGGCGACACGGGCTCTTCCACCGGAACCGGCTCGGGCTCCGGCGTCGGATCTGGTTCCGGTTGCGGGGCCGGTTCGGGTTCGGGTTCAGGTTCGCGCAGCGCGGCCTGCACCGGCGCGGCGGCCTGCGCCGCTACCGCCGGGCTGCCCGAAGCGGCAGCAGCGGCCGGCGTCGCATCGCGGCTACCGGTACCGGCGCCACCACCAGCAGCGTTGCCACCCGGCGTGCCGCCCAACACACCGTCGACGGCCTTCGGCACCGGCGGTACCGCTGCGGCCGGACGGAACGCCAGCATGCGCAGCACGGCCATTTCAAAGCCCGCGCGCGGGCTGGGTGCCAGCGGCAGGTCGCGGCGGCCATTCAAGGCCATCTGGTACCAGAGCTGCACCACTTCCGGGCGCAGGCGCTCGGCGAATGCGGCGACATCCAGGCCTTCCGCCGCGGCAGCGCCCGGCACCAGCTGCTGCACCTGGATGCGGTGCAGCCCTTCGGCCAGCGCTTCCAGCACACCACTCCAGTCCGGCGAGAACTCTGCCAGCGCGGCTACCACCTGCAGCAGGCGCGGGCCATCGCCGTCGGCCAGCGCATCGAGCATCGCCGCCACCTGGGTGCGGTCCACGGTACCCAGCATGGTGCGCACCACGTCCTCACGCAGCGCGCCGCCGGCATAGGCGATCGCCTGGTCCAGCAGTGACAGGCCATCGCGCAGGCTGCCGTCAGCGGCCTTGGCCAGCTGCACGATGGCGCTGCCATCGGCCTCGATCGCTTCCGCCGCCAGGATGCGGGTCATCTGGCCCTGGATCTGGTCTTCATCCAGGCGCTTGAGGTTGAACTGCAGGCAGCGGCTGAGCACGGTGACCGGCAGCTTCTGCGGATCGGTGGTGGCCAGCAGGAACTTCACGTGCTCCGGCGGTTCTTCCAGCGTCTTCAGCAGCGCGTTGAACGCCGCCTTGGACAGCATGTGCACTTCGTCGATCAGGTAGACCTTGTACTTGCCGCGCGAGGGCATGTACTGCGCGTTCTCGATCACCTCGCGCACGTCATCCACACCGGTGTTGGACGCGGCGTCGATTTCCAGCAGGTCGATGTAGCGGCCGGCGTCGATGTCCAGGCAGGCCGCGCACTGGCCGCAGGGGTCGGCGCTGGTGCCCTGCTCGCAGTTCAGCGACTTGGCGAAGATGCGCGCGATGGTGGTCTTGCCCACGCCGCGGGTGCCGGTGAACAGGAACGCGTGGTGGACCCGGCCGCTGTCCAGCGCGTTGCTGAGCGCACGGACCACGTGTTCCTGGCCCACCAGCTCGGCGAAACGCTTCGGACGCCACTTGCGGGCAAGGACGAGATAGGACATCAGGCCACCGTTTTCCATCGGATGTTCCATTGTGCCATGCCTGTCCAGCCCCCTCGCCAACAATGCCGCTGGATGCGCCCCTGATCAGGGTGCTTGTGTCCGGCCGCGCCGCCCGCTAGAATCTGCGCCCCTGCTGAGGCGTTTGCCGATGGCAGGGATCCGGAGAGGTGTCCGAGTGGTTGAAGGAGCACGCCTGGAAAGTGTGTAAGCGTCTAAACCGCGCTTCGGGGGTTCGAATCCCCCTCTCTCCGCCAGACTCTGCAAACCCCTGAGAAATCAGGGGTTTTGCTTTTCTGGACCTAGCAAGGGGCAGGACACAAATCGGGACACATCCCGATGAGAGTTCCCCATCACTTGATCAAGACGCCAGCGGGCTTTTCGTTCCGCCAGCGCGTGCCCGTCGACCTCCAGCCCCTTCTGGGCTGCCGAATTCTCAAGCGAAGCCTTCGAACACGCGAAATGCGCAGCGCCCAGGCTTGCGCCTTGGTCCTAGCCGCCCGCTATGCTGAAGTCTTCAGCGCCATCAGGAAGAACGGCATGGGCGAGAAGACGGCAGAGCAATGGCTCCAGGAGCTTCGGGGACAACGGCTCCAGGACTACACCCTGGAGCGAGACGCCAACGGCTCCCTGCGTATCCAAGCGGAGCCAGGCGAAGACACCGAGGCGCTGACTCGCGCCATCGAGAGCATCGGACGGGTCAACCCTGCGTTCTTCGGCGCGGTAGCCGCAGCCCCAGCAGCCCCCTCCAAGCCGCAGCCCAGCAAGATCCTGTCGCTGATGGAAGCGCGTGATCTTTGGCTCAAGGCCATCGCCCCAGACACCATCCCCAAGACCTACAGCATCAAGAAGTCGGCGATTGACGGGTTCGTGCGCACCACCGGCCCTGACTATCCCCTGCCGAGCATCAACCGGATCGACCTGTCGAACTTCTATCAGTCGCTCGCCGATGCTGGCATCTCAACCCCGACCCGAGTGAACAAACAGTCCTACCTGGGCGGGTTCTTCGACTGGTTGATTGCCGCTGGCTATTACACAGACAGCAATCCGGCCCGAAGCCATGTCTCATACGGCAATAGCGCGAAGCGAAAGCGGCGGAAACTGGGCTTCAAGGCCTTCGACCTGAAGCAGATCAACCTCCTCTTTGCTCCCTCGGCCTTTGCCACCTTGTCACCTGCCGCGCGCTGGGCAGCCTTGTTGGGCCTGTATACGGGTGCCCGGGCCTCCGAAGTTGGGCAGCTGCTGGTGAGCGATGTGCAAACGGAAGGAGGCGTGGCCTACATCCATATTAATGACGACGGCGAGCACCAGCGCCTCAAGAGCGAGGCCAGCATCCGGACTGTCCCGATTCACGCTGACCTGATGGCCCTGGGCTTCGGCGACTATGTTGCCAGCCTCCCCACCTCAAGCCGCCTCTTCTCCCAAGCGAAGGCCAATGCCGTCAATGGCGCGGGGAACTGGATCTCCAAGGCCTTTACTCGCCACCTTGCTGAGCATGGGAAGGCCTGGCCCAAGGCCAAGCGCGGTTTCCATTCCCTCCGTAAGACGGTCATCCAGCAGATGCAGGGCTTCGGTGTCGCCTCAGAAATGCGCGCCCAGATCGTCGGCCACGAGCTTGATGATGAGCACCATCCCGTCTACAGCAGGGAATTCACCCCTGCCGAAAAGCTCAATGGGCTGATCACTCCTGAATTCAAAACAGCGGGCCTGTCATCCTTGAGCTTCAATCTTGAGCTCGCTGCACTGAAGAAGTTGCTGGGGTAGCGGATCTCCGCGCCAGGAAAATTACATGGAACGTCTAGGAGTATCTCTAACGGGCCAACATTGGCACTGACAAACGCCGCAACTATTGCGATCAACGCAAATAGTGGTTTTATGAAAGCTCCCCCACGTTAGGAGCTTCATATGCCGTTAGAAAGAAAGCTGGCTATCGCTAGTCGAGTGCTATGCCCTTTGATTGCCCAAGACCGGACACGAGACACGCAGGAGCGGATCGAAGACATCATCCATGCCCTCGAAATCGCCGACGAACTGATTAATCGATGCATGGCTCCAAAACCCCCGGCTGACGACCACACTCTGAAACCTGCCGTTAGGGTCAGAGAAGCCGTGGTAGAACGCGATCAGGTGCAGCTGAGCGACATGATCACAGAACGCCGTGGCGCAGTGTCCAAGCCCACTCGCGGGCCTACCTACCACTGAGTTTTCGAAACGAGGTTGGCTAAAGCCCCGGTTCGCCGGGGCCTTCGCTTGTCTATCAGTGCAACCGGGCTCCAGGCTCTCTGACAGGATTGATTAGGAGCAAGGGGTCCGCTGGAATAGGGGCTTCAGGAGTGTCAATGGGCGCATCCTCCACCGGATATCTACGCAGCAGCACTTCACTCCAATTCTCCAGCTGCGACAACGACTCGCCTGTTCGACGGTTGTAGTCTTCCTGGGCCTTAGGTCCGGTGGCTTCGTGAGCGCGTTGGTACTCCAGGCGCCCAAGTTCGAAAGCCCGAACCCGGCGCGCCCGACGCCGTGACCAGTCTGAGCGATTCAAGAGGCCCGGCCTTGGGTTTTGGCTTTCGAAGTTCTCCAAGGCAAATTCTGCCTGGGCCAATACGTGCTGGGCACGGTCTTCAGCTTTCAGCCTACGCTTGAAGCGTAGAGCGTCCCGCTTCAACTTCTTCAGTCGCACGAGCAGTTCTTCCAAGTCGCCACGGAGCTTGGGCGCCGACACATGAGCGGATATCAAAGCGGCACTGTTGCGCAGCAACCTGCGCGTGAATTTGAGCCTATCTCGAAGCGCCTCAATCCACGCTTCGGCCCAGATTTCCAAGACTGCTTTCAAGGCAGGCTGGGACGCCGTAGCCCTCTGCCGCATCCGATTGTCGACCGTGATCCCACGCGGCGAGTCTTCGCCCATCGCCACACCCAGAGGGCCAACCACATGAAAATGCGTCGGGGTCTGGATGACGGGAGTAGGTTCAACTACGCGCGGCGCGACCGGCCCAATCTGATCGGATGCGGGGTCCATCAACCTGCCCTCTCCTGCGATCTGGGCGATGGCGCGATCCCAAGCAGCATTGTTAGCCTGTTCAATCCGGTCATTGCCCTGCTTAAGGACTGTATCGGCGCCTCGGCGATGCAGCGCTGTCGCATCTTTGCCCAAATGAAGGCCTGGAGCACGGGAAAGCTCCGCCGCTGTCAGCTCATCTCCCTGCTCTGCGGCCTCAGCCGCTTGGTCCTTAAGGCTACGGTGATCGACACGGGCCGAGACACCGGCTGCGGCCAGGTGAGCATTGATGGCTTCACCTACCATCTGGCGAATCCACTCCACTTCGCCTCGACCCGAAGGGCCGCCGTCTAATTCTCTGGTCTTGTCCTTCAGCCCCTCTGCGTCCACCCGCCTGGTCGTAGCCAAGATGTGGACGTGGTAGTTGAGCCCGTCAGCGGTCTGCGGCTCATGGATGCTGGATTGGACAGCGAATCGGTAGCGCTGAACCAGACAGCGCGAAATCTCAGCCGCCAGATCTGAACGCTGCTCGTTGCTCAGTTCGTGTGGCAGCGCGACCTCGAACTCGCGGGCAACGGTAGCGTCTTTTCGGCGCTCCGAAGCCTCGGCGGCAGGCCAGAGCTGCCGAGGATCGAAAGCCCAGTCAGGCGCCTCATCCGGCGCCAGGCATCGGGTTTCGACAACGCCCCCTCGCCTTCGGTAGTCGTGCCGTAGACCGGTGCGGTCATCGATGATGAGCAGCCCCGCCCTGTAAGCGGCGGCGGCGGTAGATGCGTGCCCCTGGGCACGGCTGAAAGTCTTTACTCTGGTGTGATAAATGGCCATTGATGCTCCCTATTCTTGGCCCCCGCACTTGCCTTTATGCCTACGTTTTAGGCTTTGGCAAGCGCTTTTCTAGGGGGTCAAGGGGCACAGCCTCTTGCGCACGCATTGCCCGAAGGGCAATGCCTAAGTGCGCTCTTGCTATCGCCTCGCTGTCTGCTTTGCCACCCGTCCCGACGCGTCTTGCTAAGTCTGGCCCTACCGAAAGGCACGCGGCGTCCCGCCAAAAATGTGACAGACATCCAACTATTGAATAGATGGGTTGCCTGAGGCAGGATCTCATGACTGAAGGGCACATCAGCCAGGGAATTTCAGGGGGGGTAGTAAACGTTCGCAGGAGGCGTCAAGAAGCCGGGCAGATGTATCTGCCAGGATGATAATTGTAGCGCAGGATGAAAACGGCCAATAAATGTGCCGATATCTATGTGCGCGCGAGCAATTAACATCTCACGTCAGCCGCTGCTGACAAATACGGCGCAGGGAGAATGCGCCGCCCAACTTCGCATGAGCAGAATACGTATCCAGGAGAATAAGCGTGTCTAGCCCGTTCCAAGATGTCGCACCCCGCATTACTGGAAATCCGAAGGTCAGAGAACCGCAACAAGGAGCCTATGAGGCGCTAGCACAGCATGTAGCTGACGGCGTGGACATAAGAGAAGTTAGCGTAGTACTTCCAGTGGGTTGCGGAAAGTCAGGAACTATAACGCTGACTCCATTTGCGTATAAATCAAAACGAGCATTGATCATCGCTCCCGGCGTTGCGATTGCAACGCAGCTGGCAGCTGATTTCGACTTTAGTAGCGAGAAGCTATTCTATGCACGCTGCGATGTGATGGATGGCCCTAATTATCCCGAGCCGGTGGAAATAAGAGGCACCGATGCAAATCGAAGTGACCTTGACGCCGCACACGTTGCTATTACAAACATCCAGCAGATTTCCGGCGATGGCAACAAGTGGTTGCGAACGCTTCCCGCCGACTTCTTTGACCTGATCATTTTCGACGAGGGCCATCATAGCGTTGCAGCAACCTATGAGGCCCTGAAAGCAAAATTCCCTGCAGCCTCGGTCGTGAACTTCAGCGCCACGCCTCTTAGAGCGGATGGCCAGATGATGAGTGGTCCCGTCGTTTACTCATACCCAATCTTCAAGGCGATCAGAGCGGGCTATGTTAAACAGCTTAAAGCAATCCAACTCAATCCGAAGACCTTGCGCTATGTCAGGCGACCAGGCGATTCGGAGGTAGAAGTCTCCCTAGATGAGGTCCGTCGCCTAGGTGAGGAGGACGCGGATTTCCGCAGAAGCATCGTAACGTCCGAAGAAACACTGAATACCATTGTTGATGCGTCTCTCCGGGAGCTCGACCGGCTCCGCAACTTGACAGGGGAGCCACGTCTAAAGGTAATCGCCTCGGCATTGAATTATGAGCATTGCATTCAGATTGTGGAGGGTTATCGCGCACGGGGAAGGAAGGCCGACTTTGTGCATTCCCGTGAGAGTAAAAAGAATGACCAAGTCATGCAAAGGCTGGCGAATCATCAACTGGACGTGATCGTACAGGTCAGAAAACTTGGCGAAGGTTTTGACCATCCGTTCCTGTCGGTAGCGGCGGTCCTTAGCGTGTTCTCCAACCTGTCTCCATTCGTCCAATTCGTTGGGCGAATCATGCGCGTAATCAAGCAAGATGCGCCGGGGGATGTTGTAAACCAGGGCAGTGTGATCTTTCATGCGGGCGGCAACATTGCCGCCAGGTGGGGAGACTTCCAGCAGTTCAGCGAAGATGACCAATCCTTCTTTGACCAGCTTCTTCCTCTTGAAGGCTTGGATCCAGCAGATCCCACGGAGTTCCGTGAGTATGCACATCGCGACACTACCAATGGGAAGCCCGAGGTCAAAGAGCAATCCGAGGTGGAACTGCAGGAAATTCACCTCCTAAAGCAGGAAGAGGAAGACGCCATTCGCCTGTTGAAGCAGAGCGGAATTATCCCTGCAGACTTTGATCCTACCACCCAAGCCCTCAAGCCCATCGCTGTCCCTAAGGCAGCAAAACGACAGGCCGCCAGAGACGCTCTTAACGAGCTTATTCAACTCCACGCAGGACGAATTCTCAATGAGCGCGGAATTAAGCATGGCGGGCGAGAGTTGGATCACAGACGGCTTGGTCGCGACAACTACGTAGTGGTAGTCACTTCTCTCAACGAGGCGGCGAATACCTTGGTCGGCCGGAAGCCAAGGGAAAGAAGTGAGATGTCACAGGTGGAACTGGACACCATTCGGGGGCAGTTTGATGCCCTTACAGCAAGCGTTTGCAGGAAGCTGTTCGATGGCGACTAAGTCCTTGATAGTCTCAACAATGGTAGACAGGGCGAAGAAGGCCCACAACTGCCAAGCTAACAGTAAACATAGGATCGAACGCGGAGACATTCGACTAGGGGTGCGAAAAGACCGGGGCTGGGATCGATACTGTGTTGCTTGTGCGCAGAGCATGATCGAGCGCGGTTTATTGCGACTGGGAGAACTGAGCAAGTTGGAGCCTGAGGAAAGCGAAGACTAAGAGGCGACATAGGCCCATCCTTCCGCGCATGGAGGATGGGCCACTCTGCTTTCCTGCCTAGCTGCATTCGCTGAAATGGGGCTGCTTAGATGGCGCGCGTTTCAGTAAGCCAAGCTCTCATCCTAGCGAACCATTCATCCCTCTCAGTCTCATTGAATGCAGTGCTTTTGAGCCAACGATCAGAGTGGCGCACGAAAGGAACCAGCCAGAGCGGGTGAACAACGTCTCGCACCTGGACTTCCAGGCGATGGGTGACCACACCTTTGTAGTTGTATTCCCCAGTGCGGATAGCGAGCACTTCAGACCGCCGCAGATAGCGCTCGCCTTTCCCGGGGTCTCGCACCCAGATTGCGTCCCTGCCGAGGTCTAAGGCAATGTGGTCATGGGATACCGTGGGCTCAAACTCTTCAGACCTATGCTTCTTCAGTTTCGGCGTTCGGCGACGGAACAGCCAAGGCAAGCCCCACAGCAGCGCAAGAGGCCAGAAGACCAGCTGCCCGAACAGCATCAGCCCGAACAAGGCCCCATCGGCCGTCGTGCCCTCTTCGAACACTACACCGCACAGCCACCAGAGCGCGAGACCGGTGATGATCCAGCGGATTACCTTGAACAAGGTCCACATACGAGCTTCCTAGCTAGGGTTGGCGGCGAGCTTGAATTCAGCGACGGTCTACGACGGTCCAAGTGCCATCGACCTTGTCGATGACGAAAGTGCCGACAAGCTGCTGTTGCTCAGTGCGAGTGCCCAGCTGATACCGCGCAGTTCCAGTGACACTGCACGCGTAACCCGGACCATCCCCTCGCGCGCACTCGCCTACCTTCAACCGCTCAAACGTCATGGTCGTTCCCGTTGCTTCTTTGAAATACGCCGTCAGCGCCTTCTCAACATCGCTGCTCCCAGGACCACCCGAGCAAGCAACCAGCAGCGCAGTAGCGGAAAGCGTCCAAAGCTTCTTCATGTGTGTTCCTTCAGTCGATGAGTAGGCAGTGACTGCCCGGATTAGTTGCAGTGCCAAGCAGGACTTCGCTATCGATCACTGACCCGGCCTTGTTGATGACGATCACGATCTGGCTTGGCCGGGCGGATGAGTCTTCATCGCGCTCTCCCAGATAGGCCAAGGCCACAGCACTCCCGAAGTCGTAGACCTTGCCGAAGCCCACCACGCTATGCGCTTCGGCAGGCAGCAGCACCGGCTTGCCATCCAGCTTGATAGCGCGCTTGTTGCCCCGGCCTTCCACAGGGTCGATGCGGCCGATTCTGGTTCGGATGGGGCCGGTGGGAGTCGCGGAGCCATGACCCGTGGCCCAGATGAACTCGGAGACCTTGGGACGCCCTCCCCCATCCACCCGGAACTGGCCGCTCTTCAGTTGACACGACAGGCTGGACGCAGCCTCAGCAGAAGCGGCGAACGCCAAGAGGCCGAGCAATCCAAAGCACCTCATATCCATACGACTGCCTCCCGATTCAGTTTTGCGTTCAACGCAAATGACCGGCTAAGCTTATGCGGTCAAACTCTGGAGAGTCAATGTGTTTGTTTCTGCCGGATGCCTGCTCCTCAGCCCACGCCCACAGCCCTCGGTCATCGCCTACGCGCAGCACGCGTCGCCAAAGGCTGGACCCAAGCTCAGCTAGGCGAAATGCTCATGGGCGTGGATGACTCAAATACGACGGCCCCTCGGATCAGCCGATATGAACGCGGGATGCACAAGCCGGACTTGGAGACCATCGAGAAGCTCGCAGAGCTTCTAGACCTTCCTGCGGCCTACTTCGTGGCGACATCGGATGTTGTGGCTGAGGCCATCCTGGTGCTATCGCAGCTTGATGCTAGGAAGCAGAAGGAGGCACTGGCACTGCTAAAGGAGCTTGCTGGACCTTAGCCTTTCATCGCATGTATTGGACTGGAATGTAGCCGGAGAGCACCTTGCAGAAGAAGCCAGCGTCCGCGATTTTTCAAATGAATGCCAGTGGTACTCTCTTCAAAGACCAGACGCCAATCGGATTCATTAGTACTTGCAGCCGGAACACCCATTAGAACAAGCCTAAGTCTGGCGCGATTGGCGAAGCAGGAATTAATCTAGAAGCATCGGGAATGAGTCACAGGGGACTTAAAGGATGCAAGAAGCTCTGGATCGAAGAACCAATCACGAATACACCGCCTTAGAGATTTCATTGCTCACGGACGCCCAGCGTGAGCCCTTGAAGGGCCACTTAAAGTGTTTGGGCTGTGAATCTACCGCGCACTTTCGCCGAAAGACTGATCCAAGTCCTGGAAGAAGGGGAAGAATTGCGCACTTCTATTGTCTACCGCACGCAGCCAACTGCAGTCTCATCCAACGCAATGCAGACCCATGGGAGACAAATGAGAGTGATGCGACCGTCGCAAAATGGGTGGAACGCAATCAGACACTGATTGTTAGGATTCAGACGCCAGTCGAATCCTCGGAGGTTAATTCTGAAGAAGACGAAGACGTTGACGAAGGCAGCAGAGCTGGTGGAGGCTCGGCCTCCCGGACACGCCGGTCGACGACTATATCTCGCGGGCCGCAGCGATTGCTTGAACAATTGGTCCACTGGCCGAGCTTCAAGACGAGTCCAGTTCGCATACGGCTTCCAGATCCAGCCCAGACGGAGGTTCCAGTCCACGACGCCTTTGTACGGTTCGAGGACGCCCGAGTTGAGCTACATACCGAGCGCTGGCTTGGATTCTGGGGGATAGTGCGCCCCTTTAGCTTCTGGGCACAAGGTGGAAGTTACTACTCCAATTTCGGCACTGAAAATAGCAGCTTCCGAATCTCAATCCATCGAACCCACGCCGACGCCATCGTGCAAAGGTATCGGCTAGGAAGCATTCACGACTTGGTTGGCCACTACCTCTTGCTCTTCGACCGTGCTCGCGAATCTGCCTCGGGGCGCTTCACCGCAGATGTGAACTCGGTTCATCATGTTGGATTTCTCCGCAATACAGACCAATAAGAAGCGGTCGCCAGGCCGTGACCGCGAGCAGGTGTTGCGACGCATCCTCACCAAGCTTCGCTAGCACTAGAAGATTGTGACGTCGTTCGCAATGCCTAAATCCCATTGATGTAAGAAAACACGCTCATTAGCACGCGCACAGGCGAAGGGCCCTACTGTGCTGTGGAGGGACTCAGCTTGCCTCCTGTCCGGGCATCGCCGGTGAGAAGAAGCCAATCCAAGGCCATACGATGCGCCGCATGCTTATCTAGCAGCGACTGCAGCTGGTAATGCCAGCAGGAGCTCCGTCAATCCACTCGCATCTAGAGCAGGCGGAGGCGACTTAAGGCCTAGGTCCGAACCGAGAGAAAGAGAGGACTGACCGCCACCTACCCCCCCTTGGAGAACCCCGGGAGCACGGTGAGCACGGTGAGCACGGAAGGACGGGATGACGGGGAGCACACGACTATCGACCCAAACACCTGATATCAATGGATATTTTTTAAAAAAATGCGCGGAAACGCGCAACTCGACCATTTACGAATCGCTGGTTGTTGCATCCACGGTGGTTCTGGCGTAGTTTTCAGCTATCTAAAACGCTCAGTTGCGCGCGTCTAGTTCCCTTGCTCTTCGGAGCCTGAAGACGCAAATTGTCGACCAGTTGATAGGGAATTGCTCGATGTCCACGATGAAGCAAGCAGTGGCACGGCGCGTAAATATGTCGGAGCGCGCCGAGCATCAACGGCAAATCCACTTCGCCGGAGTGGATGACGCCTGGATTTGGAATCGCAAGAAGAACAATGGCTTTTCAACTGTGCCGAGGACGCTGCCGATTGCCATGCAGGCCGCAGACGAACAGTCTAAAGGCCAGCCGCCTGGGCATGTTCTTTTTTGCCTTTGGGCGCGAGCGCCGGATCACCCGGTTCTTGTAATCGACAATCCGATTACGTTCGCCGCAGAGGCGGGCTTCACCGGACCGAGGGCAGTAGACACCTGGCGACGGCGCATGAAGCGGCTGCAGGAGTTGCAGCTCATCGTGGCTAAAGCCGGACCGGCAGGTGATTTCCACTACGTTCTGCTGACGAATCCAAATTCGGCCGTTGAATGGATGAGATCAAATGGAAAGATCCAAGACGTGCTCTACAGCCGCTTCTGGGATCGACTGTCCGAGGTGGGCGGACTCAGTGAGATGGATGCACTTCGCGCTTACTGGGCTAAGACGACGGCAAAAGAGGATCCGCCGAGCCTCCCTCCGCCACCACCTACCGATGCCCCAACTGAATCGGCACCTACGAAGGTGAAGTCACGGAAGAGCAAACCTAAAAGCGTAGGGAAATGATGCTCAAGCAGACGCCAAGGAGGAACCATGCTTAAGACAACAGTGATCGGCATTCGTCGCCAGCTCGCCCGGCGGATGTCGTGAAAAAGAAGACCCCCGATCAGCCTCGTTTCTCAGGCCAGACTGATCGGAGGTCGTGGCGGGCACCCTCAAGTGCCCTGAGCAGGGTTTCCCCTGCCCAGGGCTTAATTGTAACGCGGCCGCACCCCTCACACATGACTGGGGCAGCAGCCAACTAGCCGACATCGGCTGAGGAAAACGCAATGACCAAGAAGCCTTCCAACTGCGGTCAGCCCTGGACCCCTACGCAGGTCAAGCAACTCAAAGAGCTTGCGTCAGGGAACACTCCCACCCGGGTCATTGGCCTGAAAATGGGACGCTCCCCTGAAGCGATCTACGGTCAGGCGAGCAAGGCGGGTATCTCGCTGAAGCCCACCAACCAAGCTCCCTACGGCACCAAGAAGCCAACGTAAGTTAGCGCTTCATTAGCACCAACTTCAGAAGCCCCGCACAGCGGGGCTTCTGTCTTCTCACCCCGGGAAGGCCGGGAACTTCTCACTCGGGTGAGCCGCCTTCCAAGTCGTGTAAGCGGAAGTCCCTTCCCAAGCAGCGAACGCACGAGGAGTTCTGCCTCGGCCGCTCCAGGTTTCGCCCGTGTGTGGGAGCCAATACTTGGGCGCGACTTCCTTCTTCACACCTCCCGCCTTCTTGGGCACATCCGCCGCCAGCATGCTGACGATCTCGGCGCGCTGCTTCGCAGAGAAGCTCTTACCGTATTGTGAAACGAGGTTGGCAACCTCCGCGAAGGCATCAGCGGCTTGCTCTTGCAGAAGCTGAACTTCCTGCTCCTCAAGCTTGCGCAGCTCTTCAGCAAGCTTGGCTTTAGCGGAGGCAATGGAATCGAGTGACGGCTTGGTCATTCTTTAAAAACCCGAGATAAGTGCGATGAGATGAAAAAATGGCCTATAGCGATATATGGGAACGCTAATAGCACCATGCCCTATACGCTATCGCCTCCCGCAGCCGGGCACAAGCCAGTTGCCATCCCCTTTTCACAGCGCAGAAGCGAAGAGAGGCAACATCTCCGTTTGACAAGCTAGCGCCCGCCTTTAGCCTTTGCGGCGGAGCGTATGAAATGAAAACATTGAACGAGCTAAGCACAGCGGTACAAACAGGCGACATCTCACTGGTGCTTTCACTAATTGAGATGTCCAACATGCCATCAGAGTTCGCCTGGGAAGCAGTTTCCTATGCCATCTCATCGGAACGCGAACACATTATAGACTCGCTCCTTCCCAAGCTAGTTCCCAGGAAGACACCCTACCCTTTGGCTTTCGCTGCCAAGAGAGGCATGGCTTCGGTCGTGCAAAAGCTGATACCCCTATCCGATCCCGCTCCCGCAGGCGAGCAATCTCTAGTGCTGGCCAATGCCGCGAGAGGTGGCAGCGTTGAAACTGTGTTAGCTCTGTTACCGGTGACCGATCCACTGGCCGACGACTCAAAGGCGCTAGGGGAGGCAGCAAAGGCAGGGCATGCTGAGGTTGTCCGCCTTCTTATTCCTGTCAGCGATCCTAAGGCACGCGAAAGCAGCGCACTGAGCGCAGCAGCGCGGGGCGGCCATGCGCGCATAGTCAAGCTGCTACTACCGGCATCCTCATCCATCATCTGTGCAACTCAAGTCTTCCCGGCCGTGGCGGCACTTGGGCATATACCCGTTCTAAAGGTCCTCCTAAAAGCGAGGCTGCCAGATGCAGGCGACACCTACACCCTTGGCTTGGATCTGGCCGCCAGGAACGGGCATGCATCAGTAGTTGACCTGCTTATCCCAGCAATCGAACGCGCGGGACGGCCCAGGGGATGTGGTTCGAACGCGATATGTGAAGCAGCCAAAGCGGGACACCCTGACGTGGTCAAGCGGCTGATCTCGTTCGTCTCGCGGGCTGATTGCGCTGCTGCAATGGCGGTCGCATTCACCGAAGGAAAGGACGCCGTTGTTGTCGCGCTTCTTCCACATGCTGACGCAATGGAGGCGGAGTCCCACATCTACGGCATGGAAAGCAAAGCAGCCTTTAGGCGAGAGCTAGATCGGATAGCAGCTGAAGCGCAGTGCAGTGCGCTTGATATGACCACCCCCAGGGCAATCAGTAAAGAAATTAAAAGAAGCCAGAGACTCTGATCCCCAATCCCAGAGAGGAGGGGGCGATTAGCATTTCCTCGAAGAGGATCCAAGCCTGGCGACAGGAATGATCTGGAAGATATTTTTGAGAGCACAATCACAATTTCGAAATGCCTATTCTGTAAGAAAGCACGCTTAGGCGTAAGCACACTCAAAATCGTACAGTACAAAAATGACTGCAAGATAGAGCCGGTCACCCAAGGCAAACCCTTGCGCCACAGCGCCTCGCAACGCACACCCCACTAATTTTCTATAAAAGTTTTCGCGCTAATTCCAACGTTTCGGCGAATGCCTAAGCAACGCGGCAACACTCTAGATCTCGTTTGACGAATCAAAGCCGGGCCTTAGCACTGCTCCCATCATCCACGGAGACAGTGCAGTGCCAAAAACAGTAAAGAATTTCCTTAAAGACTTCCCGTTCAATCCAGACGCCGATGACACGCTCCACCTTAAGGGCATCAAGATTGGACGGTTCCGGATTGATGAGCTGGTCATCACCGGACGCGAAGCGGCCATCCACGCGCAAGAGATCCTCAACGCTGCGATGGAGCGCTCTCGACGCTCTCGCATCAATGCCGCAGGCACGCGCTACCTTGAGCCACTCTCTGCAGGTCACCCTGCCCGCCTTCTGTCCGTAGAGATCAAGGACTACTTGGGGGACCGGGAACGCCGCTGCCTCGCACAAGAGACCATCGACTCGACAGCACGCACGCTGCGGCTTCTCCAGATGACCTGCGGCGACATCCCCGTCTCGCGCATTGACCACCCGCACATCTACCGACTCTGGGACCTCATGCGCTGGTCACCACCAGGACTCTTCTCTGACCCTGCCTATCGAGGGATCAGCTATGACGAAGCCATTGCCTGCGGCAAGGAGCTAGATGTTCCTCAGCTTGCCCCTGCCACTCTCGAACGTCATCGACGCTTCTTGGTCTCCTTCTTCAATCAGCTGGTCAAGACGAAAGCCATTGATGCGTCCCCCATGGCTGCGTTTGCCGAGATCAAGAAGGACCTGGTCACCGATCCCAACAAGCCTGAGCGCCTCTTTGATGAGGAAGACCTAAGGCGCATCTTCGACCCAAAGACTTTCATTCCCTGGGCGAGCAAGTATCCGCATCGCTGGTGGCTTCCCATGATCGGCCTGTATACGGGCGCCCGCATCAACGAGGTCGCTCAGCTGAAGTTGGCCGACATCGTCCAGGAGGGCGATGTCTGGTGTATCCGCATCCAGAAAACTGTGGATCCTGACCTAGCGCACCGGAACCGGCTACGGAGTCGACAAAGCCTAAAAGGCAAGGCATCTATCCGCACCATCCCTATCCCGAAGCCGCTACTAGATGCAGGCTTCTTGGACTTCATGGATGACATCAGGGACTGTGGTCACCCTCGCCTGTTCCCACACCTATCCGCTGGTGTGAACCGTAAGACGGGTGAGACGAATGCTCGCTATAGCCTGGCAGCGCTTAGCCAGTTCAGCCGCTACATGAAGGACCTTGGCTTCCCGAGAGGTGTTGGTTTCCATGCCTTCCGCCACACCATCGCCACAGAGCTCCACCACCAGAACGTGGCGGACGAAGACATTGCTCTGATCACGGGCCACTCTGTCAGCAAGCGCGTGCCGGTGCTTCACGAGGCCTACTTCC
The DNA here is from genome assembly GCF_059368915.1 of Stenotrophomonas sp. YJH_SMC_105-26. NCBI lineage: Bacteria > Pseudomonadati > Pseudomonadota > Gammaproteobacteria > Lysobacterales > Lysobacteraceae > Stenotrophomonas > Stenotrophomonas sp. YJH_SMC_105-26. The sequence goes on along the minus strand of NZ_JCAFSD010000002.1, from coordinate 5,478 downwards.
ACAAGAAGCCTGCCGTGATGCGCAGGAAGCAGATAGATACCTTGAAGAAATACAGACCTGCGGTAGTGCTTCCGGTCTATGCCAAGGGGCAGTTCAAGCGCTGCTTGAAGGACAAGAGGAGGTTCTATCCATAGGTCTACCAAATGCTATAGATTCGATCAAACAGTTCTCGGTTGCCGATGTTGAACTTGGACGGCCGAGCTGGAGGTCAGCACTGGCAAGGATAGGGACGTTATGACGAAGTTGATCGAAGATCAAAGTGAGTTGGTCAAATGGGTGAACGATCAGGACGGCGACCTGGACCTCGCAGTGGCATTCTGGGGCCATGATGCAAGCGCCTTCCTCGGCCTCAAAAAAGCGCGAAGGCGAGTGCGCATTGTGCTGGAGATCAGCCAAGGCGCCACGAACATCAAGGAGGTGCGTAAGCTTCTGAAGATGCCGCAAGTTGAAGTGAAATCCTATGAACGACTGCATGCCAAGGCCTACATTAGCGCCAGCGAGGTGATCGTTGGCAGCGCCAATGCATCAGCCGGTGGATTGGGAATTGTCGGCTTCGAGAACAAGCACTGGAAGGAGCTAGGGATCCAGACACGATCAACGGAGGTGATCCAGCGAGCGAAGAGCTGGTTTGAGGATCTGTGGCTTAGCGCCGAGCAAATCAACTCCTCCGAGTTAGATCGAGTAGAGCGAATTCAGAAGGCTCGTGCGAAGCTCACCCTTCCGATGGATGGTAAGGCCAAGGACATCTTCGACTCTTTCAAGCATCATCCGGAAGAGTGGAAAGACCACAATATCTGGATCACCGTGGTCACCTCCGGGCTTTCTGAAGAGCAAAAAGCATTGCTAAAAGAGCGGCAGAACGAGCAATCCGAAGGTGCGGTCTATGCATACGCAGAATGGCCAGCTATCCCGAAAGACGCAACGATCATTAGCTTCACTTGGTATACCGGTGAAGGCTTCGAGGCAGATGCTCCGCTGATCTATCGAACGCCAAGCGTCGCCCAAAAGGGGATGATGCAATACGTCTTTCCCACTGAGCTTCCGGGCTATGGAATTGGAGGGCTTTCCAAGTGGGAAGCCGCTACCCAGAAGGCCCGAGATGCGAACCCGTCTAGGTGGAAGAAACAGCATGGACTAAGGATGCCGCTACGAGAGTTCATTGAGAAACACTCCTAGCAAAGCACTATCCGAATTCGAGACAAAGGAAGTCAACATGGCTCAACCGCAAGAATCGGCCGTCGCAGTAATGATTGACTGCGACAACGTTGCCCCCGAAATCGTGGACTTCGCGCTCCTCATGGCTGCGCAGGCCGGGCGCGTAACGCTTCGGCGCGGCTACGGCAATCGCACTACCTTGGGCAACTCTTGGCAAGAGGCCCTGGTTCGCCAGGCCTTCACTCCGTGCCTTCAGTTCCAATACGCAGCGAAGAAGAACACCTCCGATATCGCCCTGGCCTTGGATGCCCTGGAAGCGCTCTTCGATCAGCGTGCCGACATCTTCTGCCTGGTGACCAGCGACTCCGACTTCGCCTACCTCTGCAGGAAGCTCCGAGAGCGCGGCGCCACGGTTTTGATCGTCGGCGAAGCCAAGACCCCCGATGCTTTGCGCAATGCCTGTGATCAGTTCTTCGAGTGGTCCGCCCAAGAAGCCTCATCGCCAGAGCCGCCAGATCTTCAGGACCCGCCGCACCCTGCTGACCACACTAATGAAGCCAAGACCACAGGAAGCGCCCCGCTCCCGAAGCGTCGCCCTCGGTTCGTCATCGAGGCTGTTTCACTGCTTGCCGGTAGCACCCCGGAGGGCAAGGTTAGCCTCAACTCCTTAGGCTCCTATCTGAAGCGAGCAGATTCCGGCTTCTCGCCTGGCATCTATGGGCATTCCGGTCTTCTCAACATGGTGAAGACCTACGATCTCCTGTCACTCAAGCAGGAAGAGAATGGGCAGTGGTCGGTGAGCCTGGCGCCTAAGCCAGAGACGGCCTGACGCGAGCCACCATTGCCGTTTAGCGCGTCGCCCCAAAAAAGCCCCGCATCTGCGGGGCCCTAGAATTCAGTAGCCGTAACCGGATCGACGCTGCTGCGTCTTCGGCTGGTTGTAGGGGCTACCGTATGGATTGCTCTGCGTCGGCTTGTAAGGATCTACAGTCCCGGACTTCCCGTTGTAGGGGTTGTAATTTCCTTGGGTGCTGTAGTTGTCCAGCTTGGTGGAATTCGCATTGCTACGGTGGTGAGGCTGGACGTAGGTACCGTCCGAGCGATAGTGCCCCTTCACCGGATGGCTCTGTGCCGAAACGGCAAAAGAGGCCGCCAGAGCGACACCAGTGGTTAGGGTGAGCAACAGCTTCTTCATTTCCTTCTCCTTGGATGGGGCATCAGTCCCCACAGCCTCGTGCCCCCTGCATAGGCTGCAGTCCCCTGCTCCTTCTCTTGGCTGAACACAGGCAAGACTCGGAACGGCAAGGGTCTGTGTCAATTATTTCACCTTTCCCACTGGGACAGAGGCAAAGGAGCAATCTATCTAATGGCGCGCGAGCCGAACTGCACATGGTAGCGACACCATCCAAACATTCCCCGCCCCTTTACTTTTTCCATAAATCAATTAAAAGCTTTCAAACAACCAACGAGACAGAAAATGAACGAAGCCGAGAGAAAATCCGAAAAAAAAGAATCGAATTTAGCCATAAATATTATGTTTACATTCATACTCACGGTCGGAATAATGCTTGGAATGGTCATTACTGCCGTCGCACTCTCGCCAGGAACGGATGCTCATCCTTGCCAAGGAGGGGCGACTAGCTCACCCACACGGACGATGCCCACAGCATCAGGCTCGCCAACGTCCCAATGATTGTCCACAACCTGGAATTGAATCGCTTACGCAACCCGACGGAGAAAAAGAATGCAATCAAAAATATTGAAAACAAATTTGTCGGCGCAAGGACACCTTTTCCAGTAAGTTCATCCCAGTTAGCCAAAATATAAATCTCAGCACCCAAGGTCACAACCGAGACCAGAGAAAGCCAGCGCAGACTAATAGTATCAAGCCCACCGTCAATAGCCTCCTCCACCCTGTTTGCGGCAAGATGGAATTTCCGCCATGCCTCAGCGGCCTTTTTCCGTGTATTTGAGATAAGCAGACCGATTTCAAACTTCACTTCACAACCTCCATGCCATGCAGTTCGTCAAAAATTTTTTACTGCCACTCATCTTATTTTACGGGGGTGCCATCAGGAACGTCATACATGATGTCAGTGATCTCACTTACAAGACGGTGATCAAGCAAGAGAGTAATGATGACCTTTGCATTCGCTGCAGTCGGGATTATTTTCCCAGCCTTATCGAAGGTTACGCCCCACTTCCGCTTCGTCGCAACGGTCTTGAGCGCCTTGAGATATTTGGGGTCAGAGTAAAGGGACTTTTCCTGGATGACCGCCATCCTCTTCAAGTGCGTACCGTTCTCACCGACATATTCCAACAATGGCGCCATATCTGTAAAGAGAGCGGAGAAAGACGGCTCGGCTTTGAGCTCGCCAAATGCCTGAACGTAACCAGCGCGATACTGCATCATTGACTCAAAGCCCCTCTTGTTCGACACCAGAAGAACATCGTCCAAGGCGAAGATGTCAAATCGCGGCTCAAGGGTGAACTCATCACCTGCTACAGCGGACAACTGTCCATTTTTAAAAATGGCATTAATCACATTTTTCTTTTTGTAGACAGGCTTCCAAGTCATCGGCGTGCGCCGCGTGGCGTAGAGGGTCTCCCCGTCCTTCACAAACTTCACCAGGTAGCCGACAGCGCCTTTGAGCTTCTTAAGATCATTAGTCGCATGGTCAGCCTCAGGCTCATCAACTAGGTCCTTTAGAACCTGAAAGTCGGTATCACCAACAGCAATAGTGAGGCATCCATCGTCGGTGGGCTGAGAGAGATGCCCATATGGAATCCATTCGTTAATTCGAGCCCTCTCATTTTCCGCAAACCCTTTGAGAGAATCCTCCAGGACTGGATCCGTCTTGATGTAGTAAGCCTTGAATTTCTTCGCACCAACGCTCTTCTTAAAAACCCAAAGGAACACTTTTGACCCAGCCAGGTCAAATCCTTTGAGGCTATTCAATGCCAAATCGCTCATGGATCCCTCATCAAATATACTTCCTGAACATCCTCAATAAGCTGCTCGCCAGGCAGCAGCTTTCCCTGCTTCAGCGCGCGCACGGTCTTACGGACCCTGTTTCCCCCGACAACGATATCAACCTCATACAGTCGCCAGCCGAATGCAATTAATACGGGGTTCATCAGAATCTGCCCCGATCTATACGTAATCAAGAACAAGAGGACAAGAAATACGAAGAATCCCGCCAACTTCTGTGGATCTCCGTAACTCAACCCCATGAATGATACAACGTAGGGGAAAACATAATTAATCAGGTCATTCGGAACGGGCTTCGCGGACAGAACTTCAGCTTCGACCTTCAGTCGGACAGCCTTCATGGAATACATCGTCAGCCAAAGTGCGGCTGATGTAACCACTATTGCTGCCAAGGATGCCCAAGGGTGCTCAAAGATCTGAAGTTCGCAATCAAACTGTCCTCTCCAACCACATACGGGTTCTCCCCACAGCGCTTTTTTGATGTCTTGCGCCGCCAGTACAAAGGCCAGCGGGGCATACGACCCTAGAAAAAGCACTCCTGCTGACCACATCCGAAATTGCATTCCGGTATTTCCTTCTAGTCCACCCCTCTGTTGCCAAGCATAGACCGGCCTCGTCTCATCGACCGAGAACTCCGCCGGGTCAAGGACGCCAGCTAAAGACACCCATTGATTAGAGGCCCTCATAGATAGCGGCTCGCCTGCGGGGATCTTTAGGACGGCCCAATCCGACGAACTCCAGGCCGTACCCCTGCTCGCATCATGGTGCGAACTTGGGTAGCATCCGGGACACACCACAGGACACAAATCCGGTTTGTGGACGCCTCCGGAGCTAGGCGGGACGGTCAAGGTACTGTTTCCCCCTCTCTCCGCCAGACAAATGAAGAAGCCGCCCTCTGGGCGGCTTTTTTATTTGGCTGGCGGAGAGCATCGGGCGAGAGAAGCCCTGCCGGGGTTCGACGGTTCTGCAGGAGCAGAACCGGACCGCCGAAGGCGGGTCCCGGGGCGCAGCGCGCACCGGGATCGGGTGCATGGATGCACCCGACAATCCCCCTCTCTCCGCCAGATAACTGAAAAAGGCTGCCTTCGGGCAGCCTTTTTCAGTTATCTGGCGGGGGATGCCTGATCGGTTGTACCTCGCAGAAGCCGCTGGCGGGAGATGCGAAGTGCGCTGCGCGCGCTTCACCCCAGACGTTGCTGCGCAACGTTCGGGCCCCTCCCCTTGCCGGCCTCTCCCCGCCCCTGTCGGGGCAGCCCCTCAACAGAGGGGCTTGTTGCTCCAGATCCATCAATGGGTTTCCGCCGTGCGGGGATGCCTGATCGGCTGTACCT